>CABRCR010000082.1:0-4109 GCA_902469435.1 uncultured Collinsella sp. | reverse complement strand
CTTTTTGCCTTTTTACGCTATGGCCATGAGACCATCGGCGAGGATTCCGCGGGCATATGCACCCGTCGACTTGCCCTCGGCCTTCGCTTCCTTCTCAAGAGCCCGCTTCATCGCAACTGGAACCTTGAGGGACAGCGTCACCGTCTCGGGTGCGGCCTTCGGGAGCTTGCCCTCGACAACCTCGCCAACGTTGACCCATCCGCTAGGCCACTCATCGCGCTCAAGGGCGCTTTCCCAATCGGCAATCATCTCATCGGTAACGACCTTGCCGTTCTCGGCAACGATTCCGTTCATGTCTACCTCCATCCCAGCTCACGCTTGAACTTCTTCGTCGGCGGCACCATCGCGTGGAACACACACCAAACGCCGTCGATATCCATGAATCCAATCAGCTCGGCAAACCTCCCATCGGGAAGCGAGCCGACCGAAATCCAGAGCGGCGGGTCATCCGTGCCGTTTCGCTGACGGCACCTAATCGGGTTCTCCCACGCATACGCAACTTCCTCGCTGGTAAGCCCGTGCTTAAGGGCGTTCCCGTGTACTCTGACCAATGCCGTTCTCCTTTCTTCCCCAATAAGTATACCAGATTAGTATACCTAATCAAAGCACCTGATTATCGAGCGGTCGCGCTGGGGCTTCGTGGCCGTCAAGCTCCCTGCGGGCACCCCTCATATCCCCGGCTTCATCGAGCAGAGACCACTCGCCCATCTCCCTCGACAGCCCTTCCATCTCCACGACCTTCTCCCTGGCACCGTTGACGAGCACCTTCTCCGCGCGCCTGCCGTCACGTGCTGTCACGAAGTCGCGACCGGCCGCGAGCGCGGCCTTGCAGATAGGGTTCTCGGCGAACTCGGCGAGCTTGGCCTTGAAGCTCCCGAGGAAGCCGCGCACCGACAGGCACTCGGCAATCTGCGCCAGCTCGGCCTTGATGCGCTCGAATCTCGCGGCGAAGCCCTCGACCTGCGACCTGCACTCGGCGAGCTGCGCACGGGTGGATGCAAGCTCCGCCCGTGCCGTCTCGAGCTGCTCTGCCTTCTCGTCCAGCTCGGCCTGAACTCGGCGGCTCTCGGCCTTGTATTCGGCCACGGACTTGTGCCGCCTTGCCGGTTCCCCCTCGATGCGCTTCTCGCCCCTAGAAAGGCCGTACAGCGCCCCTACGCGCCCATAGAACCTGTCCTGCATCGCACCGAGCGCCGCCTTGTCAGGGAAGAACCCCTTCCACGAGAGCTTCCCGTCTTTCAGCGGCACGAAGCCGAAGTGGGCGTGCGGGGTCTCTTCGTCCATATGCACCGTGAAGTGCACCAGATTCGACTCCCCGAACTCCTGGTCGATGGAGCAGAGCGTCCATCGACCCTTATCCCAGTCTGTCTTTTGACTCGACCGCCGCGTCAATTCCGCAATCCGTGAACGAGGTCGCTTAGATCTGCTTCGCAGACCACGCGCCCCCGTGGTCACTGATTGCTACATTGACCCGTCTACTCGCCCGATTCCGAATCGCCCTCGTTGTCGCGGCAGCGCTCGCGGCCTTGGCGGCGGGGCGCGGTGACGCTACCCCCTCCAAGCCCTCCTGAGCCTTTGCCATCGGCTCAGCTTCTGCTCGGTCGATTCCAGAGCGAGCGTCTGGGCAGTCTCGTGGTGGAGCGCCTGAGCGCCCTGCACGGCCTTGGTGCTGTCGGCAACGGTCTCCATGAGCTTGGCTATCTGCTCGTCCTTCTTGGCGAGCTGGGAATCCTTGACGGCGAGTTGGGCAACCAGCGCGGACACCGCCGTCGATTCCGTCGATTCACCGCCGTCGGCAGCGCTGGCAATCTGTCTGGCAAATCGTATGGCACGCTCGACGGCAGCACCCTGCGACACACTCCATTCGGTGGAGAGTTCCACCAGTTCATCGTATATGTCTTCCTCGATTCGGAATGTCTTCTTAACCTTGGCCACCGTCGGCTCCCGTCTGGCAAAGTGTCTGGCAAAACGTCTGGCACGTATTCAACCACATCGGTGTTTCCCTTCCCAGTCCCTAATCGAAAATGCGTTTCGGGCTGATATCCCGGATTACCTGTAGGTAGTCTTCGCCCTCCGGTTCATTCATGTCCTCATAGGTGCGCCATGACTTAATGTTCTGCATCACCCAAGGCTGTTTAGAAAGGGCGGCGCAAACAGGGCACTGCGCTCCGAACTGCACCTCGCGGTTCTTTGCCTGCCAAGTGCCAAGACCGATGCGGACGTTACCCATTTGCTCCGCGTATGCTCCCACGCAGTCGTAGAGGTCATCTACGTTGTAGCCGTTCCTTTTTGCCTTCTCCTCATCGAACTCGATGGTGAAGCGCCAAGGCTTCGTTGCCATATCACTCACCCGCCTTGATTTCCGGCTCCGTCATATCGACGTGGATATGACCGTCCTCGTACCACGCGCCGTCCGGCAGACCGTCGGTGTCGCACCTCCAGCCCTTCAGCCACTTGTTCACTGTGGTAGGTGAAATGCCGAGCGCCTTGGCTACATCCCGCTGGCTCGCATCAGGATGTTCACGAACATAGGAACGAATCAGATCGCGCTTTTCACCGCTTCCCTTTGGCCGACCCTGCAACGCATGACCGGCATCCTCGCTCAGAATCTCAAGGTTCGAACGCGCCATTCTGAGGTGCAGCGCCTGCTTCCTGTAGTTCCGCTTGTTTTTCGGGATTGCTATTCCCGATATCCTCTCCAAGTCCTTGATGGGGAACTTCTTGTACCGCAGGTCGAGGCATTCGAGAGCGTTCTCGACCTCATGGTCGTTGCCGAACGGGTGCTCGGTGTCTACCGAATCTAGGAACGGCACCAGCGAATCCATGTCCGCCTTGACGCGCTTACGGTCGGTGATGCCGCACTTCACGGCGTATATCGCCAGAGCCATCAGGCAGAAGTACCTGTGGCTGAACGTCGCGCCCGCACGTATCTTGCGCAGCCACCAGTTGTAGAGGTCTTCCTTGGCATTCCACGAGCCGTCGGCGCGTCCGCCGCCGACGATGACCTTCTCGTACCACTCGGGGAATCTCTCCTTGGCCTGTTCGAGCGTGTACCTTGTCTCCCTCCACTTCTTCGACAGGTCTACCTGTTGTTCCGGGGGAAGGAAGTCGTTCAGCTCTTCGAGCGAGAAGGGGTGCGTGTTGACCGCGAACGCCCTGACCGTGCCGCCGTCCTTCGTCTTGCCGCCGATGACGCGGAACCCTTGGTTGATGCCCTGGTGCTGCGGGTGCTCCCATTCCCTCGACGTATGCTTGTTCCACATCCTGTCGGTCAGGTGGTACTTCATGTCCTTCAGCAGGCTCTTGGTGTTCGGGTATAGGTCGGCGGGTTCCTCGAGGACGTAGTACAGATGGACGTTGTGGCCGCTCAGGATGATGTAGTTCGGCTCGGGATAGACGGGGTAGTCGCTTCGGCAGTTGTACAGGAAGGCCGTGAGCGTGCCGTCATCCTGCCCGTCGAGGTCGAAAATCATGGCGCACATCTTGCTCTGCGCATCGGCGGTGTTCGCCCTGCCCCAGTAGGTGAGACCGTTCGTTATCGCCCAGTTCGCATCGCGGAACTCGGCAAGGGTCTCCTCGAACGTGTCCTCGAACAGGATTCGGCGGCGTCTCCTGTCTCCGACGAGCTTCCCGTCGCTGTCGTAATGCCCGCCGAACGAGCCGAGGATTATCGGGTTGGCCTTGTGCAGCCCGCCCGGCTCGCCCTCCGTCTGGATGAAGCCATCGCCGAGCTGGAAGATGTCCGAGTAGACTTCCATGGCCGACACCTCGGAAGCCCCGTATTCGAGAAGAACAGACTCAAGAGACAACCCGCTCACCAACCCATCCCGGAAGCCCTCTAGGCACGTTATATTATCAATAGATTTATTGTAACACCTAGAGCCAAAAGAAAAGCCCCCTCGCGGAGACCCATCCCGGAAGCCCTCTAGGCACGTTATATTATCAATAGATTTATTGTAACACCTAGAGCCAAAAGAAAAGCCCCTAAGCCGCCAAGCAAGAGGGGCTTTCTTTTTGCCTTTTTACGCTATGGCCATGAGACCATCGGCGAGGATTCCGCGGGCATATGCACCCGTCGACTTGCCCTCGGCCTTCGCTTCCTTCTCAAG
>CABRCR010000081.1:0-2529 GCA_902469435.1 uncultured Collinsella sp. | reverse complement strand
GGCTACGCTTCAGCACGCCAACCCAGTCCTCTGGTGCCGAGTCCTCGTAAACGATGAAGTTCCAATAGCGCTTCTTGACCACTTCTGCCATGAAAAAAGCCACCTCCAAAATCGTGGAAGGTGGCTCCGTTTTTACGCCTATCTATAGCCCTGACCTCGCGGTCTTGATAGAATAGTACTGTACGGTGACGGAAACCACCTTCCGTTTCCATTAGCTGGTTGTCGGCGGCAACCAACGACCAGCAACAAACATTATAGGGCATCGCGCGAGCGGTGCCCTTTATTTTTGCGCAGCTACCTGCGCTTTCGACTCCACAAGTATGGACTCCCAAAAACGTAAACTATAGTTTACGTTTCACCGAGCTTGCCCGCGCGGCCTGCTGTTCGTCGGCGCAACATGGTTACGGCTCAACGCTTTCGCCGCACGCGCGGCTTCAGTGGCTTCCCTCATCACATCATCCAAGCTGCGCTCGGTGCGTTGCGCCTTCCTGGGACGCATCAGCGCCCAGATGCGGTCTCCAAGCTCCTCAACTGCTCTTCCAATTGCTCGCGCCGCTCCTGCGCATCGAGCAGCGATTGAATCGAGGATTGCGCGCTTTCCAGCCCTGTCCGCAGCTTCCCAGCGCCCAATCTCGGCAGCGATGGGTTCCAGCTCCGCAACGTCTCTCTCAATTGCTCGCGCTCCTTGCCGAAGAGACTCCAATCGCGCCTGCTCGGCGCTCACGGCACCCCTGAGCTCATCCAGTTCGGCGCGGGCTTCCTCGACCCTCTGGGCGGCATCCTCGACCGCCTGAGCCGCCTGCTGCTCCGCAGGCTCGACGATGCCCCTCTCGACTGCACCGCGCACCTTGTCGATATCGGCGGACTTGTCGGCGTAGACCCTCATCGCGCGGGTCTCGTCCCCCAACTCGACCTCGGGTCGATAGCCCATGCGTTTTTCCAGATAGTCCCCAAGCTCCTTATGCAAGGACTGATAGAACGCCCTCGGGCACATCTTCTTGTAGTTGAACCGTCCGTCCACGATTGGCGTAAATGGCACGTGCATGTGATCGCGCACGGGCGAGCCGTCCTTGCGCACCTCGTCCCTGTGGACGAAACCGCCCATCATGTTCTCCTTGCCGAGCTTCTGTATCAGGAACCAGTAGGTATAGCCGAAAAACTTGCCCTCGTCCCCCTTGCGGACGTTCTCGGGCAGCGTCACGACCACATCAGCCATCACCACAGCGTCCTTGCGCACGGCACGTTTCCCCGCCGCCTTGGCGGCTTTATTGACCCCCTCAATGCGCCCCTCCACCGTTGCCCAGTTCGGCTCGATGCCATCCATGGCGCCGACTTTCCCGTCTCGGTCATCCAGCCCGAGCGTGTAGTTGTCCTTGGTTCGGGTCGGGTCGATGTTCTCCCGACCCAGACTGGATGCATCGCGGCGGTAGTGCGCGAGCATATGGCCTACCGAGATTGCCTTGTATTTCGCGATATGTGCCATTCGATTCCCTGACTCCAAGAGGGCTGCGGCGGCACAGCCCAGACCTTTAATCGCCTAAAGTCTAGCACGTTAGACCTTAGCTACGCTAAGGACGTGGCAGGGGACACCCCTGCACCCCTCCGAGACCGCGGCGGCACGGTCTCGGACAGCTCGCGGCGGCGCTCGCATGAGGGGGCAAGCCCCCTCAAACTCCCCCTCGGCTGGCACATGGCACATGGCACACAATGGGGGGAATCCTGTCGTAGTAAGGATTCCCCCCATCCCGTCCCAGAGGTTTTCGTTGCCGTGACACAGGCAAGGAAAGGGTCGATGAGCAGGTGTGCCCATCGACCCTCGACCAAGTCTGATGTCGTGCTCGCCCGCCGCGTCAATTCCGCTATCGGTGAACGAGGGCTGCGTAGATCCGCTGCGCGGATTACTCCGCCCCCGTAGTCACCGATAGCTCCATTGACACGTCTACCGTCTCGCTTCATCGCGGGCTTTGTTGCGTTGCGAATCAATCACCTTGGAAAAGAAAATCGTGTGGTTGCAAGCGTAGTCGAGCATGTCGGGGTCGCCGAGGTCTTCCAACCCAAAGATGAAATCGCCGTACTCGGTCACGCCGTTCTCGCGGATGATTGCCAGAAGCGCGCTGCGAACCTTCGCCTTTTCGGGCTTGCTCAACTCGCGCGTCAAGTCGAGCGGGAACCCATTTAGAACCGTGATGGCGTTGATGCCTTCCGCCCACTGCTGCTTCTCGGGGTCGTCCAGATGAATCAGGTAGCGCTGGCTACCCTGCTGGCTGTGCGCCGGCTCGATGTACCCGTTTGCCGGCACGCCCTCGGGAATCGCAGCTTTCGCCGCCGCCAGCGTAATCGGGCCATGCCCGCTATAGAACATCACGTGCCAGTGCGGCTTCTTGCACTCCTCGTCTGGCTGGTGCTGCGGGGAGATTGCGAACATGCAATGGCTACGCTTCAGCACGCCAACCCAGTCCTCTGGTGCCGAGTCCTCGTAAACGATGAAGTTCCAATAGCGCTTCTTGACCACTTCTGCCATGAAAAAAG
>CABRCR010000080.1:0-7165 GCA_902469435.1 uncultured Collinsella sp. | reverse complement strand
GAGGTAACGCAGGCCCGAGGGCAACCTTCCTTTCCGGCGCACTCCGCAGGACGAAAGAACCTCCGCCGCACGAAGTGCGCTGCGGAGGTTCTTGCATATCCGAGGACGCGCCGGAAAGGAAGGTTGCCCTCGGGCCGAACAGCTATGGCAGCTTACGCGACGGTGTAAACCCAGTCGTGCTTATCCTCGACAGCACCAGATTGGATGCCGGTCAGGGTCTCGCGGAGCTTCTTCATCACGGGGCCAATCTCGGTGTAGCCAGCCGGGAAGGTCACGGTCTCATCGGCACCATAGACCTTGTTGTCGATCTCGCCCACCGGGGAAATGACGGCAGCGGTGCCGCACAGGCCGCACTCAACAAAGGTGCCGGACTTGACCTCAGCCCACTCGACGGGACGCTGGTCAACGGTCATGCCCAGGTCCTCGGCAACCTGAACAAGCGAACGACGGGTGATGGAGGGCAAGATGGAGTCGGTGTGCGACTGCGGAACGACGAGCGTGCCGTCCTCCTTCACGAACAGAACGTTCGCGCCGCCGGTCTCCTCGACATAGGTGCGGGACTCAGAGTCGAGATACAGGTTCTCGGCATAACCCTCGCGATGGGCCTCCATCGTGGGCTTGAGGGACATGGCGTAGTTCAGGCCAGCCTTGATGTTGCCGGTGCCGTGCGGTGCGGCGCGGTCGTACTCGGAAACGCGCAGCTTGACGGGCTTGAGGCCACCCTTAAAGTACGGACCGACCGGGGTCACGAGAATGCGGAACGTGTACTCAGGAGCGGGAGCCACGCCGATCACGTCACCGGAGCCGATCATAAACGGACGCACGTACAGGGTTGCACCGGAGCCGAAGGGCGGAACCCAGGCGGCGTTGGCAGAAACGACCTGCTTGACGGCCTCAACGAACTTGTCCTTGGGGAACGGGGGCATCTCGAGGCGCTGGGCAGAGTTATACATGCGCTCGGCGTTCATATCGGGACGGAAGCAGACGATGCTGCCGTCCTCGGCGGTGTAAGCCTTCAGGCCCTCAAAGACCTCCTGGCAGTAATGGAAGATGCCACCGCACTCGGAGACATGCAGGGTGTGGTCGGTGGTCAGGCCGCCCTCGTCCCACTCGCCATCCTTCCAATGAGCCTCGTAGCTGTAATCGGTCTTCATGTAGCCAAAGCCGAGGCTACCCCAATCGATATCCTTCTTCTCGACAGTCATATGTCGCTCCTTACATACAAAGTTGCATACTCGCGAACTCGCACGCAAGGACCGAGGCCGACCGCGTCGCAACGTCGCACGCCCGGAGCGTAGAGCCGGACGGGACACGCGAACAGCATCAAAGCCGATGGCACGTCGATTCGCATGCACGAGATTGTACTCCCCGTACGCGTCTGATAAAACGCTTTTCTTTAACTAAGTAAAGTATTTTCATTTGACCGAAACTAAAGAGGCCCGCCACCGTAAGCGGTGACAGGCCTCAACGGCACGGTTTGCGCGCTGGCTCGAGCTACGCGTTCTTTTTGCCCAGCTTAGCCTTAACCAGACCGACCACAGTCGGGATGATCGACACGGCGACGATGCCGATAATCAGCAGCTCAAAGTGCTCCTGCACAAAGGGAATGCCGCCAAAGAAGTAGCCCAGCAGCGTAAAGACCGTCGACCAGGTAATGCCGCCCAGCACGTTAAAGATGACAAAGTTGCGCCAGTGCATGCCGCCCATGCCGGCGATAAAGGGCACAAAGGTGCGGATAAACGGGAAGAAGCGGCCCAGGAAGATGGCTAGGTGACCCCACTTGTCCAGGAAATCCTCGGACTTTTTGATGCGCTCGGGCGTCATGGCCTTCACCTTGCCCGAAGCAATGATCTTTTTGCCAAAGAAATGACCGATCATAAAGTTGCACTGATCACCCAAAATGGCAGCCGCCCATGCGACGGCCAGAAGCGCCACGATGTTAAAGCCACCGTTGTGGGCAAAGAAACCCGAAGCAAACAGCAGCGAATCGCCAGGAAGGAACGGGAAGAACACCACGCCTGTCTCGATAAAGATGATCAGGAACACGCAGCCGTAGGCCATAAGCGGGCCGGCGGCGATCCAGCTGGCAATCGCGGTGCGCGGGTCTTTGAGCAGCTCGGCGATAAAATTGATGAAACCCATGAAGTAAAACCTCTCAGTTGTGGGCGCGGATACGTCCAAGTTGACCAGTATACGGTTGCGGCGCCCCCTCGTGCGCAACCCCACAAAAGCATGACCCCATTACCAGCAAGTTTGCATAACTGACACCTGTCGCGCAATGCCGCCAAGATTGTCCTTCCTAATCCCTAGCGAATCGCTATACTTTATTGAATCGCATTGCCATGGCGCTAAGGGAGGGCGGCCGGTGAGCTTTATCAATACCATTCGCGAGGACATCAAGACCGTCCAAGCGCAGGATCCCGCCGCGCAAAACGGTCTAGTCATCTTCCTTTCCTATCCTGGCCTGCACGCCAAGTGGAACCACGTGCCCGAGCACTGGCTCTGGGAGCACGGTCATCGCTCGCTCGCCCGCGTGCTCTCGCAAATCACCCGCCACATCACCGGCGTCGAGATTCATCCCGCCGCGCAGATCGGCAAGCGCTTCTTTATCGACCACGCCATGGGCGTCGTTATTGGCGAGACTACCATCGTGGGCGACAACTGCGTGCTCTACCAGGGCGTCACGCTTGGCGGCACCGGCAACGAGACCGGCAAACGCCACCCCACCCTGGGCAACAACGTCACCGTGGGAACGGGCGCCAAGGTGCTTGGCAACATCCACATCGGCAACAACGTCAAGATCGGCGGCAACTCGGTCGTCGTCAAGGACGTGCCCGACAACTGCACCGTCGTGGGCGTGCCCGGGCGCATCATCAAGCGCAACGGCTGCCGCGTGTTCGAGGAGAGCTTCGACGCCAAGCAGCATCGCGAGTACATGCCCGACGATGCCGCCGAGCAGAGCGCCCTCAACCGTCAGGGCATCACCGAAAACGCCCGTCGCGTCAAGGAACTCGAGCAAGAGGTGGCCGAGCTCAAAGCCCTCGTCGCCAAGCTCGTAGACGAGCGCTAGGGCCGCGGGCAACCGCCACAGCATGAACGCCAACACAAAAGGCGCGCCAGGGAATCCGCTCCCGGCGCGCCTTCTTTTCGATGTGACATGCGGGACTGACCCTTTGTCACCTTATGCGAACTGGCTTAGGTAGAGGTCGGCATAAGCGCCCTCGGCAGCCAGCAGCTCCTTGTGCGTACCCTGCTCGATGATATTGCCGTGATCCATGACCAGGATGAGGTCGGCATCGACGATCGTCGACAGACGGTGCGCGATCACAAAGCTCGTGCGCCCGCGCATGAGCGCATCCATAGCACGGCCGATGGCGAGCTCGGTGCGCGTGTCCACGCTCGACGTCGCCTCGTCCAGGATGAGGATCGCCGGGTTGTTGAGCAGCACGCGCGCGATGGTCAGCAGCTGACGTTGGCCCTGGCTGATGCTCTCGGCATCGTTAGCCACACGCGTGTCGTAGCCCTGCGGCATAGTGCGCACAAAGAAGTCGACCCGTGCGGCACGTGCGGCCGCGACAATCTCCTCGCGCGTCGCCTCGGGACAGCCGTAGGCGATGTTCTCGGCAATGGTGCCATCAAATAGCCAAGCGTCCTGCAACACCATGCCAAACTGCTGGCGTAGCTCGCCGCGGTTCATGCGGCTCGTGTCCACGCCGTCGAGGGTAA
This sequence comes from uncultured Collinsella sp., assembly GCA_902469435.1. Classification (GTDB taxonomy): domain Bacteria; phylum Actinomycetota; class Coriobacteriia; order Coriobacteriales; family Coriobacteriaceae; genus Collinsella. The sequence continues at coordinate 3,439 of CABRCR010000080.1, read as the reverse complement.
TGCGGCCGCCGTCGATCTCGTAAAAGCGCATGAGCAGGTTGATGAGCGTGGTCTTACCCGCGCCCGTGGTTCCCACCACGGCGATCTTCTGACCGGGCTCGGCGGTAAACGACACGTCTCGCATAAGCGGCTTGTCGGGCGAATAGCCAAAGCGCACATGCTCAAAAGCGATGCGGCCCTCCACCTTGCCCGGCAGCTTGGCGGCGGCCACCGGCAACGGATCGGCCTCCATCTCGGGCTCGTCGAGCAGGTCGAACACACGCTCTGCGCTCGCCAGCGCACTCTGCAGCGAGTTAAAGGTAAACGACAGCTCCGTCATGGGCTCGGACGCCTCGTAGATAAACTGGAGGAACGCCTGGAACACGCCGACGGTCATATGCCCGGCAACCAGCATGCTGCAGCCCACCAGCGCGATCACGATCTGCGCCAAACGGCCGATAAAGCGCACCGCGGGGCCGACGGCGTTAATCATAAAGTCGGCCTTGGTGCTCACGCGCGCCAGCTCCTTCGAAGCCTCGTGTACCTCGGCAGAGCTCTGGCGCTCGCGGTTAAACGCACGGATCACCAGACGGCCCGAGTAGCCCTCCTCGACCGCGCTCGTAATCTTGGACACCCACTCCTGGCGCTCGCCCGTCACATCGTGCGTGCGGCGCGACACGACCTTCGTCACCAGCAGCGAAAGCGCCGTAAAGAAAAAAAAGACGAGCGTGAGCGGCACGCTAAACACGAACATCACGCTCACGGCGCCCACCACGGTACCGATCGACACCAGCAACTGCAGCAAGCCGCGTTGCATGCTCTCGGACATCTTGTCCAAGTCGTTGGTCGCACGGCTGACGACCTCGCCGGGACGATGCGCGTCAAAGTAGGCAAGCGGCAGACGGTTGAGCTTTTGTGCGATGCGGTTGCGCAGGCGCAGGTTGAGGCGCTCGGCAACGCTCGACATCAAAAAGCTCTGGAGTGCGTAGAACGAGGCGGCGGCGGTCCAGATCATAAAGTAGATAAAGATGGTCCTGCCGCAGTTCTCCCAGGTAATGCTGAAGGTAGTGTTGTTGGCAAACGCCAGCTTCATGTGCCCCCACAGCTCATCGATCACGCGGGCGCTGTAAGCCGGCGCCGCGGTGTTAAAGATGGCATAGAACACGATGCTCGCGAACACGATATAGAAGCGCCAATGGTCGCCGGCGGCCTCGCTCCACAGGCGGCGCACCGTCGCCCAGGTGTCGCGGGGCGTCTCGTCCTCGTCCTCGTCGTCAACGTCGCGCATGCGCTCCGCCTCGGCGCGGGCGCGCTCGTCCTCGGCGCGCTCGTTTTCCTCGTAGAGTGCCTGGCGGCGAGCCTCGCGCTCCGCCGCTGCCTTGGCGTTTTCGTCCAGGTCGGACGTGGCGCCCGTCTCCTCGACTGTCTCTGCAGCCGCGACGTCATCGGCGATGCCTTGCTTCTTGAGCTCCTCGGTCATGCTACTCACCTCCCTTCATCTGCGATTCCGCGATAGCGCGGTACACCTCACAGGTTTTCATGAGCTCGTCGTGCGTGCCTAGGCCCACGACCTCACCGTCCTTGAGCACCACAATCTGATCGGCATGCAAAATAGTCGAGATGCGCTGGGCGATGATGAGCACCGCGGCATCGCGCGTCTCGTCCTGTAGCGCATGGCGCAGTGCCGCATCGGTCTTAAAGTCCAGGGCCGAAAAACTGTCGTCGAAGATATACAGATCAGCGTGCTTCATGAGTGCGCGGGCAATCGCCAGGCGCTGGCGCTGACCACCCGAGAAGTTCGTGCCGCCCTGGGCCACCGGCGTATCGAGCCCCTGGGGCTGGTCGAGCACAAAGGTGCTCTGGGCAACCTCCAGTGCATGGAGCATGTCAGCCTCGGTCGCGCCCTCGTTGCCAAAGCGCAGGTTGCTCGCCACCGTACCCGAGAACAGCCATGCCTTCTGCGGCACATAGGCGATACGCCCGCGGATATCGTCTTGCGAAAGGTCGCGCAGATCGACGCCGTTTAGGCGAATGGTGCCCTTCGTGGCATCGTGGAAGCGAAGCAAGAGCTTGGCCACCGTTGACTTGCCCGAGCCCGTCGAGCCCACGATCGCGGTCGTCTGTCCACGGCGGCAGGCAAAACTCAGGTTGCACAGGGTGTCCTCGTCGGCATCGTCAAAACGGAATGACATATGGTCGAACACGGCCACCGCGCCGGCTCCATCTGCGGACTCGGGCGCCCCGTCGCCCAGCGTAGCCTTGCCGTCCACGATGCTCGGCTCGATTTCGAGCACCTGCTGCGCACGGTTGAGGCACGCCGCGGCGCGCGGAAGCGTCAGCACCACCATCTGCGCCATCATCACAAAGAACAGGATCAGGATCGCGTACTCCAACACGGCCGAGATGCTGCCGATTTGCATGGCATGGACGCCCACGCGGTTGCCGCCCACCCACAGCACCGCCACCTCGGCGATATTCATCAAAAAGAAGCTGGAGCTGTCGAGACCCACAAACAGGTGGTTGACCTTGATGGCATTGGCTGCGTAATCGCTAAACACCTCGTCCAGGCGCTGCTCCTCGTGGCGCTCCTTGTTAAATGCGCGGATGACGCGCACGCCCACGATGTTCTCGCGCAGCACCACGTTCATGCGGTCGATAAAGCTCTGCAGGCGCATAAAGATCGGCGCGGCGTTGGCAACGGTAAAGACCGCCGCCACCAGCACGATCGCAACGACCACGCCCAGCAGCGTGCCCATGGCAGGATCGATAAACCAGGCAAAGATGATGCCCGCCACGGCCAAGAACGGTACCGGTAACACCAGCTGAATCGTCTGCAGGATCGCTTGCTGGATCACGTTGATGTCGTTGAGAGAGCGCGTGATCATCGAACCCGTACCAAAGCGCTCAAAGTCGCTGGCGGACAGCTCGAGCGACTTATCGTAGACGGCGTTGCGAATGTCGCAGGCCACATTGGCCGCCAGACGGGCCGAAAGATAGCAGCCCAGCACCGCGCCGCCACTGGCCATGCCGGTCGCGATGAGCATATACACGCCGTTGCGCAAGATGTAGTCGATATCACCCGTCGTGATACCAGTATTGACCATATTCGCCAACATTGTAGGCACCAGCAGCGTGCCGACGTTATCTATCAGCAGTACAAACAGCGTCACCGCAATCAGCCCGCGATACGGCCTCATAAATCTCATTAAGAGTCGCATGTCTCCCCTTCGCCCTTGTCGTCAGCCTCGTTCTCGGCGGCCACTTGCCGTTTAAATGCCTCGCACTCTTCGTTAAGAACATGGGAGAACTTACCGACCAAGCGCATGATCTCGCGCTGTTCCCACGGCTCGAGCGCCTCGAATGCTCCGCTGGTATATAACAGGCTCTCCGTCAAGGTCGTCTTACCTGCGTCTACATGAGCAAGAATGCCAATATTGATGATTTTCATATGATTGTCCTC
>CABRCR010000079.1:0-6382 GCA_902469435.1 uncultured Collinsella sp. | reverse complement strand
AATATATTAAGGTCATCGCGAGTTCCGCACGCAAAGGAGAGCACTTAATGTGCTCTCCGTCTTGCGCAGGACTGTAGAGCAGCAAACTTAATATATTTCGCCGCCCCTCTGCCAAGCCCAGGCGACTCCACGCACTTTACCTGCGTAAACAATGTGAGTGAAATATGAATCTCGATGGATACGCCCGCAGCCGTGTATACTAAACAGCTGTGTGAAACCAGGGGAGTATTCTGGCTGGACAAAATGCCTGCTTAATAGGGTTGTCAGGTAGTCCGGGCGAAATACAAGGCTGGGGAGCACGTCGTGTAAGTAGTGGTCCTCTAGGGGCGTACGCTCGGTGGCGTACGCATTGTCCCAAGACCACGCGAGAGTTGGGATCATATCTTGATCAGCATGATTCTCGGCCGCAAGATTGGCATGACCCAGGTTTGGGACGAGAACGATAACGTCGTTCCCGTCACGGTCATCCAGGCTGGCCCCTGCGCTGTCTCGCAGGTTAAAACTCAGGCAACCGACGGCTATGACGCCGTCCAGATCGGTTTCGGCGACATCAAGGCCAAGAACGTGAACAAGCCCATGGCTGGTCACTTCGCCAAGGCTGGCGTCGAGCCTGTCCGTTTCCTTCGTGAGGTCCGCGTCGAGAACGGCGAGGAGCACAAGGTCGGCGAGGTCGTCACCGTCGCTGATTTCGCTGATGTCGAGAAGGTCGACGTCATCGGTACCTCCAAGGGTAAGGGCTTCCAGGGTCGCATCAAGCGCTGGGGTCAGCGCCGCGGTCCTATGACGCATGGTTCTCACTTCCAGCGTCACCCCGGTTCTATCGGTCAGTGCGCCTATCCTGCGCGCGTCCTCAAGGGCGTCAAGATGGCCGGTCACATGGGTAACGAGCGCGTTACCGTCAAGAACCTTTCCGTTGTCCGCATCGATGCCGAGCAGAACCTCATCTTGGTCAAGGGCGCTGTCCCGGGTGCCAAGAATGGTCTCGTCGCCATCCGTATGGCCTAAGGGCCCAGCCCATTTAGCCCAGCGTCATACCAAGGAGAACACTTAAATGGCAAAGTTTGAAGTAAAGAACAGCGAGGGCAAGAAGGTCGCCGAGGCCGAGCTCGCCGCTGAGGTGTACGGCATCGAGCCGAACATCCACGTTATGCACCACATCGTCAAGTGCCAGATGGCCTCTTGGCGTCAGGGCACCCAGTCTGCTAAGGGTCGCTCTGAGGTTTCCGGTGGCGGCAAGAAGCCTTGGCGTCAGAAGGGCACCGGCCGTGCCCGCCAGGGTTCCATCCGTGCTGCCCAGTGGCGTCACGGTGGCGTCGTCTTCGCCCCCAAGCCCCGTTCTTACGCTAAGCGTATGAACAACAAGGAGGTCAAGCTGGCTATGCGCTCCGCGCTGTCCGCCAAGCTGGCCGATGGCGAGCTCGTGCTCGTCGACGACTACGGCTTCGAGAAGCCTTCCACCAAGGCTGCCGTCGCCATGCTCAAGGCTCTCGGCCTTGAGGGCAAGCGTCTGACCATCATCGTTCGCGATGAGGACGTCAACGCCTACCTGTCGTTCCGCAACATTCCCAAGACGTTCATCATCACTGCCGACGAGGCCAACACCTACGATCTCGTCAACAACAACGCCGTGCTGATGCCCGCCGACATCGCCGCTCACTTCGGGGAGGTGCTTGCATAAATGACCGCCCACGAGATCATCATCCGTCCGATCGTGTCCGAGCGTTCCTTCTCCGGTATGGAGCTGAACAAGTACACGTTCGAGGTCGCCAAGGATGCTAACAAGTATCAGATCAAGGACGCTGTCGAGGAGATCTTCGGCGTCAAGGTCGTTCGCGTGAACACCCTGACGGTCAAGCCCAAGACCAAGCGCGTGCGCTATGTCGCCGGCAAGACCCGTTCTTGGAAGAAGGCCATCGTCACGCTGGCCGAGGGTGACACCATCGAGGTCTTTGGCAACCAGGCCTAAGACTCGCTGCTGTTGAGTGAGCTCATGCCTCCCAAATAGGGGAGGCGAGAGCTCAAGGTTTCGGGCGTATAAAATGGACACGCCCGGAACCGTGTATACGTCCGGTGTCATCGCACCCGAGGCAGAACCTCGAATCCCTGTCTGCGATGGCTAACGGATTCCTATTGAAAGGGATTGTAATGGCTGTAAAGCACCTTAAGCCGACCTCCGCTGGTAGGCGTTGGCAGACGATCTCCGATTTCTCTGAGATCACCTGCACCAAGCCCGAGAAGTCCCTTCTCGAGCCCCTGCCCAAGAAGGCCGGTCGTAACAACAACGGCCGCATCACCACCCGCCACCAGGGCGGCGGCGTGAAGCGTCGTTACCGCGTGATCGACTTCAAGCGCAACAAGGACGGCGTGCCCGCCAAGGTTGCCACGATCGAGTACGATCCGAACCGTTCCGCTCGCATCGCTCTGCTGCACTACGCTGACGGTGAGAAGCGCTACATCCTGGCCCCCAAGGGCCTCGAGGTCGGTCAGACCATCATGTCCGGTTCTGACGCCGACATCAAGCCGGGCAACGCTCTGCCCCTCGCCGACATCCCCGTCGGTACGCTCATCCACGCCGTCGAGTTCCAGCCGGGCAAGGGCGCTGCTATCGCCCGTTCCGCCGGTAACTCCTGCCAGCTGATGGGTAAGGAGGGCAAGTACGCTATCGTCCGTATGCCTTCCTCCGAGATGCGCCGCATCCTCGTTACCTGCCGCGCCACCGTCGGTGAGGTCGGCAACGCCGATCACGCCAACATCGTCATCGGCAAGGCCGGCCGTAAGCGTCACATGAACGTGCGCCCGACCGTTCGCGGTACCGTCATGAACCCTGTCGACCACCCGCACGGCGGTGGCGAGGGCAAGAACCACACCTCTGGTCGTCCCTCTGTTACCCCCTGGGGTAAGCCGACGAAGGGCCTTCGTACGCGCAAGAAGAAGAAGGTCTCGAACCAGCACATCATTCGTCGCCGTAAGAAGTAATTTCGGATACCGAGTTTTAGGAGAAAGCACTTATGAGCAGAAGTCTCAAAAAGGGCCCGTTCGTGGAGACTCGCCTTCTCTCGCGTATCACCGCGATGAACGAGGCTGGCAAGAAGGACGTCGTGAAGACCTGGTCCCGCGCGTCCACCATCTTCCCCGAGATGGTTGGTCACACCATCGCCGTCCACGACGGCCGCAAGCATGTGCCCGTGTATGTTACCGAGTCCATGGTTGGTCACAAGCTCGGCGAGTTCGCGCCGACTCGTACGTTCCGTGGCCACAAGGCCAAATAGGGGGTTAACCGTAAATGGCAACTAAGTCTATTGAAACTGAGGCCACCGAGGTTCGCGCCGTCGCTAAGTACGTGCGTGTTTCCCCCAGCAAGGCCCGCCTGGTGGTCGATCTGATCCGCCGCAAGCCTGTCGCTCAGGCCTTCGACATCCTCCACTTCTGCGACCGCGCCGTCGCCGTGGATGTCGAGAAGGTTCTCCGTTCCGCCGTTGCGAACGCCGAGAACAACAACGGTCTGCGTGCCGACAACCTGGTTGTCGCCGCTGCCTATGTTGACGAGGGTCCGACGCTTAAGCGCATCCGTCCCCGCGCCAAGGGTTCCGCTTCTCGCATTCTGAAGCGTACTTCCCACATCACCGTCGTCGTTGCTCCTCGAAAGGAGGCGTAAAGCTGTATGGGTCAGAAAGTCTACCCCACCGGCTTCCGTCTTGGCATCACCGAGAACTGGCGCTCCCGCTGGTTCGCAGAGAAGGATTACGCTAAGACCCTCGGTAACGATCTCGAGATCCGCAAGTACCTCGAGAAGCGTCTTTCCCGCGCAGCTGTCTCCCGCGTCGAGATCGAGCGCGCTGGCGACAAGGTGAAGGTCATCATCCTCACCGCTCGCCCCGGCGTTGTCATCGGTAAGAAGGGTGCCGAGATCGATACCCTCCGCACCGAGCTCGAGAAGGTCGCTGGCGTCTCCAAGGGCCAGCTCTCCGTCGACGTTGTCGAGATTAAGCGCCCCGAGCTCGACGCCAACCTCGTTGCTCAGTCTATCGCCGAGCAGCTCGAGGGCCGCGTTGCCTTCCGTCGCGCTATGCGCAAGGCTGTCCAGTCTGCCCGCAAGGCCGGCGCTAAGGGCATCCGTATCCAGTGCTCCGGTCGTCTCGGCGGTGCCGAGATGGGCCGTCGTGAGTGGTACCGCGAGGGTCGCGTGCCTCTGCACACCCTCCGTGCCAAGATCGACTACGGCACGGCTGTCGCCAGCACCACCATGGGCGCTTGCGGCGTGAAGGTCTGGATCTACCTGGGCGAGAAGCTCCCGGGCCAGCCTGTTCCCAACCCTGCACTCGAGGGCTCTTCCCGTCCTCGTCGTCGTAACTCCGAGAGGAGGGGTCAGTAGTGCTTGCCCCTAAGCGTATTCTTCACCGCAAGGTGCAGCGTGGCTCCATGAAGGGCCAGGCCAAGGGTAATACCGAGCTGCATTTCGGCGAGTTTGGTATCCAGGCTCTCGAGGCCCATTGGATCACCAACCGTCAGATCGAGGCCGCTCGTATTGCCATGACCCGCTACATGAAGCGTGGCGGTCGTGTCTACATCACGATCTTCCCCGATAAGCCCATCACCAAGAAGCCTGCCGAGACTCGCATGGGTTCTGGTAAGGGTAACCCCGAGGAGTGGGTGGCCGTCGTCAAGCCCGGCCGCATCATGTTCGAGGTCAAGGGCGTGCCCGAGGAGGTCGCTCGCGAGGCTCTGCGTCTTGCACAGCACAAGCTTCCCATCAAGACCAAGATTGTTGCTGCCAAGAACGCTGAGCAGCGCATCGAGAAGGAGATGGCTGAGGAGGCCGCTCTCGAGGCCAAGTGGGCTGCTGAGGACGCCGCCGCCGCCAAGGAGGAGAACTAATGAAGCCCGCAGAGATTCGTGAGCTCTCGGACGCTCAGCTCGTTGAGAAGCTGAAGGAAATGCGCGCCGAGCTCTTTAACCTTCGTTTCCAGATGGCCACCAGCCAGCTGGACAACACCGCTCGCGTCAACACCGTGAAGAAGGACATCGCTCGCGTCCTCACGGAGCAGCGCGCCCGCGAGATCGCAGCGGAGAAGTCCGCTGTCGCCGAGTAGGACCTAAGGAGAGAACATGACTGATTCGCGTAACTCGCGTAAGGTCCGTACGGGTGTCGTTACCTCCGTCTCCGGTGCCAAGACCATTGTTGTCACCATCACCGAGCGCAAGCGTCACCCCAAGTACGGCAAGATGATGACCAGCTCCAAGAAGCTGCATGCTCACGACGAGGAGTGCACGGCTGGCGTGGGCGATACCGTCCGCGTTATGGAGACCCGTCCTATGTCCAAGATGAAGCGTTGGCGCCTCATCGAGGTCGTCGAGCGCGCTAAATAAGCAGTCGCTCTTACGACTTGTACGTTTCCGAAGATGTGCGTATGCCTGGCTTGCATACCACGGGCCGTATAAAGGCTGCGCACCTCTCTTCGGTTCTTAGTTCGGAGGAACATCAACCATGATTCAGATGCAAACCATGCTGAACGTCGCCGACAACTCCGGCGCTCGCAAGATTCGCTGCATCAAGGTGCTTGGCGGTTCCAAGCGTCGTTATGCAGGCATCGGCGATGTGTTCATCGGTGCTGTCCAGGAGGCTACCCCTGGCGCCAACGTCAAGAAGAAGGACGTTGTCCGTTGCGTCGTCGTTCGCACCGTTAAGGAGATCCGCCGCAAGGATGGCTCCTACATTCGCTTTGATGAGAACGCCTGCGTTGTCATCAACAACGATGGTTCGCCCGTCGGCACCCGTATCTTCGGGCCCGTCGCTCGCGAGCTTCGTGACAAGAAGTACATGAAGATCGTCTCGCTCGCTCCCGAGACCCTGTAGTTAGGGGAGATATATGTATATCAAGAAGGGCGATAAGGTCCAGGTTCTCTCTGGTAAGGATCGTGGCAAGCAGGGCGTTATCCTGCGTGCTCTCCCCGCCGAGAACAAGGTCGTTGTCGAGGGCGTTTCGGTCGTCAAGAAGGCCGTCAAGCCCAACGCTGCCAACCAGCAGGGTGGCATCGTTTCGCAGGAGGCTCCCATCGACGCCTCCAACGTCAATCTCGTTTGCCCCGAGTGCGGTAAGGTTACCCGCGTCGGTCACGAGAAGGACGGCAAGAACAAGCTGCGCGTCTGCAAGAAGTGCGGCCACAAGTTCTAAGCTGCCCGCAACATATCGTTGCTAGCAAAGGCCCGGATGCCATGGCACCCGGGCCTTTTTCTATCCCTACTCATTTGGGACAGACATAAATGAGTGAGAACACTCATTGGGATCGCGTCGAAAATGTTGGTGTAAGGGTGACGCCCCAGCGCCCGTTTAACGAAGAACGGCCTTCGTCCTAGAATCTGAAATCACCACAACAACAGGTT
>CABRCR010000078.1:0-2916 GCA_902469435.1 uncultured Collinsella sp. | reverse complement strand
GCAGCGTGCTCTCCATGACCATAACGTTTTCGAAGCGCGTATTGACGGCCTTGCCCACGATAATGCCACCGCGGAAGTCCGCCCACACGTTGGCGTCCTTGACCAGGAAGTTTTTGATGGTGGCACCGTTGGTCTCGGCAAAAAATCCCGTATCGCGCTCGGGGTCAAAAGCGTCTTTATCGTAGTTCAGGCCCTCAACGGTGTGGTTTTGACCATCGAACACGCCCTTAAACGGATGCTCCTTGTTGCCAAACGACAGATGCTTAACGGTGTTTGCAACGATGTCTTTCATGTCGTCGCTGTCGAGCTCAATGTCGTTATCGAGATAAACGTGCCAGCCGGACGTATCGCGCTCGCGCGACAGCGCCACACACGACAAAAAGTCAGCCTCGTTTTTGATGTGGAATTCGGTTTTGGCCTCGGGCACATCCTCGGCATGCACCGCCATCGGCAGTGCCATGACGCAGCAAAGGGCAATCGCTGCGACGGCAACCAGCCTGCTAAGCATGCCCCGGTTCATGTTCTTGATCTTCATAGGCTAGTTCGCCTCCGGCCAGCCCGCGACGTCAAGCACGTCGAGGACGGTATCGCTTGCCTGCTGGTTTTTGGCCTGCACGGCCTGAACATCGATATCGAGCCTGAATGAGCCGCCGCGCGCGGCATCGTGGTAGTCGCCCACAAAGCGCAGCGAGTCCATGAGGCTTTCCGTCATGGCGCCGGGGCCGAGCGTGCCGCCACGCCCGGCCAATCCACGGTAGTAGTACCACCCATCGCCGCCATCGATCCACGGGGACCCCTCGCCCGCGTCCACATGAAACGCAACGTTGCCCGAGGCATCCGCGCACGAGCCGTCGGGTGCCACTGACGTCATGCGCAGGCGCGCGCGAACGTACTCAGGCTGCGCGCCGACGTTCTCCACGCGCACAATGCGGCTGATGTCAGAACCCCCGGCTTTGGTGTCGGGATAGTCCCCGTGCTCGTTGGGCTCAACCGGAATCTCCTCGCCCTGCTCGTTGAGGGTGTATTCGCAGACTCGTACCTTCACGCTGCCAAACGATAGAACGTTGTTCGCCGGAACCATATCAACGGTAAAAGCCAGCGTGCCGCACAGGCACGCCAGGGCCAACAGCGCCATCGCGGCAAGCGCCAAGGTGCGTTTCTGATTGTCGGAAAGATTATTGAGCATTACGTTCGCCAGTCGTCAATCAAAGGGGGACCGAGATCCCAGCCCGAAAATGGGGATGGGGAGCGAGCCGGGATCTCGGTGGGGGGGATTAAGCCTGAGTCTTAGCCCATTCCTTGGCCTGCTTAAGGGCATTCTGCGCGTCAGCATTTTCACCCTGCTCGGTGCCATTCTGGCCCGCGCCAAAGATGTAGGCAGAGACCGTCATCGTGGGAGCCTGTTTCGGGTCAGTAGTAGTCTCGACAACATCGGTGTTGTTCATGGCAGAGGGAATCGTCACGGCAGTGAAAAGCTCATCGGTATAAACGTCCTGCGCTGCTTTGTTGGCTTCGAGCTTTGCAGGCAGGTTCTCTGCGGCAGGGTTCTTGGAGTACATAAACAGACCGCTCACGTACTGGTTGCCAGAGTTGTCAGATTGGTTGGTCTTGACTTGACCCTCAACGGGCTTCCAATTCGTATTTTTGAGCGTAAAGTACGGGGTCTTTTCAAGGCTGGTGCCAGGCTTGACGATGGCATTCTTTACGTAAATGAATACGTATGCATCATCAGAGCCAGCCTTGATGCCGACATTGGGGTTCTTGGCCACAGTGGCGCCAGGAACCATCTTGGAGTTGGCAACCCACTGGGTCTCGAACAGGTAGGCCTTTTCAGTGTTCGGATTATCGGGGTCCGGTTTCTCGGGATCGGTCGGATCAGGCTTGTTTTCCGGGTGGCCAAAGCTACCCACCGTGAACACGTTGTCAATGTGCTCCTGCGCCGTCAGCCATGCATACGTTCCCACGCCGGCGGCCAGCACCAACAGCAACAGGGCGGCAATGATGCCGTAGCGCTTTTTCTTCTTGTTTTCCATCGTTCTCTTCCTTTCGAGAATCGTTTTCCCCGGCAACGGCCCCTACCGCCGCCGACGCTTTTCCCTGCCGCTATGAACGCCGCTCCCTCGCATGCACGCGGGTATGCTTGCCCGCAGGCTCGTCGGGAACCATCCGATCGAGCACTATCGACGCCGCGATCAGCAGCGCCAGAACGGCCACCACAACAAGCAAACCGGGCATCGTCGTGCAATATGCGTTGACGAAGCCCAGGTAAGGGACACAAAAAGAAACAGTGCCGATAACACTCGAAAAAGGCGTCTGCTCGGCATCGTGCATGATGCTTCCGCCTGCATTTTTGTTCGCAATTCCCTGCGTGCCGATCATCTGCGCCACAGGGTCGATCTCGTACACCTGGTGCGTCACCACGGCACCGTCCGATCGGTAAAAGGTTGCATTGTCACCCACGGCAATATCCACTGGCTCAACCTGGCGAACAAACACCATGGAGCCGACGGGAAACTCGGGCTCCATAGAGCCCGAAAGCACAGCAAAGGGTGTGTATCCAAATGCGCGAGGCACAAAAGAAACAACGGCAAGGGCTATGACAAGCGCGAACGCCAAGCTACTCAAAAGTGCAATAAATCGTTTGAGTCTACGCGCAGCCAAAGTGATAATTCATCCCCCTTGAGGCCCTATTCGACCCATCCAAAGGTCAGCAAGTTTCAACAGAAACCGCAAGGCGCTTGAAAAGTGAGTCCGAAATAAGCCAATTTGGAATCTTTTCGTAATAAAAACATAGCGATGTGCTACACATTTTTCAATGTTTTATCGCTAAATGCTACTTATTTTGGCGTAAGTGGTCATTTATCCCCAAATTAGTCTGTTTTATCCAATACTTATAACTAACCCCCTACGCAACTT
>CABRCR010000077.1:0-31397 GCA_902469435.1 uncultured Collinsella sp. | reverse complement strand
GCCCGAACCCCGTGAGGGCCGGCGCCTTTAGACGCGTGCCGGAAATCCAAGGGTTATACCCTAAGAGCAAACCACCCCTTTTAGGGGTGGTTTTGATTTGATGCACTTTGTTTCGATAGAACGATCGCCCTGGCGCATCTTCGCCCAGAATCCCCGCGCCTTCGGGAACGCAAGTAAAATCTAATAAGTCTATCTGTCTGAACAACAGCTTTGTTGCGCAACACCTGTTCAACGAGACAGGGGGTTAGGTTATACTAAATTGCACTGTAGGCCGCATCTGATGCATTTCGCTCCAAGCGCGGCACTCAGTGGATATCCGATTTACCATTTGGATGTCCTGCGGTCATTTAGCGTCTCGACACAAGCTCGGCCCCGGAGCTCGTTCGAGCTGTTCGTATTCCTTGAAAGGGGGAAAATGGACATATCGAGGAAGACTGATTACGCCCTTCGTATGCTGGCGATGCTTGCCGAGGATCCGGAGCGTTTGCTTTCTGTTCGCACCGCTGCCGAAGAGGTCAATGTTCCGTATTCGTTTGCCCGCTCGATTCAGCACGGTTTGGTCCAGGCCGGTATTGTGGAGAGCCTGCGTGGCGTCCACGGTGGCATGCGTCTCAAGGTCAGTCCGGACGACGTCACCATCCGCCAGGTCGTCGAGGCCGTTCAGGGCCCTATGGTTATGAATGATTGCACCGCACCCGATGGCGACTGTGCACGCATGGGCACGTGCTGCTATCATCCCCTGTGGGCCGGAGCTCAAGCGTTGATGCGCGATTACCTCGATTCCGTTTCGCTCGGCGACATCGTCGCTCACCGCCAGTTCCCGGCCGTCGATCCCAAATTCGCCGACCGCGAAGCGTTTCCCGAGTACGCCACCTGCGCGTGCGCTTGCCGGGAGGAATAGCGCCGCATAAGGAGCATAGATATGATTCAGGACCCCTTTCGTTCGATGATTCGTTCGGAAGGGGTCCTGCGTTATCGCGACCTTCCGTGGCGCCGCACGCGCGATCCGTACATCATTTGGCTTTCCGAGGTCATGTTGCAGCAAACACAGGTGCCACGCGTGGAGACGCGTATGCCGGCGTGGCTCGATCGCTTTCCGACCGTGCAGGCGCTTGCCCAAGCCGCGCCTTCCGATGTTTTGGACGCTTGGCAGGGCATGGGCTACAACCGACGCGCTCTGGCGCTCCACAAGGCCGCTCAGCGCGTTGTGGAGGACTGGGACGGTGAGTTTCCGCGTGAGACGCGTGACTTGGTCGCTCTGCCTGGTATTGGCCCGGCAACGGCGCAAGGTATCCGGTCGTTTGCGTTTGACCTTCCAGGCGTGTATCTGGAGACCAACGTGCGCACGGTCTTTCTGCATCACTTCTTTCCCGATGTACCGGCTGTTCCCGACCGCGAGCTGGTGCCGCTGATTCAGGCGGCCTGTCCGGCGGTCCCCGGTGCGGCGACCGACGAGATCGCTCCCTTTGCCGTGCCGCTCGATGATGCCGACACGCCGCGCGCGTGGTATTACGCGTTGCTGGATTACGGCGCATATCTAAAAAAGACGTTGCCCAATCCGTCCAGGCGCTCGGCGGGCTATAGCCGTCAATCAAAGTTTGAGGGCTCACGTCGCCAAAAGCGCGCGCATATCGTGCGCATGTTGCTGGCAGCGCGCGATGGCCAACCGGCGGGGATTACGCTTGCTGATGCCGTGGTGGGCGTTAACGATATGGAAGCGGCGGCTGGGCGCGGGCCGGTCGAGCGCGAGCTTGTCGCGGGCATTCTGGCCGACCTGGAGCGTGAGGGCTTTTGCCGAGCCGAGGGCGATCGCTGGCTGAGCATTTAGCCCGTGGAAATCTGAAGAACAGGATTGTAAGGTTTAGATTTCCGACATGAGGGCATCCTAAAGACGAGGCCGCTCGAAGCCTACGGGCGGCATGCGTTGAAGGGAAGTACACCTATGGATTTTGAGAATTCCCAAACCAAGAAGAACCTCGAGACCGCTTTTGCCGGTGAGTCCCAGGCACACACCAAGTATCGCTACTATGCCTCCAAGGCAAAGAAGGACGGCTACGTTCAGATCTCGAACATCTTTGCCGAGACGGCTGGCAACGAGTCCGAGCACGCCAAACTGTGGTTTAAGTATCTGCACGATGGCGCCGTCCCCGATACCCTGGACAATCTGCGCGATGCCGCCGCGGGTGAGAACTACGAGTGGACCACGATGTACGACGAGTTTGCCAAGACCGCCGAGGAAGAGGGCTTTGCCGAGATTGCCGCAAAGTTCCGTGGTGTCGCCGCCGTCGAGAAGGCCCACGAGGAGCGCTACAACAAGCTCGTCGAGCGCATTGAGTCGGGCGAGGTGTTTGAGCGCGAGGGCGTAAAGGTGTGGAAGTGCCTGAACTGCGGACATCTGCACGTTGGTGCCGAGGCACCTGAGGTGTGCCCGGTGTGTAACCACCCCAAGGCGTACTTTGAGGAGCAGGTGGTGAACTACTAGCGCTTGGCGCTGGCTGCTGCGGAGCGCAGGGCGGGGAAATACCTTTCCCTCTCGCTCACGGCTTCGCAGGGTCGCGCGAGGCAAAGGTATTTCCCCGCCTTGCGCTCCGGCGTTGGGTCGTCGCGTGCTCGATACAGAAAAGCTGATAAAAAAGGTTGTGTGCCGCCCCTTTTTGGGGCGGCACGTTTTTGTGGGGTCCCGGTCTCCACAATTTTCGTCAAGCTATTGGTTAGATTTTGGTCAGTTGGCGTAAGGGTGGAAGGCCAAAAGATTGTTGGCGAAAAAAGCTCAGAGAAAGTGCTGGTAGGGGAGTTGTTGAGCTTTTCGACGGCTTTTGAGCAAAAGAAACTTTGTGGCTATTGCCGGCGATTGCGTTGTCGCGGTCATGGCGGTGCGGGATGCTGGTCGTAAGCGTCGAATGCTCCGATTTTGGAGGCCAGCATGGATCTGTTTCTTGAGACTCCGCAGCAACAAGCTGAGCGCATGCTGCGTCAGCAGCAACGACTCATGGAGATGCAAATGCAAGGGGCGGCAGCCCGGCCCTTTGCGCAAAATGTCGTGCCCGCTGCTGTACCTGCGGCTGTGCCCGGGTGTGAATCGGCGCCAGAGGCCTATTCCGTACAGCAAGATTCATATGCGCAGGAGCTCGCGTTCGATAAACGTCGTGCGCGTCACCGTCGCTGGGCCCAGCGCCTGCGTACGCTGGCGATGATCGTGCTGATTCCGCTGGGGCTCGCGACAATCTTCTTGGCCTCATATGCCCTCACGTGCATCCTCAACGGCGCCTCGCCCAATGAGGTACTTCAGCACTTGGCAGCTCTTGGTCAGCGCTTGGGGGATGTCGCAGCAACCATCCGCGCCAGCTGGGAGAGCTAGCGGACCAGCACCCATAGCGCAAAGGTAACTTGTCTGCGCTCGATTGGACATGAGCTGCGTTTGACAGGGTAAGATTGATCGCGGTTTTGATTGGTGCTCGATTGGGTTTGTTGGGCGGAGTTTATGTCTGCTATTGATATTGCGCTTGTTGTGATTGCCTTGGTGGCGGTGGGGGTTGCTGTGGCTTGCGCCCTCCAGCTCAAGAGCCTGCGTGCCGAGCTGCGGGAGCGTGGCGACAGTAGCGCGGAAACGCTGGTAGCGCTCGAGCAGGCCAACAGCACGCTCGACACCCTGAACGTCGCGTTGGCCGAAACCCGCCGCACGGCAAATGCCATCGCGCAGCAGCAGACGACCGATGCCGCCGTAGAGCAGCAGCGCTACCTGACCATTGCGCGCGAGTTCTCGCAGGCCGGCGACCGTATGGATGACCTGCGCCGCGAGACGGCCCAACAGCTTGGCGCCAACCGCGAAGGCATCGAGCATCGCCTGGACAAGGTGCGCGAGACGGTCGATGCTCAGCTGGGCGCCATCCGCAAAGACAACAACGTGCAGCTCGACCAAATGCGTGCGACGGTGGACGAGAAGCTCTCTCGCACGCTCAACGACCGACTGTCGGCATCGTTTAAGCAGGTGAGCGACCAGCTCGAGGCCGTGTACAAGGGCCTGGGCGACATGCAGTCTATCGCCACCGGCGTGGGCGACCTTAAACGCGTGCTGGGCAATGTGAAGGCGCGTGGCATTTTGGGCGAGGTGCAGCTGGGCGCGATCCTGGCGGACATCCTTACGCCCGACCAGTATCTGGAAAACGTTGCCACCAAGCCCGGCGCCTCGGAGCGTGTTGAGTTTGCCGTCAAGCTGCCGGTAGACGAGGGCGACCCCGTGCTGCTGCCGATTGACTCCAAATTCCCGGGTGATGCGTACGAGCATCTGCTCGACGCGCAGGAGTCGGGCGATGCGGAGACCGTGGCGGCTGCGCGCAAGACGCTCGACACCATGGTCAAGCGCGAGGCCAAGGACATCTGCGAAAAGTACCTGAGTGTGCCGGCAACGACCAACTTTGGCATCATGTTCGTGCCGTTTGAGGGGCTGTACGCCGAGATCGTCAGCCGCCCCGGGCTTATCGAGATCCTGGGCCGCGACTATCACGTCAACGTAGCCGGTCCCAGCACCATGGCCGCCATTCTCAACAGCCTGCAGATGAGCTACCAGACGTTTAGGCTGCAAAAACGTACCGACGACGTGCTGCGCGTGCTCTCCGCCGTCAAGGCCGAGCTGCCGCGCTATCAGGCGGCGCTGCGCCGCGCCCAGCAGCAGATCGAGACCGCGGGCAAAACGGTCGAGGGCATCATTACCACGCGCACCAACGTCATGGAGCGCAAGCTCAAGGACATCGACGCGCTGGAGGATGCTGAGGAAGCCGACGCGATTTTGGGCTTGGAGTCCGCAGGCCTGCTCGCAGACCAAAAAGACGAGGACTAGTCGCAACGGACGGTGGGTCGCCGGCGTAAACGCGGGTGCCCCATCGCTTTTCGCATCGTGCTTGCCTGAAGTGCGCTTCAATGTGCAACAATGGCGTTTCGCCCTATCAGATGCGAAAGGAAGCCCATGTCTCAGAGAAGCACCAGTCCGCTCAGCCGCTCCACCGTGCGCCGCACGCTGCAGCGGTTTTGGGGTGTCACGCGCACGCAGCCGCTGATTGTCTTTCTCTCGGTGCTCTCGTCGGCGGGCTACATCTTTTTGCTCACGTTTGCCAACACCTACGTGATGGCCCTCATCGTCGACCGCGTCCAGGCCGGCCCCGTGGCGGGCGATCAAGTATTCGAGGTCTTCGGCCCCTATATCCTGGCGCTCGTACTCGTTAACCTGGTGGGTCAGATCCTCTCCAAGCTGCAGGACTACACCGTCTACAAGCTCGAGATCGCAGGCAACTACCACCTGGCGCGCCTGTGCTTCGACACACTCTCCAACCAATCCATGACATTCCATACCAGCCGCTTTGGCGGATCGCTTGTGAGCCAGACAAGCCGTTTTATGAGCGGCTACACGGGTCTGGTCGACGTGACGGTGTATTCGCTCATCCCCACCATCACCTCGGTCATCTGCACCGTGGCCGCACTCGCCCCGGTGGTACCGACGTTTACCGTGATCCTGGTGGGCATCATGGTCGTCTACATCGCGTTTGTCTGGCTTATGTACAAGCGCATCATGCCGCTTTCGGCCGCGACGTCCGCCGCACAGAACAAGCTCTCGGGCGTGCTCTCCGACGCGGTCACGAACATCTTGGCCGTCAAGACCTGCGGACGCGAGGACTTCGAACGCGATCTGTTCGACGCCGCCGATCGTGCCGCGCGCGACGCCGAGACGGTCTCGATGCACGCCATGATGCAGCGCAACTTTACGACCTCGGGCCTTATCGTCATCACCATGGCCGTGGTGAGTGTGTTCGTGGCGGGCGGCAACGCGTGGTTTGGCATCTCGGCCGGCTCGCTCGTCATGATCTTTACCTACACGTATAACCTCACCATGCGTCTGAACTACGTGAGTTCCATGATGCAGCGCATTAACCGCGCGCTGGGTGACGCCGCCGAGATGACGCGCGTGCTGGACGAGCCGCGCCTGGTGGCGGACGACGAGCATGCTCCCGAGCTCAAAGTGACCGAGGGCGCGATCGATTTTGAGCACTTGAGCTTTGCATACCGTGACGCCGCGGCGGGCGATAGCGTGTTCGACGACCTGACGCTCCATGTGCCGGCGGGCCAGCGCGTGGGCCTGGTGGGTAAATCGGGCTCGGGCAAGACGACGCTCACCAAGCTGCTGCTGCGCCTGGACGATGTTCAGGGCGGCCGCGTACTCGTGGACGGTCAGGATGTCTCGCGCTGCACGCAGCAGAGCCTGCGCCGCCAGGTTGCCTACGTGCCGCAGGAGGCGCTGCTGTTCCACCGCTCCATTCGCGAGAATATCGCCTACGGCCGCCCCGACGCCACCGACGAGCAAATTCGCGAGGCGGCGCGCCTGGCCAATGCCCTGGAGTTTATCGACCGCCTACCCCATGGCTTTGACACCATGGTGGGCGAGCGCGGCGTCAAGCTTTCGGGCGGCCAGCGCCAGCGCGTGGCCATTGCCCGTGCCATCCTCACCGACGCGCCGATTCTGGTACTCGACGAGGCGACGTCTGCCCTCGATAGCGAGTCCGAGGCGTTGGTGCAGGAAGCTCTCGAGAACCTGATGCGCGGCCGCACCTCCATTGTGGTGGCGCATCGCCTGTCCACCGTGGCGGCGCTCGACCGCATCGTGGTACTGGCGGATGGCGAGATCGTCGAGGACGGCACGCATGTGCAGCTCGTCGAGGCGGGCGGCGAGTACGCGAGCCTGTGGAGCCGTCAGATCGGCGCATTCTTGGAGGCGTAAACGTCTCGGACGTGGGACAATTGTGCCCATAAGTTTATTGTGCCGTTGAGCCGAGGAGTCGTTATGCCACGCGAGACCAATGCCGCCAAGCGCGAGCGCGCCATCGAGGTGTGTGAGCGCCTCAACCGTCGCTATGGCCCGGTCGAGTGCTTTTTGGACCACGAGAATCCCTTCCGCCTGCTGATCGCGGTGCTGCTTTCGGCGCAAACGACCGATGCGCAGGTCAACAAGGTGACGCCGCGGCTGTTTGCCCAGTGGCCCACGCCCGAGGCCATGGCCGGGGCGAGCGTAGCTGACGTGGCAGACACCATCAAGTCGCTCGGCTTCTACAAGAGCAAAGCCAAGCATGCCGTCGAGGCCGCGCAGATGATCGTCGCCGACTATGACGGCGAGGTGCCGGCCGACATGAAGGAACTCGTGAAGCTGCCGGGCGTGGGACGCAAGACGGCGAACATCGTGCTCAACGTGGGGTATGGCATCGTGGAGGGTATTGCGGTGGACACGCACGTCAACCGCATTGCGCACCGCCTGATGCTGAGTCCCAAGACGCATGCCAAGGAACCGCTCAAGACCGAGCAGGATCTGCTCAAGATTTTGCCGCACGAGTATTGGGAGTCGGTCAACCATCAGTGGATCACCTTTGGCCGCGAGATCTGCGACGCCCGCAAACCCAAGTGTGACGAGTGTCCGCTGGCAGATTTGTGCCCCAGCGTGCGCGTTTTGGGGTAGCTGCCCGGTGCGCGCCGGCGCGTCCGCCCCATGCGTTACCATGACAAACAATAGTTTTGATGTACGACCCGCCGAGCCTGCCCCGGCGGGCTTTTGGCGTTGCGATGCCGGAGGACCACATGCTCATTCACCGTATAGCCGCGCAGCTCTACACTGCCGAGGCACTGCAGACCGTCGAGGCCGGACTCGATGCCGGCGAGGACGTGACGCTGGCCGTGTCGCAGTCGGGCCGCACGCTCATGGCGGCAGCTCAGTTTGCGCGCCGTCCGCGTCCCACGGTCTACATCGTGAGCGGCGAGGACGCGGCCGATCGCGCCGCGCGCAGCCTGGCCGCCTATGTGGGTCTGGCGCATGTGTGCCGCTTTCCCGAGCGCAAAGACTATCCATGGCGTGAGCAGGCGCCCGACGACGCCGTGGTGGCCCAACGCTGCGAGGCTTTAGGGCGCATCGTGCGCGGCGATAACTGCATCATGGTCGCCTCGGCCCGCGCGCTACTGCGTTGCGTGCCGCCGGTCGAGAGCCGCTATTGGGAGTCCACCACCTTTGCGGTGGGCGAGGAGATTCCCTTCGACGAGGTGCCGCAGCGCCTGGTGGGCATGGGCTACACCAATGCAGGTGCCGCCGACGCGCCCGGCCTGTTCCGTGTACACGGCGATACCGTCGAGGTGTTCCCCGCGCAGGAAAAAGCACCCGTGCGCATTGAGTTCTTTGGCGACGAGATCGACCGCATCCGCCGCATGGTGAGCTCTACGGGTCAAACCATCGGCAACGAGGACAGCATCGAGATCTTCCCGTGCCGCGAGCTGGCGCTCACCGACGAGGCCGTCCACAACATGCATGTGGCGCTCTATCGCGCCAGCCAGAGCGATAGCAAGCTGGCGGCGCTGCTCGAGATGGTGGACGCGCGCATCGTCACGCCCGAGCTCGACCGCTTTTTGCCGGTGATGTACGGCCAGACCGTGAGCCCGTTGGCGCACGTGAGCGGCAAGGCGCTTGTGGTCCTGTCCGAGCCGCGCTCGCTGTTCGATGACTGCCTGCGCGCCTACGAGGATATCGAGGCCCGTGCCGGCGAGGCGGGGATTGACCGTCTGGACGGCCTGTACGTGCGTGCCCAACAGCTCGACTTTGGTGCTCAGCAGCGCCTGAACTACGTGAGCCTGATTCGTGCCGGCGGTGCGGTTACAGCCGAGCTCAAGATTGAGCAGCCGGCCATTGCGGGCTCGGACAATCGCTTTATGACGCGCATTCAGGAGGTCGTGGGCAAGCGCTATGCCTGCGTGTTTGCCATTCCCGACCGCGGTGCGCGCGAGTCGATGGAGCTCACCTTTGGCGACGAGGGCATCACCTTTGAGGAGTCGCTGACGGCCGCCCCCGAAAACGCCGGCGTTATCGGCGACCGCGTGCGCGTGGCGGCGGCGGATTCTGACGACCGTGCTGCTCGTCAGGCGGCCCATGCTTCGATTCGCGAGCGCCATGCCGACGCGCTCAACGCCCGCTCGCTCGAGGCGGGCGCGGCCCAGGCTGCCGCTGGTGCCGCCGTGCCCACCATCTCGCGCGGACGCGTGACCTTTGTGGATGCCGCTCTACCGCAGGGCGTGGTGGTGCCCGATGCCAATCTGGCCGTGTTCTCGATCGCCGACCTCAACGCCCGCATGGACGCCAACCGCGCGCGCAGCCGCCGCAAGGTCGACATTACGCAGATCACCTTCCCCTTTAAGCCGGGCGACTACGTGGTGCACGCAACGCATGGCATCGCGCTCTTTAGCGAGATCGCGCGCCAGGAAGTGGGCGGCAAGGAGCGCGACTACTTCTTGCTGGAATACGCCGACGGCGACAAACTCTATGTGCCGCTCGAGCAGGTCGACCGCATCACGCGCTATGTTGGCCCCGACGGCGATAAACCGCGCTTGACCAGGCTCAACACCGCCGACTGGACGCGTGCCACCAACAAGGCGCGCAAGAATGCCAAAAAGCTGGCGTTTGACCTGGTCGACCTGTATACGCGCCGCTCTTCGATTACCGGTATCGCCTGTCCGCCCGATACGCCCGAGCAGATTGAGATGGAGGAGAGCTTCCCCTACGACGAGACGCGCGACCAGCTGGAGGCTATTGCCGACATTAAGGCGGACATGGAGGCACCCAAGCCCATGGACCGCCTGCTGTGCGGCGACGTGGGCTTTGGCAAGACCGAGGTCGCCCTGCGCGCAGCGTTTAAGTGCGTGGACTCCGGCCGCCAGGTCATGGTACTCTGCCCCACGACTATTCTTGCCCAGCAGCACTACGAGACGTTCTTTGAACGCTTTGCCCCGTTTGGCCTTGAGGTCGAGGTGCTCAGCCGCTTTCGCACGCCGGCGCAGCAAAAGCGCGCGCTCAAGGCGTTTGCCGAGGGCACGATCGATGTGCTGATCGGCACACACCGTCTGCTTTCGGCCGACGTGAACCCCAAGAACCTGGGCCTGGTGATCATCGACGAGGAACAGCGCTTTGGTGTGCAGCACAAGGAGCAGCTCAAGAACCTGCGCGAGCAGATCGACGTGCTCACGCTTTCGGCCACGCCCATCCCGCGTACCATGCAGATGGCCACGAGCGGCGTGCGCGACATGAGCCTGATCACCACGCCGCCGACCGGGCGCCGTCCCGTGATTGTGCACGTGGGGGAGTACGACCCCGACGTGGTGAGCGCGGCGATTCGCCTGGAGGTGGGTCGCGGCGGCCAGGTGTACTACGTGTCCAACCGCGTCAAGACCATCGACGACGCCGTGGCGCGCGTGCACGAGGCCGCGCCCGAGGCGCGCGTGGGCGTGGCGCACGGCAAGATGAGCCCGCGCGAGGTCGAGGACGTGATGATCGAGTTTGCGACCAAAAAGATCGACGTGCTCATTGCCACGACCATCGTGGAGAGCGGTATCGACAACGCGTGCGCCAACACGCTCATCATCGAGGATTCGCAGCGCCTGGGCCTAGCACAGCTCTACCAGCTCAAGGGCCGTGTGGGCCGCTCGGCCACGCAGGCCTACGCATACTTTATGTTCCCGGGCGAGCTGCCGCTCACCGAGGAGGCAACGGCGCGCCTGACTGCACTTTCCGAGTTCCAGGACCTGGGCAGCGGCATGCGCATCGCCATGCGCGACCTGGAGATTCGCGGCGCCGGCTCGCTCATGGGTGCCGAACAGCACGGTAACCTATCGAGCGTGGGCTTTGACCTGTTTACGCAGATGCTGGGTCAGGCCGTGGCCGAGGCGCGCGGTGACGACGATGCCGGCGTGGAGGCGGCGAGCGTGGGCATTAACCTGCCGGCCGATTACTTCTTGTCCGAGGAGTACCTGCCGGCGGTGGACCAGCGCGTGCTCGTGTACCGCAAGCTCGCGGCGGCCGAGGACCTGGAGAGCATCGACGAGGTACAGGAAGAGACCGAGGCCGCGCATGGCGAGCTGCCGTTGGCGGGACTCAATCTGTTCAACCGCGCGCGTATCCGTATCCGCGGCGAGCGCTTGGGGCTCGAGAGCGTCACGCTCAGCGGCGGGCGCATCACGTTTTTGGGCGTCGACGTGCCCAAGAAGGTGGCCTTTGAGTTCAAGAATCGCTATGGCGCGGTGAACTTCCCCAAGAGCCGCAAGCTGTCGGTGCCTTACAAGGCGGGCGCCGGTGCGGGCAGCGGCCTGGGCCGCGGTCTCGACGCCAACGACGGCACCGGCCCCGTGGCCGCGGCGCTCATGCTGCTGCAGCAGCTGGGTGCTACTGACGATGACTAACAAGTAAGTCGGTGGGACAAAGTTATCAGTAGTTTTTGTCCCAGGTGCGATAGTCGCATCGAGCCTGTCAACGCAAGCGACCCTGGGACAAAACTACTGATAGCTTTGTCCCGCCACGTTGCGGGTCGACCCTTCGCCCGATGGAAAGGAAAGCATGTTCGGGTACATCTACAAGAAAGACGCCGCTGCCATTGCGGTTGTCCTGTGCCTTTGTCTGGGCGTGGGCAGCTTTTTCGATTATCAGATCTCGAGCGCGCTGTTCAACATCGGCAGCATGTACGGCCGCTTTATCGAGGCCGCCGGCGAGCTGCCGTTTGAGCTGACGGCGAGCGTCGCGGGCGTTATGCTCGTGCGCGCGGTGCGTCCCGACTCCAGGGGGAGCAAATGGCTCGCCGTGCTCGGCATCCTCGTCAACGTTGGCCTGGCCGGCTACGAGATCGTCTCGTCCCTGAAGGTTGGCGGCAAACTCATCGCTGTCCAGTTGGTGCTGACGTTTGTGCTGGTCATCGCTGCCAACCTTGTCGTCTATCGCCTCACGCGCGACACCGACTCCGACGAGCTCGCGCGCTGGGCGCTGATGGTGCTTGCCGTGTGGGTCGCTCAGGCCATCATCCTCAACGTGGTTGTCAAGCCGCTGTGGTCGCGCCCGCGCATGCGCGTGATCGAGGTCACGCCGGGGCTCAATTTTCAGCCGTGGTGGGTAATCGGCAACCCCGACAAGTGGAGCTATATTGCGGCCGGCGTAATCAAGGACGGCTTTAAGTCGTTCGCGAGCGGGCACACCGCGCATGCGGCAATCGGCCTTATGCTTGCGGGGCTTCCCGCGGCGGCCTTTACGGAAAAGCCTTCGCGTCGTCGCGTGGTCTTTTGGGTGGCGGCGGCCGTCGCGGCGCTCGTCGCCTTTGGCCGTATCGTGATCGGTGCACACTTTTTGACTGACGTGAGCTGCGGCTTTGCCCTGGTGTTGGCACTTGAGTGCCTTGCCGCGCGCGTTGCCTATCCTCACGGCGTACAATAGCCCCGTTTGAATCATCTGGACGATACCTGGTAAGAGAGGATTGCCATGCTCGCGTTCAACAACGACTATTCCCACGGCGCACACCCGGCGGTACTGCAGGCGCTCGTCGACACCAACATGGAGCCGCAGCCCGGCTACGGCACCGATGCGCATACCGAGCGCGCCAAGCAGCTGATCCGCGAGGCCTGTCAGGCTCCCGATGCCGACGTATTTTTGCTGGTGGGCGGCACGCAGACCAACGCGACGGTGATTGACATGCTGCTCGCGCCGTACGAGGGCGTGGTTGCCGCCGAGACCGGCCACGTTGCCTGCCACGAGGCGGGCGCCATCGAGTTTGGCGGCCACAAGGTGCTCACCATTCCCGGCTACGAGGGCAAGATGCACGCCGAGGATCTCGAAAACTATATCCAGGTGTTCTACGAAAACGAGAGCTGCGAGCACATGGTGTTTCCGGGCGCCGTGTACGTGAGCCTGTCGACCGAGTACGGCACGCTGTACTCCAAGGCCGAGCTGGCCGAGATTTATGCGGTGTGCCAGAAGCGCGAGATTCCGCTGTTTGTGGATGGCGCCCGCCTGGCCTATGCGCTGGCAGCCGATGAGTGCGACATTACCCTGCCCGAGCTGGCGCAGCTGTGCGACGTGTTCTACATCGGCGGCACCAAGTGCGGCGCGCTTTGCGGCGAGGCTGTGGTGTTCTGCGGCATGCACGCTCCGGCGCATCCCATTCCGCGTATTAAGCAGCACGGCGCGCTGTTGGCCAAGGGCCGCCTGACGGGCGTGCAGTTTGAGGCGCTCTTTACCGATGGCCTGTATTTTGAGATTGGTCGACAGGCGATTCAGACGGCCCAGGCGCTGCGTCGTGTGCTGCACGAGCGCGGCTACCAGTTCTTTTTGGAGACGCCCACAAACCAGCAGTTCGTGATTTTGCCCAACGAGGACATGGCCCGCATTCGCGAGCATGCGGCGATCGAGTACTGGGAAAAGTACGACGATACCCACACGGTGGTGCGCTTTTGCACCAGCTGGGCCACGACGCAGGAGGACATCGACGCGCTGGCGGCTGTCCTGTAGCCTGATGTAATGACGAGGGGCCGCCTTGCGCTGGGTTTGGCGCAAGGCGGCCTTTGTTTTTGAGAGAGAAGGGTTGTATGACCGAGATGTCCGAGCCGGCGATTCGCCTGGCGACGCCCGAAGACGCGCCGGCGTTGCTTGCCATCTATGAGCCGTATGTGCGCCAGACGGCGATTACCTGCGAATACGAGGTGCCGAGCGTTGAGGAGTTCGCCGGGCGCATCGAGCGTACGCTCAAGCGCTATCCGTATCTGGTGATGGAGCTGGACGGGCGTCCGGTAGGCTATGCCTATGCGAGTCCGCTCAACAGCCGCGAGGCATACGACTGGTCGGTCGAGACGTCGATTTACCTGGCACGCGACGTGCGCCACGGCGGGCTGGGCCGCAAGCTGCACGATGCGCTCAAGCAGTGCCTGATCGCGATGGGCATCACCAACATGTGCGCGCTCATCGCCGTGCCGCACGACAAGGACGACGAGTATCTAACGCACAACAGCCAGGACTTCCATGCCCATATGGGATATCGCTTGGTGGGTGCTTTCGACCGCTGTGCCCAAAAGTTCGGCCGCTGGTACGACATGTGCTGGATGGAGCTGGTCCTGGCCGAGCGCACCCCCAACCAGCCCAAACCAACCTGGTTCCCCGACCTCCTCGCCTAAAACCACCACAAAGGTGCCTATCCCCATTGTGGTGGTTAGCCGATGGGCTCGGTGTATTTGGCGCGGTCGGTGCGCTGGATGCGCTTGGAGATATGGAGCGGGCGGCCGTCGGTGTCGTAGACGTAGTCGGTGATTAGGATCAGCGCCTGCCCGCGCTCGACGTTGAGCAAAAACGCCTCGTTTTGCGAGGCATAGCACACCTCAAAGGTCTTATGCCCCTGCGCCGGCGTACGATGGAACTCCTGGCGCAGCGTGGCGTAGAGCGAACCGTTGATATCGCGATCGATGAGCGACCCAAAGCTTGGCGGCAGATAGGTGGTCTCCAGGCACAGCGGCGCGTCGTCCAGGTAGCGCAGGCGGACAAGTTTGACGAGCTTGCTGCCCGCGGCGGCGTCAAAGAACTTAGCTATGCTGCCGGCCGCCTTGGTAAAGCCCGAGTCCACCGTGCGCGTGGTGGGCTTCATGCCCTGGCCTTCGACCTGCTTGGTATAGCTCGAAAACACCAGGTTGTTCTCGTGGAGCGCGGGCGTGTCGGCCACAAAGGTGCCACGTCCGCGCTCGGTGCGCACCAGGCCCTCGTCAACTAACACCTTAAGCGCGTGGCGCACGGTGCTGCGCGACAGCCCCGATTCGTCCATGAGCTCCATCTCGGACGGCAGCTTGTCTCCGCGTGCGTAGGTGCCGGCGGCGATGCGGTCACGCAGCGTACTCGCCAGACGCTCGTATTGGGCCAAGTTCTTTTTTGACGAAGTGCTCATGCGAACAACCTGTATCTAACTTGTATGCTTACTGAACCAAGCATGTATCCAACATGACAACAAAACCGCTGGTAATGGATTGTCGAAAACTTTACCAGCAAAATTTCTAAGACAAATATAGCATACAACTAGTCGACATAACCAAAACGTGTATGTAACTTGTATGCCATCGAGAGCATCAAACGAGAAGAAAGGCTGATGCACGATGACTACTCAGGAACAGGTTAAGGACGTCGTCTCCCAGGTTTTGGCTGACAAGGCAGACAAGGGCGGCATCAAGCGCGTCGTGTGGATTGGCGCCGGCGGATCCAACGGCGGCAACTATCCTGCCCAGTACTTTATGGAGCACGAGGCCACGCAGGTCGTGAGCTCCAGTTACACCAGCAACGAGTTTGTGCATGCCACCCCGGCCTACGTCAACGAGAACACCCTGGCCGTCGTCGTGTCCATGCGCGGCACCAAGGAGACCATCGTCGCCGCCCAGGTCGCCAAGGACCACGGCGCCAGCACCATCGCCATCTATGTTGACGAGTCCGGCCTCACCGAGGTCTGCGACTACAAGATCCAGTATGACAGCCTGGCCGTTGACGAGTCCTGCATGGGCCGTACCAACTCCGCCGTCGTGACCATGATCGCCATGGAGCTCACGCAGCAGACCGAGGGCTATGCCGAGTACGAGACCGCTATGGCCGCTTTCGACCTGGTCGACCCCATCTATCGCAAGGCCGTCGAGTACACCCGTCCGCTCGCTGCCAAGTGGGCCGAGCAGAACGCCGACAAGCCCTGCATCAACGTCATGGCTCAGGGCCCGCTCTTTGGTGCCGCCTACGTCTTTAGCATCTGCAATGTGCAGGAGATGCTGCAGATCGACTCCTGCACCATCAACACCTGCGACTTCTTCCACGGCCCCTTCGAGATCCTGGACAAGCGCACCTCGCTGTTCCAGCTCATCAGCGTCGGCCGCAGCCGCTGCAACGACGAGCGCGGCATCCGTTTCGTCAACCAGTACGGTGGCGATCGCGTCTATCAGCTCGACGCCAAGGAGCTTGGCCTCAACGACATCAAGGACAGCGTGAGCGAATACTTCAACCACCTGATCTTTGCCCCGATCCTCAACAACGTCTACATGCGTGCGCTCTCCGCCGTCACCCACAAGGATTACATGACGCGCCGTTACATGTGGAAGCTGGATTACTAAGGGATAGAGCGGCCTAACAGCCCAATACCCCTCATGAGTTGCGGTGGAATAGTTCCTGTTTGGGAGCGTGAAGCCTCTGTTTGAGAACTATTTCACCGCAACTGCTAGAGCGGCACTTGGGGACGTTCCCTTTCTGCCGGCACCTGCGACACTCCTTGTTTCAAGAGATTTCCCGTTTGCCGATTTGTGCCTTGAAAAATGTATATAACGACTATAACGTAGTGTGAAACATATTGGAAACAATACCGAGGAGGCTGCGTTGAAGAAAAGCAATCTGGGCTATGTGCTGGTGCTGATCGCCGCGCTTATGTGGGGCAGCATCGGAATCTTTGTAAACGGCATCTCGGCCATGGGCGTTACGTCCCAGAGTATGGCTGCCTTTCGCTTGTTGGTCGGAGCGCTTATCTTGGCGCCGGTCCTGATGTTTATGGGCTGCCGTCCGGGTGAGGGGTCTACCGTGGCTCAGGGTCCGCTGGCCCTGTTCAAGGCAAGCCCTAAAGAGCTTGTTTCCTGCGCGCTTGTCGGTATCGTCGGTTTGGCCGCCGCCAACACTTGCTATTACGAGTGTATGGGCGAGGTGGGCATGTCCACGGCCTCGGTGCTGCTCTATACCTCGCCGGTGTTTGGCGTCGTGCTCGGCCGCGTGCTTTATCGCGAGGACGTGACCCCCAACAAGCTCGTTGCCATCGCTTTTAACATAGGGGGCTGTGTACTTGCAGTAACTAATGGCGACCTTTCCGGTTTCCATTTTTCGGTTTGGGGCGTCACGTCGGGCGTGATTGCAGGCTTTTGTGGGGCGTCGCTCGCGGTGTTTAGCCGGATAGCAACCAAGACGGTCCACCCGCTGGCTGTCACGTTTTGGGGCCTTGTTTTTGGCGGTGCGGTTATGGCGGCTATCGCGGCTCCGTGGCCGGATGTCGCCGCGGCAATGTCGCCACAGCTGCTGCTGCTGTTCCTTGGCTTTGGACTCATCCCCACAGCCGTGGCTTACATCTTATATATGCAGGGTCTGTCCATGGGGCTCGAGACATCGAAAGTTCCCGTCGTAATGTCTTTCGAGACGGTCGTCACCGTACTGGTGGGCATTGGTGTCTATGCCGAGTCCGCCGGCGCGATCAAGGTCCTGGGTATTGTGCTGGTGCTCATGTCCATCCTGATTATGAACACCGACTTCTCCAAGCTGCGCAACAGCGTATTTGTCGGTCATGTCGCTGAGAGCATGACCTTTAAGCCCAACGCGTGGTGGACGGAGAAAACGCAGGACATGGATCTGTTTAAGGAGCGCACCGGCATCGCGCTGGAACCCACCGTGCAGGAAAGCCCCTGGTACTTCGTGCGATAGGGGATTGCGCGCAGGGTCCGACTTGGGGTTATCCCGCCAGTGCCGGCCTGCCCAGCCCCAACGTTTCAAGTACGTTAAACCCGTCAACGGTCGTTTTTCACCCGCGAACGGTTTATATACTAATTATCAATATCCGCAACGTATAAGACGTTATAATGACCATAACGAAAAGGAGGAGGCAAGATGAATCAGATCATTCTCGCATCTCATGGCGGCCTGGCCGCAGGCGCCAAAGACACGCTCGAGATGGTTCTCGGCGACGTGTCGAACGTCCACGTCGTGTCGCTTGCTCGTGACGACAAGGAGCCCATCACCAATAAGGTGGACGCCATGATCGCCACGTTCAACGCGGACGACACCGTCTATGTGCTGACCGATATGCTCGGCAGCTCGGTTAACAACAGCATGGTCGAGCTTTCCAAGAACGGCACGAAGTTCACGGTTGTCAGCGGTTTCAACATTCCGCTGGCACTGACGCTCGCTATGAGCCCCGCCCCCGTCAAGGGTGCCGAGCTCGCAGCCCTCATCAACGAGGCCCGCACCGGTCTGACCAACCCCAACGCACCGGTCGAGGTCGCCGCGGCTCCCGCCAAGAAGGCCAAGGCGTCCCGTTACAGCTCCGGTCCCGCCAAGATCGTCCTCGCACGTCTTGACTACCGTCTGCTGCACGGCCAGGTCGTCTTTACCTGGACCACCAAGGTTCAGGCCGAGCGCATCATCGTCGTCGACAACGCTGCCGCCAACGATGACATCAAGAAGGGCGCTCTTAAGCTGGCCAAGCCCCAGGGCGTGCGCCTGAACGTCTTCACCGTCGAGCGTGCCCTCGCCAAGATGGACAAGCTCAACACCCTCGGCGAGCGCGTCATGTTCGTCTTTGGCAACACGGCCGAGATGCTGCAATTCTGCCAGGGCTACAAGCTCGACGCCATCAACCTGGGCGCCACCGCCAACCACGACGGTGCCGATCAGGTCGGCGGCAAGGACAGCTCCGTCTTCTTCGACGCCAACCAGAAGGCCGACGTCAACCAGCTGCTCGACATGGGCATCAAGCTCTACGTCCAGCAGACCCCTACGTATCAGAGCGTCGACATCGACGCCAAGCTGTAATCAACCAGGCATTTGCCTGACTGAAAGGAGAAGGGTATGAATACGTTCATCAGTGCGGTGCTCGTCGGCCTCGTCGGCGTGTTCTGCATGTGGGACTCCCGCCTGCTCGGTCGTCTTAACTTCGAGCAGCCCCTCGTTGGCGCTACGCTCGTCGGTCTGCTGCTGGGCGATGTGCCCACCGGCCTTGCCGTCGGTGCCGCCGTCGAGCTCGTGTCCATGGGCCTGGTGCAGGTCGGCGCCGCCGTTCCGCCCGATATGGTCCTGGGCGGCATCGTGGCCGCTGCCTTTGCGTGCCTGACCGATGCTTCCGCCGAGACCGCCATGACGATCGCCATCCCGGTCGCCGTCTTGGGTCAGCTCCTCGGCATCGTGTTCCGTTCGATCATCGCCGCCCTTACGCATGTGGCCGATAGCGCGATCGATAACGGAAAGTTCAAGACCGCCTACCGCATGCACATCTGCGCTGGCTCCGGTCTGTACGCCGTCATGTACTTCCTGCCGATCTTCCTGGCCGTCTTTGTTGGCACCGACCTGGTTCAGGCCATCGTCAACATGGTTCCCGAGTGGCTGTCCACTGGTCTTAACGTT
The DNA here is from genome assembly GCA_902469435.1 of uncultured Collinsella sp. Taxonomy (GTDB): domain Bacteria; phylum Actinomycetota; class Coriobacteriia; order Coriobacteriales; family Coriobacteriaceae; genus Collinsella. The sequence goes on along the minus strand of CABRCR010000077.1, from coordinate 12,409 downwards.
TCGACCAAGATCATGACCGCCTACGGCTTGGCCCTGCTGCTCACCATGATGATCAAGAAGGGTATGACCCCGTTCCTGTTCATCGGTTTCCTGCTCGCCGCCTACCTCAACCTGTCCGTCATCGCGGTCGCTCTGATCGGTGTGTGCCTGGCTATCGTCTTCATGGGCTTCAAGTTCAATGGCTCCCATGCAACCGCCGGTGTCGATTCCGACTACGATCCGCTCGAAGACGACGAAGACTAAGGAGGAACACACTATGGCAACCGCAACCAAGGACGTGTCCCTGAACAAGAAGGTCAGCCAGTTCTTCTGGCGCTCCTGGGCCATCCAGGCCTCTTGGAACTACGAGCGTCAGATGAACATGGGCTTCCTCTACGGCATGGTTCCCACGCTCGATCGCCTCTATCCGGATGAGTCCGACCCCAAGCAGCTCGCTGCTAAAAAAGAGGCTTACCACCGTCACATGGCGTTCTACAACTGCACCCCGCAGACGAGCGCTTTCATCCTGGGCCTCGCCGCCTCCATGGAGGAGGAGTACGCCAAGGATCCCGAGAACTTCGACCCCGATTCGATCAACGCGGTCAAGACCTCCCTCATGGGTCCGCTTTCCGGCATCGGTGACTCCTTCTTCCAGGGCACCATCCGCGTTATCGCCTTTGGCCTGGGCGTTCAGCTGGCTCAACAGGGCTCCATCATGGGCCCGATCCTGGCCATGCTCATCTCCATCGTCCCCTCTGTGCTGATCACTTGGTTCGCAGCCAAGATCGGCTACCAGGGTGGCCACGAGTACCTGAGCAAGCTCCAGGGCGGCGACCTCATGGAGAAGCTCATGTATGTCTGCGGTATCGTGGGTCTTATGTCCGTGGGCGGCATGATCGCTACGCTGATCGGCGCCACTACCCCGCTGCAGTTCGCTGAGGGCACCGTCGTTATCCAGGACATCCTGGACGGCATGATGCCCCAGATGATCTCCCTTGGCCTCACCGGCCTTATGTACTGGCTCATCAAGAAGAACGTCAACACCGGTTGGCTTCTCGTGATCGCCATCGTGGGTGGCATCGCCCTCTCCGCGGCCGGCATCCTGGCCTAGTCGCGACCAAGCGTCTAACCGCTTTCCCCGGGGGCCTGCCTGGCATCCCATACCCCAGGCAGGCTTCCATCCCTAAATGTGTCAAAGGGACAGTTCCCTTGTCACATCCTCAACGGGCCGGCGACTCGGTCCTAACTACGGTAACCCTGCGTGCGTCCGGCAATGTGGCGCCGCAAAAAATCGAAAGGAATGTGTCAGATGTACGAGATCGACCTTAACCTCCCTAAGCAGATCGTCGCTGACGTCCTGTCCAACCACGAGATCCACAGCGTCGCCTTCGTCGGCTGCGGCGCTTCCATGTCCGACCTTTACCCCGCCAAGTACTTCCTGGCCAACAACACGGACAAGCTGAACGTTCAGATCTTCACCGCTAACGAGTTCAACTACGACACGCCTTCCTGGGTCAACGAGCACACCTTCGTGATCACCTGCTCCCTCGGTGGCTCCACGCCCGAGACTGTCGAGGCCAACAAGACCGCCAAGAAGCACAACTGCCCGGTCGTCTCCCTTACCAACAAAGCTGGCTCCGCTCTGACCGTCGACGCCGACCACGTCATCGTTCACGGCTTCCACGCCAACTACGCTGCCAAGTGCGAGAAGCCCGGCTACGCCATCGCTCTTGCACTCGAGATCCTTCAGCAGACCGAAGGCTATGACCACTACGAGGACATGATCACCGGCCTCACCAACGTCTTCGAGCTCTGCGAGAACGCCGCTCAGTCCGCCAAGGGTCTTGCCAAGCAGTTCGCCCAGGACTTCAAGGACGACAAGATGATCTACTTCATGGCCTCCGGTGCCTCCGAGAAGATGGCTTATTCTCACGCCGCCTTCCTGTTCACCGAGATGCAGTGGATCGACGCCGCCGCCTACAACACCGGCGAGTACTTCCACGGCCCGTTCGAGGTTTCCACCGAGGGTAAGCCCTACGTCTTCTTCATGTCCGATGGTGCCACCCGTCCGATGGACGCCCGCGCCCTCACCTTCCTTAAGCGCATGGGCGCCAAGGTCGCTCTGATCGACTCCAAGGACTACGGCCTGGCCGACGCCGTGCCCGCGAGCGTCGTCACCTACTTCAACCCGCTGCTGCACCTCGCCGTTATGCGCGAGTACGGCAACCAGATCGCCGAGGCCCGTCAGCACCCGCTGACCATGCGTCGCTACATGTGGAAGCTTTCCTACTAATCACAAGTAAGTAGACCTTACGGGTTGATTGAGAGGGGATGGGGTTTTGCCCCGTCCCCTTTTTTGCTTTGGGGAGGGCGTGTCTGTCGCGTCGCAAAACACCAGATAAAACCTACCAAAATAAACCTGTCCCTTTTTGGCAGGTGGGAGGAGATGCGTATGATCAAGGCAGTGCTGTTTGATATGGACGGCGTGCTGGTCGATACCGAGTGGTTCTACAACCGTCGCCGCGTGGCGTTTATGGAAGAGAAGGGGTTCCACTTTGATGAGATTCCCGATCTTTCGGGGTCTAACGAGCCCGCCATTTGGGAGGCGCTGGTGCCCGACGATGTTGAGCTGCGCGAGCGTCTGCGCGTGGAGTACAAGCAGGTCTACAGTCCAGACCATCCCGTTCCGTATGCCGAGCTGCTCAACGAGCAGACGGAGCCGGTAATGCGCGAGCTGCACAAGCGCGGCGTGAAGTGCGCCATCGCAAGCTCGTCCTATCGTGAGCTCATTGACGAGCTGGTTGAGATTGCCGGTATCGCCGACGTGCTGGACTACACCATCAGCGGTCACGAGTGCAGTGCGTTTAAGCCCGACCCCGAGATCTACCTGCGTGCCATGGAGGCGCTGGGTATGGAGCCTGCCGGGTGCCTGGTTATCGAGGACTCGCCTTTGGGTATCGAGGCCGGCAAGCGCTCCGGCGCCCGCGTCCTGGCGCTGCGCCCGCACGAGGGCGTCAACCTGGACCAGTCCGCCGCCGACACCATCATCGACAACCTGTCCGACATTTTGGCCGCTTTGTAGTGTCAATCCGTCGCGAGAAGCACTGGTTCACGCGTCATTTGCTGCGGATTGGCTTAATTTGGCATCAATTTAGATCCGTTTGGCTTCGATTCGGGCTAAGTGAGTAGACTTTTTGGCGCAGGCCGAGCACAAAACATATCTTCCTTTGTAAAACCGCAGGTCACAGAGGTGGCTATTTTTGGGTGTGCTCGGCAGATCGTAAAAAGTCTACTCACTTGGAATTTTTCCCTTTGGTCGTGGGGGTTGCTGGTCCCGTTTTGGTCGTCGAGAGAGGGTGAATTAAAGCGCCTCCTCTCGCTCCATGCTACAATCGCGGGCATGCCCCACAACCACATCTGCCTTCGAAAGGAGCCTACGTGGCGAATGCCATCGATCAGCTCACGGACCGCGTGCTCGTGCTCGGCCGCCTTACCATCGTCCGCCGCGCTATTACCGCTGTGGCGGTCACCATTTCTGCCGTTCTCCAGACATTTCTGATCCAGGCGTTCATTCGGCCCGCCGACTTGCTTCCGAGCGGCCTTACCGGCGTCGCGGTCCTGCTCGATCGCGTTACCTCGCTCGGTGGCGTTCACATCGACATCTCGCTCGGTATGCTCGCGCTCAACATCCCCGTGGCGCTCCTATGCTGGAGCGGCATTAGCAAGCGCTTCGTCATCTTCTCGATGATGCAGGTCGTGCTTTCGTCGCTGTTCCTCAACATCTTTCATTTCGCCCCGTTTTTGGGCGACAAGATCATGCTCATCATTTTTGGCGGCGTGGTCTCGGGTCTGGGCGCTGCCATCGCGCTTAAGTCCGGCGCATCCACCGGCGGCACCGACTTTATCGCGCTGTGGGTCTCCAACCACACGGGCAAGACCATCTGGGGCGTCATCTTTGGTTTTAACTGCTTTATCCTGGCGATCTTTGGGCTTATGTTTGGCTGGGACAATGCGGCGTACTCCATCGTGTTCCAATTTATTTCGACCAAGACCATCGACAGCTTCTATCATCGCTACGACCGCGTGACGCTGCAGATCACGACGCGCAAGGCAGACGAGGTCATGACCGCCTATGTTGACCATTTTCAGCACGGCATTAGTTGCGCCGAGGTCATCGGCGGATATAGCCGCGAAAAGATGTACCTGCTGCACGCCGTTGTCTCGACCTACGAGAGCCAGGACATTATCAAGCTGGTGTGCGACATTGATCCCGGTGCCGTGATCAACGTGTTCCACACGCTCAGCTTTGTGGGCGGCTGGTGGGGTGGTCATGTCGACGAGCCCATGCCCACGGCCGTTCCCGATCCCGACAAGCCCGCACGCATGGCCAGCAGGCAGGCGCGCCTCAGCGAGCAGGACAGTCTGCAACAGGACGACGGCAAGTAAGGTTTTGCTGTATGTGGTGTATCGTTTTATCCAACTGAGGTAACATATAAAAAGACGTTATATACGTATTAGTTATTTTGATATTTCGATAAGAGTGATTAGATATGCCTGCGCCCAAAAATGCACCGCTTTACCAGCAGATTTACGACGAAATCAAGGATGCGATCGAGAAAGGTGTTTATGCACCCAAGGAGCGTATTCCGTCCGAGCTCGAGCTAGCCGAGCAGTACGAGGTGAGCCGAATTACGGTGCGCCGCGCCGTCGAGGAGTTGTGCTCCGATGGCTACCTGGTTAAGCAGCAGGGCCGCGGCACCTTTGTTTCCACGCCGCACATCAATCGCCAGTTTCACGCCTCGACGCTGCAGACGTTTACCGCGCTGTGTGCCGACAACGGCATGAAGGCGGGCGCACATGTGATCGATCGTCAGATCGTTCCGGCGCGCCAAAACGAGATGGAGTTCTTTGGCCTGCAGAAGGATGCGTTGCTGCTGCATATCAAGCGCGTGCGTACGGCCGACGGTGAGCCCATCTTTGAGGAGAACATCTTTGTGCCGTTTGACGCCTACCGTGAGCTGTTGACGGCCGATCTTGAGGACAAGTCGATTTTTGCCGAGGTCGAGCGTGTTGGCGGAACGCCGATTGTCTCGGTTGGCTACCGCACGGTTGAGGCCGTTCGCGCCAATGCCGAGCAGGCGGCTGAGCTGGGCATTGCTCCGCACGATCCGCTGCTCAACCTGCGTGCCGGCTTTATCGGCCCCAATGGCGAGCCGGTCCTGATGGGTAAGCAGTACTACGTGGGCAGCCGCTACGTCATGGTGATGTAGGGTTGGTTCCGCCGTTCTACCGAACGGCGGAACGGGCCGACGCTACAAGCCCGCCAGAGCGGCAATCTGCCTTTCAACTTCGGCGGCATGACCAAAAGGTCAATGCCGCCTCGTTTCAAGGCACCTTGCTCGCTCTGGCGGGCTTTCGCTGACATTGCCAAAACATCGGGGTAGCCATTGTGGTCATTGGGGACAGACTTAAATGACTACCTATAAAACGAGCGTGGATAATCTCCCGTTTTTGGCTTGGTGACGGGCCCAAAGTGGGAGATTATCCACGCTCATCCGGAAAGTGTCCAAAAATCCACGCTCGTTCCCTTCGGATTGCATCGCCCGTGGCCGGTAGCCGTGCGGCACCGGTCCGCGTGGCGGCGTATAATCGGCGGCAGATGACTTGGACGTTAGGAAACCATGACCGAAAGCATGCAGCAGATGGCGCTCGACACGCTCGGCGCCTATTTTGGCTACACCTCGTTTCGCCCGGGGCAGGACCGCATGGTCGATGCGATCCTTGCCGGCCGCGATGCACTCGGCGTTATGCCCACAGGTGCCGGCAAGTCCATTTGCTACCAGGTGCCCGCGCTCATGCTGCCCGGCATCACCTTTGTGGTGAGTCCGTTGCTCTCCCTTATGGAGGACCAGACCCGTGCGTTGCTCGCGGCGGGCGCGCGACCCAGCTATCTCAACTCCAGCCTTACTCCGGCCCAGCAAAACACCGTGCTCAAGCGGGCACGCGAGGGCCGCTACCAGCTTATGTACGTGGCGCCCGAGCGCCTGCTCGAGCCGCGCTTTTTGGCCTTTGCGCAGGAAGCTGCGGCCGAAGGCGGCATCGGCGTGCCGCTCGTGGCCATTGACGAGGCCCACTGCGTGAGCCAGTGGGGCCAGGATTTCCGCCCCGCCTATCTGCAGATTCGCGAGTTCATCGATTCCCTGCCGCAGCGACCCATCGTGGCGGCCTTTACCGCCACGGCGACCGAGCGCGTGCGTGCGGACATTCAGCAGATGCTCGGCCTGCAAAATCCCGCGACCGTGGTGACGGGCTTCGATCGCAAGAACCTCTACTTTGGCTGTGAGGAGATGGGCGACAAGGCTAAGACCACGTGGGTGCGCGACTATGTGATCGCGCATTCGAGCGAGAGCGGCATCGTGTATTGCTCGACCCGCAAGACGGTCGATGCGCTGGCAGGCGATCTTGCCGAAGCGCTGGGCCCCAGCGGCATTCGCGTTGGCCGCTACCATGCCGGCATGGGCAATGACGCCCGCCGCCAAAGCCAGCGCGCCTTTATCGACGACGATATCCAGGTGATGGTTGCCACCAACGCCTTTGGCATGGGCATCGACAAGCCCAACGTGCGCTACGTGATTCACAACAACGTGCCCGAGAGCATCGAGGCCTACTACCAGGAGGCGGGCCGCGCCGGCCGCGATGGCGATCCGGCAAGCTGCCACCTGCTGTGGAACGGCAACGATTTCCGTATGCGCCGCTTTTTGATCGACCGCGGTGATGCTGCCGACGAGGCGCTCGACGACGAGCAGCGCGCGTGGGCGCTCCAGAACCGTTACCGCCTGCTCAGCCAGATGGAAGGCTACTGCAACACCACCGGCTGCCTGCGCGAATACATGCTGCGCTACTTTGGCGACGAGGCCGCGGCCGAGCATGCGACAGCCGCCGCGGGCGGCACCGCCACGGACGAAGCCGAGGGCTGCGGCAACTGCAGCAACTGCCTCACGCAGTTCGAGGTCGAGGACGTCACCGATATGGCCCGCGCTGCCGTGCGCTATGTGGCCACGCGACCCATGCGCTTTGGCAAGTCGCTCATTGCCGATGTGCTTCACGGCGGCAACACCGAGCGCATTCGCCAGATGCATCTGGACGAGGACCGCGGCTACGGTGAGCTGTCGAGCGAATCGGTCGGGCGCATCAAGGACATCATCGGCCAGCTGTGCGGCCGCGGTTATTTGGCCACCTCGCAGGGGCAATACCCGGTCGTGGGTCTGGGACCGCGTGCCGGCGAGGTCGAGGACGAGGCGTTTGCCTTTACCGTTAAGCGCCGCGCGTCCAAGCGCAAGGCCTCGGCACGCGCCCGCCGTGCGGTGGATCTGCTGCGCGAGGAGGCCGAGCTGGATCAGCGCCCGCGCGTTGGCGACGATGCCGAGCTGTTCGAGCGCCTGCGCGCCCTGCGCAAGGAAATCTCGACCGAGCTCGAGATGGCGCCGTACATGGTCTTTTCCGACAAGGCCCTGCGCGGCCTGTGCCGCCTGCGCCCGCAGACGCGCGACGAGCTTATCCAGGTCAACGGCATCGGCGAGAAAAAGGCCGACGCCTTTGGCGAGCAGTTTATGGCGGCGATTGAAGAGTTTGAGTCCGAGCATGCGCGGGATGGAGCGTAACGATGGCAACCGACGATAAAACCGACCGCGCTGGCGTATCCGCCGTGCCGCTGTACCAGCAGGTCATGGACGACCTGAAGGGCGAGATCGCGCGCGGCGTGTACGCGGCCGGCTCGCGCATTCCTTCCGAGATGGAGCTCGCGAAGTCCTACGGCGTGGGGCGCATCACCGTACGCCGTGCCATCGAGGAGCTGTCGCGCGCGGGCTACCTCAACCGCCAGCAGGGGAGGGGCACCTTTGTATGCGCTCCCAAGCTCAAGCGCAAGATTCGCCAGAAGGGCGACGTCCAGAGCTTTACTGAGGGTTGTGCTGCCAACGACATGGTGCCCGGAGCGCGCCTGGTATCGCGCACGGTGGTCGCGGCGACGCACGAGGATGCGGCGTTCTTTGGCGTGGAGCCCGGCTGCGAGCTTATCGTGGTCGAGCGCGTGCGCACGGCCGACGGCATCCCCGTCATGCTTGAGAACAACGCCTTTGTGCTCGCCGACCATCCCTACTTGCAGACGCTGGCCGATAAGGACCTCACCGATAACTCAATCTTTGCGCTCGTTGCCGAGCACTCGGGCCGCGCGCCGCTCAAGTCCGACCCCTGCACCGTGGAGATTGCGCTTGCCGATGCTCAGGCGGCCCCGCTGCTGGAGGTGCCGGTCGGCGAGCCGCTCTTCTATATGGAGGCGTACTTTACCGATGCGGACGAGCAGCCCTTGCTGCTCGGGCGCCAGAAGATAGTGGGCTCGCGCTACGTCTTCGACATCTAACGTCCACAGATAGAACAACATAGAACAAATTTGCTGAGATGCCTTCACGGGCGTTGTTACACGTGCTATAAATAGAACAACATAGAACGACCGCAGGTACGGGCTGTCGCCGTTCAAAGCCGCCCCACAAGGAGGAACATCAGGATGAACGCACATGATCTGATTCAGGAAATTATCGAGCGCAAGGGCAAGATTGAGAACGTCTTTTGGATCGCCTGCGGCGGTTCGATGATCGACCTGATGCCGGCCAACGAGCTGCTCAAGCGCGAGGCCACCACGTTTACCTCGACGGTCTACACGGCGCGCGAGTTTTGCCTGATGGCCCCCAAGAGCCTAGGGCCGAAGTCGCTCGTTATTGCCTGCAGCCACAGCGGCAGCACGCAGGAGGTCGTCGACGGCTGCGAGATGGCACTGGCCGCCGGCGCCGAGGTCGTCGCCCTCACCGACTGCGAGGGCTCCAAGATCGATAACGGCAAGTGGACTACCTGGGTCTACCCCTGGGGCGAGGGCGTGTCGCAGGCCGAGGTGCCGCAGGGCATCGGCGCCCTGATCGCCGCCGAGCTGCTCGACCAGCAGGAAGGCTACGAGGCGCTCGCCGACATGTACGAGGGCCTTAAGCAGATGGACGCGCTGCTGCCCGCCGCCCGCGAGAAGGTCAACGCCGAGCTGGGCGCCCGCTTTGCCGAGCTCTGCCAGCAGCACAAGTTCTTCTATATCCTGGGGTCCGGCCCCAACTTTAGCCAGACCTACGCCATGGCCATCTGCTCGCTCATGGAGATGCAATGGCAGCACTGCTGCTACATCCACTCCGGCGAGTACTTCCACGGCCCGTTCGAGGCCACCGAGCCCGGCGTGTTCTACTTTGTGCAGCTCGGATCGGGTGAGTGCCGCCCCATGGAGGAGCGCGCCCTTGCGTTCCTCAACACGCACACCGACACGATTATGGTGCTCGATGCGCTCGAGTACGGCGTGGGCGAGGTACCTGCCAGCGTGCGTTCGTTCCTAGAGCCGATCTTCTTCTACGCGATGAGCTGCGAGCTGCGTGCCGCCCGCGGCAAGGTGTTCGACCACAGCCCCGAGTTCCGCCGCTACATGGGCATCGAGCAGTACTAAGTACCGGGAATTATCTTTTTTGACGGGGTCTGCGCTGCGCGCGGGCCCCTTTTTGCGTTGTGGCGGCCGGATTCGTGTCTGCGCGAAAACGAAGGTGAATACTTTTCCGCGAAGTGAACGACCTATTTTGGACCCCCGAAGCATCCACACTTTTTGGTGCCAAAACCGCAGGAAAAACTCGGCGAAACCGCAGGAAACGGCGTCTTAAAAGTGTCGATGCTTCGGGGGCTCGTTTTTGCTCGTTCACTTCGCGGAAAAGTATTCACCTTCGATTCGCAAGGGCACTGCGTGAGTCAAAAAAGCGGGCCGCACCGGGGATTTCCGGCGCGGCCCGCTTAGTATCGCGTTTAGATTCGCAAGGTTGCGGCAGCCTACGGCCTACTTTGCGTCGTAGGCCTCGGCATCCCACCAGTCGAGCTGGGCGATGTTGTCGCGGATGTGCTGGCAGCTCTTGTGGAAGCCCTCGAGCTCGTACTCGGACAGGTCGAGCGTGTAGACCTCCTCGACGCCCTCGGCGCCGATCACGCACGGCAGGGATGTGAAGATGCCCTCCTCACCATACTGGCCGGTCATGAGCGTGGAGGCGGAAAGCACGGCGTGCTCGTTGTGTAGCACGGCGGCGCAGACGCGCGCGGCGGAGTTGGCGACGGCGTACTCGGTGCACTGCTTGCCCTGGTAGGTCACATAGCCGCCCTTGCGCGCGAGCTCCTCGACCTCCATGTGGTCAAAAGTGTACTTGTCGGGGTTCTCGGCCTGAAGCTCGTTGAGGCTCTTGCCGGCGATGGTCGCGGCCTTAAAGGCGGCCAGCTGGCTAAAGCCGTGCTCGCCGATCATGTAGGCGTCGATGGACTTGGGGCTCACGCCGACCTTCTTGGAGATCTCGGTGCGCAGGCGGGCGGAATCCAGACCGCAGCCCGAGCCGATGATCTTCTTGGGATCGTAGCCGGTCAGGTGCCACAGCTCGGTGCACACGACGTCGCAGGGGTTGGAGATGCTCACAAAGATGCCGTCGAAGCCGGCGTCGACGATGCGCTTGGCAAAGGTGCGGGCGGCGTCGGTGGTAAAGAACAACTCACCGTCGCGGTTGCCAGCGGCCAGCGCGACCTTGCCGGCGGCGTTGACGATGACGTCGCAGCAAGCTAGCTCCTCGTAGTGGTCGTAGCAGTTGACGATTTTGGTGTTATACGGGACAAACGAAAGGGAGTCGCGCAGGTCCTGGACCTCGGACGTCACCTTGGCCTCGTTGATATCGCACAGGTACAGCTCATCGGCAATGCCCTGCATAAGCAGGCTGTTGGCGACATGTGCTCCTACGTGGCCCTGGCCGACCACACCGATCTTACGAGTCTGGTACATATATGTATCCTTTCGGCCGAGTTTTTCGCGTCGAACCATTGTAGCGTCCTGCTGCCACTTTGCTAGGCTAAAGCGCCGTAGATTTTTGGGACATGCCTTAATCTCTATTTTTGGAGTGATTCGGGCCGCTGACGGCATCGCTGAGCGATGTGCTCGCGCGGATGGGGCCGCTCGTTGTACCATAGCTACAACTGACTCGTAAGGAGCATCCATGCCCATTCGCATCCCCGACGCCCTCCCTGCCGCTGCGCAGCTCGAGAGCGAGAACATCTTTGTCATGACCGAGTACCGCGCGCTGCACCAGGACATCCGTCCGCTGCGCGTGCTCATCCTCAACCTCATGCCCACCAAAATCGCCACCGAGACGCAAATCATGCGCAAGCTCTCCAACACGCCGCTGCAGGTGGAGGTGGACCTGCTGCGCACCAAGACGCACGAGGCCACGCACGTAAGCGCCGGCCACCTGGAGACGTTCTACCGCACGTTCGACGACATCCGCGACATCCACTACGACGGCCTGATCATCACGGGCGCGCCCGTGGAGCAGATGCCGTTCGAGGAGGTCGACTACTGGCCCGAGCTCTGCCAGATCATGGACTGGTCCACCACGCACGTGCACTCTACGCTGCATATTTGCTGGGGCGCACAGGCCGGTCTGTACCATCATTACGGTATCCAGAAGCACGACCTGCCGGCAAAGGCGAGCGGCGTGTTCGAGCATTATCTGGTGAAGCCACAAAGCCCGCTGGTCCGCGGCTTTGACGACCGCTTCTATGCCGTGCATTCGCGCAACACCGAGGTGCGCCGCGAGGACGTGGAGGCCGAGCCGCAGCTTGAGGTCGTGGCCGTGTCCGACGAGGTGGGCCTGTATATCGTCAAGTCGACCGACAGCCGCCGCTTCTTTGTATTTGGCCACCCCGAGTACGATACCGACACGCTGCGCCTGGAGTACGAGCGCGACGTGAAGCGCGGGCTCAACCCTCAGGTGCCGGCGCATTACTTCCCGGGCGACGACCCCACCGCCGAGCCGCGCAACGTCTGGCGCAGCCAAGCTCAGCTGCTCTACACCAACTGGCTCAACTACTACGTCTACCAGACCACGCCCTACGACCTGGCCCGCGCCGGCGAGGAGCACTAGGCCGCTGTCGTGGCTGTGGCTGCGGCGGTTATCGTGGCCGCTACGCGACGAGCGTGGATAATCGGACGCATGTTGAATGAGCGTGGATAATCTCCCACTTTTGGTCGAGGAACAGGCCCAAAGTGGGAGATTTTCCACGCTCGATTTTTCTGCGGCTGTCGTAGGCGGCAGCACCACGCGTCGAGTGTTTACGGACAGCATCGCAAACTAGGTAGTTTCGAGCCACAGCATATTTTCTTTTAAGGAAATCGACGGCTTTTGAGGCATAAAGATGTGGAGACAGGGACCTCTCGACAACCGTTCTACCTGCAGATATAAGCCATTAACCTAAAACGTCCAAAACCGTCAAGCATTTGGTCAGCTGCTGGACAGCATTTGGTCAGACTTCGCATGAAACCGTCTGG
>CABRCR010000076.1:0-22233 GCA_902469435.1 uncultured Collinsella sp. | reverse complement strand
TCCGAACCCGGAAGCTAAGCCCCATCGCGCCGAGAGTACTGCGGGGCCAGCCCGTGGGAGGCCAGGGCGCCGCTGACCGGTGGACGGCACCGAGCCGTCGCAAGACTTGAAGAAGGGGGAGGCCTCGCGGCCTCCCCCTTTTTTGCGTTTACGGGGCATAAATGACTCATTTACGCCAGACGATTTAATTCTTTTTGGTATTGAGCTTTTATTTAAAGAAAATAAAACGAATAACAAGGGCAACTGCTATGGCCGCAATGATCAAAAGCAGGATTGTCAGCTGATGCTGCTTGCGTCGTTTACTTGACGAAACGAAGATTGACTTTCCCTGTTTTGGCGTCTCGAGATAACGAGCCGAATGCGCCAAGGTTTGCTTTGGTCGAGGACCTCTTTGTTGATGAGCGACGGATGCTTTCATCGGCTCATCACTAGCTGCGCTGTTTTTAGATAATGGTGCGTCTTTCAGATATACAGGGTCTCCAGAGGCGACGCCCATATGTTTGCGCCCCGTTTGCGCTTCTTCGAGTGTTTGATATCGGTTTCTTGTCACATATTTGGGCTCTGGGTCATTGATGGGCTCTTGCGAGATGTGGGGGCGATGGAATCGAATCGGTTGCGGGCTGGATGCTTCGTCCTGCTCCGGCATAAACGTGTTGTCCTGTTTTTGATCGTCCATGATGCCCTTAGTTCGTCATCAATATCGTATATGCGCCCATTGTAAGCCAGCCGTCTAGTTTTGACGGGATTGCATACATTATTTAAGCCTACGTTCAAATTCCGTTTATTAGACAAAACCTTAGTCAATCAGACTTAGATATGCTTATATCAATAGACTCAAAAAACTTTATAGTCGATGTATATATAAGAAGCGGTTGGGCATATATATGAGCGTCAAAAGAAGTCCCAGTCACCTAGAAGATGACTCGGCAGTCCTTACAAGGAGTGGTAAACATGGCAAGCATGGTTCCTTATCGTTCGGTTTTTGGCGTCCGTCCTTCTGCAAGTTCGCTGTTCGATTTGTTTGATGACATGACCGACCTGGCGAATAGCTCGATTGCCTCCAAGGCGTTCCCCGTTGACGTTGAGGACAAGGGCGATGGCTACGAGGTCAAGGCGTATCTTACCGGTGTTGCCAAGGATGACATCGACGTCGAGCTCAATGAGGGCCGTCTGTCCATTAGCGTGAACGTTGTGGAGGACGAGGAGAACGAGGGCAAGAACTACCTGCAGAAGGAGTTTAGCTCGTACAGCGCGACGCGTGGCGTATATCTGAAGGACGCTTCGAGCGAGGGTCTCTCTGCTAAGTATGCTGACGGCATCCTCACCGTTACGGTACCTAAGATCGTCGAGAAGAAGAACGTTACGAAGATCTCCATTGACTAGCTTCGTTGGTGTTCTGCGCTATTAAAAGGCAGCAAAAGGGGCTGGGAAGCGATTCCCGGCCCCTTTTGCTGCCTAGGACAGTCTATTGAATGGTTACTGGCCGGTGCTGGCTGGCGGGGCGTATCGAGAGTATTCGCGATCCGTGGAGAAGGGTGGCGGAGCTGCCGACCTCGTCATCCAGAGTTGCGGCTAGAGCTTTGGCATAGCTTTTGACGGTTAGGCTTGGACGATTATTGTCCTGGCTGATGTGCATGGCGATGAGCTGCTCGGTTCGATCGGTGACGAGCCCACGCGCTGCGTCGGCGGCCTGGTCGTTAGAGAGATGGCCTTTTGCAGATAAAATTCGCTCTTGGAGGAAGCGGGGGTAATCCCCTTGGCGCAGCATGGCCACATCGTGGTTGCTCTCGAGTGCAAGAACTCGGCAGTCTTCGAGGGTGTCTATAGCTTGTTTGGTTAGCTCTCCGGTGTCGGTAGCAAAGCCAATGGAGTCATCGAGAGTGTCGAATCGATAACCGACAGGATTGATGACATCATGCGATGTTGGGTAGGTTCGCACGCGGATGCCGGCAATGGAAAGCGTGTCGCCGGGGTCAAATTCCTCTACGGGTAGATGTGCGAGGGTTTCTTTGCACGAAAGCGTGCCCCTGCTGGCAAAGAGGGGACCATGCCAGTGCTTGCACCATACATCGAGCCCCTTGATATGGTCACCATGCTCATGGGTGATTACTAGAGCGGCGACGTCGTCTGCCGAGAGGCCAAGCTCCGCCATGCGTTTAAGTGTCTCGCGGCGGGACAGGCCGTTGTCGATCATGATGAGCCCCTGAGGCCCCTCGACGAGTGCGCAGTTGCCTTTTGAGCCGCTGCCGAGGATATGAAGGTGCAGGCGAGACATAAGATTCCAAAGGATACAATGGGTGCGGACGAATAGAGGAGGAAGCGAATGCCAACGGTATCTCAGCACTATGGACATCATGCCGCGCCGAGGACGGATAAGAGCGCCCTGGCAACGCGGCAGGCCGCTGCCCCCGTAGTGCTCATGGTATCAGGCGGTGCGGACTCGACGGCGCTGCTCCTTATGGCTTGCACATCAAAGCTGGATATCCAGGACGGGCGCGGCGTCGCTCCCATTGCGCGCGAGCGATTGCACGTGCTGCATGTAAACCATCATCTGCGCGGGGAGGCATCCGATGGCGACGAGGCCTTTGTACGTGACCTGTGCGCGCAATACGGCTTGCCGCTGTGTGTTGAGCATGCCTATTTTGATGACGAATCGGGCAATATCGAGGCTGCGGCTCGCGAGGTGCGCTATGCCGCGGCACGGAGATATGTTCGCGAACTTTGTGCCGAATCGGGCGCACCGCGGACGGCGGCTCGTATCTGTACCGCGCATACTTCGTCGGACCGCGCGGAAACATTTTTGATGAACGCCATTAAGGGGTCGGGTCCCGCGGGTCTATCGAGCATTCCGCGCCGTCGGAACATTGTGGTTCGCCCCTTGCTCGACCTCACGCACGATGAGCTCGTGAGCTATCTGCAGGTGCACGGTCAGCCATGGCGGGAAGATGAAAGCAACGAGGACGTTTCGTACCTGCGCAACTATGTACGCCATCGGGTGATGCCGGTGGTGGCACGTCGCAACGCGAGCGTCTGTAAGACGATTGGCGCCGCTTGCGAAATTCTGGGCGACGAAGACGCCTTTCTTTCCCAGCTTTCGGCACAGGCGTTTCGAAGCTGTCTGCGCAAGGAAGCGGCGGGCGCACTTGTGCTCGATGCGCGCCGTCTTGCCGCCGCTGAGGTTGTGATTGCACGGCGTATCGTGCGGTTGGCGATTAAGCGCATCGATCCCGACGCGCGACCGGAGATGCGGCACGTGGAGCGCGTGCTCGCCTGCGTCGCTACGGGCTCGGGCTCGGTAACGCTTCCTGCGGGAATTGATGCCCGTGTGGAGTTTGGCATGCTGGCGTTCAAGGCCCCGGCGGCGCGCGAGGGCTTAGTGGCCGATTGGATCTCCGTTCCCGGTCATCTGCCGCTGGGGGCGGGGCGTATGCTGACAGCAGAGCCGATGGCTGTGGAGCCGGGGCGCGATATCGTGCACCGTGCCCGCGAGCTTGCTGCTGCCGGAGAGGTTGCGGCCTTGGTGGATGCGGCGGCCCTGGGGTTCGCCGACCGCGATAGCGAGCGGATGCTAGCCGGCTCGCGCGGGGAGATTCCCGCCGAGGCGCGATTGGCGCGCCTGTGGGTGGATAGCCCTGTGCCGGGAGACGTGATGTGCCCGTTGGGGATGAACGGCCGAAGCAAGAAAGTGTCAGACCTGTTGAACGAGGCGCGCATTCCTGTTTCAGACCGCTCTGGCGTACCCGTGGTAAGAACGGCTCCGGGAGGTGCCGTAGTATGGGTCGCGGGCGTTCGCGCGGACGAGCGTTTTAAATGCACGGCCGCGACGCGCGTGGCCTATCTGCTTCGCGTGGTTGACGCGGATTAGCTCCTCACACTAGCTTTTCTGTGCGGCGTTGACGGTATTCCCGCGCTGATGGTGCGCGGGCTGGAAAATATACCCCGTGCGCTGCTAGAATGTGTAGTTCGCGTCCATACGGCGGTGTGTGGGCGATTAAGCACAAGAAAGGGTTGTCATGGCTTCTCAACATCCGGATATCGAGAAGGTTCTGTTTACGCAGGAGGATATCGACGGTATCGTCTCTCGCCTAGGCGAGCAGATTACTCGCGACTACGCGGGTAAGGATCTGGTGCTGATTGCGGTCCTGCGCGGCGCCGTGGTCTTTATGGGCGACCTGATGCGCAAGATCGAGCTGCCAACCAACATCGATTTCATGGCTGTTTCGAGCTATGGCGACGGTGTGAAGTCTTCGGGTATCGTGCGTATCATTAAGGACCTGGATATCGACATCCGTGGTCGCGACGTGCTGATCGTCGAGGACATTCTGGACTCGGGCCTGACCCTCAAGTACCTGATGAAGAACCTCGAGAGCCGTAAGCCCGCTTCTCTGGAGGTCGCCGCCTTCCTATGGAAGGACGTTGAGGACCGTACCTCGGCCGTCACGCCCAAGTATGTTGGAACCCATTGCCCCGATGCCTTTGTGGTGGGCTACGGCCTCGACTATGCCGAGCGCTATCGTAACCTTCCGTATCTGGGCATTTTGAAACCGGAGGTTTATTCGTAAGATGCCCGACGACCGTAACGACAACAATTCCCAGACTCCCCGGGAGCCTAAGATCCCGGGGATGCCCGGAGGCAAGAAGCCCACGCGTACGGGCTGGCTGTATTTTATTTTGGCTTGCGCGCTTCTGGGCTACGCCTTCTTTAACATGGGCTCCGGCTTTGCCAACTCCAGCAATACCGTAAAGCTCGCGACGAGCGAGATGGTCAACGCCATTAAGCAGGACCGTGTCGAAGATTTGGCCTATACGGTTCAAGACGGAAGCGTGGCGGGTCATTACTGGAAGACAAAAAAGGACAAGGGCGACACGAGCGAGCTCAAGAGCTTTTCCTCGACCTATGTCGGTTCCGATTCGCTTGCCGAGCTCATGGCGGAGCACCCCGATACCAAGTACATCGTCAACACCAACGATCCCGATTTTTGGGGCGACTTGGCGATGAGTGTGCTTCCGACGATTGCCTTGATCGCCATCATGTTCTACTTCATGCGCCAGATGATGGGTGCCAACAACAGGAACATGCAGTTTGGCAAGACCAATGCCAAGACCAACGAGGCTACGCGTCCCAAGGTCAAGTTTGAGGATGTCGCTGGCGTGGATGAGGCGGTCGAGGAGCTCGAAGAGATTCGCGATTTCTTGAGCGACCCGGACCGCTATCGCAAGCTGGGCGCCAAGATTCCCCGCGGCGTGTTGCTGGTGGGCCCTCCGGGTACCGGTAAGACGTTGCTGGCCAAGGCCGTTGCCGGCGAGGCGGGCGTGCCGTTCTTTAGCATCTCGGGCTCTGACTTTGTTGAGATGTTCGTGGGCGTCGGCGCCAGCCGCGTGCGCGACCTTTTTAAGGAGGCCAAGTCTCAGGCTCCGTCAATCATCTTTATTGACGAGATCGATGCCGTGGGACGTCAGCGCGGAGCCGGTTTGGGCGGCGGCCACGACGAGCGCGAGCAGACGCTCAACCAGCTGCTGGTCGAGATGGACGGTTTTGAGGAAAGCGAGTCGGTCATCCTGATCGCCGCGACCAACCGCCCCGACATTCTGGATCCGGCGCTGCTGCGTCCCGGCCGTTTTGACCGCCAAGTCACGGTTGACCGCCCGGACGTAAAGGGCCGCGAGCAGATCTTGCGCGTGCATGCTGAGAACAAGCCGATGGACGAGGACGTTAAGTTTGAGAAGCTCGCCCAGATGACCGTTGGCTTTACTGGTGCCGATTTGGCGAACCTGCTCAACGAGTCTGCGCTGCTGGCCGCTCGCCGTCATCGTTCTGTGATCTCGATGGACGAGGTCGAGGAGTCGATGGAGCGTGTGATTGCCGGACCGCAACGCAAGGGCCGCGTGATGACCGAAGCCGAGCGCACCACGATTGCTTACCACGAGAGCGGTCACGCCCTGGTGGGCCACATCTTGGAGCATTCCGATCCGGTTCATAAGATTTCGATTGTCAGCCGCGGTCAGGCCCTGGGCTACACGTTGCAGCTTCCGCAGGAGGATCACTTCCTCAAGACCAAGAACGAGATGCTCGACGAGCTCGCCGTGTTCTTGGGCGGTCGCGTTGCCGAGGAGCTCATGTGCGACGACATCACGTCGGGCGCGAGCAACGATCTGGAGCGCGCGACTAAGATGGCGCGCGAGATGGTCACGCGCCTGGGCATGAGCGAGGAGCTGGGCACGCAAGTGTTTGGTGAGGCGCAACATCAGGTGTTCCTTGGCCGCGATTACGCCGATCACCAGGATTACTCCGAGGAGACGGCGCGCCGCATCGATATCGAGGTTCAGCGCATCATGCGCGAAGCCCATCGCCGTGCGGTCGAGATTTTGGATGCCCGTCGCGATCAGCTCGATCTGATGGCGAAGGTGCTGCTTGAGCGCGAGACCGTCGAAGGCGACGCCGTGAACGCCCTGCTCGACAATGAGTGGGATGCCTACCTTGAGCGCGAGGGCGATATCCTGGCGGCCAAGGAGGAGCGCAATGCCAAGGCGGCCGGCATGCCGACCAAGAAGCGCTTGCCTCGCATGAGCGAGGAGGAGCTGGCGGCTGATGCTGCGGCCTTTGCGCAGGCGGCCATGCAGGAGGATGCCGAAGCCGCATCCGATGATGCCGGCGATGACCATGCCGTCAACGCTGACGGCAACACCGACGCCGACAAATAGTCCTTGTAGCGAAAGCCTCCGCGGGGAAACCTGCGGAGGCTTTTTCTTCGTTGATTGGGGACAGACTTAAATGAGCGTTTTCACGCATTTAAGTCTGTCCCCAATCAACATTGTGGCGCTCTAGTTGGCTAAAGCGTACAATAGCGCCTATGCGAAAGGGGAACAGATGATCAACGAAACTATGTATGCTCGCGGTGCGGAAAGCTCCATCATCCGTGAGATCTTTAGCTATGGCCTTGAGCGCAAGGTACAGATCGGTGCAGAGAACGTATTCGATTTCTCACTGGGCAACCCGAGTGTTCCGGCGCCCGCTGCTGTGGCTGAGTCCATTAAGAAGGCCTTGGAGCTGCCGAGCGACCAGCTGCATGGATACACGCCTGCGCCGGGTCTGCCGCAATGTCGAGCAGCCGTCGCCGACTCGCTCAACCGTCGCTTTGGCACGAGCTATGAGGGCAAGGATGTCTTTATGACCGTGGGCGCGGCGGCTTCGCTCACCTGCACGCTCAATGCCGTTACGAACCCGGGTGACGAGGTTATTGTTATCGCCCCGTACTTTCCGGAGTATCGCGTTTGGATTGAGAAGGCCGGCTGTACGTGTGTCGAGGCGCTCGCCGATGAAGATACGTTCCAGCTGAGCGTGAGTAACGTGCTCAAGGCGATTACTGATAAGACGGCTGCCGTCATCATCGACTCGCCCAACAATCCGACCGGTGCCGTATATACACGCGACACGCTGACGCGACTGGCCAATGTTCTGCGCGAGGCCAGCGCTCAGCGTGATCCCGAGAATCCGATTATGCTCATCTCTGATGAGCCGTATCGCGAGATCGTGTACGGTGCCGAGGTGCCTTGGGTGCCCTCGATCTACGAGAACACCGTGGTGTGCTACTCGTATTCCAAGTCCCTTTCGCTACCGGGTGAACGTGTGGGCTGGATTTTGATCCCCAATACCAATCCGCAGGCTGCTCGCCTTATGCCGGCCGTCGCCGGTGCCGCCCGCACGCTGGGCTTCGTGTGCGCACCGGCCCTCTTCCAGCGTGTGATCATCGACTGCATTGATGAGCCGAGTGATGTCGAGGCATATGCGCGCAACCGCACCGCGCTTACCGATGCACTGGCGGAGTATGGCTACACCTATGTTGAGCCGGATGGTGCATTCTACCTGTGGGTGAAGGCGCTGGAGCCCGATGCGAACGCCTTCTGCGAGCGCGCGAAGAAGTATGAGCTGCTCGCGGTGCCTTCGGATAGCTTTGGCATGCCGGGCTGGTTCCGCCTTGGCTACTGTGTGAGCTACGAGACCATCGTCAATTCGTTGCCTGCCTGGAAGCAACTGGCCGACGAATATCGTCGAAAGTAAAGCGCTCTGCTTGCAATGTTTTACGTGAAACGGGGTTTGGTGCTAAGCCAGGCCCCGTTGTTTATGCCGTTGTGTGATTGGGATGAAGCAGTTTTACGACTGCCGAAAGCTATGCGTACAATGAATATACGCGACGGCCATACTGGACAAGGAGACCCGATGCCCTACCTTCTTTCTTGTGATATTCATACTCATACGATGTTCTCTGCGCATGCGTACTCAACCATCGAGGAGAACATCTATTGGGCGGCAGAGCGCGGCCTTCAGGTGCTCGGTTCAGCCGATCATTTAAGCTCGATGGTTACGCCTTGTCCCAATGACCTGCGCAGTTTCCAATTCTTTATTAACCAGGATATCTGGCCGCGCATTTGGAGCGGCGTGCTGGTGCTTCGCGGCGCCGAGGCCGATATCGTTTCGCTGGACGGCAGCTTGTTTGGCGAGGACACTCCTGTCACGCTCGATATCGCCGGCGATTCGTACAGCCGTCAGCATTCACTGTTCGATTTGGTTACGCGTAATTTGGATTATTTGGTTGCAAGCGTGCATAATCCGCAGATTGCTGAGGGTGCGACGCTGGCCCAAACGACCGAGATGTATATCAATGCCTTGGAACATCCCAAGGTGTTCATGCTGGGCCACGCGGGTCGCTCGGGCGTGCCGTTCGATATCGACGAGGTGCTGTTGGCGGCTAAGGCCAAGCACAAGATTATCGAGATCAACAACCATAGTCTTGAACACGGTGTCGACACTGAGCATTGGGCTGTATGCCGCAAGATCGCCGAGCGCTGCGCCGAGCTGGGCGTGGGTATTGGCGTGTCGACCGATGCCCACATTGGCATGGCCATTGGCAAGCTCGATCACGCACGCAAGATGCTCGACGAGATTCATTTCCCGCTGGACCTGATCGTGACGCGCGACCGCGAGACGCTGCTGCGCGAGATGGCGGCAGCCGGCGTGTGCGACCTGCGCAAAAGTATGTAACGGGGCATATATACCAACGAAGGGGGGGCGGTCCAGACGGGCCACCCCTCCTTTTTTCTTGTACTGGTAGATTATCGGCGCTCGAGGACCGCTACGGTTTCGGTGTGGTCGGTATGGGGGAACATATCGACTGGCGTGATCTTGAGCAGGCGATAGCCTCCATCGAGGAGCTGGTGCAGGTCACGCTCCTGGGTCACGGGGTTGCAGCTGATATAGGTGATGCGGCGCGGCTTAAGCGCGCAGGCGGCTTCGAGAAACTCGGGGGTGGAGCCGGCGCGCGGCGGGTCGATGGAGAGGACGTCGACGCGCTCGTTGTTGTCGGCGGCATCCAGGATATAGTCGGTTGCATCGTCGGCCATAAACCAGGCACTGCGGGTGAGGCCGTTGAGCTCGGCATTGCGGCGTGCGTCGGCAATACCCGCCGGGTTTCGCTCCACGCCAAGCAGCATGATACCGATACCCTTGTCCTGGGCGGCCTTGGCTGCGCAAAGACCGATGGTACCGCTGCCGCAGTAGGCATCCATAAGCACGTCGCCCTGACGCAGGTCCATGCCGTCGATGGCGAGCTGGTAGAGCAGCTCGGTCTGCTGCGGGTTGGTCTGGTAGAACGCGGTGGGGGAGATATCGAACTCGCAGCCGAGCAGCTGGTCGCGCATGCATTCGGCGCCATAGACGATACGAGTCTCCTCACCCAAGATGGCATTGCCGGGGCGACCGTTGATGTTCTGAGCGACGGTGACGATATGCGGATCGAGTGCGGCGACAGCCTCAAAGAACTCCTGCGCATGCGGCAGGTCGCGCTGAGCGGTCACGAGGGTGACCATAATCTGGTCGGTGCGCCAGCCGCAGCGAACGACGGCATAGCGAAGCAGCCCCAGATGCTTGTCTTCGTTAAAGGCAGGAATATGCAGACGTTCGGCCTCGCGAGCGATGCCGTTGAGAATCTGACGAGTGCCCGGCGCCTCGACAGGGCATTCAGGAACAGCAACGATCCTGTGCGTCCCACGTTCAAAAAAGCCGCAGCGGACAGCGCCCTCTTTGCCGGGAGCAAACGGAGTGGCAGCCTTATGACGAAAACCACGCGGCGCAGGATACTTGCCCGGGTCGCCCAGGGTAACACCCATACCGCGAATGGGATCAACGCTAATGCCCTCGCGCTCACAGAGCTCAGCAAACAGCTCCTCCATAGCAGCCTGCTTGGCCGCCAACTGCTTCTTATAAGGACGATTGAGCGCCGTGCACCCACCGCAAGCTTTCATGATCGAACAGGGAGACTTGGGGTCCACAACCTTACGCGCAGGCGAAACCTGATCTTTATGCGAACGCTTGGAGCGAGTCTGAGGTGCCTTGTCCCCGCTCCGACGAGAGCCGGGACGCTTGGCCTTAGCCTTGCCCTTGGCCGATTTGCTTTTTGCGGCTTTAGAAGACTTGGATTTCGTAGAAGATTTCTCCTCCTTTGACCCCTCAGCCGCTTCCACCAAAGCACGACGAGCCCTACGCTCCGCACGAGATTCTGCCATCAATAACTCCACTAATTCATGAATTTAAGCTGCAAGTATTGTACCGTGCCAAGCCAGCAGACGATATGCAAGCGGTTTATTCGTGTCAGTGATAAGCCCAACGACGGTTGCCCGCCGCGTGAGGGGTGTGGGGGGTTAAGTTTATCGCGAGTTCCGCACGAACAGGAGGCCACTTAATGTGGCCTCCGTCGTGAGCAGGACTGTAGAGCAGGAAACTTAACCCCCCACACCCCTCACGCGGCGGGCAAACTCGCCTTGTGCTCTATCACGCTAAAGTGTATGATTCTGAACGTTACATGACTCACTTTACTTAACTAAAGTGCCACCAAGGGGGAATACCATGAATACCGATATGTCTCGTCGTCAGTTTGTTGGTCTAGCCGGCTCGTTTGCCACGGTGCTTGGCCTTGGTCTTGTCGGCTGCGGCGGTGGTGCCGGCAAGGGCTCCGCTGCTGGTTCTGCCGCGGCCAAGGATGTGAAGGGTGCTGCGGAGTCCAAGAAGCTCGTGGTGGGCTTTGACAAGTCCTACCCTCCGTACGGCTTTGTGGGCGATGACGGCGAGTACACGGGCTTTGACCTTGACCTTGCCAAGGCCGTTGCCGATAAGCAGGGCTGGGATGTCGATTACGAGGCCATCGATTGGGATGCCAAGGACACGCTGCTCAACTCCGGCGCTATCAACTGCATCTGGAACGGCTTTACCATGGAGGGCCGCGAGGACGACTACACGTTCTCCGAGCCGTATATGCTCAACGAGCAGGTGTTGGTGGTCAAGAAGGACGCGGGTATCAAGAGCTGGGACGATCTCGCTGGCAAGACCGTGATCACTCAGACCGATTCCGCTGCGCAGGATGTGCTCGAGGGCGACCAGAAGGATCTGGCCGCGACGTTTGCCACGCTCGATACCATCGGCGAGTACAACACGGCCTTTATGCAGCTCGAGAGCGGCGCGGTCGATGCCGTGGCTTGCGACCTTTCGATTGCCCAGTATCAGCTTGCCGCCAAGCCCGATGCCTATACGC
Organism: uncultured Collinsella sp.; assembly: GCA_902469435.1. GTDB lineage: Bacteria > Actinomycetota > Coriobacteriia > Coriobacteriales > Coriobacteriaceae > Collinsella. Next base: position 10,651 of record CABRCR010000076.1, on the reverse strand, counting down.
AGCTCGACAAGCCGCTGTCCAGCGAGCACTACGCCGTCGGCTTTAAGAAGGGCGACACCAAGTCGGCCGACGCCGTGACCGAGTCGCTCAAGGCGCTCTACGAGGACGGCACGGTCAAGGACCTGTGCGATAAATATGCAAGCTATGGTCTTTCCTTCGACAACTGGGTGCTCAAATAGCGGCTTTCCCAGGCACCCGATTTTGCCGTTCAAACCGTCGCTTGCGTACATTTAGTACGCGGCGCTCCTCTTTCACGGCAAACTCGGGCACCTGGAAAACCCGCTTTAGCATTGGGTTCGCTGTTCCGTTACTGTGAAAGAGAGCTTGGGTTGTCTATTCAGGTCATGATGCAGATGCTTGGCCAGGGATTCTTGGTCAGCTTGCAGCTGTTTGTGCTGACGCTGTTGGGGTCGATTCCGCTGGGAATCCCCGTGGCGTTTATGCGCATGAGTAAAATTGCGCCGCTCCGCTGGATTGCGCGCATCTATATCTCGGTCATGCGCGGTACGCCGCTCATGCTGCAGATGTTTGCCATCTACTTTGCCCCGTACTACGTGTTCGGCATTTCGCTTACGCCCGATTCCAAGTGGACGGCGTGTGTCGTGGCGTTCATCATCAACTACGCCGGTTACTTTGCCGAGATCTATCGCTCGGGCCTGCAGTCCATTCCGCGCGGTCAATACGAGGCTGCTGAGGTGCTGGGCTACTCGCGCATGCAGACGTTTCTGTATATCGTGATGCCGCAGGTCGCCAAGCGTATTCTGCCGGCGATGGGCAACGAGATCATCACACTGGTCAAGGACACGTCGCTGGCGTTTGCCATTGGTGTGGGTGAGATGTTCTCGACCGCCAAGGCGCTGGTCGCCTCGCAGGTGAGCATGGTGCCGTTTGCGATTGCGGCGTTGATCTACTGGGTCTTTAACTTTGTGGTCGAGATGCTGCTGGGCGCCGCCGAAAAGAAGCTGGACTATTATCATGACTAACTCAGTGATGAAAATCGAAAGCGCGCGTAAGGCGTTTGGCGGCAATGAGGTGCTCAAGGATATCTCACTCGAGGTCAAGCGCGGTGAGGTCGTGGCGATTATCGGACCTTCGGGCGGCGGTAAGTCCACGCTGCTGCGCTGCGCCACGCTGCTCGAGACGCTCGACGGCGGCTCGCTTTCGTTTGGCGACCTTGCGGTTGCGACGGATGCGGGATCGGGCGCGGTCTATGCGAAGGGAGATGTTCCCAAGCAAGCGCGTTCGCGTTTTGGTCTGGTATTCCAGAACTACAATCTGTTCCCGCACTATACGGTGATGAAAAACATCATCGACGCGCCGATCCGCGTGCTCAAGCGCCCGCGCGAGCAGGCAGAGGCGCGTGCGCGTGAGTTGATCGCGCAGATGGGGCTTACGGGCAACGAGAACAAGGTGCCGTGTGAGCTTTCGGGCGGTCAGCAGCAGCGCGTGAGTATTGCCCGCGCCCTGGCGCTCGATCCGGAAATCTTATTCTTTGACGAGCCGACTTCAGCGCTCGATCCCGAGCTGACGGCCGAGGTGCTGCGTGTCATTAAGGACCTGGCGGCGCAGAATATGACGATGGTAATCGTGACCCACGCGATGCAATTTGCACGCGATGTTGCCGACCGCGTGGTCTTTATGGACGGCGGTCGCATTGTCGAGGAGGGGCCTGCCGAGCAGGTCATAGACCATCCGCGCGAGCGGCGCACACGTGAGTTCTTGAGCCGTATCGAGGGATAGGCTCAGGTATTTACTCAACTATTAATTGAGGCGAAGCCGCCACAGGTCTTACGGTCTGTGGCGGCTTTTTGTTTACATCGACGGGGTTCAATAATTGCCTCACAAGCTTGTCTCTTCCTCTCGCCGCCTGTATTCATACGTGTGCCGAAAGGTATGCATGGACAGCCGCCCGTGAGGGTAGGGTGGTGGCATAGGACATTTGGAGGGTGAGTCGGCTCGGCTGCCGACCATGCTGCTCCCGGGACGGCATCGACCGCGAACTCTCCCCGTTGGCGTCGCGCATTGCGCGCGGCCCTGCAAGGAGGTCATCATGGGTGCTCCCAAGACCGGTAACGTAAGGAACGTGGTGCTCGTAGGCCAAGGCGGGGTGGGCAAGACTTCACTCGCCGAGGCCATGCTCCACCTTTCCGGCAAGACCGCCCGCCTGGGCGGCCACGACGGCACCAAGCCCACGCTCGACTATGACCCCGAAGAGGTCAAGCGTGCGTTTTCCATCTCGACGACCATTGCGCCGATCGACTGGAAGGGCGCTCGTATCAATGTGCTCGATGCCCCGTGCTATCCCGATTTTATCGGCGACGCCTTTGCCGCGATGAGCGTCTGCGAGACGGCTCTGTTTGTGGTCGACGCCGAGGCCGGCCCGCAGCCTACGACGGTTAAGCTCTGGTATGCCGCCGAGGACCTGCGCCTGGCGCGTGCGGTGTTCGTAAACCGCCTGTCGCGCTCCGAGGCCAGCTTTGCGACCACCATGGACCTGCTGCAGGAGCGCTTTGGTACGCGCCTGGGCGCCGTGACCCTTCCCTGGGGCGAGGGCGAGGACTTTGACGGCATCATCGACCTGGTGCGCATGAAGGCGCGCCACTGCAACGGCGCCGAGGCCGTTGAGTCGGAGATTCCCGAGGAGTATCGTGCCCAGGCCGAGGAGGCCCATGACCATCTGTGCGAGCTGGTGGCCGAGGCCGACGACGAACTGATGATGAAGTACTTGGAAGGCGAGGAGACGCTGACGCAGGAGGAGCTTGAAGGCCTGCTGTCGAAGGCGATTGCCGAGCGCATCTTTGTGCCGGTCTTTGCGGGCGATTGCATTAAGGAGCAGGGCGTCAACTCGCTGATGGACGACATCGCCACGTACTTCCCGGCGCCGACCGACTACGGCGAGATGCCGCTCATCGACGGTGATTCGCTTAAGATTTCGAGTGACGATGACCGTCCGGTGGCGTTTGTGTTTAAGACGCTGGCCGATCCGCAGCAGGGCCGCATCAGCTTTATCAAGGTGCTGACGGGCACGCTTGAGCCGGGCCTTGAGCTGATCAACGCGCGTACCCGCAAGAGCGATCGTCTGGCTCACCTGTATGTGATGTGCGGCCGCGACATGACCGAGGTCGGTCACGCCTATGCCGGCGACATTATCGTGGCGCCCAAGTTGGCGGCAGAGACGGGCGATACGCTCTCGATTACCGGCAAGGTTGAGGCTGCGGCGTTTAAGTTCCCCAACTCGCAGTACCGCATCGCCATCGAGGCCGAGAACCGTGGCGACGAGGAGAAGCTCTACACGTTTATCGAGAAGGCCTGCAAGGCAGACCCGACCATGAGCATCGACCGCGACGAGGAGACCGGGCAGACCATCATCTCGGCGGTGGGCGAGGCGCAGGTTTCGGTGCTGCTCAACCGTTTGGAGGATCGCACCAAGGTCGTGGCCAAGAGCGTGCCGATCCGCATTCCGTATCGCGAGACCATCCGCCGCACGGCGAGCGCACAGGGCCGACACAAGAAGCAGACCGGTGGTGCCGGTCAGTATGGCGACTGCTGGCTGCGCGTTGAGCCGCTCATTGGGCCCGACGGCACGAGCGACGGCTATGAGTTCGTGGACGAGGTCGTGGGCGGTCGCATTCCGCGCTCGCTGATTCCCGCCGTGGACAAGGGCGTCCAGGAGACCATGAAGGACGGTATTATTGCCGGCTACCCGCTCACGGGCATTCGCGTGGCTGTGTACGACGGTTCGTATCACAGCGTCGACTCCAACGAGATGGCGTTCCGCGCGGCGGCTCGCATCGGCCTGCGCAAGGCATGCGCCGATGCCGATCCAGTGGTGCTGGAGCCTATCGAGGAAATCACGGTGACGATCCCCGAGAGCTACGCCGGCGCCGTGATGGGCGACATCTCGGCCTCGCGCGGTCGCGTGACGGGCATGGAGACCGATGAGCGCGGAGACACCGTGGTCATTGCCCAGGCGCCGCTGGCCGAGCTGACGGATTACTCGACGCGCCTGCGCTCCATCACGCGCGGCACGGGCGACTTTACCATGAAGCCCGCGGGCTATGAGCAGGTGCCCTATGACGTTCAGGCCAAGCTGGTCGAGCGCTATGAGGAGGGCCGCGCCAAGTAGCGCGTGGCGTTGCCTGCAACATGCATGCCGGTGCAAGGGCCGCTCTGGGCAATCCGGGGCGGCCCTTTTTGATCCCTGGGGGACGGAGGAAAACGGATCATTTTAGGTTTTGGGGCAGCTTGGTCGGCCCTAGTCCCCCGAGGCCTGATTGCGGCCGGTGGCGTAGTCGATCTGCACGTGCGGCTGCAGATTGTAGCAATATACGTGGAAGCAGAGGGTCTTGCCGTGGTCCTCGACCGATTGCGCCTCAAGGCGCACGCCGCGGCAGACGAGCTCCTCTTCGTTATACATGGGTGTGACGCGGTAGAGCACATGGTTGCCTGTGTCGTGGATGTAGTCGAGGATCTGCTCTTCAAACGGCAGCATGCCCGTTTCGTTGAGATAGCGCGTGCCGGTGAGCAGATTCTTGCGGTTGGCGTTTTCGCCGCAGAGCGACCAGGCGATAAGGTGGCAGCGGTTGTAGAGGCTCTGACCCGAAATAAAGTCGTAGCGCTGCTGGTGCCACCCGGCGGGATGGATACGCGAGATATCGCCGCGCTTGCCCTGACCGAGCGATTCGGGACCCACGCAGGCGAGTGCCTTGCGGGTGCGGCCCAGGCTATCGAGCTTGGAGAACTTCTTAAAGCAGCCCTCTTCGGTGGCGCGCTCGTATTGATCGAGCGTGAATGATGGCGTGCCCAACGGGTGCGTGCTGTCGGCGCGAAGGGCAACGTAGGGGTTGCCGGCGTAGTCGGGAATGCTGCTGAGATATACGCCGCGGGCGTGGTCGAGATCGGGGTTTTCGACCTCGTCGATGGGGGTGACGTTTGAAGAGGCATCGTCAGCGGTGTCGGTCGTGGCGGATTCAGAGCCATCGCCGGAGTCCTGATCATCTTCGGAGTCCGTGGAGCTCGCTGTTCCCGATTCGAGCCGGGCTACCAAGTCCGCTTCGTCGTCGGTGCGGTTGGGGCTCTCGCTTTGCTTCTCGGCCAGAGCAGCCGCCTGCTCATCGCTTTGCGGCGAGAGCAGCTTGGGCGCTCCGTCGAGCGACCCTGTGAACAGCGCAAACCCCAGCACCACGGCGGTGCCGATGGAAAGTACTTGCTTGTAGGCGGACTCGCGCGACATTGAGGCTCCTGGATGGACGGTTGGGAATCTACCAGTCTAGCAGGAGACGGCTGAGGCCGCTCCGCCGAACAAATACTCAAGATTTGGGACAAATGCCGCCGGTTCATTTGCCTCATATGGAGCTGCGGCGGTTGTGAATGTGGGGCTATTCGGCGTTTCCCCAGATAAAACCTGCCAAAATAAACCTGTCCCTTTTTGGAAGGTGGCAATTTATGTGTTCAGGTTGAGCATGCGCGAGCGAGCAGGTTCCGGGTGCGGCAAGATGACGTGAAACAAGCGGGCGCTGGCCTTTTGGTCGCGCCCGTGCAGTTGAACGTCAGATTGCCGTGCCCGGGGCCTGTGCAGCGCCGAGCGGTTACGCCGTTTGTAAAACGGCGTAACTTAAAGATTCATGTTGCCGTGGATGTAGGGGGTGACCTTGGGGGAGATGTGGCCGCAGCCCAGCTCGCGCAGCGCGGACTCGATGGCGGCGGGCAACGGGGTCTTGCCCTCGCCGTCGACGGCAGCACTGCCGAGGGCGGCAATCTTAGTGACATCTGCGGGAGCAGCCTCGATATGCATGCACCCGCCGACCAAGCGCGCGCGAACCTGTGCCAGACCAAGATCGTGCAGGTAGTCCTCGCAGGCGCGGATTAGATTGACCTTCTCGCGCGTCAGCTCTTCGCCCGTAGGGACGCGTGTGGCCAAGCAAGCGCCTGCCGGCAGGTTCCAAACGGGGTAGCCCCATGCGCGCAACAGCTTGCGCTCTTCGTCCTTGGTAAAGCCGACCTCCATAAGCGGCGAGCGTACGCCGAGCTCTTCTGCCGCGCGCATGCCGGGGCGGTAGTCACCGCGATCGCTTGCATTGCTGCCATCGATGACGGTGGGGAAGCCGAGCGACTTGGCGTGGTTGACGATAGCGGTAAAGCCGGCGTGCTTGCAGTGGTAGCAGCGGTCGGCATCGTTGCAGGCTACTTGGGGGAGCTGCAGCTGATCGACCGAAAGGTTGAGCACAGGGAGCTTAAAATGCGGCCCTTCTTCGGCTTGCCCGTCAACGGACCGCTCAAACGAAGCCTGCTCGGGCGTGCCGATGAGCGGCGTGGTGAGGTGGATGAGAAGCGTGTCGGCAGGCATGATACGGGCGCAGACCGCGGCCAAAAAGCTGCTGTCGACGCCGCCGGAAAAGCCGATGGCGACGCGTCCATATGCCAAAAGCAGCTGCTCGAGCGCTGCGAGTTTGTCCTGAAGCTCCTCTGCGGGTGCCGTGGTGTCTAAAATCATGAAACGATCCTTATCGTTGAGTACTCGGTCGAAAACTATAATCCTACCGGGCTGCTTGTCATAAGATTTCTACCTATGTAACGAAAGTACAATATGCTATATACGTTATATACAAGTTTGTAAAGTGCGGTAGAGTGGCAGTAACGCAATCCGGTGAGGGGACCGATATGATCAAGGCTGTTATTTTTGACATGGACGGAACGCTGGTCGATACCGAGCGTCTGGGCATCAAGGCATGGAAAGCGCCCGCTGCTGAGCTGGGCGTCGCGATTGATGACACGCTGATTCATCAATTTATCGGTCGCACACTGCCCGATGTCATGGACATCCTTGAGGCGCATTGCGGCAGCAGAGAAACCGCCGAGGCGCTCTATCATCGCCACAAGGAGATTCGCGACGAGATGGTCAAGACCGATCTGGAGCTTAAGGCCGGCGCTGCCGAGTGCATAGACGAGCTGCTGGCTGCGGGCTATCACGTGGGCCTTGCAACGTCGTCGCGCCTCGTTACGGCCGAGCGCAACCTTAAGATGGTCGGCCTCTTTGACAAGTTTGAGACGGTGACTTGCGGCGAGGACGTTGTGCACGGCAAGCCCGATCCCGAGATGTATCTGCTTGCCTGCGAGCGCGCGGGCTTTGCCCCCGAGGAATGTGCCGTGGTCGAGGATTCGCGCAACGGCTGCGTCTCGGGCATCACGGCCGGCTGCCATGTCTTTGCCGTTCCCGATATCGTGCCGCTGCCGCAGGACGTGGTGGATGGCTGCGAGGCCGTGCTCGATACGTTGTTCGACCTGACGGCCGCGGTCAAGGCCGTGTGCTAAAGGTAGGCGCCGAGGTTGATGGCGGTGGCTTCGGTGTGACTGCTTGCCTGGGTGCTGGCGCGCTCCAGTAAAAACGGGCGTACGAGCTCTTGGCGGTTGATGTCCTCGACGGCCGTGACCGCGGTGACGATGCGTGCGGCGGAACCGATACGGGCGTGCTTGGTCTTCGCCGGGGCTTTGTTTTCGATTTGCTCCATGAGCAATTGAATGCCCTTGCGGCCAATCTCGTAGCCTGGGGGTGCCACCGTGGTGAGTGGGACCGACCCGCTCCAGGCGAGCGGGTTGCCGTCGCAGCCAGCCACGCGGACCTGCTCGGGGACGGAGATGCCTTTATCGACCAGCGCCGAGATGACGCCCGACGCCAGTACGTCGGTCAGGCCGATGACAAAATCGGGGCGCTCGTCGCCGGAGCGCCCGGCAATCTGAGCGCCAATGCTGTAGCCGTCGGCTGCGGTATTCCACTCTCCGGCGTCAATGACCTCAATTTTGATATCGGGATGCAGGGCGAGGGCCTTGTGGATGCCAAGTACGCGCAAGGTGAGCTGCATAAATGCCGCCCTTCCCACAACGGTGATATGGCGTGCGCCACGGGCAACGGCGAGCTCGGCGATAATGCGGCCTTGTGCCTCGTTGTCGGCAGCCACGTAGTAGCCGGGCTCGGAACAGTGGATGTCAAGATGGACGATCGGCACGGGCATCTTGGTCATGGCGGGGTGCCAGTCGGGAGACGCCATGGGCTGAACCATGACGCCGGACATCTGCGTGCCCATAAAATAGCGCAGGTAATGATCCTCGAGAATATCGTCGTTATCGGCATTGGCGATGAGTAAATCGTAGCCGTGCTTGCGGGCCTCGTTGTGGGCGCCGCTGGCAATTTGGAGCGAGAAGCCGTGGTCGAGGCGGGGGAGGACTAGGCCAAAGGACTTGGTGGCGCCGCCTGCGAGCTGACGGGCGCTTTGGTTGGGCAGGTAGCCCAGTCGATTGATGGTTTCGTTGATAAGTTTGAGGGTCTCGGGGCGCAGCTTTTCGGGATGGTTGAGCGCGTTGGAAACCGTGCCCAGCGAGACTCCCGCCTCGCGCGCGACATCGCTGATTTTTACCTTTGCCATAGCGGCCCCTTTGATGCGTTTCAAGTACAAGCCAGATTGTAGCATCGCCCGCCCCTAGGGTGTCAAAACCTGCCAATTAGGGACAGGTTTATTTTGGTAGGTTTTATCTGGGCAAACGCTGGAGCCCAAACCACCACAAAGGTGCCTGTCCCCATCGTGGTGGTTTGGGCATGTGTGCATCGAGTGGTATCTAAGTTGAGATACCACTTCTGGTATATCAGCTTGCGCTTGCGTGAGTACAATACTCGAACGTTATACGTCTCAGCGCCCCCTGTGCGTGGACGTCTTGCAGTCACGCGAACGAAGGGATTTATCCTATGTGCGGAATTGTCGGCTACACCGGCTCTGATATTGCAAAGAACATACTGGTCACAGGCCTTAAGCGCATGGAGTATCGCGGCTATGACTCCTCGGGCGTTGCGCTCGAGGTGGGCGAGGGCGCCGCGGCACACCTCGACGTCATCCGCCGCGTGGGCAAGGTTGCGGGCCTGGAGAGCGAGCTTTCCAACATCGACAGCGACGCTACCTGCGGTATCGGTCACACCCGTTGGGCCACCCACGGCAAGCCCTCCGTCGTTAACGCTCACCCCCACACCAGCTGCGACGGTCGTATCGCCATCGTCCACAACGGCATCATCGAGAACTTCGCCGAGCTGCGCGAAGAGCTGGAGGGCCGCGGCCATCACTTTAAGAGCGAGACCGATACCGAGGTCTTCGCGCATCTGATCGAAGAGGCTTATGCCGAGACGCACGACCTGATGGCCTCCGTGCGCGAGGCTTGCACCCACGTGGTCGGTGCCTATGGTCTGGCCGCCGTGTGCGCTGACGAGCCCGGCGTGATCGCCGTGGCCCGCAAGGATTCCCCGATCGTAGTCGGCGTGGGCGAAACCGGCTCCTATGTTGCTTCCGATGTCATCGCGCTCATCGACGCCACCCGCGATGTCGTGGTGCTCGAGGACGGTCAGTTTGCCAAGCTCACGCCCGCGGGCGTCGAGTACACCGACGAGGCCGGCAACGTTATCGAGCCCAAGGTCACCCACATCGACTGGGACCTAGACATGGCCGAAAAGGGTGGCTACCCCGACTTTATGCTCAAGGAGATCCACGAGCAGCCTCGCGTTGTGCGCGACACGCTGGTCGGTCGTATGACGCCGGCCGGCGAGCTCGACATCGACGAGCTGGGCCTTTCGCTCGAGGAGCTCAACGACATCGACCGCGTCTACGTGATCGCCTGCGGCACCAGCTACCACGCCGGACTCATCGCCAAGAACCTTATCGAGGGTTGGGCTCGCATCCCCACCGAGGTTGAGGCGGCCAGCGAGTTCCGTTACCGCAATCCCATCATTACGCCGACGACGCTCGTCGTTGCCGTGTCCCAGTCGGGCGAGACGGCCGATACCCTTGCCGCCATTCGCGACGCGCGCATCAAGGGCGCCAAGGTCTTCGGCATCACCAACGTGGTGGGCAGCCCGGTGGCGCGTGAGAGCGACGGCGTCATCTACACCAAGGCCAACAAGGAGATCGCGGTCGCCTCGACCAAGAGCTTTATCGGTCAGGTCGTGAGCCTTACGCTGCTGGCTCTGCTGCTGGCGCAGGTTAAGTACCGTCTGACCACCAAGCAGGCGCGCATGCTGTTCCGCGAGCTTTCCGATACGGCCGAGCAGATCCAGTGGATTTTGGATACCCAGACCGAGGCCGTTCATGAGGCCGCCCTGCTGTGCAAGGACGCGCAGTCGGCGCTGTTCGTGGGCCGTGGCATGGGTGCCGCTATTTCCTACGAGGGCGCACTCAAGCTCAAGGAGGTCAGCTACCTGCATGCCGAGGCCTACGCCGCTGGCGAGATGAAGCACGGCCCCATTGCCCTGATCGACCCGGGCTTCCCTGTCATCGCTGTGGCCACCAAGAGTGCCACCTACGACAAGACCGTGTCGAACCTCATGGAGTGCAAGGCGCGTGGCGCCAAGGTCATCGTCGTTGCCACCGAGGGTGACGAGGAGATCAACAAGTTTGCCGATTGCATCATCCGCGTGCCAGCAGTCCGCGACGTGTTCAGCCCCATCACGGCGAGCGTCCCGCTGCAGCTGCTCGCCCGCGAGGTCGCCATCCTGCGCGGCTGCGACGTCGATCAGCCTCGAAACCTCGCCAAGAGCGTCACGGTAGAGTAGTTGGTTCCGCCGTTCTAACGACCAAGGCCCGGCTCCGCGTCATCAGGCGGAGCCGGGCCTTTTTGT
>CABRCR010000075.1:0-34221 GCA_902469435.1 uncultured Collinsella sp. | reverse complement strand
TCCCGCTCCTTGCGCGACGGGGGCCGCCACTACGGGCTCGGCCTCCACGCCGCCTCCGAGGCTGCGAGCGCCCACGGGGGCTCCGTCTCGCTCGCCAACAGTCCCTCGGGCGGCGCGGTGGCCACCATCGCGGTCCCCCTGTGCGGGATCTGACGATTTCCTCGATGTCTACCTCGACTGCGATATGTCGCTCGCCGAGGCCGCGACGAGATGGTGTTGCGTCTGCCCCGCTTGGTGCTTCTAGCTCAAATTTGATCTGATGTAAGGCTCGTGCAATCCTGCATGGGCCGTTCTTTTGGCAATTGCTCGACCGATTCGTGGCTTGAAACACAAATTATCGAGTTAAGGAGACATGGGTTCATACAGCGGCTCTCAGAGCGCCCGCCGCACTCCCCCGCCATTACCCTGCGGGGTCCTCGTGTAGAGCTCATCCTGCTTGGCATTTCGCTGCAACAGCCCACTCGTCCACCGATCAAGTGAACTACTGGAATAAATACAGCGACACGCTTGTCCGTTATAGTCGCTATATCTGTGTTAATCGCCGCGATAAATGCAGCCCTTTCTCGGCGTGTACCTGCTGCGCGTATGTAGAATCATATCGCGTTAATAAATCGGCTCAAGCGCGTGCAAAACGCGCAAGTAGCCGCAAAAGGCGATTATCGCGTAGGTAGATTTTTGGCACCCTGTTGCTTACTGAAAATTAAGCAATTGCTTAAAACAAAAAAGGTCAGGCACTAAGTGCCTGACCTGCAAACTTCTGGTCGGGACGACTGGATTCGAACCAGCGACCCCTTGACCCCCAGTCAAGTGCGCTACCAAGCTGCGCCACGTCCCGAAGCTTTTGTTTGTTGCTCTGCTCTCGCTCGCAACAGGGAGTATATTAACCCGAAACTTTGTCCTTGTGCAAGAACTTTTTTACAAATTTTGAAGCAAGTCCAAAATTGTATCTGCGAGCTGGGGTTTTGTTAGTACGGGTAGTTCTTGCGTACCCGCTATACTCACGATCCAAGCCTTGTTGGTGTCGGTTCCAAAGCCCGAATCGGCGCGTGAGACATCGTTGGCAATAATGGCATCGCAGCCTTTGCGGGTCAATTTGCGCTCGGCGTACTCGACGACGTTATCGGTCTCGGCCGCAAATCCGATCACGCATCGCTCGCCCTTTTGGCGCGAGAGCTCGGCCAAGATATCGACCGTCTCGACGAGCTCGATGCGATCCAAGCGTTCGTTAGACTTTTTGAGCTTATGGTCCGCAGGGGTGGCGGGGGTATAGTCGGCGACGGCGGCCGCACAAATTGCCGCCTCGGCCGTCTGGAAGGCGCTCAGCGCAGCCTGGAGCATTTCTGCGGCGGTCTGTACGCGCACGCACTCCACACCGCGGGGAACGTCGAGCGATGTCGGGCCCAGCACGAGCGTGACTGCAGCACCGCGGCGAGCAGCCTCCCCCGCCAGGGCGATGCCCATCTTGCCCGAAGAACGGTTGCCAATGAAGCGCACGGGGTCAATCGGCTCGTGCGTAGGACCGGCGGTGATCACGATGCGCTTGCCCGTCAGGTCTTGCGGCACGGGATTGAGCACCTCGCAGACGGCCTCGACGATGTCCTCGGGTTCGCTCATGCGGCCCGTGTCCACGTCGCCGCAGGCAAGGTAGCCACTGCCGGGTCCCACCACGTGGACGCCGCGCTCGCACAGCGTGGCCATATTGGCCTGCGTGGCCGACGCCTTCCACATGCCATTGTTCATGGCCGGCGCGATAACGACGGGCCGCGGTGTCGCAAGCAGCGTTGTGGAGATGAGGTCATCGGCGATGCCGTTGGCCATCTTGGCGATGATATTGGCCGTCGCGGGCGCCACGACCACCAAGTCGGGCTCCTGCGCCAGCGAGATATGGTGGATGGGGTCAGAAGGGTCGTCGAATAGCCCAACCGCGACCGGCTCATTGGTGAGCGCGCGGAAGGTGAGCGGCTCCACGAACTCAGTGGCATGCTCGCTCATGACGACCTTGACGTGCGCGCCGCGCTTTTGCAGCAGGCGCACGATATTGCACGACTTATAGGCGGCGATCCCGCCGGTAATGCCCAGCAGGATCGTTTTTCCCTCAAGTTGCATTGAATTGTTGGATGCCGCCGTCATCGCTAGGCTTCCTTGCTCGGGAGCACCAGGAGGCGGTGGCAGTACGGACAGTGCGTAATCTCGCTACCGTCGTGGTTGAGGTCGCTCATGGACGATGCCTGCAGCGCGGTGTGGCAGACCGTGGGGATGTTGCCCTGGATGGTCTCGACGGCCAAGCCGCGGAACTGCTTGAGCAGACGCTCGTAGTCGGTGAGCACGTCGGCCGGCAGCGTGGCGGCAAGAGCGGTGCGCTCCTTAGTGGCGGCTTCGATCTGAGCCTGCAGGTCGGCAGCCTTGGCGCGGGCGGCCTTGGTATCGGCCTTCACGCCCTCCTCGAACTTGGCGATGATGGCCTGCGCGCGGGTCTCGCGGTCGAGCGCCTCTTTGTGGGCGACAACGACATCCTTGCGGGTGTGCTCAATCTTGTCCAGGCGCTTGGCCAGGGTGGCGAGCTCGTTTTCCAGGTCCTGTACCTCGCGGTAGTCGGAGCCGTCAACGTGGCGCTTCTTAGCGGCCTCGATGGCGTTATTGGTCTGGATCTCGGTGGTGTTGAGATCGTCGAGCTCAATATCCAGGTCCTTGCGTTGGGCGTAGAGCTTGGTCATTTCGGCCTTGAGCTTAACGTAGGTCTTGCGCTTGGAAGCGAGCTCCTTGAGCTCCGGCATATTGGCAAGTTCGCTCTTGTTGCGGGCGAGCTCCAAATCGATCTGTTGCAGCTTGAGTAGCGTAGCGCCGGCGCTCATAAGTTCTCTCCTTTTGTCACAGTCCACCATTGGCAAGGGTTCAGTATTTTAATCGCATGACGGGGGTCGACCCCGGCGTCAACTGCAGAGTTCATCAATATATCAACGAACGGCTCCTCGGAGCGGTCGTGGCCGAGCAAGATCACCGGCAGCCCGCGCAAGGCAAGGTCCTGTGCCACGTGGTAGCCCGCCTCGCCCGTCACGATGACATCCGCACCGGCGGCGATGGCAAGCTCGCCAAAGTCACCCAGCGAACCGCCCAAAATTGCGATGGTGCGGCACGGGTGATCGGCCTCGCCCCACACGCGCGGGTCGCTGCCAAACGCCGCTGCGGCGCGTGCGGCAAGGTTGCGCAGGCTGCAGGGGTCGTGGAGGGTCGCGAGTGCGCCCAGTCCGCAGGCCTCGGGGTCGTCCACGTGCTCCAACGAGCTTGCGGGCGCGGCGTCCAAAAGCCTACTTAGGCAGATACGTGCCTCGTGCGAGCGGTCCAGGTTGGTGTGGAGCGAGATAATGCTCACGCCGCAACGGGCTGCCTCGTAGAGCGCCGCGCTGCATTGGGGGCGCGTCGCGCCGGGCGGGCAAAACGCCTCGGGCGCCTTGATATAGATGGGATGATGCGTCAGCAGCACGTTGGCTCCGGCCTCCTGGGCGCGGTGCACATTGGCTTCGGTCGCATCGAGTGCGCAGGCAACACCGGTAATCTCCGCGGCAGGGTCGCCGACGGAGAGTCCTACATGGTCCCAACTCTCGGCATTGGTCTTGGGATAGCGTGCCAGCAGCGCGCGCTCAAGCTCGGCGACGATCATACGGCACCCACGATCGAGAGCAGCGTTTGGGCGAACTCGTCCAGATCGCTCGGATTTACGCGGTCATCAAAGGAAATGCGCAATGCTCCCAATGCCTGCTCGCGACCGATGCCCATCGCGCTCATAACGTGGCTGGGGTCCATACTACCGCTCGAGCATGCCGAGCCTGCCGATACCTCAAAGCCGGCGGCGTCGAGCTTGATGATGAGCTCCTCGGAGTCCATGCCGTCAATGTAGATCGAAACCATACCCGGCAGACGATCGGCCTGCGCGTAGTCGCCCATCGTGGCGTGAATGCGAGGATGGGCCGTAAGCGTGGCATAGAGCTTGTCGGAAAGGGTTTGCAGCGTCGCACGCTCCTGGGCCACATGGGGCGCCAGCGTGCGGGCGGCAGCGGCAAAAGCCAGCTGTGTACGCAGGTCCTGCGTGCCCGCGCGACGTCCGGCTTCCTGTCCACCGCCAAAAATGCGGGGGCGCAGTGGCGTGCGGGTCTTAAGGTAGAGAGCGCCGGAAGCCACGGGGCCGCCGATCTTGTGCGCGGCAACGGTCATAGCGTCGACGCCCAGCTCGGTGACATCGAGCGGAATATGCAAGTAGCCCTGGATGGCATCGGTGTGGAACAGGGCGCCTGCGGTATGCGCGGCCGAGGCAAGCTCGCGGATAGGTTGTACCACGCCGGTCTCGTTGTTGGCGGCCATGATGCTTACGAGCGCCACGTCGTCGCCGAGCAGCTCGATGAGCGCGGCAGGTTCAATGTAGCCCGCACGGCAGGGTTGCACCAGATCGACGGTAAAGCCGGCGGCGCGCAGCAGCGGCAGGTTGTCCAGAATCGAATCGTGCTCGAT
Organism: uncultured Collinsella sp.; assembly: GCA_902469435.1. GTDB lineage: Bacteria > Actinomycetota > Coriobacteriia > Coriobacteriales > Coriobacteriaceae > Collinsella. The sequence continues at coordinate 29,718 of CABRCR010000075.1, read as the reverse complement.
GGCAGATACGATCACACGGTTACGCTTGCGATCGCGCTGACGAGCGCCCTCGGCAAGACCGAGCAGCGCCAGCTGGTTGGCCTCGGTGCCGCCGTTGGTAAGGATGATCTCGGACGGGCGAACGCGTGCGCCAAAGCTGCGGGCGATCTCGCGACGGGCGACTTCCAGGCGTGCGGCGGCCTTGCGGCCAAGTGAGTGCAGCGAGTTGGGGTTGACGCCGGCGAGCTCGCTATCATCGTACTCACGCTGCGCAAGGAGCGCCTCGGCGCGCATGGGCGTCGAGGCGGCATAGTCAAGATTCACGGGTATGCGGTTTTGACCTGCGGTCATAAGGGTTTATGCCTCCTGTGCGGCCTCATTGCCCAGCTTCTGCAGCAGCGCAACCTCGGCGGCGGGATCTTCGGACTTAAAAACGGCGGAGCCGGCTACGAGCACGTTGGCGCCGGCCTTGACGACCTCGGCGATGTTCTTGGAAGAAATACCGCCATCGACCTCGATCAGGGGCGACACGCTGTGACGCTCACACATGGCCGTAAGCTCGTGCAGCTTAGGCAGCGTGCCCGGGATAAAGCTCTGGCCGCCAAAGCCCGGGTTCACACTCATGAGCAGCACCATATCGACGACGTCGATGATGCTCTCGAGCACGCACACGGGGGTGGCGGGGTTGAGCACCACGCCGGCCTTGACGCCGCGCTGCTGCAGATGCGTGAGCGTGCGGTGCAGGTGCGTGGAAGCCTCGTAGTGCACGGTGATTATGTCGGCACCGGCGTCGGCGTACCAATCGACCGTCTCGTCGGGGTTCGACACCATCAGGTGCGCGTCGACCGGCACGTCGGTGGAGCGCTTGACGGCCTTGAGGATGTCAACGCCAAAGGTGAGGTTGCCGGTAAAGTGGCCGTCCATTACGTCGAAGTGCACGTAGTCGGCACCGGCGATCTTGTCGAGTTCGCCCTTGAGGTTGGCCATGTCGGCCGAGAGGACGGACGGAGCGATTTTAATGGAACCCATGGTAGTAGCCTTTCTGCACTAGTCGGTGAGTCCGTAGAACTCTTGGGAGGGTACGCGGTCGGTAAGAATCTCGAGCGCCCTATCCAACGTAACACCGTTGTAGAGCGTTTGCTCCACGGCAAAGGTGAGCGGAATGTCTACGCCCAGTGAACGGGCAAGCTCACTGACGCTGCGGGCCGCGACGGCGCCCTCGACCACCATATGCGTACGTGCCTGGTACTCGTCGAGCGAGACGCCGTGGGCAAACTCGTAGCCAAAGGTGCGGTTGCGCGAATGCTCGGAGGTGCAGGTGGCAATGAGGTCACCCATGCCAGCAAGACCCATGCAGGTCATGGCTTGACCGCCGCGGGCGTGCACCAGACGGCTGATCTCGGCCAGGCCGCGCGTCATGATAAGGGCAAGCGTGTTGTCGCCCGCACCAGAACCGGCGGAAATGCCGCACACGATGGCGATGACGTTTTTCATGGCGCCGCAAACCTCGACGCCGGTCATGTCCTGCGACAGGTAGATGCGGAAGGCCGTGGATAGGAGCAGGTCCTTAAAGGTCTCCCCTACCTGCGGATCTTTGCTGGCGATGACGGCGGCAGAGAGCCCACCGCGGCAAATCTCCTCGGCATGGTTGGGGCCCGAGAGGGCCGCCACACGCCGCTCGTTGCCGATCTCGCTGGCAATGACCTCGCTCATGAGCAGGCCAGACTCGGGCTCAATGCCCTTGGTGAGGCAGAGCACCGGGGTGTCGGTGGCGATACAAGGTGCCGCCTGATGGCATACGCTGCGCAGGTGCGTGGAGGGCACGGCAAAGATGATGGCCTCGACGCCGTCGAGCGCCTGGGCCAGATCCGTCGTGGCGACGACGTTTTCCGGCAGCACGTAATCCACCAGATACCGGGGGTTGCGATGCTCGCCGTTAATGCCGGCGGCCGTCTGCTCGCTATGGGCCCACATGGTCACGCGCTCGGCTCGCGCGGCGGCAAGGCCGGCGACGGCGGTTCCCCAGGAGCCGGAGCCAATCAGCGCAACATTCATGACTCTCTCCTACTTATCGTCGGGCTCGGTGACGCGCTTGGTAAACGAGAGCTTGGACTCCTTACCAGTCATGAGCTTTTGGATATTCGCGCGATGGGCCCACACCACGGTGATGCCGATCATCGCCATGCAAAACTTAAGTCCCAGGCTGCTGTACGGAAAGACAGCGCAGACGGCGATGGGAAGACCGATGGCCGCGGCAAGCGAGCCCACCGACACAAACTTGGTGATGGCGACGGCCACGATAAACATGTCCAGCAGCGAAAGTCCGATGGGCCAGTACCAGGCGAGGATGACGCCCAAGCCCACGGCGATACCCTTGCCGCCATGGAAGTTGAGGTAGGGCGAGAAGATGTGCCCCCACACCGCAGCCAGGCAAATGACGCCGAGCATCCAGTCGCCGGGGGCTCCAGGCGCCATGATGCTCACAGGGAAGCCATAGCCCACGCCCGCGATAAGCGGACGGGCGATAAGGACGCATATGGCGCCCTTAAGACAGTCGAGCAGCAGCGTGAGCGCAGCCACCTTGGGGCCGGCTACGCGCAGGGCGTTGGTGGTGCCGATGTTGCCGGAACCCGCCTTGCGAATATCGGTGTGGTTAAACACGCGGCCCAGGATCAAGCCAAACGGAATCGCTCCGATAAAGAACGAGACCACGGCGCAGATGGCGGTCAGCAGAATCGGATTATGCATCCTTTTGCTCCTTCTTCCTAAAGAAGAGTCGAATGGGCGTGCCGGAAAAATCGAAAGTCGAGCGCATGCGGTTTTCCACATAGCGCTGGTAGGTGTCGTTGACCAGGTCGCTATGGTTGACGAAGAACGTGAACGTCGGCGGGTTGACGCCCGTCTGGGTCACGTAGTGCATGCGCAGGCGGCGCTTGCCGTCCACCACGGTATGACCGAACTCGCGCAGGTCGGTGAGGAACGTGTTGAGGCGCGAGGTGCTGATCTTCTGCGAGCGCGTCTTTTCGGCGGCGTCGACCATCGCCCAGATCTTCTCGACGCTGCGGCCAGTGAGGGCAGAGATGCGCAGGTACTGGGCCCAGGGAGCCATGACGCCCAGACGGCGGTCGATGGTCTCCATGCAGGCCTCGCGCTTGCGGTCATCGTCGAGCAGGTCCCACTTGTTGAGCAGCACCACGATGGCGCAGCCGCGCTCGATGGCCAAGCCCATGACCTTCTGGTCCTGCTCGGTGACGCCCACGGAGGCGTCGACGACGAGCAGCGCCACGTCGGCGCGGTCGATGGCGCGCAGACCGCGGACCATGGAGTAGTACTCGATGTTCTCGTACACGGTGCTCTTCTTGCGGATGCCCGCGGTATCGACCATGCGGTAGTGCTTGCCGTTGCGCTCGACGACCGTGTCGATGGCATCGCGCGTGGTGCCGGCAATGTTGGACACGATGGAGCGGTCGGCGCCCAGGATGCGGTTGAACAGCGAGGACTTACCGGCATTGGGGCGGCCGATGATGGCCACGTTCAGCGCATCGGGGAACTCGTCGGCGACTTCATCCTCTTCCTCGGGAAGCAGGGCCACGATATCGTCGAGCAGGTCGCCCGTGCCATGACCATGCAGGGCCGAGAGCGGCGTGGGCTCACCGATGCCGAGCGAATAGAACTCCCAGATGCTGTCGTTCTCGCGATCGGGGTTGTCGAGCTTGTTCACCAGCAGAAAGACCGGCTTGTCGCAGCGCTTGAGCATGCGGGCGACAGACTCGTCCTCCTCGGTGACGCCGGTGCGGCCGTCGACCACAAACAGGATGACGGCGGCTTCCTCGGCGGCGGCGAGCGCCTGGTCGCGGATGGACGTGGCAAAGACGTCGTCGCTCTTGAGCGGCTCGATACCGCCCGTGTCGACGATGGTGAACTCGCGGCCGTTCCAATCGGCGGTATGGTACGAGCGGTCGCGCGTGACGCCGCGGGACTCGTGGACGATGGCGTCCGAGGTCTGGGCCAGGCGGTTAACGAGCGTGGACTTGCCCACGTTGGGGCGTCCGACGACGGCGACGATAGGTTTCATCTGCTCTCCTTTAATGGGTAGGGTCAGTGGAAGTGTTAGAGTCCGCGGGCACAATGCCAAGGATGTGCTCCAGGGTATCGAGCAGCTCATGCGGCATGGTCGACACCACATGAACCTCGGCGCCGCGACTGGTAAGGCTTGCGAGTAAATCGTCACGATGATACTCGTCAAGCGTCATGCCGTCAGCGTTGAACATGAGCTTAGGCACAAAGAGCATAACCCCCGACAGGTCTTGTGGCAGCTGCTCCAGAATGTCACACGCGACGATGAGGCCGGTCACGTCCACGTTGCCGCCAAAGTAGCGGTTCTTGATGGCCGTGACAGTGCCGCCGAGACCATGCGGCGACTCCACAAAGCGCGCCACGGTGTCGCGCGCGCTGGCGCCGGAGAGGCACAGCAGGTGCTGGCTGCGGGCGGCGATGGCCTCGCGGACGCGGGCCAGTCGCTCGGCATCGGTAGCCAGCACGTCGTCGGTCTCGTCCAGATACGAGCGGATCATGCCGATGCCGTCGTAGTACTGCGGGTAACCGTCGTAAAAGTCCGCCTCGGGAGGATCGATGCCGGCGTCCAGATAGAACTCGTCGCTCATCTGGAAGGTGTGGCGGCCAAAGCGCTCGTAGGCGCGGTCCTGGAACGGTCGGATCATGGCAATGGTCTCGCGCGCTAGCTCGGGCTTGTCGCTGTATGACCAGCTAAAGCGGTTTTGGTGCTTGGTAAAGCCGAGCGGCACGATGCCCAGGCTTGTGATTTGCTCGTGCTCCTCGCAAAAGCGCAGGGTCTTTTCCAGCTCCTCGCCGTCGTTCATGCCGGGGCACAACACGATCTGCGCGTGAATCTCGATGCCGGCGGCCATGATGGCTTCGAGTACGTCCATGCCGCGCTGGGCGTTGCGGCCCATCATGCGGCGGCGGACGTCGGGGCTTACGGCATGGACCGACACGTTCATGGGGCTCATGTTGCGTTGGATGACGTTTTGAACATCTTTGTCGGTGAGGTTCGTGAGCGTGACGAAGTTGCCCTGTAAAAAGCTTAGGCGATAGTCGTCGTCGCGAATATAGAGCGTGGAGCGGCCGCCCTTGGGGAGCATCGTCATAAAGCAGAACACGCAGGCATTGACGCAGGTACGCATGCCGTCGAAGATGGGGCCATCGAACTCCAGACCCCAGTCCTCGCCGGGAAAACGGTCGAGCTCGACGGGGTTGACGGTGTTGTCGCGCGGGTCGAATACCTCCAGCTCGACGGTGTCGTCGTCTGCCTCCCAGAGCCACACGATCATATCGGTCAGCTGCTCGCCGTTGACCGTGAGCACGCGCATGCCCGGCTCGATACCCACATCCCACGCGGGTGATTCGGGACGCACGTTCTTTACGAGCGCGCCCTCACCCGGCTCGGGGTCGCGGCTGCGCCCGTAATCGGCCACCTCGGAGGCGTATGCGGGTACGGTCTGGTCCATGGTTAGCGGCAAAGCTCCTTGATGCGCGTGACGGCGCGTTCGATGTGTTCTTGTGGGGTGGAGGCTCCGGCGGTGATGCCGATGTGGTGAGCGCCGGTAAACCACGCGGTCTGGAGCTCGGAAGCTTCCTCGATGTGATGCGTGCGCTCGCAGGCATCGGCGCAGATCTGTGCCAAGCGGCGGGTGTTGCCCGAGTTCTTGCCGCCCACGACGACCATGCAGTCGCAGCGGTTGGCAAGGGCGGCGGCTGCCTGCTGTCGCTCGCTCGTGGCGGCGCAGATGGTGTTGATCACGCGCAGTTCCTGCACGCGTGGGGTGATGGAGGCCACAACCTCGGCCAGGTTCTGCGCGGTCTGGGTGGTCTGCACAACCAGACCTACCTTGCCCTTGAGCGACAGCTCGTCGGCGTCGGCGGCACAGCTCACGACCTGTGCGTCATCGCCGGCATGGCCCAGGATGCCCTCAACCTCGGGGTGACCCGGCTCACCCACGACGATCACGCGGTAGCCCTCGCGCACCAGGCGCTCGGCCGCCACATGGACCTTCTTCACGTAGGGGCAGGTGGCGTCGACCACGGTAAGGCCGCGCCCGCGAGCGGCATCGATGACCTGCGGCACCACGCCGTGCGCGCGAATGATCACGGTTCCCGATGCGGCGTCGTCCAGGGTCTCTGCCAGACCGATGCCCGCCTCGGCGAGCTCGCGTACCACGATGGGGTTATGGATGAGCGGCCCCAAGGTGTGGACCTGAGCGCTCTCCCCTGCTTGCGGCGCGGCGGCCAGCGCCATATCGAGCGCACGCTGTACGCCATAGCAAGTGCCGGCGTGGGCGGCGATCTCGATGGTAGGCGCGGTTGCCTGGTCGAACGCAGTCGCGGCGGTGTTCGTCACGTTCTCGTTCATGGCTAGAACCTGCCCGGATGCTCGGCGCACAGATCGTCTCGCATGGAGTAGACGCGGTTCATGGCCTCGGACTCAAACCATTCCAGGCGCTCCGTGCGCTTAAGCCCGGCCGGTGCGTCGGAAAGCGAGATGGCCTTGCCGGCGCGGATCCAGCACTTCTTGGGACGCATGAGCTTTTTGCCCGCGGGCGTGATGTCGGACCAACCGCAGATGGCGAGCGGGTTGACGGGCGCCTTGCCCATCTGGGCGATGAGCGCAAAACCGCCGTGGACCTCGGGCTTGATCTCGCGCGAGCGGATGCGCGTGCCCTCGGGGAAGATCAGGACGTCCTCGCCGCGTTGCAGCGCATGCTGGGCGGCGCGCAGGCACTTCATATCGGCAGTACCACGCTCCACGGGGATGCCGCCAACGCGGCTAAAGGCCCAGCGCACAATCTTGCTCTTGGCGAACTCGGACTTAAAGATGGGACGAATGCGGCGCCCCCCAAAGAACAGCGCCGTCTCCACGGCCAAGAGCTCGGCCATCGAGGTATGGTTGCAGATGACCACGCTTCCGCGGCCGTCCTTGCGCTCAAACAGCAGATTGGCATCCTCGACCTTCCAATGCCACATGAGCTTGGAGAAGGCCCAAAGGATGGCCATGACTACGACGACGGTGCCGCGGATGAGCGCTGGGAACTCTGCATAAGGAGCGTTGTAATAATCCTCGGGCGTCTGCTTAAACAGGCGCATGGCCTACCTCCTTTGGTTGATGAGGTCCTCGATGATCGAGACGACCTCGTCGATGGTGTGGGCGGTGGAGTCGACGTGCACGGCGTCCTCGGCGGGAACGAGCGGCGCGACCTCGCGGCTGCTGTCGAGCTTATCGCGCTGTTTGAGGGCGTCGAGGGTCTCGTCGACCTCGGCCTCGAGCTGCTCGGTAGTGAGCGGCTGGGCGTCGTTTTGGTGGCGCTGCAACACGCGGCGACAGGCGCGCTCGCGCGGGTCGGCGGTCAGGAATATCTTGACCTGCGCGTTGGGGAACACGACGGTTCCGATGTCGCGACCTTCGGCGACGATATCGCGGTCCTCGGCGGCGCGGCGCTGGTGGATGAGCATGGCCGCGCGTACGCCCGGGTAGGCCGAGACTTTGGACACGTTGGCGTCGACCTGCGGGGTGCGGATGGCAGCTGAGGCGTCCTGGCCGTCGATGGTCAGGCGCGTGTCCTCGCCGGTGCCGTTGGTAAAGCGAATCTCGATCTGCTCGGCGAGGGCGTCGATGGCCGCCTCGTCGTCCAGATCGATGCCGCGGTCGAGCGCGGCGAAGGTGACGGCGCGATACATGGCGCCTGTGTCGAGCTTATTAAAGCCCAGCTGGCGGGCGATCTCCTTGGCGATGGTGGACTTGCCGGAACCGGCGGGGCCGTCGATGGCGACGATCATGCAATGCTTCCTTTCGATGGTTGACGTGCTGCTATGGTTCGCGGGCGCTGGGGCGCGGCGGGTTGCCTAGCCCGTGTAGCGCTCGCGGTAGGTGTTGCGCTTGGGTGCGGAGCCGTGGCTGCCGTGGTGACGCGTGCGGGCCGCGGGCGTGTCCTGGGGCTTGCCGCCGTTGCGCATGGCGCTCGCCTGCTTGGGCGGGATGCCGCCCGCTTTAAGGATCTGCACCTCGCGGTCGGTGAGCTCGCGCCACGAGCCCTTGGCCACGTCCTTGAGCTCCAGGCCGGCAAAGTTGCAGCGATGCAGACGGATTACAGGATGGTGGATCTTGCTCAGCATGCGCTTGACCTGGTTCTTGCGTCCCTCGCGGATGATGACCTCCACGGCGGTGGTACCGGGCTTTACGCCCTGGGGAGCTACGGCCTCGGCCTCGCGTGCGGTGATGACGCGGCAGATTGCCGGCTGGCACAGGCCGTCGTCGAGCTCGATGCCACGGCGGAGCGGCGTGAGATCGCGGTCTGTCAGCTGCCCGTCCACGAGCGCCTGGTAGGTCTTGTAGACGTGCTTGCTGGGGTGCAGCAGGTCCTGCGACAGGTCGCCGTCGGTGGTAAAGAGCAAAAGGCCCGTGGTATCGCGGTCCAGGCGACCCACCGGGAACAGACCCGGAAATCGGTCGCGGGGAACCAGATCTGCCACGCAGGGGCGCTCCTGCGGATCGCTCATGGTGGTGAGGTAGCCGGTCGGCTTGTAGAGCATCAGGTACACGGCGCCCTGGTTGAGCTTGACAGGCATGCCGTCGACCTCGATATGGTCGCGATCGACGTCGACCTTGGTGCCCAGTTCGGTCGCGACCTGGCCGTTGACGGTCACGCGGCCGGCGGTCATCAGGTCCTCCGAGCCGCGGCGGCTCGCCACGCCCGCGCGAGCCAAAAAGCGCTGTAGGCGCATCGTGTGTGGGTAGACGGGCTGTGCGTCGGTTGCGGGTGCTGCGTTGCCCATGGCACGCGTCTCCCCTACTTCGTTAGTCCTCGTCATGCAAATCCTCCGAGGTCTCGTCGACGGCCAGGGTCTCCAAGTCCTCGACTGCCTCAACATCTTCAACATCGGTATCGAGCAGTTCGCGCTCTTCGTCCAGGTCCTCAGCCTGCTCTTCGAGCGTGGACTGAATACTGCGGCCGCTCAGGCGCTCGCGGATAAACTGACGCGACTGTTCGTCGGGGGCAAACTGCTCCAGGTCGGGCAGGTCGCGGGTGGAGCGCAGACCGAACTTTTCCAAGAAGGCGTTGGTCGTGCCGTAGATGATGGCTTGACCGCGCTGGGGGTCGCGGCCGAGCTCGCGCACCAGACCCTTGTCGACGAGCGACGCGATGACGCCATCGGAGTTGACGCCGCGGATACCCTTGACCACCTCGCGCGTCACAGGCTGGTGGTATGCGATGACGGCCAGGGTTTCGAGCGCCGCTTGCGACAGCTTTTGCGTGTCCCAGCTCAACACATAGGCCTCGACTACGTCGTGATAGGCGGGGTGCGTAAACAGGCGCCAGCCGCCGGCGACCTCGCGCAGCTGAAAGCCGCGGTTGGCCTCCTCGTACTCAACCTTGAGCTCGGCGAGCAGCGACGCGCACTCGCCGGGGGCGATATCCAGCGCGCCTGCCAGCGCGGGCGCGCTCACCGGGTCGCTCGACACCAGCAGAAGCGCCTCGAGGGCGCCTTTGAGGCTGTTTGCCTCCAGCGTGGAAAGGGTTGACATGATTGCGGCTCCTATTCGGTGAGCTCGGGGCCCTCGCCGGGCACGTATGCCTCGGCGCCCTCGACTCGGTTGATGCAGATGGTTCCAAAGATCTCGTCCTGGCTCAGCGTGAGCGAGCCGCGCTTGGCGAGCTCAAGCATAGCTAGGAAGGTGACGACGAGCTGCTCGGTGGTGGCATCGCCGTCCAGTAGCTCGCGGAAGGTGCAGGTTTGGTGCGCCATGGTAAAGCGGTCGACTGAGGCCACGGTCAGGTCGAGCGGCACGCGATGCGGCGCCACGTGCTCGGCTTCCAGCAGGAAGGTCTGGCGCTTGCCATCCAGGTCGGCACAGATAACGGCCAGGCCGCGCAGGGTGATGCCAGCCAGGTAGTCGGGCATAAGGCCTAGGAACTCGGGGTCGGGGCCGGCCACGCGCGGATGCATGCGGCTTTCGGCCTGCATGCGCGCACCGAGGGCCGCAGCCGCGCCCTTAAACTGTTTGTAGGCAATCAGGCGCTGGATCAGGACCTCGCGCAGGGCGTCGCCGTCGAGCGCGCTAAGTTCCTCGAGGTCTTCGTCGAACTCGTCATCGTCGTCATCGGCTTTGCGCGGGGCCTCCTGCGGCACCAGAGAGGCAGCCTTGATGTCCAAAAGGGTTGCCGCGACCAGCAAAAAGTCGCTCGCCACGTCCAAGTCCAGCGCCTCGATGCGCTCGGCCTCGGCAAGGTACTGCTCGGCCACCTCGCTTATGGAGATGGCGCCGATATCTACTTTTTGGCGGGTTACCAGCTGCAGCAGCAGGTCGAACGGTCCGCTGTAGACCTGCGTCGACACGCGATACGACATCTTCGACCTCCTTTGACGGCGCCTTCGCGGCGCGGTTTGGGTGCATGTTACGACCGTTTTGCACGGTCGACCTGTAAGTTTACCTTAGATGCCGGCGATTGCGAAGTTGAGCAGCTGCTCAGCGAGCGGATACACGGTAACGTCGAAATAGCGGCCGATTACGTCGATGCCGGTCCACATGGGCAACAGGTACAGAACCAGGATGAGGATGGGCATAGCGTATTGCTGCAGACGGTAATAGTTGTTGAGTGCCTTGCCCTTGAGGAAGGGCACGATGATCGACGAGCCATCGAGCGGCGGAATCGGGATGAGGTTAAAGAACGCGAGCGATAGGTTGACCACGATAAAGGTGGCGCCGAAGTTCATGATCTGTGACGCCAGGGCAAAGGACATGCCGGTATAGAGGCTGCCATATGCCGCCTGCATGAGGGCGGCAGCGAGGCACGCGAGGGCGATGTTCGATGCGGGGCCGGCAACGCTCACCAGGACCTCGTCGCGCTTGGGGTGCTTGAGGTTGTTGAGGTAGACAGGCACCGGCTTGGCAAAGGCGAACACCGGGCCTCCGGCGGCGAGCATGAGCAGCGGCAGGATGATGGTGCCAAACGGGTCGATGTGGTTGAGTGGGTTGAGCGAGACGCGTCCGCGCGAACGGGCCGTCTTATCGCCGAGTGCCCAGGCCGCGGCGGCGTGCGCGCTCTCGTGGATCACAATGCCCACGATGACGGCGACGGCGCTGGCGAGCAGGTTCATGAGGTAGCTGCTGGACATGGCGCTCCCCTAGCGGACGCTGCGCGAGGCGCGCGTGAGCAGGTAGTCGGCTACAAACAGAATTACGGCAACGATGGCATAATCCAGGCGGAACACGCCGCCAAAAGGCGACGTGATGACGCCGTAGCCGGCGATGGCGCTCGGAAGCGAGCGCGAAAGCTCAACGACAAAACCCACGATCTGCAGCTTGGCGGTGAGGCCGCTAAAGCACAGCAGCACGGTCATCGCGCTCATAAAAATGCCGCAGATGCGACAGGCGATGGCGATGATGCTCATCGCCACGGCGGCGGCCTTACGAGAGTTCACGCGCGATCTCCTCTTCGATCTGAGTGGAAAGCTCCAGCCATTCGTCCTCGAGCTTGGGTAGCTCTTGCTTAAGGCCGTTATATTCCCCCAGCGCGGTGTTGAACTTGTCCTGATCGGCATAAAGCTCTTCGCTTGCCATCAATTCCATAAGCTCGTCATAGCGGGCACGCTTTTTGTCGAGCTCCGTCTCGATCTTCTTGAGCTGGTTGCGCACGCCCTTGAGCTTTTTGTTGAGCGCAGCGCGGGCCTGGGCCTCGGCGCGCTTTTGCTCCTTGGTCTTTTTGCCTTCGGCAGGCTTGGAAGCGGTGGCGGGGGTGTCGGGCTGGGCCGCGGTGACCTTAGCGGACTTGGTCGCGGCCGGCGCACTCTCCCCTGCCGCTTCGGCGGCGGCGCGGGCCGCGAGGTCCTCGCGCTTGTAGAGGTAGTAGTCGTAGTCGCCGTCGTAGACCGTGACCTTGCCGTCGCGGATGTCGATCACGCGGTTGGCCACGGCGCGCACCAGGTGCTCGTCGTGGCTGATCAGCACGATGGTGCCGGGGAAGTTTTGCAGGGCGTTCTCGAGCATGTCCACCGAGTCGATGTCCAGGTGGTTGGTGGGCTCGTCCAGGCACAGGAGCGCCTCGGGGGCCACGAGCATCTTTGCCAGGGCCAGACGCGCCTTTTCTCCGCCGGAAAGGACGCGTACCTGCTTTTCGATTGCGTCGTTGTCGCTAAACAGGAAGGCACCCAGCAGGCTGCGCTGCTGCGGCATAGTCCACTTGGGCGTGACGGTGTCGATCTCTTGCAGGACGGTATTGGACTCGGTCATGCCTTCGAGTGCGTGCTGGGCGTAGTAAGCCACGCCCACGTTGGTGCCCAGATCGCGGGTGCCGGTGGTGGGCGCCTCCAGGCCGGCGAGGATCTTCATAAGCGTGGACTTGCCGGCGCCGTTAGGGCCGACGAGCGCCACATGCTCGCCGCGGTAGAGCTTGAGGTCGATATCGCTGTAGATGTGTTTGTTGCCGTAGGACTTGGAGACGCCCTCCAGGCCCACGACCATATCGCCGGAGCGCGGTGGGTCGGGAAACTTAAAGTCGATGTGCTTGTGGCCCTCGGGCAGGATGACAAGCTCCTTTTTGATCTGCTCGATCTTGCGGATGCGCTCCTGCGCCTGGGCGGCCTTGGTGGGCTTATAGCGGAACTTGTCTACGAAGACCTGCATGTGGGCGATGTCGCGCTCCTGGGCGGCACGCTTTGCGCGCATCTGCTCCAGGTTGTCCTCGCGCTGCTTGAGGTAGCTGCTGTAGTTGCCGGTGTAGGTGGTTACGCGGCGGTTCTCGAGCGCGGCGACGTGGTCGACGCAGGCGTCCATAAACGCGCGGTCGTGGCTGACGATGAGCACAGCGCCGTCATAGTTGGCGATAAAGCCGCGCAGCCACTGGACGCTCTCGAGGTCCAGGTGGTTGGTGGGCTCGTCCAGAAGCAGCAGGTCGGGGTGACGCAGGAAGAGCTTGGCAAGCGCGATGCGCATCTGCCAGCCGCCCGAGAACTCGGAGCACGGGCGCTCAAAGTCGGTGACCTTAAAGCCCAGGCCGGACAGGATCTTGCGGGCGTTGCTCTCGAGTTCGTAGCCGCCCAGGTGCTCAAAGCGGTCCTGGACCTGGCCGTACTCGTTAAGGAGCGCGTCGACGTCCTTGCCCTGCTCGGAGAGCTCGGTGATTTGGGCCTGCAGTTCGTTGGCGCGCTCGCCCATGCGGCGGATTTCCTTGGCGGCGGCCATGACCTCGGCAAGGATGGTGGTGTCCTTGTGCTCTAGGTTGGTTTCCTGCTCTAGGTAGCCCACCTGGCAGTCTTTGGCATACTGGACCTGGCCGGCGTCGGGGCTGTCGATGCCCATGATGATTTTGAGCATGGTGGTTTTGCCGGCGCCGTTGGGCCCAACGAGCGCAAAGCGCTCGCCGGGGTTGATCTGGAAGGACGCGCCGCTAAAGAGGACGCGCGCGCCGAAGCTTTTTTCGATCTTGTCGACCAGGAGGATCATGGTGCCGCCTTTGACCTTGTGTGCCTATATGAAAAAAGGCCCCAACTTGCGTTGGAGCCTCATTCAATGCTCGGGTGGAGACGAGGGGGATCGAACCCCTGACCTCTTGACTGCCAGTCAAGCGCTCTCCCAGCTGAGCTACGCCCCCGTGCGAAGAAGTACTATACGGGAACTCGGACCACGATGCAAGGACATTTTTGGAAAAATTTTCGCGAGTGTCGGCGCGCACGGGACCGCGCCAGCCCGCGGGGCGCCTGGCCCCCGCACAGCCCGTACGCCGGCCGACTTGGCGCGTGGAACACGACGCGCCCCGTTCAACAGGGTTTTCCGTGCGCCGCCAGTCCCATTATCGGGTCCGATTGCGAAGCGCCCCTCCCCAGCGCCTCAGAACCATGCCGGTTTACTACGATAAATCAGGAATGTCCAACCACGCACGCCTTTTCGTGCAACCGGCGGGCTACCTACCTGCGGTTTTGCAAACGGAGAACACACGGTGCTCGGGGGTCGCCGATTCGTCGTAGTAAACCGGCATGGTTTTGAAATGGCATCAGGTTGATTTCACGCAAAAGTGTGTTGGAGCCCTGAATTAAAGGCCTTAAATTTTTTAGATCGCGTCTTTTCTGCGACGCGCCTAGAATTGCTGTTGATTAGCATCGGGCTTGATCTTGCGTTGTGCGACTTGCTCGTGCATGGTAGTATTTCACGTCGTGAAGCGAAGAAATTAGGTCTGAGTTGCCTTTGTTAGAATTGCATTCACTGTTCATAAGGGCTCTTGGCGCAACGGTTAGCGCAGGGGACTCATAATCCCTGGGTTCTGGGTTCGAATCCCGGAGGGCCCACCAGAGAGTTTTAAGGCCGGGCGTTACGCCTGGCCTCTTTGTTATTGGTGCTGCGGACTAGCTTTGCCATCCACAGACGTAAAGTTATTAACATTCATATTCATGATTAACAATGGATATGTAGCCAAGATGCTGCCCAGCCAACAGATGTGTAAATCGATTAATATGAAAATAGGCCCCAACTTGCGTTGGAGCCTAGTTCAGTGCTTGGGTGGAGACGAGGGGGATCGAACCCCTGACCTCTTGACTGCCAGTCAAGCGCTCTCCCAGCTGAGCTACGCCCCCGTGCGATGAAGTACTATACGGGAACTCGGACCACGATGCAAGGACAATTTTGAACAATTTTGCGGCGCGTGGAACGGGTGTGGGGCCGAAAGGACCCACGATGCCCGATCCATCTGGTCGCTTAATAAACAGACCGGTTTACTACGCTGATTCCCGGATTTCCGACCTCACGCTTACTTTCGCATAACGGTCAGGCGATCTACCTGCGGTTTTACGAGCGGCGAATTCGGTGTGCTCAGCCACACTCAATCCAACGTAGTAAACCGGCATGGTTTTAAAATGGCACTTAATTACTAACAGCATATAAAGTATTAAAATTGCTCACATTGAAATTATTACTTACCAATACCAAGCCAATTGCACAGAACGTTGGCCCGCAATCTGGTCTCAGCGCATCTCATCGCCTCGGTTTTTGGTTTGTAGCACAACTCCAATCGCTCACACACACTGTGAATGATGGCATCAAGCTGATCGTGATCATTGAGCATGTCATGGGTTACAAGAAATACGTCGTATCCCATGCTTTGCAATGCTGTCATTCGGGTGGCATCGTGGTCAAGCACAGCGCCCGATCCATGAATAACCTCACCTTGAAGTTCGATAATCACAGCTTTCATTATTATTGGGTTTACGATGACGATATCGCCGTAACAGATTTTCTGACCTGCGATTTTTCGAGCTGAATTCGACAGCGGTGTTAAGTCGTTGACGTATATGTTTTTAAACTCCGCTCCGCCAGTACGCCTCGGAAGACTTAGCAACATGATTCCAGCAACTTCTAGCGGGGATGCCGCAATACCCATTACCTGCCGTGCGGCTTCGTAGAATTGTTTTCCCCACATCTCGCCCTTAACCTTCGCTGCAAATTTGTGCAGTTCTTCTATTTCAATAAGAGGCTTTCTCATCCAGAGCGATGTGCCTTTTCCGTTTGCTTTATTTCCGGATCCGTCATTCTGCTGCCCACTT
Source organism: uncultured Collinsella sp. (assembly GCA_902469435.1). Taxonomy (GTDB): domain Bacteria; phylum Actinomycetota; class Coriobacteriia; order Coriobacteriales; family Coriobacteriaceae; genus Collinsella. The sequence goes on along the minus strand of CABRCR010000075.1, from coordinate 14,133 downwards.
TGATCATTCTCGCTGTCCTTCTGGCTCGCCCGAGCATAGACTCGCTTCCATGGGGCCTCGTCTTGGGTTTCATCTAGTTCAAAAAGACTTTCTGTGGTGTACTGCTCTTCTTCTGATTTTGCTTGCTCAAGTGCCATGTCGACCGCGGGCGATGGTTTAAAAACCGAAAACCATCCGCAGAGCTCGTACATGGCCAGAACCAGGTCGCATGAAGAAACGCTTCGAGTCATGGTGAATAGCGTATGAAGAGGGTCTGTGACGCTAAAGCCCATGCCCGTGTCGATCGAGACCTTCTCTGTATAGGCGCTGTTCCATCGGATGGTCCGTCTTGTCTCGGAATGTAGGTTGCTTCGAGTTGATGCTGCTGTGATGACTGGGGTCTTGAGGACGTCGGTTACGAAAGGGGCTTGGGATAGAGCTCGCCAGCCTTCTTCGGAGTTGGGTAGGCGCGGGTAGAGGTTGCGCACCTGCGGTGGGCAGCGCCAATAGCGGAATGCGGTGTTTGCGCAGACGATTTCGTCCATTTGCGCCTCCCCTGGTATCGGCCGTAGACCGTGCGGTTGTGGTCGTGGACGATTATCTACCGGGGCATCATGCGGGTAAGTACCGGAAGCTGACCAAACGCTGACCAAAAGCTTGACGCAATCCGTTGAAAAGCCGCCATAGGCATGAACGCGCTGGTACAAGCTGTGAGCCAGCGGTCTCTGTCTCCACAATTGCACATAGATTACGCAGGGAATTCAATGAATGAACGCAGACGCATTTTGCAAAACGCGCAATGACGACACCTAAGGTGAACTGCGTAACATATAACGCCTTAGGTAACTTCGCTTCAATTTTGGTGTCAAAAAGAAAAAGGTCAGAGGCTTAACACCTCTGACCTGTGCTTTAGATGGTGGGCGATACAAGATTCGAACTTGTGACCCCATCCGTGTGAAGGATATGCTCTACCCCTGAGCCAATCGCCCGTCGCCTTTCGGCAAAAGAGATACTAACATAGCCGCGCGCGGTTTACCAAGAACTTTTTGCCCTCGATTTTAAATTCGTGGGTGCTAGCCAAGCCAAAACAACCAAGGCAATCGGCAAAACCGCAGTTAAGTCACCCTTTATCGCTTAATCCACGAGGTCTCGGGACGGCAGATAAGTCGAGCATTGTTATAGGCCATGTCGAGCGTGAGGCAGGTGCGCGCGGCGTAGAAGCCGTCCTCGCGCTGGATGGTCAGCGCCAGTTCGGGCTTGTCGCCGGTTAGGCACAGCGGCAGCAGCAGTTGGATCCGACCGCCGTAGAACTGCGGCACGGCGAGCGTGTAATTGGCGGCGGCGCGGCGGGCGGCCTCGACGACGGCTCCCTCAAAGGCGCGGCGCAGCAGCAGCGAGTTGCCCTCCCCCATCAGGCTGGCGGGAATACGCGTGAGGTTCTCCTCGTCGCCCAGAATGTGGTCGATGTTGGAACGGATGGGCAGGCGGTAGTCAAAGACCAGCTCGGAGGGGTCCTCGGCAAAGCGCACGCGGCACGGCAGGTATTCAAACGAGACCAGCATGGGATCGCTTTCCTTAAAGAAACCCTTCAAAAACCAGCGCTGGCGCGCATCGGGCTTGGTGTTGGGCTCAAACAGACCGTAGATGGTCTCGTAACGGCGCGTGTACAGGCCTGTGTTGAATAGGCAGCGATCGTCGTCGAACACCAACGGCAGGTTGGACGGCGCGGTCTGGTCCACGTCGCGCTCGGTCAGGAACACCGCGCGACTAAACGAGAACAACAGGTAGTTTTTGAGGATGCGGTTACTGGGACCCCAGTCCTCGGGATCGGTGAGGTCGACTAGGCGGTCGTAGCAGGGCTCGGGGCAAAACGCAAAGTCGTATACATTGCTGCACAGGTGTTGGGGATCTCCATGTGGCGTCCAATCAATTTCATTGCTGTTGTGCGGATGCTTAGATTCTATACGCGCGACGGGTCGCCGGCACGCACAACGCAATTGCGCCTTAGCTCTTTGACGAGCTTGTCGCGGGAGCGGCTTCTGGAAACGAGACCCTGGATCCAAGCGTAGTACTGGTTTCGTTAGAGCGATACCCGTTATCAGGCGCGTTCGACCGCCACCTTTGCTCCTGGCTCTCCGGCAGAGTAGATATCTCTTGGTATTAGAGGCGCCTCCAATCAATGCGACTGAAGGCGCCTTCTCCGCGAGCATTGTTTTGATTGCGTTGGTCGTGCTCTGCGACCAAGATCTTCCCGGTAGGCTTTCTTTTGATTCCGTTGGTCGCGCCTTACGACCAAAATCAAAGTCAAGCATACAAATGAATGGGAAGAGCTGCAAGGCATACCCAGAAGTCACACGGTCGCGCTCGTCAGCCCTCGGGCTATGCCAGGAAGCGGGATGGTGCCAATATCCGCCGTTGTCAAAAATGGCGAGGTACGTACCTCGCCGATCTGGCACCTCCAAGACGACTGTCTCTTCGGTGAATGAATTTTCTCACATTTCAGGGGCATTTAGAGCCGCATTGATAAGGTCGGCGGAGTTGTCGAAACGGCCTGGTTCTTCACTGGCAAAGAACGCATCCCCTTCGCGGATGGCCTGTAGGCTTTCGGCGTTAGGCTCTTTGGGCGGATAGGGCTGTATGGTTGCATCCGTAAACTCATCGTTTCGTTTATGTTGAGACATAAAGGCGTACCTCTTCCCGTTCGATGTTTTTGCGGAAAGCCGGGCGCATGTGCTCTGGAGGGTTGGTGACGATATCAACCTATCGTCTAAGTTCCTTCTCGAGCTCATGGGAGAGTTCGTACAGCGTGCCGAACGTCATGGTGTTGCCGCAGACTAGGCGCAAGTCAATATCGCTATCAGGCGTTTGCTCGCCTCGGGCAAAGAAGCCAAATAAATATGCTTTGCTGACGTCGTATTGAGCAAGCACGCGGGAGGCGGCGGTGGATATGTCGGTAGGCGAAATCATGGGTTATTTGCTGTTCAACAGTAGAACGTCAGGGGCCAGCGCCGAAACCGCCGATCCGGCTTTTTGCCGTTCTGCAAGCTCGAAGATAAATGGGGCGTTTGATCAAACGAACTCGGTCAAAAAATCCAGATCGTCAGTAGAAAAACCTTCGACATTGAACCAATTAACCGCAGGCAAGAAGCATTCTGCATGGTCAAAGCCAAAGTCATCCGGACGCTCGACGGCTACGCGAACGGTTCCGTCATCCCTAGCATAAGCAGAGTTCATTAATCCGCCCCGCTGTCCAAGATAAACTCTCCCGTCTCCAGGTCTACGAAGTCCGCGAGCTTTATCTTTCCAGAGAAGCCGCTCCCCTTGTACTTTCCTGAGTAGGTCTCAGTGTCGAACTTGAACGAAATGTTATAAAGCTTTCCGGTCTTTGTCTTCCTGATCAACCCGTTTTCCAGCATGTAGCTCAGTACCCTCTTATGGCTTTCTTTATCGTTGCCGTTTAAGTAAAAGCAACAGACACCTTGTTTCGAGCCCGCCGCGATGAGCGTTTCGGGATTGGAGTATTTGGCCTCTACGACGACGCCATCAAGAACTGCGGTACCGACAATGTCGTCCATGAGGGCGGTTTTGAATGGAGAGAAGAAGAACATCCATTTGCCGCATTGGACGGGATCTATGTCGTGTATTCGTTCCTTGTTGATAAACCCTATGTCGTGTATTCGTTCCTTGTTGATAAACCCTATGTCGTGTATTCGTTCCTTGTTGATAAACCAGATCCATGAGAACGATTTGACTCTGGCAATCGAGCCGGATTCGTTAAGAAGCGTTTCTTCGACGGACGGCGTTAATTCCTCGTTGTTGCCTGTGTTATTTGAGCTTGCCATTTCATTTATCCTAACATTCGCCCTTAATAAAGCCCCTCATCAGCAGTCTCGAGTGCTTGTATCGCTGCACGTTTGAGCTCATTGAGATTTTCATAGCCGCTTCCCGACAGCGGGACTATGCGCACGTTGAATGAGTCGCCGTATTTATAGTCGGCATACACATCGCAATTGCCCCTACCGAGAAACTGTATGGCCGCCCGATCAATTGCCTTTGCGCTTTGGCCTACGTAGTACAGATCTTTGGTTGCATTATGGACAATGAAGATGCCAGTAATTTCGCCTTGCTGTGTCAGGGCCTTTCACTGAGCCATAAACTCTTCGGCGCTTGCGACGATTTGAGGATCATCTTCTAGGAGCGATTGACGTAGCCCCAGTAGTTTTTCTTGTTGCTTTAATGCTGTAATAACAAGAAGGAGCCCGTCCACAAAAAAGAACAAGCCAAAGAGCAAGAAAAGAAAAGAAAGCGAACCATATATGTTCGCACTCGATGACAGAGCGGAAAAGAGACTGACAATTACCAATACAAGACCAGTAGCGCTGATGACTTTTCCGATCGGGATGAGCCTCCTTGGAGGGGCCGATGCGACGCATCTGCCAGAGCGATATGATAATTGCAATTCAAATACTGCCGTTTATAAAGCATCATTTGGACCCAATTGCCTATATCACTGGAGTCATGCCATGAGGAACTACTATCAAATCAAAACCGTCGTAAGGCTCAACATCGGTAATGGATCGAGAGACAGTCGAGCTGAACAAAATAGTGCCGTCGCAGCGATGGCTGATACGGCACCAATCTCTAAGAAATTGATTTAGTGGAAGGCTAAAGACTTCTGCAATAGCTGCTTCACCTCTCCCTTGGTCTAGCTTTAACGGGGCCTTAGCAGCGATATGTGGTAGCCAGGAGCGCTGTTCCTAGAATGAAGAGCGTTAAGGGCGCGACGATCCAGTTGCTGTCGCCGGTCTTGGGGAGTGTCGCAGTGGTTGCGGTTGCGGTCTTGGGCCTGGAGGTCTTGGTCACCGTAGTCTTGGTCGTTGTGTTTGTCTTGGGCAACGTAGCCGTTAAGCTTCAGGTGGTCGGCTTCGGTCCAGACCCAGCCGAGGCCCGACGCACTGAGAGCCTGGCCCCGGCTGCCATGCAGGGAAAAGAAGGGACGCTTTGTGGCCTCCACACAGCGTCCCTTCTTCAAATTATTGTGTGAATATGATTTGAGCATACGGCAGAGCCTGAATCCACTATGCTCCAACTAGGCTACAAATCATAATTCTGCAACGTAGAATACTTGATAAGCGATTGATAGCGCGGATGTCCCGATCGAACAGCCCGCTTGTAAAGCTTGATATATTTTTCAAATCCCTTTTGAACTGCGAATTCATTTCCGCGGAGAGCTTCATATTCGTTCTGGCGCAAGTGTGGACGCACCTGTTGATCTATATAGTCTGGCCTGTCTACAACAACGTCTTTCGAATAATCAATCCCGCATTTGTTTTCGGCATCGGTAAAGAATGCGTGCCCATGGCGAATATGCGAGCGAAAAGGTATGGCCCACGTATGTCCCTCGATTTCGACCAAAAAGACGATGTAAGGACGATTTTGCTTTTGTTCCATCTCTTTAAACGGCGGGTTTGGATGATCTTGGTAAAAGGAGTTTGTCAAAAAGACGATTTTAGAATTCATGCAGACCCTCCGAAAAAGAAAATGCCTCCAACCCAAAGAGATTGAAGGCATCTTCTCAGTGGGCTTTCTTTTGATTCCGTTGGTCGCGCCCTACGACCAAAATCTTCTCAGTGGGCTTTCTTTTGATTCCGTTGGTCGCGCCCTACGACCAATTTCTGATTTAAGTATACCCAAGCAACGGAGGAAATGATTGGGATTTCGAAATATGAAGGATTAAATTAGGCCTGAATTAGGCCGCTCAATCTTGACCGTACATATCTAGAAATCCAGATTCACCTAGACAATTAACTTGTATTCGCGCCCAATCGAACTTATCACAAACAGAAGTATCCATACAAGCCCCCATTGACCTTAGCTTTCGCTAACAAGCAGCTCGGCATCAACTCAGTTTTGCCTCGTCGTCGGCGTCGAGCCCTTCGGCCTTCTTGGCGATATCAGCCAGACCCGGATTCATCTTTTCGCAAGCGCCGTCCACGATCTTCTTCAAGCTTTCAAAGAAAGAGAAGGCTTTGCGATCCTGTTTAAGTTCAGTCGTGGGCTCGAGGGAAATCGTCGTAGGTTCGTCGATTCCAGCGAAAAGGGCCGAGTACAACTTCCCTACGTTCAGCTTCGGGTCTTCGACATCAATGGAAAAGCCGTCAACACCCTCGATCGCGATCTTCCCATCCTTCAGCCAGACCTTATATGCCTTCTGAGCCATAGCGTTTGAGTCGTTTCCTAACAACTTCAGCACCTCCTTCAACGGTCTTGGCCACAAGGTCGAGTACCTTGTAGTCGTCGCATTCGTATTCCAAAGCCCCACTCTTCACGTCAATTTCCCCATCTTGGCCGCGCGCGAGCACAATGACGTTATCGACGTCGAGGTTTACGACAAAGAGCGGGTTGTGCGTGATCATCAGTATCTGCCGGTTGGCGCTCATCCTCTTAAAGGCACCGAGGACGTGTTCCTTAATCGCTACTTGCGAGATTTGATCCTCCGGCTGGTCGATAATGTAGACCCCTGATTTAGTGTCCTCCTCCGCCAAAAGGTCGAAGTACAGGGTCCCGTACAGGCCAGGCGACGGTTCGGCGTCGATGCCTATGGACTTGTTGGTGATTTTCCTTCTCTCGGTTACGCGGTCAACCACCGCATGAAGCTTGTTGCGAATCTGATCGTAGCACGTCGCCATGGAAGGTTTTTCACCTGTTACCGCTGCAGCTATTTCCTCCGTAGTCAGCTCAGTCTCGGACTGAATGCCATTCAGCAGAAGCGATAGCTTAGGCTTGTTAAACACCTCCCTAAAGACCTCATTGCAGTAGCTTATGTCGGTACTACCAGAAGTGAGTTCGGAGACAAATATGAATTTCCCCATAGGATTGGGAACCCTAATGTCAACAGGAACGGCATACTCGAGCTTCCTGTCGCAGCGCTTTGCGGCAAGCAACACTGCGTTGGCAATTTTCGCAGAGACCTCGTCAAGGGTCGCCGAATAATCATCGATAGTTTTTTGCTCGTCAGTCTTTCTCTTCGAAAGAACTCTGCGTTCCTCGCTCGCGGCGTCCTTGACTGCTTGGGTTTTCGCGTCATTGCGTTTGTAGACCAGCCTTTGCTTCTCGAGAAGTTTGAGAAGCCTATCCATCGCCTCCATTGCATCGGCATGGGCCTCGGCGGCTTCAAGCCCCATCTCTTTGAAAAGTTTCGAGTAATCTATTATTGCGTTGGCAAGATCGCTCCTGCAGGAGAGCAATTTAGAGCAGAGATCATCGATGTCCTTAAAAGAGATCGTCTTCGAAAATCGGGAGATGGTAAGCTTCTCAGACTTTGGCAGGTCCCGCAAAACCACCTCATGCTTATCAAGTCGACGGCGTGCATCGTTGAAGCGCGCTTTCGACTCTAGGGCGACAACGCACTCGTCAAAGAAGCGCTTGAGCGACTCTTTGATTGAGCTGACATCAACGTGGGATTGAAAATACTTACCGAAATAATCGTCTTGCCCCTGCCCCGAATGCAGCTCTTCGAGGGTTTTACGAACGCTGTCTTGGTCGTCAAACTTGAACTCAGCCGCATCTGGGAGAAGAGTATCGACGCTTATGCCCTCTTTCGCGCAATAGGCCTCGTATCCGTCGACCAACTTGGAATCGCCTACATGCCGGCAACCGGTTATGCGGTGAATCATCATCGACTTGCCTATGGAGTTGTCGCCGATAATCGCGTTGATTCCGGGCGAAAGCGGTATGTCAAAGCACTTGCCGTCAATTGAGAGTTCAAGCGAGTCGAGCTTCGAGGAGCTGGCGCTGAAGAACGAGCAGTCGCCGACCTTGATTCTCGAGGGGTCGGTGATTGCCATGAGCAGACCTTCGAAAGTCGGCAGGCATTTCAGGCTGGAGAACGAAATCTCACCGCCTTCTTTCCCTGGATAGGTCGCCCAATCATGACAATCGCTCCCGACAACAAACGGAACGGCATCTTTGGGATAGGTCTCGATGAGTCTCTTGATGTCGAGTTCTCGCCGCTTGTTGCGAATTTCGACCGCGTCGACAAACTCGGTCAAAATCACTTCGCTGGCGCAATTCGCGCCGAGACTGCTCACGTCCCGCTTCGCTTCCTGACCGGCCGATTTCTCGTGTCCGATGAGGACGGCGTTGAGGCCGATGTCCCTCAAGACCTTGGTGAAACCGTCTTCGGTGAAAGCGCCAATATTAAGATCGTCGTAGCGCGGTTTCCCATTCTCATCACAGACGACCTCTGCGATGCCGTCGATTAGATCGGGGTGCCGGTCATCGAAGATGGCAACGATATGGACGACGGTCGGCTTCTTGCCACCGGCGCGAATGGATACGCTGAACTCAATACCAGGAAGCACTTTGTTCAGGCAACCATCCCCCTCCCTCTCTTTCAAAGCGTAGTAGAGGTCTTTGTCGAAGCAGTCGTGGTCGGTGATTGCGCACATGTTGATGTCATGCGCCTTCAAACCGCGAAGCAGCGCATCAACATGGTCTTTATCGCAGTCGGCAAGTTCCTTCTTACCTTTGTCCTTAGTGGCGATACTTGCAGCAGAATGGATATGCAGATCGATTCTGGTTGGCTTCGTGACTATGCGTTCCAATTGCACCTCTTATGCTGTCCAGGCGAATTGCATATCGCCCAACGTTGATATCAGATGGCCCCATTGCCCCTCTTGGTCGATGGGCCGGTTATATGAACCTCTCAAGCAAAACTCCTTCGTCCCTATGTTAATCCCATCCCTCGATGCGGGTTAGATACTTATCGGCCTCTAGCGTCATTGCTGATAGCCTCGATGACAGCGGCTTCCGCCCTTGATGTCAACTTCATCCGACGGCTCCCTCAATGATCCCCAAGCAAGTGCGAGTGCCGCCCATTCGTCTCAGAATCTCACAGCACCAAATAGTGCAAGTTAGCGCCGGTCCGGAGGAAAGGTATTGGGGTGATCATATTTTAAAGAAAGGCACTCGGCTCCATTCCCAGCGCGAAAACGCATATGACTAGCACGTTAGATGTTGCATGCACGAAAATAGCAACGCTCCCTATCCGGAAGCGTTGCTCTCATAACTTCAACAGTGTTTTTGTATTGCAGCCAGATGCGTCGTGCCGCCTCAGCAGCGATGTGCGGCAGCTAGAAGTACTGTTCCTAGCAGGAAGAGCGCCACGGATGCTGCAATCCAGTTGCTGTCGCCGGTCTTGGGGAGTGCCGCAGTTGTTGCGGTGGCAGCCTTGGGCTTGGAGGACGTGGATACCGTGGTCTTGGTTACTGTCGTTGTTGTCTTGGTTGTCGTGGCCGCGGGTTTCAGCGAGAGATTTGCCGTGGGTCCCGTGGTGGGCTCTTCGGCAGCGGGGTAAGCATCGGCGGGAGACTTGTCCGCGCTATCGCCAGGCACCTCGCTCCTGTCGGTCTCCACCGCCGGAGGCGTGGCGGCATCGGGCTCAACCACCACATGCGCAGCCACCGCACCGCCGGCATCCACCACGCCACCAGCACCAAAGGAGCCGCCAGCAGGCGTCACAAATCGCGCGGACACAAGCGACCCGCCCAAGCACGCAACGCCGCCGTCGGCACCGGCCGCAACGAGCCGCGAGGCGTCGACGGAAAGTCGACAGCCGGCCACGCCATCGCCAAGGCCCGCGTCCTGCAGATACGCACCGTAAGCGCGCACGCCCGCTCCGGACCCGGCGCCCGCGGCAACGACGCGTCCGCCGCCGCGCACGGCCATGTCGCCTGCAATCACGCCGGCGACCGCCTCGTCCGTGATATCGGCCCCGTCCGCCCGGGCATCGACGGTGCAGCCGTCCACCACGAGCGCCTGCGAGACGTGGATCCCGCACTGCGAGCCCGTCGCCTTCAGTGTCCCGGTGCCGCGAAGCGTCAGGTTGCCCCACACCTCTATGCCGCACAGCGTGATGTCCGCATCGGGCGCATGCGACTCCGTCACGGAGTTTTGCCCGGCAAGCGTCAGCACCAGGTCGCCTTCGGCGCCGATGGCCTCGCCCGCGTAGCCGTTGAGCTCCAGGTGGTCGGCATCGGTCCAGACCCAGCCGGGGCCCGACGCGCCCGGCTCGTAGTACGTCGCGCCCGCGATGATGAGGCTCTCCGCGCCCGCGGCATAAGAAGGCCGGCCCAGCAAAACGCATAGGCAGGCCATGGCAACAATCGCAATGAAATGACGGCTGGTGTAGGACTCGGCAGCAAACATACCCGCTCCGATCTTCGCAGGAGCCAATGGAAGCAGCACCAGCAAATTGCCTGGTAGCAGCAGCTATTAGTGTAGCGAGATAAGCCAAGTAGCGAACGAATTGCCTGTAAACGAATCCCGAAATTAGGCGTAAATCGTTTTGCCAGTCGGTGAAAGGAGGAGCGATTGACACATAAGAGGGTTCGGATGATCTGCGTAAAACGAGACACATAAGAACACAATTTAGGAATTCACGCCCACCCTCCAAGAGAAAAATGCCTCCAACCCAAAGAGAGTGAAGACATCTTCTCGATGGGCATTCTTTTGATCCCGTTGGTCGCGCCCTACGACCAAAATCTTCTCAGTAGGCTTTCTTTTTGTTGCGTTGGTCGCGCCCTACGACCAATTTCCATCTTAAGTGTACTAAAGATGCAGATGGCGTGACAATCGTTCATTGTTTACATCCGACTTGTCAATCCTTATCAAATCGCTGAATAGATATTGTGTCATGTCGATGCAACAACAGGCATGGCGGATTCCATATCGGACGTAGCCACGAAGGCATTCGTCGCCCAGCCGTGCTCAAGCGTCGGATTCCAAGAGATGATGTGGAAGAAGCAATGCGTATATATCTGGGTAAAACCTAGGAAGCCAAATGAAGAAATTCATACGTGAAAGGAATTTAAAATGCACCAACTAATAATTCTTGGAAATGGTTTCGATTTGACCTGCGGATTGAAGTCCAGGTTCTCTGACTTTTACAGCAATAGGACGAGCGGGTCATGCTCAGTTGAATCGATTCCTGAGGACGAAAGAAATGCTTGGGATATAATACTTGCTGAAAAAGGACAAGACGACCCTTTATGGTGCGATATAGAAAGTCTTATCTCTGCATACGTCTTCCAAGAAGACGGATTGGGCTCAAGGCTAGACAGAATGTTTAGCGTTACGGGTTTGGCCATTGATCTATCTAGCACAATTCCATTCCCGCGGCCAAAAGACGATTTATACAAATTTGTGTCGACTCGACTCGGAAAAGAAGATGTTTCACAGGCGGAACTTACAAGCTACCTCCTATCTTCGCTAAAAGAATATGAGCGCAATTTTGCGAGATATCTCGAGGAGCAAGTAGAGGAAAACGAAGATTATAGAGAAAATGCCGCAGTGTATTTTTCAGCCATACGTGATGCCTGCATTAAAGAATCCAAGCAAAAGAATTATGAATCTTCCATCCTTAACTTTAACTATACGACCCCCTTTAAACCGGAGGATCCGAGATTGGGAATTGTTGATGCTCGGAATATTCATGGCTCAATAGACGGGACAGAAGCCATTTTCGGCATCGACGGAAAAGACGTCGTTGAAGATGACCCGGCGCTGCCGTTTACAAAAACATATAGGCTTATGTCTTTAGAGCCCTACGATAACGGGACCGTAAAACTCTGTGACTGCGATACCAGTTACATCAAAGTTTTTGGGCATTCTCTTTCTCGTGCAGATTATTCTTACTTCCAATCCATTTTTGATACTGTCAATCTTTACGGAGGGGAAACAAAGCTTGTATTTCTCTATAAGAACTATCCAAATAAACCAGATGATTCAGTTGATGAACAGGCAATTCGTGAAGAATTGTATTCACGCATATCGCACCTACTAATTGAATACGGAAGCACTCTCGACAATAAAGATCACGGCAAAAACCTAATGCATAAGCTTCTTCTAGAACAAAGATTGCTGATCAAACGCATCGACATAAAATCGTATTTGCCTGCGAACATAAATTTGCATTAGTCAACAAGGATCGCGTCGAAAATGTTTATGAAAGGATGACACCCTAGCGTCCGTTTAACGAATACGGCCTTCGTCCTAGAATCTAAATCACCACAAGAACAGGTTCTAGGACGAAGGCTACTATGGGAATCTTATCAGGCCCGACGCCGGACATGCTTGCCATTTCCCCGGTTCGACGATGACGCCATCAACATGCAGGAGTTGCTCAGGCGACTCGCCGAGCAGCTCGTAAACGCCGTGATGGACTCCGAAATCTAACGGCTCTGCGGCGAAGGGGCGAAGGGGCGAACAGCCGCAACGAATACTGTGAACGCGGCCCCGCCACCTGCGTCGGCACGGTGACGCTACACATCCCGAAGCCCAGTACCGGCAACTTTATCCCCAAATGGCGCGATCGAGCGGTACAAACGCGCGGACAACGCCACATCGGCCTTGTCGTTCAAAAATGAATAGACAAATACGATCCTGATTCAAAAAATAACGACTGCTCAATTGAAAAGGAATAATGGAGCGGTCTTCAGATTCAAATCTAAGAGTTAGTCTTGCACCCTTAGGGTGAAAAAGACATCCGCGAAAGTATTTGCGAACAGAAAGGGCCCTTTATTGACAGCTTCAACTCGAGGGTCATTTAATTTTCCGATATAAATTAAAGCGCATACCCCCTCTACAAAAGCTCGACGACTCTTCTCTGAAATAAGAGATTCGTTCGACGTGGATCCATTAATTTCAATAATCGAAGAATCTAGTTGGTTTATAAAACGTTCACTATGGCTCGCCAAATCGTAAACACAAGAGAATGAGCGGCCGCATTTAACCTCATACCATTGTTCGGGTTCATAATAAGAGAGCACTATCAAAACCGGAAGAAGCGCGAACTTCGGAAAGACTTCTGCGGTTCTATAGGAATAAAAGGGTGATATATATATGAATTCAAAAATGGATCTAATTTGATCGAACAATCTGTTTAAAGCACGACAAGATGCGTTTTTATAGTCAAGTAATTCTCCGACTATATCGATAAACGGATGACCCCTGTTAACTCTTAGCCCCTTAAACTCTAAGTAATCCAAAGGCATAATGCGTTGAAGCTCTATACGCTTATCATAGAAACGTTCTAGATAGGCCCTGCCAGCAAAATGAGAACCATAGACCCCTTCAAGTGAACGGGAAAGCTGGACAATATCCGTGGAATAAACAACGATTACATTTGGAAGTTGAAAAATGGCTTTTGTCTGCTCTAAAAAACGAATAGCAAATTCAGGCCTACAGCGATCTAAATCGTCGATAAATAGAATGGCATATCTTGCAACTCTCGGTATTAAACTCGATATAAGCCGATTTAACTTCTGTCGTAGCTCAGTCCGTGCCCTATAATCTTCTAGAAAATCCTTTTCATCGAAACAGTTGGATAGATTTTTAATATCAATATCAATATTGTGAATTGCAAGAAAACAGTTGATGATTTCTGAAATTAACAGCGGAATATTTAATGATGTGTCTACGCAACTCTCATCAATAGATTCGGAAAAGGAGGCCAGGAGAGGAAGAATCGGATCTTCAAAATGATCGTTCTCCCATGCATTAAAATACAAAGGAACAAAATGGCAAATATCGTCATCTTTCAATATCTCATTGAATTGAGAACCCAATTCAATGCAATTAGCACCAAAAGCCGGATTGAGACTTTTAAGAATCCATTCAATTTGTTTTACGAAAAAAGTCTTACCCGTTCCCTAAGGTGAATCCACTATAAAAGTATAAGGTGGTTTAACCATGAGTAACATTTTTAGGAAAATGGCAATATCTTCCTTTCTGCTTAGCGAATTTCTATCGAAAGCAGACTGAATCGCAAATGAAGTCGGCTCTTCATCCACGCGGCTAATAACAGGTCGCCTTATAGAAGCCATATGATGACTAACCCTTCTTAAACAGATTTCTCATGTTCACCCTGTCTGCCACGTCCGCGAGCTCGTCGTTCCAGCGGTTGGCCACTATCACGTCGCAGCCGGCTTTAAGGCCTCAAAATCGTGCCTGACCTCATAGACCATCACGGGCATGCCCTTGGCCTTCCGCGCTTGATCGCGTCGAAAATGTTGGTGTAAGGGTGACGCCCCAGCGCCCGTTTAACGAAGAACGGCCTTCGTCCTAGAATCTGAAATCACCACAACAACAGGT
>CABRCR010000074.1:0-30253 GCA_902469435.1 uncultured Collinsella sp. | reverse complement strand
GACTGAAGCCCACCGGCCTAATGGCTTGGCGTCAGCATGCCGCGATTCGGTCGCACGGAGAGCATTTCCCAGTTGACAAAACTATAGGAACACCCCCCGATGCCGCCCACGCGGCACCAAGGAGCTTCTACCTATGGACGTCGCCGCATTCTTACTGGCTCTTGTGCCGATTATTTGGCTGGTCGTGATGCTGCTGTGCTTTAAATGGCCAGCTTGGAAGGCCGCTATCGGATCGTTTGTCCTTTCGTGCGTGCTTGCCTTCGCATGGTGGCACCTGCCGGCAGCGCAGATCGCGACCGCCTCGCTTGAAGGCTTTTTGATGGCTCTGTGGCCCATCGTCCTGGTGATCATCGCCGCGGTATTCACGTATAACCTGTGCGTTCGCACGGGCGCCATGGACGTGATCGGCAGCATGATCACCTCCATCAGCAGCGACCGCCGTCTGCTGGCGCTGCTCGTGGCCTGGTGCTTCGGTGGTTTTATGGAGGGCATGGCCGGTTTTGGCACTGCCGTCGCCATTCCTGCCGGCATGCTCGCGGGCCTGGGTTTTGAGGCCGTGCCCGCCGTGCTCATCTGCCTGCTGGCCAACGGCGTACCCACACCCTACGGCTCCATCGGCATCCCCACGGTGTCCGTTGCCGACTTGGTGGGTCTGGATTCCCTGCACCTGGCGACCGTTCAGCTGGTGCAGTTGGCGCCTTTCTTTGTGATGATGCCGCTGTTTATCGTACTGGTTGCTGGTCGTGTTGCCGAGGACCAGGGCAACGTTGCAGGCGTTGCCGAGCGCCTACGTGGCGCGGCGGGCATCGCCGTGCTCTCCGGCGTGTCCTTTGCCGGTGCGGCTCTGGTCGTTGCTAGGTTTGTGGGTCCCGAGCTTGCCGTCGTCGTCGGTTCTATCGTTTCGCTCGGGCTGACAGCTGCGCTTGCTATGCGTGCCGAGAAGTCGGGGCATCTGGACGCACGCTTTCACATGAATATCGAGGCCGGCGAACAGCTCACCGCTAAGTCGGCGCTTTCTGCCTGGTCGTGCTTCATCCTGATTTTTGTGCTGCTGTTGGGTACCTCCAACCTGGTGCCCGTCGTGCACGCCGCGCTCGCGCCGTTTGCGAGTCACGTGCAGGTGTATTGCGGCGAGAACCCCGGCACGCTTACGTTTTCGTGGATCAACACGCCGGGTGTTTGGATTTTCCTGGCTGCGTTTGTCGGCGGTGCCATTCAGGGCGCTTCGCCGCGCTTGATGGGTGAGGTGCTGGCCGCGACCGTCAAGCAGATGATGCCGACAGTCATTACCATGCTTTCGGTGCTGGGTTGCGCCAAGGTGATGGGCTATGCGGGCATGATTTCTTCGATCAGCGCGTTTTGCATTGCGGTCGCTGGCGGCCTGTACCCGATTCTGGCTCCGTGGATCGGCGCCGTCGGTGCGTTCGTGACCGGTTCGGGCACGTCCTCAGGCATGCTGTTTGGCCCCATCCAGAGCCAGGCTGCTACAGCGCTGGGTGTGAGCGACTACTGGATGGTCGCGCTGAATGCGCTTGGCGTTGCTGCCGGTAAGATGATTTCGCCGCAGACGCTCGCCATTGGTCTTGCCGCCGTACGCGTGCGCGGCAAGGACGCCGAACTCCTGAGCGCCGTGCTGCCCTACGCCGCCGGCATGCTGGTCCTCATGAGCGCCATCGCCATGCTCGGACAAGGCCTGCCACTATAGTCGGCACTTAGGGACGTTCCTTATGTGCCGGCACTTTGGGAACGTCCCTAAGTGCCGGCATTCGGGGACACTCCTTGAATGTTGCCTGTTCAAGAACGTCTCCAATGACTAGGCCGCTTGCGTGCGATTTTTGACCGTTGGGCGGGCGCTTCGCCGTTGCCGCAAAAACGTTTTTGCATATCGGGTACAACGAGCTTTACGTGAGTAAAGTGCGCGTCGCGTCCACGTGTCGCGTTTTTAAAGGAGGCCCCATGCCTGGTGTTACCCCTGCAGATGTTTTGTCCAACTTTGGTATTACGCTGGTCGAAGATCCCGCCGAGAATCAGCCCCGTCTGCTGGTCGATCTACCCGCCGCGGAGCTCGTCGAGCACGCTATCCGCCGCGAAGAAGGCCGCATGGCATCCAACGGCGCGCTGGTGATCGAGACGGGGGAGCGCACCGGCCGTTCCCCCAATGACCGCTTTATCGTCGACACCCCCGATGTCCACGACAAAATTGCCTGGGGCGCCGTCAACCGCCCGCTGTCCGTCGAGAGCTATGAGGCCATCAAGGCCGGCATCGTCGACTATCTCAACGAGCGCGACGTGTTCGTCACCCGCGGCATGGCGGGCGCCGACCGCAACCACACGCGTCGCCTGCTCGTTGCCTGCGAGCGTGCCAGCCAGGCACTCTTTATTAAGCAGATGCTCGCCCGCCCGCTCGCCCGCGAAATCGCGCGCACCGGCGAGCCCGACTTCTGCGTGCTCGCAGCGCCCGGTTACCAGTGCGACCCTGCCATCAAGGGCCTCAACTCCAGCGCCGCCGTGGTCATCAATTTCCAGGAACGCGTGATTCTGGTCGCCGGCACCGGCTACTCCGGCGAGATTAAAAAGTCGATCTTTAGCGTTATGAATTATTTGCTGCCCGTCGAGGACGACGTGCTGCCCATGCACTGCTCGGCTAGCATGGATCCCGTCACGCATGAGACCGCCGTGTTCTTTGGCCTGTCGGGCACCGGCAAGACCACGCTTTCGGCCAACCCCACGCGCCTGCTGATCGGCGACGACGAGCACGGTTGGTCCGATATGGGCATCTTTAACATCGAGGGCGGCTGCTACGCCAAGTGCGAGGGCCTGGACGCGTTCCACGAGCCTGAGATCTTCAACGCCGTCCGTTTTGGCGCCATTTGCGAAAACGTGGTGCTCGACGAGAATCGCAAGCCCAACTACGATGACGTCTCGATCACGCATAACACGCGCGTGGCCTATCCCGTTGAGCATATCCCCAACGCGTGGACCAAGGGCATGGGCACCACTCCGAGCGTCGTGCTGTTTTTGACCTGCGACGCCTTTGGTGTGTTGCCGCCCATCTCACGCCTGACGGCCGATGTCGCCATGTACCACTTTGTGACGGGCTTCACCGCCAAGATCCCCGGCACCGAGGTCGGCGTCACCGAGCCCACGCCCACGTTCTCTTCGCTGTTCGGCGAGCCGTTTATGCCACTCGACCCCATGGTTTACGCCAAGATGCTCGGCGAGCGCATTGCCGACGGCCGCACGCGTGTGTACCTGGTCAACACCGGCTGGATCGGCGGCGGCTACGGCGTGGGTCATCGCATCGAGCTTGCCTACACGCGCGCCCTGGTGGCCCGCGCCCTCGACGGTACCATCGAGGACAGCGAGTTCTTGCACGACGATATTTTTAACGTCGACATTCCCACCACGTGCCACGGTGTGCCCGACGGCATTCTGGTGCCGCGCCAGTACTGGCAGAGCACCGCGCGCTACGACGAGGCAGCGCACAACCTGGCGGTGATGTTCGAGGAGAACTTCGAGAAGAAGTACTCGCACCTGCCCGAGTCCGTCAAGGCCGCCGGTCCGCACGCTCAAGTACACGCCGACGCCCGTCATCGCGGCCGCGGGCTGCTGGGACTTCGCCACTAGCTTCGCTGTGAGTCCATATCCACCACAAAGGGGACAGGCGCCTT
Source organism: uncultured Collinsella sp. (assembly GCA_902469435.1). Taxonomy (GTDB): domain Bacteria; phylum Actinomycetota; class Coriobacteriia; order Coriobacteriales; family Coriobacteriaceae; genus Collinsella. The sequence continues at coordinate 26,582 of CABRCR010000074.1, read as the reverse complement.
TGTGGTGGTTTTGCTCGCGTGGATGGCTCGGGTTACAATACGCCTGACATATCGTCCCCTTCTCCGGATGGGGACAGCGTAAGCGCTCTTGTGGCGGCACCGTAGGACTTTGAAGGTGGCCGTTGTAAGGGCGCTTTTTGTTTAGGCGCCCTCACTCGGGCGCGCACAATGAAGGGAGAGCGTATGAAGAGCTTTATTGCCGAGGATTCATTCTGGGAACTATTTCCGCAGGCGGCTATCGGCGTTGTGGTCGTAAAGGGCATGAAGCCCGCGGCTCAGATTCCCCAGGAGGACGTGGATGCGATCGCCGCGCTGCTTGACCGCGCCAACATCGATGCGGAGCGCCACCTGACTAGCGATACCATCAGCGAGAACGCGCCGGTCAAGGCATGGCGCGACGCGTACCGTCTGTTCAAGACTAAAAAGGGCGCCCGCTGCTCGATCGAGAACTTGCTCAAGCGCGTGCTTAAGGGCAAGCCTGTGGGCCACATTACGCCCGCGGTGGACATCTACAACACGGTGTCGCTGACCTATGCGCTGCCCGTGGGAGGCGAGGACCTACATGCTATTGAGGGCGATCTGCGGTTGGCGGTGACCGACGGTGGCGATGCGTTTCTGCCGCTTGGCGAGGAGACAGGTGACCCGACGCTTCCCGGCGAGCTCGCCTACATCGATGATGCGGGCGCCGTGTGCCGCTGCTGGAACTGGCGCGACGGCGTTCGAACGGCCCTGTCCGACGATTCGACCGACGCGTTCCTGGCGATTGAGTGCGTGGAGCCCGAGCGAATGGAGGACTGCCAGGCCGCCATCGACCGTCTTGCCGATCTGCTCGAGCGGTATTTGGGGGCGACGGTTGTCGTTAAGACGCTTGTGACCCGCGACAATCCCTGTGTGGACCTGTAGCGGCGCCTAGAACCTATTGATGCCCAAAACCACCACAAAGGTACCTGTCCTTTGTGGTGGTTTTTATGTTGATGGGTCAACAAATAGGTCGTGCAGGGCTGGCGGCCGCTGGGTACGGTTAAGATGTTTACCCATAAGCATTATGCAAGCGAAAGGCGGTCGTCTCTCATGCAGCAGAACGACGAGACACGTTTCGAGGACTTTGTCGGACTGATCAGCGGGCTCTACAAGGAGATTCAGCGCATTAAGACATCCGAGGGCGCAAGGCTGGGCCTCAAGGGCTCCGACGTTATGTGCCTTTACTATCTTGAGCGCAGCAAGGACGGCCTGACTGGTGCTGACCTGGCTCGCATGGCAGGCGTGACCCGCGCCGCCGTCTCGCGTACGCTCGCGCATCTGGAGGAGGGCGGCTACGTCGAGGTCGACGATTCGGGCGATGCCGCCGTTAAGTATCGTGCTCCGGTGCGCCTGACCGCTCTGGGTGGCGAGAGCATGAGCGAGGCCGACCGCATCATCCACGAAGTGCTCGATACCACCGGTAAGGCTATGGGTGTGGAGCAGCGCGAGCAGATGTATGCGTCGCTGCGCACGATTCTCAACACCCTGCGCGAGCTGTAGGGCCGCCAAGGCTTTTGCTTCCAATTAACAACTGCATAGTCCTGTTTGAGTGCGTATACCGTGCCGGGGCCTTGCTGTCAAAATTCCCTGCGCGGGACCTGCGCAAGAAAGGATTCGCTATGTCCGTCCGCATTATTACCGATTCCGCAAGCGATATGTCGCCGGCCGAGCACCCCGCTCTGCGTGTTCTGCCGCTGTCCGTCACCTTTGGCACCGATGTGTATATGGATGGCGTCGACATCGATCACCAGCGCTTTTACGAGATGCTTGTGGAGCGCGACGAGCTGCCCAAGACCGGCCAAGTCAACCCGTACGCGTTTTCGCAGGCGATTGCCGAAGCACGTGAGGCCGGCGACGAGGCTGTGATTATTACCGTGGGCGCTAAGCTATCAGGCACCAATCAGAGTGCCCGTACCGCACTTGCCGAGGCGCCAGGTGGCGACGTGTTCGTGGTAGACAGCAACAACGTCACCCTGGGCGAGCGCGTCCTGGTCGAGTATGCGCTGCGCTTGGTGGACGAGGGCCGCAGTGCATCTCAGATCGCGGCGGCTGTCGAGGCCGTGCGCGACCGTGTGGTGGTTATCGGCCTGCTCGAGACGCTGGAGTACCTGGTGCGCGGCGGTCGTCTGTCTGCTGCGGCCGGCGCCGTGGGCACGCTGCTCAACGTGAAGCCCGTGGTGGCTGTCGAGGACGGTCTGATCGTGCAGCTGGGCAAGGCGCGCGGTTCCAAGAACGGCCGCAACCTGCTGAACCAAAAGGTCGAAAAGGCGGGCGGCATCGACTTTTCCATGCCGCTGGCGCTCGGCTATACGGGCCTTTCGGATGCGGTGCTCAAGAAGTATATCGAGGACAGCGCGGCACTGTGGGCTGGTCACACCGAGGGCGAACTGCCCGTTCACACCATCGGCGCCACCATCGGAACCCACGTTGGCCCCGGCGCCGTGGCAGTAGCCTTCTTCCAGCCCGCCAACTAACCGACCTGCCATAAACCATCACAAAGGTGCCTGTCCCCTTTGTGATGGTTTATGCTTTTCCGGGTGGAAGGGAGCGAGCAATGGCGTCTGAGGGCTTTTTTGATCGGGTGTACGGGGTGGTCGAGCAGATCCCCGAGGGGATGGTCGCCACGTATGGTCAGGTGGCACTGCTTGCCGGTCGTCCACGAAGTGCGCGGTACGTGGGGTATGCCCTTCATAGTAATCCGCGCCCTGGCCAAATTCCCTGTCATCGCGTGGTGTTTGCCGACGGCCGTATCTGTGAGGGCTTTGCCTTTGGCGGCCCCGATGCTCAGCGCGAGCTCTTAATGGGGGAGGGCGTGACGTTTGCCGATCCCATGCATGTTGATCTGGCCGCCTGTCGTTGGCCTGCTGGACTCTAACAGCTCTGCCGTGGTCAAAGCCACCACAAAGGTGCCTGTCCCCTTTGTGGTGGCTTTCCGTTGCAGGTTTACCTGGGCTAACTTATGGAGAAGGTATGTTGGGGTAGTTTGACGCTAGAAAGTAAGCCACGGTGAACTATATTGGTTTCAGCAACGGAGCAGGCAATAGGCGATGAAAAAGCCTGCCCTGTTGAGTTTGATTCGCATCCCTCCCCTCTGTGCGATTCAACGGTGTACTTCGGGAACAGGCCCGCTGGCAGCTAACTGCCGGCGGGCCTGTTCCTGTTTGTCGGGAGAGTGTGATGGATGGAGCTGAAGCGGTCCGGCTCCAAAAAAGGCGGACGCCGTAGCGCCCGCCCTAAAGCAATCGAAAGCTCAAGCCAGCAAATCGGTCTAGTACACCATGCCCATGGCGTCCTGAACCTCGGCCAGGGTCTGCTCGGCGATCTCATTGGCGCGACGGTTGCCCTCATGCAGGACGTCCTTCACATAGTCCAGATCGTTCTCGTAGCGCTGGCGACGCTCGCGGATAGGTGCGAAGTACTCGTTGACGGCCTCGGTCACGTACTTCTTGAGCTGGCCGGAGCCGCCCATGCCAATCTCCTCGGCAATCTCGACTTCGGAACGGCCGGTGCAGATGGCGGCTGTTGAAAGCAGGCCAGACACGCCGGGGCGGTTCTCGGGATCGAACGTGATCATGCGCTCGGAGTCGGTCTGGCTCTTCTTGATGCGTTTGGCCGTTTCCTCGGCGGTCATCGAGATGTTGATGGCGTTGCCGTAGCTCTTGCTCATCTTGCGACCGTCCAGGCCCGGCAGCAGCGGGGTCTCGGACAGCAGCGCGTCGACCTCGGGGAACACCTTGCCGTAGCGGTTGTTAAAGCGGCGGGCGATGGTGCGGGTGAGCTCGATGTGCGGCAGCTGGTCGCGGCCGACGGGCACGACGTTGCCCTTGCAGAACAGGATGTCGCAGGCCTGATGCACCGGGTAGGTGAGCAGAAGGCCGGTGAGCTCGTGGCCCGAGGCCTCCATCTCGGCCTTGACGGTGGGGTTGCGCGCCAGCTCGGCCTCGGAGACCAGCGACAGGAACGGCAGCATGAGCTGGTTGGCGGCGGGCACGGCGGAGTGCGCGTAGATCATGGTCTTGTCGGGATCGATGCCGCAGGCAAGGTAGTCCATGACCATGTTGTACACGTTGTCCTGGATGTGCTCGGTCGTGTCGCGGTCAGTGATGACCTGGTAGTCGGCGATGAGCACGTTGGTCTTGGCGCCCATGTTCTGCAGCTCAACACGGCCCTTGAGGGTACCGAAGTAGTGGCCCAGGTGCAGACGGCCGGTGGGGCGGTCGCCGGTGAGCATGGTGAACTTCTCGGGCGTTTTGGTCAGGCCCTCGCGAATGGCGTTGCTCTTTTGCAGCGCGACTTCGTAGCTGTTCTCGTTTGGCATGATTGCTCCTAACGTATGTTCATGGGTCAAGATGATAACGCGTTTATTGGAGGGGCGGTGCGTAAGTAGGCGAGGGCGGGAGAGGGACGCGCGTGGTGCGGCTTGTGCGATGGGCGCGGCGCGGCCGCGCTTGGCCAACGGTGCCTTGGCACATCCTCGGCAGCTTGCCCTAGAGCTTGTGGTGGCGCTCTTCTTTGCGCTCCTCGGCTGCCTGCTCCTCCTGCTTAAAGGCGGGGTCGTCGGGGGTGACGAGCTCGTCCTCGTGCGTGCGCTTGTTGTAATGGTGGCGTAGCACGGGTTCAAACAGGTGCAGGTGCTTGGCGAAGGCCGCCGAGCCAATGGCGAGCACGGTAAAGATGAGCACACGCATGGGCACTTCGACCTGGTTAATCGCGGCGGCGCCGGCCGAAAGCATGATGCACCAGGCATAGATGAGCAGCACGGCCTGTTTTTGGTTGTAGCCTTCTTGGATTAGGCGGTGGTGGATGTGGCCCTTGTCGGCCTGCCCAATGCTAATGTGGGCGCGCCTGCGGCGCACGATGGCGCTAAACGTGTCGATGATGGGCACGCCGGCAACGATGAGCGGGATGATAAGCGAGGTGAGCGCGGCGGTGCGGCTCACGTTGAGCAGCGAGATGGAGCCCAGTGCAAAGCCCAGAAGCAGCGACCCCGAGTCGCCCAAGAAGATGCTTGCGGGGTTGAAGTTGTAGCGCAAAAAGGCCAGGCAGGCGCCAAAGAGCGCAATGGAGAGCGCGGCGGCGTCGATGCGGCCCGAGAGAACGGCCATCGAAAACATGGTGAACGAGGCGATGCCGCAGATGCCCGTGGCCAAGCCGTCGAGGCCGTCGATGAGGTTAATGATGTTGGTGAATGCCACCAGATAGATTACGGTGATGGGGTAGGCGAGCCACCCGAGCATGATTTCGCCGGGGGCAAACGGGTTGACGATGACGCCGATCCGCAGGCCGCCGATACAGGCGATGAGCGCGGCGAGGACCTGCCCGGCCAGCTTTTGCTTGGGCTTGAGTTGGAAGACGTCATCGATAGCGCCGGTCGCAAAGATGACGGTAAAGGAGAGCGCCAGCATGGGATAGCTAATGTGAAGGCGCGGGTGCGGCACCAGGACGGGTGGCCAGCCTAGGTGCCAGGTGCCTAGGATTTGCACAATGCAGGCAACGACCAGGCCCAAAAACACCGCCGTTCCGCCCAAACGCGGGATGGGCTTTGTGTTGATGCGGCGCTTAGAAGGATAGTCGACGGCATCGAGCTTAATTGCCAAGCGCTTGACCAGGGGCACCGCGAGGAAGGTCGTGATAAAGGCCGCCGCTGCCACGCATAGGTACGGTATGTAGCTCGGGGATGAAGCCATGAATCTAAAAACCGCCAAGCGTCGAAGGAAAAGGTCAGAAGAACGCCATGCGCAAAGGGCATAGCCGAACCATAATACTCGACCAAGGGGGGTGCATGTAATTGCACGCAGCGATAATCACGCGCTTACCAGATATTGGGATGTTGTCGATGGCTTGTCGGGATGCCGACGGGGATCCATATGAACCGTGATGGTGATTTTCGGCAAAAGAAAACCACCCCCCACGTTACGAAAATGAACCCACCTAAAACAGGTGGGTGCCCTCATCGACTGTTCCAGCGTCCTTAACAACGAAGGATACCTGTACTAGGTACGACTGTGTGGGCTCCCTAAATAAACGCGACGGTTCACCCAGTTGCTCCGCGGGGGGCGGAATACCTACATCATAAAGCGGCACTTTATCGATTCCAGTCTTGACATTACAAAAATCGTGTCGGACGATTACGGCGCCTTGGGGCTCGAGCCGTCTACGCGGCCTGGCCCTTTACGTTTGAGCTGCTGAATCGTTGTTTTGGAGCATGTTTTTATGCCGACGTCGTTGACCGAACTTTTTTCGCCCGCCTGCCATTTGTGTCCCCGCCGTTGCGGTGCGGCGCGCGATGAGGGCGTGCGCGGCGTATGCGGTGCTAACGACACGCTCAGGGTGGCCCGCGCGGCGCTTCATATGTGGGAGGAGCCGCCTATCTCGGGCGAGGCCGGTTCGGGCACGATCTTCTTTAGCGGCTGCTCGCTTAAATGTATCTACTGCCAGAACCACGAGATCTCGACCGGCAATTTTGGCCTTGAGATTTCGCCTGAGCGTCTGGTCGAGATTATGCTGGAACTGCAGGACCAGGGAGCCAACAACATCAACCTGGTGACTGCGACGCATTATGCTCACCTGCTGCCGGCCGCGATTGCCGCAGCGAGGGAGCGCGGGCTGGACATCCCGATCGTTTACAACACGAGCGGCTATGAGCGGGCGAGTGCCGTAGCTGCCCTGGGTGACCTGGTCGATGTGTGGCTCACCGACTTTAAATATGCCGATGCCGGGCTTGCGCAGTCGCTTTCTCATATTAAGGATTACCCGCGCGTGGCCGTGTCGGGCCTGGCACAGATGGCGTGCGAGATCGAGCGCCGCGGGGGAGAGCTGGTGGACGAGGACGGGCTCATGAAGCGCGGTATCATCGTGCGCCACCTGGTGCTGCCGGGGCATGCGGACGATTCGTGCCGCGTGCTGGACCTGGTGTGGCAGACGGTGGGCGACGTGCCGATTTCGGTTATGAACCAGTACACGCCCAATGCACTCATGCGCGAGCAGGGCGGCGAGTTGGCCCGTGCCGTAACGCGCGAGGAGTACGAGCAGGTGCTCGACCATGCCGACGACCTGGGCTTTACGACGATGTTTTGGCAAGAGGGCGGCGCGGTAGACGAGAGCTTTACCCCGGCGTTTGACACCACCGGTGTTCTTACCAGCGCAAAGTAGCTCTGCTGAGTAGTCTTTTTGGGACGGGGCTTTTTTAGCCCCAGCAGAGAGCGCACACGTTTTGGCCGATTAACGGCAGGGGCAGCTAAAAAGCCCCGTCCCAAAAAGACTACTCTCGGCAGGGGTCGAGCCGGCATCTGAAAGTAGCTAAAATAGCCCCGCCCCAAAAAGACTGGTTATTGGGCGTTGACAGTTGGCGAGCCGTAGGTAAAATATCGACTTGTCCTGGGGACGTAGCTCAGTTGGGAGAGCGCTGCCGTCGCATGGCAGAGGCCGAGGGTTCGACTCCCTTCGTCTCCACCCTTGGATTTGATAAGCCGCTGACATTGTGTCGGCGGCTTTTTTTAAAAGAAAGGGCTGTACCATGGCCGAGCTTGAGTCCCAACCATTGTCCGACGAGGAGCGCGCTGAGTTGGAAGAGCTCCGCGCTGAGAAGGCACGCCGCGAGGCTCGGGAAGAGGCCCGTCGCGAGCGTGAGGAGCTGGCCGCCCTGCGTGCCGAGCGTGCGAAGGCCGAGGAGGCCGCCGCGAACGTCGCCCCCGCGCCCAAGCCCGCCGCCGCGAAGCCCGCGCCCACCGCACCTAAACCTCAGCCTAAAAAGGTCGCTCGTTCCAAGTCCGTCGAGCCCAAGCCGAGCCGTGACGAGATGACCTTTGCCCAGCGCATGGTCACCTCCAAGGAGCCTACGGGCGAGAACGAGATCCCTGGCATGGCGCCGGCTCAAAAAATCATCATTGTCCTTGCCCTCATCGCGTTTGTCATCTTTATGGGCTACACGATCCTGACCAGCATGGGCCTGCTCTAGCCCATTCGCGCTGGGTGCCATGCCCGAACACTCTGCCCTTTTCCAACCCTCAACCTCTGCACAACGCATCCGAAAGGTCGCCCCATGGCTTTGACCGACATCTCGCATCCCACCGACATTGCAATGCTCACCGATCTGTACGAGCTCACTATGGCCCAGGGCCTGTGGGAGAGCGGCAAGGCCAATGAGCAGGGTTGTTTTACCGCGTTTTACCGCGACCATCCTTTTGGCAGCGCCTATGCCGTCATGTGCGGCACCGCCGAACTGCCCGAGCTGGTCGAGAATCTGCGCTTTACGCCCGAGGACATCGACTACCTCGCCTCGCTCCAGGCCCCGGCCGGCGGCGCGATGTTCAAGCCTGGATTCCTCGACTACCTGCGCGATTTTCGTGCGCATGTAAACATCGACGCCGTGCCCGAGGGCGAGCTCGTCTTTCCGCGCGAGCCCATGGTTCGCGTCACCGGCCCCGCGCTGGAGTGCCAGCTGCTTGAGACGGCGCTGCTCAACATCGTTGGGTTCCAGACGCTTGTCGCCACCAAGACGGCGCGCGTGGTGCTGGCGGCGGACGGCCGTCCCGTTGCCGAGTTTGGCCTGCGCCGCGCCCAGGGTCCCGATGGCGGGCTGGCCGTCGCGCGCGCGAGCTACGTTGCCGGCTGCTCCTCTACGTCCAATGTGCTCGCCGGCCGCCGCTACGGTATTCCCGTCTTTGGCACGCATGCGCACAGCTGGGTGATGAGCTTCGACTCCGAGCTCGAGGCATTCCGGGCTTTTGCTAAGTCGAGTCCCAAGAACTGCACGCTGCTCATCGACACCTACGACGTACGCGAGGGTTGCGAGCATGCCATTACGGTTGCCAAGGAGATGGAGGCGGTGGGCGAGCGTCTGTCGGCTATTCGCATTGACTCGGGCGACCTCGCCAAGCTCTCCAAGTATGTTCGTGGCCGTTTTGATGCCGAGGGCCTGCCCTATGTGGGGATCTCGGTTTCTAACGATCTGGATGAGTACACGATTCAGTCACTGCTCGACCAGGGCGCGCCCATCGATAGCTTTGGCGTGGGTACCAAGCTTGCGACCTGCTATGACCAGCCGGCGCTGGGCGGCGTGTACAAGCTTTCCGCCCGCCGTGCGAGTGAGACGGACCCGTGGACGCCGGTGGTGAAGCTCTCCGAGCAGCCCTACAAGCGCACGATCCCGGGTGTGCAGCGCGTGCGCCGTTATTACGACGGCTTTGGCGGCCCGATCTGCGACATGATCTATGACGAGGATCATCTGTCTGGGGAGGGCGCCGCGCGCGGTAATACCCTCGTGGCCGTGAACGATGCTGCGCTGGTGACCGATGTGTCCGAGCTCGAGTATCGCGAGCTGCTGGCGCCGATCGTGCGCGATGGCAGCGCCGTTGCCCCGCGCGAGAGCATTGAGGACGCACGCGAGCGTTGCACCTGGGCACTGGACCATCTGGATCCGGTCTACAAGCGCTTCCTGTACCCGCAGACTTATGTGGTGGGCATGGAGCAGGGCTTGGCACAGGTGCGCGACGAGCTTGTGCGCAAGAACATGGCCGCGGCTTCTGCCTTTCCCTGGGCTCACTAATTCCTTGGGCGGTAGGGGCGAGTCACGCTTCCTTGGCCGCCAGCTCGGCCGTTCGCTGAACAGTTGATTGGTTTGACGTATGACGACTTCTTATAAAACGATGGTGGTAAAGATCGGTTCGTCCACGGTGGTGGGCGCCGACGGCAAGGTCAACCGCGCCTTTATCGGCGGGCTTGCCGACCAGGCCGCAGCGCTGCGCGAGCTTGGCTGGCGCCTGATCGTGGTGAGCTCGGGCGCCATTGCCTGCGGCTATCCCGTGCTGGGCTTCGACCGTAAGCCGGTCGGCGACCTGCCGAGCCTGCAGGCCTGCGCCTCGGCCGGTCAGTGCATCATCTCGTCGGCCTACGACGAGGAGTTCCATGCGCGCGACCTGCTCACCTCGCTCGTGTTGCTCACGCGTCACGACACGGCGCGCCGCACGTCCTACCTGCACGCGCGCGACGCCCTGCTTCGCCTGGTGGAGCTCGGCGTGGTGCCGGTCGTCAACGAGAACGATACCGTCACCGTCGATGAGATCAAGTTTGGCGACAACGACACGCTGGCGGCGCTTGTGAGCTGCCTGGTTTCTGCCGATCTGTGCGTGACGCTCTCGGACATCGATGGCCTCTACACCGCCAATCCGCATGAGGATCCGACGGCCGAGTTTATCCCGGTCGTGCATAAGATCGATGCCAAGATTATCGCCTCGGCGGGCGATTCTTCCACATCGGTGGGTACGGGCGGCATGATCACCAAGATTCGCGCGAGCCGCATTCTCATGACGGCGGGCATTCAAAGCGTGATTTGCTCGGGCGAGGAGCCCGATGCGCTCGTGCGTCTGGCCCGCGGCGAGAGCGTGGGTACGCTGTTCGATCCGCCGGCGGAGCGCCTGGACAATGCGCCGCGCAAGTTGTGGATTGCACTGGGCGACAAGGCGCACGGCTCGGTGACGGTCGATGACGGCGCCGCGAAGGCGCTGGTCAGCCGCGGATCGTCGCTGCTCGCGGTGGGTATTCGCGAGGTCGATGGCCAGTTTGCCGAGGGCGATGTGCTCGACGTGTGCGACCCGAGCGGCATGGTTGTCGCCCGTGGTATCGCCGAGGCCGATTCGGACGTGCTGGAGCTTGCCGCCGGCCGCCGCCAGGACCAGATTGCCAGCAACCGCCTGCTCGCAGACCTGGCCGAGAAGCCCGCGATCCATAGGGACAACTTGATAGTGTTTGCATAAAGAGAGGCAGCGCTGCGGCTCGTTTTGCCAGCAGTGCTGCCTCTCCTTTTCCGGCACTTGGGGACGTTCCTTATGTGCCGGCACTTTGGGACACTCCTTTGCTAGAAGATCTGGCGCAGGTCTCCGCGGTTGAGGGCTTCGTCGAAGAGGTGCTTGAACACCACGCTGCCGTGCAAGCCGTCGTGCTCGAACTCGTTGGTCACCCAGGCATGCGAGTTGCCCACGCGGCTGAGCGTATCGAGCTGCATGCCCGAGTCCACGTACATGTCATCGAAGTACACCGCGGCCTGCAGGGGCACCTCGTTGCACGCCAGGCGCTGCGGGTCATAGATCTTGTCCCAGCTGGTGTCTTCCATCAGCAGGTCCATGGCGGGCTTGAAGGGCTTGAGCTCGGGCATCTGCTCGAACATCCACGGGAACATGGCCTCGCCGGTAAACATGAGCGGGCGCGCGAGGGTGTCGAACTCGGCGTGGTGTGCCTTCTCTTCAGCTGCGGCCCAGCCAATGGGCATAGTGTCACCGTCGGCGTATATGAACTCCTGCAGCGTCCAGTACAGCGGATTCGTGCGCGTGTTGGTGCGCTCGAAGGCGCGCATCAAAAAGCTGTCGGATACCGAGGAGCCGCAGCTCAGCGTACCGTCGCCTGTAACAAACGCGTGATCGATAATCCAATGCATGCGCTCAAAGCTCGGCTTCATGCCAAAGTCGCTGCCCATGAGTTGTAGGCGCTCGACCGTCATTGGCGAGCCGTCGGGCAGCACGGGCTTCTGAGCCTCGAGCGCATCGGCCAGGGCTGCCACGCGCTCGACATCGGCGGGGTAACGGTCGTAATACTGCTGCGTCTTGGCGGCCATGCGCGGGAAGGTGTGCGCGTAGACCTCGCTGGCGCTCGCCGGCACGTGCGGAATGCCGCCGCAGGTAAAGCTTGCCGCCACGCCCTCGGGGAAGAGCGACAGATAGCTCAACGTCAAAAAGCCGCCGTAGCTCTGCCCCAGTGTGACCCAGGGCTTGCCGCCAAAGCCCACCAGGCGCAGGTACTCAAAATCGCGCACGATGGAGCTGGCGAGGTGACGCTTGAGGAAGTCCGCCTGCGAGCGGGCCGCATCGGAGCCTGCCGCCTCGGCGCGCTCACCCAGTGCGGCAATCGTGCGCCCGTCTACACAGCTACTGCGTCCGGTGCCGCGCTGGTCGGGCAGCACGACGCGGAAATGCTTGACGGCCTCTTCGATCCAGCCATCGCTTGTGGGCGACAGCGGACGCGGGCTCTCGCCACCGGGGCCACCCTGCAAAAAGAGAAGGAGCGGCAGGTCGTCGTTGATGCGGTCGGGTGCGCAAACCACGCGGTAGAAGAGCTTGATGCTCTCGGGCGCACCGGCGATGGGTGTCGGTATAGCGCCGCGGCGCATGGTGCTGCCGACGGCCAGGAGCATCGGCTCCAGGCCGCGCCAGTCGAGGGGGACGTCGATGCTGTGGTCCTCGACATACAGGCCGGGGACGTGGTACGAAGTGATGAGGGCCATGTGAGTCTTCCGTTCGTTGCGGTGTTTCGGGTTGACCAATTCTACCGCCGCGGGCGAGGCCATGCGCAAATCGGCTACCATGGTTGCAAACTTCTAGGAGAAAGGGCCGCCCATGTCGGTCGATATAGCCACGTATGTCCACGATCTTGCCGTTGCCGCCAAGGCAGCGTCGGCCTCGCTTGCCACGGCGAGCGATGAACAGCGCCAGGAGGCCGTGCGCGCCATGGCCGCGGCGCTGCGCGACGGCGTCGACTCCATCGTCGCCGCCAACGAGCTCGATATGTCCGCTGCGCGCGATGCGGGTACCTCGGCCGGACTGCTCGATCGTCTGCTGCTGACGCCCGAGCGCGTCGAGGGCATGGCCGCCGGCCTGGAAAAGCTCGCCGAGCTGCCCGATCCCGTGGGCCGCGTGCTCGACCACCGCGTGCTTGCAAGCGGCGTGGACCTGACCCGTGTGAGTGTGCCGCTGGGCCTGGTCGCCATGGTTTACGAGGCGCGTCCCAACGTGACGGCCGACGCCGCGGGCATCTGCATCCGTACCGGCAACGCCTGCATTCTGCGCGGCGGCTCGCTGGCCTATCACTCGTGTGCCATGATTTCTGAGCTGCTGGCCGATGCGCTCGAGGCCAAGGGCTTCCCGCGCGAGGCCGTGTCGATGATCGAGTCCACCGACCGCGAGGCCACTGGCGAGCTCATGAAGCTCCGCGGTGTTGTCGACGTACTCATTCCGCGCGGCGGTGCAGGCCTGATCCAGCGCTGCGTGCGCGAGTCGCTCGTTCCGGTGATCGAGACGGGCACGGGTAACTGCCACATCTACGTGCATGAATCCGCCGACTTCGATAAAGCGCTCAATATTATCGTCAACGCTAAGACGCAGCGCGTGGGCGTGTGCAATGCCGCCGAGTCGCTGCTGGTCGACCGTGCCGTGGCCGATGCGTTTTTGCCTGCGGTCGTGGCCGTGCTGCATGACCACGGCGTGCTCATTCACGGCGACGAGGCCACGTGCGCCGCATGCGCCGACACCGGGCTTGCCGAGGGCGATGACTACGTTGCCGCGACTGAGGAGGACTGGGGTCGCGAGTATCTGGCGCTCGAGATGAGCGTGAAGGTCGTGGCGAACGAGGACGAGGCCATCGCGCACATCAACCGCTACGGCACGATGCACTCCGAGGCCATCGTTGCAGAGGACACGGATGCTTGCGAGCGCTTCCTGGACGAGGTCGATGCCTCGGCCGTGTATGCCAACGCCAGCACGCGCTTTACCGACGGCGGCGAGTTTGGCCTGGGCGCCGAGATTGGCATCTCGACCCAAAAGCTCCACGCCCGCGGCCCCTTTGCCGCCGAGGCCCTCACCACCTACAAATACAAGCTCCGCGGCACCGGCCAGGTCCGCCCCTAAACCTACCAAAAAGGGACAGGTTTATTTTGGCAGGTTTTATCTGCGGTTTTGCCGGGCGACACGTTCGCCCGGCTTTTTTCTCCGCATAACTTTTTTGCCTTTCGGCTTGAGCCGCGGCGATATACGATAGTGACACCGTGTCCTAACATCGACTCACCTGGAGGTATTGCCATGTCCCAGACGCTCACCGCCGGAATCACCCGCGACCGCGCATTCGAACTGCTCAACGAGCACAACAAGGACCCGTTTCACATTACCCATGGCGAGACGGTTGAGGGCACCATGCGCTACTTTGCGCGCGAGTTCGACCCCGAGAACGAGGAGTTTTGGGGCATCGTCGGCCTGCTGCACGACTTGGATTGGGAGGAGCATGAGGACGACCCCATGAACCACACCATCTATACTGCCGAGATTCTTAAGGGTGAAGGTGCGTCTCCCGAGCTCATTCGCGCCATCCAGACGCACACGTCGGACTTCAACACCTCGCTGCCCAAACCCGAGCTGCAGATGGAAAAGATCCTGTTTGCCTGCGATGAGCTCACCGGCCTGATCGGCGCCGCCGTCATCATGCGCCCGAGCAAGAGCGTTATGGACTTTACGACCAAGTCGCTCAAGAAGAAGTTCAAGGACAAGCGCTTTGCCGCCGGCTGCTCGCGCGACGTGATTTCGCAGGGCGCCCTGATGCTCGGCTGGGAGCTCCCCGAGCTCTTTGACCGCACCATCGCGGCCATGCAGTCCTTCGCGCCCGACCGCGACACCTTCCAGGCCTAACCTGCCAAAAAGGGACAGGTTTATTTTGGTAGGTTTTATCTGGGAAAACGCTTCCGTTGGATGTTATTCAGCGGAAGCGTTTTCTGTTTGACATGGTGAAGCTGGCGAATGGCGGCGCCTCGCGGCAGACAGCTGCGCTTCGCCGTATCCGTAACTCGGCAAACGCGACGCTACGACGCGTTCTTGATAATCCATGTTCCCAGTCCGGTCAGCAGCTGAACCTGCTTAATCGTTAGCCCTTGTTTTCGAAGCGCGAGAATCGCCTCATTGCGAAGTGGCTTGGAGGCGGATTTGAGTTCCGTCGGAGCACATCCTGCGACACTCTGCACGATTGCCGTGCCAAATTCGCATAGATCTTCCTCGCGAACCTTGGCTGTTGCGCTGGGGCGATAGGGAAGCGACGGCGTACTTTCCATGAGCCGAAGGTATGAGCGAGGTGTTGGGAATATAACACCGACAACGCTGCCGGTAACATGCGGCCGTGACCTGGCACTCATGAGATACTCGCGATGGCTGCTCCAGGGATATTCGTCGTATGCTGCCAGTCCCGCTTTTTGTGGATTCAAATGAATGTATCGAATTGCCTCGAGTAAATATACTTCTGACTTAATGGGCGAATCCCAAAACCGCTCCTGAAACACGTGGCCGATATGCCCCGTCCGCGCATTGTACCTGCCCGCATACGATACGGCTATCGCATGCATCGCGTCGCTCTTGCGGTCGTCCGGATCGTCGATGAGCAGATGAATGTGGTTTCCCATAAGGCACCAAGCGATAAGCTCGATATTGTGTTTGGGGAGGATCGCATCGAGGATCTGAAGCATGGCGATTCGGTCCTCGGCATCGTCAAACAGCAATTGCCCTCCGTTTCCACGCAACGTGATGTGGAAATAACCGGTTGGTGACTTTGAACGAGGTTTTCTCGGCATGGCCCCTCCTTTAGCTTGGATGGGCTGAAGATACCTCATTCGGGGGCTTCGGTTGTCGAGATTCAGTTCACCGACTATAGCTGCTACCTGCCGAAATATAATTGCGTTTTCAAATTGATGCTTTTTAATGGTAATTGAGTAAGACGGGCGCGCTTGTTGTGGATGCGGGCGTTGGTTACGTCGATCTGGACGGCCCTCGCGTGATGTCATCGCAAATGGGCTTCACGCATTTTTGCGGCGATAGAAAAATGGTCGGGCGCTCTTAAACAAAACGGAGCACCCGACCATTTACTGATTGTTTGTGTTTGGCCAGATAGAACCTGCCAAAATAAACCTGTCCCTTTTTGGCAGGTTAGTTGAGGGCGGCTTGGGCTAGGCGGGCTTCGGCGGCCTCCTCGGTGACGCCCAATGCCACGGCGAACTCCTCGATGGAGCGGCGCTTGGCTTCCTTGAGTACACGCATATAGTAAGAGCTGGGCTTTTTATCGGCTTCCTCGGCCTGGCGAATGCGGTGCATCATGGTCTTTGCCACGCGGACCGTCTCGGGCGCGCCCAGCTTGAGCTGCTGCTTAAAGTGTGTCTCTTCAAGCGAGCTGTTGCGCTCGGTAAAGGTGTCGCACTCCAGCTCGTCATAGTGGCTCAGCAGATGCTCGGCATCTTGCTGAGAGATGGCGGCATGCAGACGGTCGGCCTGCGCCACGGGGTACATAAGGATCGTCTGCGCATGCCCCTGCTTGGCCTCGAGCAACAACATGGGCTGCGGCGTGTCGTCCCTAAAACCGACGACGGTGCAGACTCCCTGACCCGGATGAATGACGTGTTGACCGATTGAGAACATGCTACCTCCAACTTATACGAATTTACGTATGTCTAGAATAACACGCTGACGTGCGCAAATCCTCGCTTTATGCAGGAAAAGCACACAACTCTGATAGGTAAGAGTATTCGATAAAAGACACAGCTCATTCACACCTTTATGCATTTTCAACGCGTGCATGATCTGCAGGCAGACCGGCATCTTTGAGTGACTCCATACAAGCTGTAGTCAATTTTGTGCATATGCAATTTCGATTGGCTTTACCCTGCGACAGTGTCCCTCGCTTGTGATAGAGTGCTACAAACTCTGGCTTTTGCCCTACGAGTGACCAAGAGCTCGGGGGCTTTAACACAAGGAGGATCTATGCCCGAGAAGATTGAAGAGCTGGTACGCGCTGCGCTTGCTGCGGCCCAGGAGGCCGGCGACCTTTCCGCATTTGAACTTGACGATTGCGCTATCGAGCGACCGGCTGACACTTCTCATGGCGAGTGGACCTCCACCATGGCCCTGAAGTCCGCCAAGCTGGCTCACTGCGCCCCGCGCAAGATCGCCGAGGCCATCGTTGCCCATATGCCCGAGGACCCCGCGATTGAGAAGGTTGAGATCGCAGGCCCCGGCTTCATCAACTTCTACCTCTCCGTTGCCGTCAAGAATGCCATCTTTGGCGAGGCTCGCGAGAAGGGCATGGACTTCGCTAAGTCCAACGTCGGTGGTGGCCTGAAGACCCAGGTCGAGTTCGTTTCCGCCAACCCCGTCGGCCCCATGCACATCGGTCACGGCCGCTGGGCCGCGCTGGGCGATTCGCTCTGCCGTGTTATGGACCACGCCGGTTACGACATCCAGCGTGAGTTCTACATCAACGACCACGGCTCTCAGATGAACACCTTCGGCAACTCCATCAGCACGCGCTATATGCAGCTTGCCGACATCATCGCCAAGCAGGGCGTGGATATCGACGAGGCTCACAAGCTGCTGATTGCCGACCGCGACGCCTTTGTTGCCGACGAGAACGACGAGCACCCCGAGACCCATCCGTATCAGGACAACTTTGCCGAGACCCTGGGCAAGGACTCCTACGGCGGCGACTACATCATCGACGAGGCCGCCGAGTTCTGGCGCACCGACGGCGACAAGTGGGTCGACGCCGATCCGCAGGAGCGCATGGAGAGCTTCCGCGAGCGCGGCTACGTAAAGATGGTCGACAACATGCGCGACCTCTGCCACGCCGTCAACTGCGACTTCGATCGTTGGTACTCCGAGCGTTCGCTGTACGTGAAGGACACCGAGGGCGAGACCGCCGGTACCTCTGCCGTCGACCGCGCTTTTGAGAAGCTCGACAAGATGGGCTACCTCTACACCAAGGACGGCGCCCTGTGGTTCCGCTCCACCGACCTGGGCGATGACAAGGACCGCGTCCTGATCAAGTCCGATGGCGAGTACACCTACTTCGCCTCCGATGTTGCCTATCACTGGGATAAGTTCCAGCGCGTCGACCACGTCATCGACATCTGGGGCGCCGACCACCACGGCTACATCGAGCGCGTCCGCTGCGTCTGTGACGCTCTTGGCTATCCCGGCAAGTTTGAGGTTCTGCTGGGCCAGCTCGTCAACCTGCTGCGCAACGGCAAGCCCGTCCGTATGTCCAAGCGCAAGGGCACCATGGTGACCCTGCAGGAACTCGTCGACGAGGTCGGCTCCGACGCCGCTCGCTACACGCTCATCTCCAAGAGCTCCAACCAGATGGTCGACTTCGACATCGAGGCCGTCAAGAAGCGCGACAACTCCAACCCGGTGTACTACGTGCAGTACGCTCACGCTCGCGTGTGCTCCATCCTGCGCCGTGCCGCCGACGTTACTGCCGAGCAGGCCGCCGAGATGGGCATGAAGGCCGTCGCCGCCAAGGCCATCGGTGAGAACGTCGATTACTCGCTGCTGACCGACCCGACCGAGCTCGCCCTGTCGCGTAAGCTCAACGAGCTCACCGACCTGATTGCCAGCTGCGCTCGCGATCGCGCCCCGTTCCGCCTGACGCACTTTGCCGAGGAGCTCGCCGGCGACTTCCACAGCTTCTACGCCGCCTGCCAGGTTCTGCCGAGCGAGGGCCGTCCCGTCGACCCCGAGCTCTCGCGCGCCCGTCTGGCCGCCTGCGACGCCGTCCGCGTGACGCTCGCCCTGGTGCTTACCCTCGTTGGCGTTTCCGCGCCCGAGCAGATGTAATCTGCGGGTCATTTGACCGTGTAGGTTCGGCTTTGCTGAACCCTATAAGCCCGATCTCCATGCGGAGGTCGGGCTTTTTTCGTTTGGCGGGGCTTTTAGGCGTGTTGGAAAATGCTACCAAATCGCAACTATACCGGTTTACGGGGCTGAATCGCTGCCTGGCGACCATAGCGACAGCAGTGAAAATAAAACCGCAGCTAGACGGTTTATTGTTTCTTGAAAATGCAGGGTATGGTTGGCTTGCAGCATTCTGGCCCCGTAATCCGGCGTAGTTTTGAAAATTGTCCCTTGGGGACGGAGGAAAATGGATCATTTTTGTCTCGCGGAGGGGTGGCGGGATACCGTCCGCCGCGAATCGTGCTCATCTCCTACGTTTGGACGCATATCCCGAACCATGCCGAAAAGTACGATATTAAAACCGCAGGTAGCAGACTCGTTGTTTATGAAAAAAACAAGGGTATGGTCAGGGGCTCGGGTGCAAACGTAGTAGATGGGCGCGATTCGTGGCGCGGCTATTCCGGGTGCCACGGCTTCACTCCTCTGGCGCGACATTTCAAGGCGCTTTTGAGGAGGAGTGTCCCTGATGACTGGGCGTTTAAGAACGTCCAATGACTAAGTTGCAGGTGGTTGCGGTTGTGTTACACTAACGCTGCGTATATGACGCAATCATCTCGATACAGATCAATGATATCCGTCGTTTTGAACGGAACTAGACTGTTTAGCCGCCCTGAAGGTTTATGCAGGGAGCATGTGATTACAGGGCTTGAAAAGAAAGTTGAGCAAACACTGTGTCTGATCAACAGCAAGAAAACGAAATAACGACGACGCAGGCCGCTCCCGCTGCACCGGTTGCGTCGGACCAGGTCGCGGCGCCCGCGCAAGCCTCGGCTCCTGAGACGCCTAAGGCTGCTTCGACGCCTATGCCTGTGGCGGCTGAGAAGGCCGTGCCTGCAACTGGTGAGGAGGCTGCTCCGGCAAAGCCCAAGCTCACGCGCCACACGGCCAAGCCTGCCACTGACGGCGAGGAGGTCACCAAGCCCAAGCGCCGTACCACGCGCACGACGCGCGCCAAGCGCACCGTTGCAGCTGACTCCTCGGCGCCGATTTCCGATGAGGTCGCGCAGGCACGTGCGTTGGCGCAGATTAGCGAGGCTCAGGTGGTGCGCGCCCGCCGTCGTGCTGCCGAGCGCGAGGCCGCGGCTCTGACCGAGCTTGCAGCTCCGTCTGTGCCCGAGACCCCTGCCGCCGACCTGCCGACCGAGAAGCCGGCACCGCGCACACGCCGCCGCACGGCTGCTAAGGCCGAGCAGGTTGCGGAACAGGTAGCCCCCGAGCTCACTGAGGCTTCGGTCCGTTCCGCGGCAGGGGAGGGCGCATCGCCTGCTGAGCCCGCTGTGCCTGTCGAGGCCAGCGAAGTTCCCGTTGTCGATCCGGCTTTGCGCCCGCACCGTCGCGGTCGCAAGCCCAAGGCCTTCGTCGAGGCAGAGAAGGCCGCAGCCGCAGCCGCCGCCGCTCGGGATGCTGCGGCGACCGCCGAGTCTGCAACCGCTGCCGATGCACCCGTCCAGGATGCTACGACTTCCGAGGCCGCTCCCGCCGATGCCGAGCCCGCCGACGTCCGTCCCGGTCGCAGCCGTCGCACCGCTGCTAAGCGCACGTCCAAGGCTAAGGCCTCCAAGAAGGGCGCGTCCGAGGATTCCACCGAGGCGACCGCCGATGTATCGACTGATGCCGCCGAGCCCCAGGACGTCGAACAGCCTGCATCCGAGAAGCCCAAGCGCGGTCGTAAGAAGTCCGCTAAGGCCAAGGCCGCCGAGCAGCAGGCTGATGTCGAAGCGCAGATTGATTCCGGCGCCGAGGCCAATGACGCCGCTGCGGCCAATGCCGACGCCGCCGCAACCGATGGCGCCGCGCCCGCTGAGGCCGATGACAACGCTCGCCCCAACCGTCGCCAGCACAAGCGCAACGAGGAGCGCAACGAGCGCAAGGACGAGCGCAACAACGACCGTCGCAACCGCCAGCGCGATCGCAAACAGCGCAACAAGGAGCGTAACGCCGCCCCCACCGAGCCCACGCTTTCGCGTGAGGAGCTCTCTGCCATGAAGGTCGCCGAACTGCGCGAGAAGGCCAAGGAGTTCGAGATCGAGACGACCGGCAAGAAGAAAGCCGAGCTCGTCGAGGAGATCTACGTCACCGCCGCGAAGGCCGAGGGCTTCCGCGACATCAAGGGCATTCTGCAGATTCGCCCGGATAGCTCCGGCATCATCCACGCCCATGGCTACATGAAGTCCAACGACGACGCCTTCGTGCCCGCCTACCTCATCCGCTCCGCGCGCCTGCGCACGGGCGACGTCATCGAGGGCTCGCTGCGTCCTTCGCGCGGCGGCGACAAGCGCGCCGGCCTCGCCAAAATCACGACCGTCAACGGTCTGGACCCCGAGCAGATTCGCAACCGCCCCAAGTTCGGCGACCTCACCCCGGTCTATCCCAACGAGCCGCTGCGCATGGAGCACGGCAAGGACTCCATTACCGGTCGCGCCATCGACATCGTGTCGCCGATCGGCAAGGGCCAGCGTGGCCTGATCGTGTCCCCGCCCAAGGCCGGCAAGACCACGATCCTCAAGAAGATCTGCCAGTCCATCTCGATTAACAACCCCGAGGTGCACCTCATCTGCCTGCTCGTCGACGAGCGCCCCGAAGAGGTCACCGATATGCAGCGTTCCATCAAGGGCGAGGTTGTGGCGTCGACCTTCGATATGCCCGCCGACAACCACACTCGCGTGGCAGAGCTCGTTATCGAGCGCGCCAAGCGCATCGTGGAGCTGGGCGGCGATGTTGTGGTGGTGCTCGACTCCATCACGCGTCTTGCCCGCGCCTACAACTTGGCGGCGCCCGCCTCAGGCCGCATCCTTTCGGGCGGCGTCGATTCGGCGGCACTGTATCCTCCCAAGCGCTTCCTGGGCGCAGCCCGTAATATCGAGAACGGTGGCTCGCTCACCATCCTGGCCTCTGCCCTCATCGACACCGGTTCCAAGATGGACGAGGTCATCTTTGAGGAGTTCAAGGGCACCGGCAACATGGAGCTTAAGCTCGACCGCGACCTGGCCGACCGCCGCATCTTCCCGGCTATCGACCCCGTTGCCTCCGGTACGCGTAACGAGGACCTGTTGGTCGACGAGCAGATGCGTCCGTTTGTCTTTGGTCTGCGTCGCATTCTTGCCGGCATGAACAACACCGAGCGCGCAGCCGCATCGTTTATCAAGGGTCTTAAGGGCACCAACACCAACCAGGAATTCTTGGTGCGTTCGGCCAAAAAACACAGCGACTACGAGCAGACGTTCTAGGTTGTCATCCACACGCAGCGATAGTCATCAATGCGATAAAGGGTCGGGGCTTTGAGCCTCGGCCCTTTTCCATATCGCCGCTCCGCGCTTATTTTTAACCATAAGACCGACGAGCAGCAGGTTTCCCGTTTCAATCCGACATCGTCGCTTGCAATCGACGGGGCGGTTTCGCATAATAGCTTTTAAGCTTCGCGACGGAAAACGCAGATGAAACGAACCATATACCGTTGCTTTGGGGCATAGCCCCGCTTCATCTTCTCTCGCGCAGCCAACTGAATGATGCGATTTGGGTGCTGGAAGATGGGGAGAGCTCATGGCTTCTTCTGATGCAACACAACGAGCAGTCCTTGCCGGACTTTCGTGCGGGATCGGCCTTGCCGCTCCCGTGGTTATGTATGCCGCGACGCTACCGTTTTCGTCTGTGAACGAGACGGTCGTGGCGGGTGCGGTTCCCTTCGCCGTGGGCGCGGTGGCGGGCGTGGGTATCTATGCCGCCTCGCTGGGTATCTCCGAGTATCGTGCGCAGCGTGAAGAGCGTCTGTTCCAGCCCGATGCCATGGGCGGTGCCGCCAATCTCAATCAGCATCAAAGCGAGTTCAAGACCGCCTCGATTCCAGCTCAGCAGCAGGATGCGACTCCTTACGCTGCGGCTTCTGCTTCTCAGGCTCAGGCGGAGCAGTCTACCTCGGCATTCCTTTCCGGCCTGACCGGTGCGTTCCAGCGCCGTCATGCCGATGATGGTGTCCCTACCATCGCTCGAGCCGCAGATGCTATGGACGAGGACGAGGCTTGGTCCATGATCGACAGTATGCTCGACGACGATTCGCCGGTGAGCTGCGACCCTGCACACTCGCGCGACGTCTATCAAGTCGCCATCGACGAGCTCACCAACGGCGGGCAGACCGGCTCCTTCAATCGCGACGACATCGCCGCCGCGGCACGCGCCGTGTCTGGCTCCCAGGCCGCCCCTGCGGGCAGCACGGCGGCTTTCGTGGCACTCGTCGCCAACGCGGCAGCCAATAACGCCTACAGCGCTACTTCGGCGGACGTGGACGCTTCTGCCGACAATTCGTACGTTGATGAAGCCATGGCCGCGGACGAGGAGGCCGTTGCCGCCCGCCGTGCCGCCGAAAGCTCGCTTTGGGGCGCTCCTGCCCAGCAGCAGGCGGCCGAGGCAGCGCCGTACAATGCAAACCTCGCCAGCATGCCTATCATCTCCGGTGCCGCGGACATCGATCTCGATGACCTCGATGAGCCTGCAGCCATTACCGCATCGATTGATGCCCAAGATCGCATCGACACTGGCGACCTTCCGGACGCCTCGCTCGAGGTTGATGTCCCCATGGCCGATTACACGGGCCACGAGGACATGTGGGCCGCCGCCACCGCGATTCTGGATGAGGTTGACGAGTCCGCTCCTGTTGTAGCGCCCGCTCCCGTCGCTGCCCCTCAGCCTGCTGCCCCCGCCTATGTCGGCCGCCACAGCGCTGTGTTCCCCGAGGATACCGCCCGTATCTCGCGCGAGAGCATCGAGCGGGCCGAGGCTATTGCCGCCGGCATTATGGAAAATCGTCGTCACGAGCGCGTCAATCAGATCCTCGAGGAAGAGATCGAGCGCCTGCAGTCCTCTACCGCCAAGCGTACGGGCCGTGCCTATCTGAGCGTTATCGAGGGCGGTACCGCCAGCTTTGCGCCGCTTCGCGCGGAGGCATAACTTCTGCATGGTTAAGATCAATCGAAAATGGGCGGTCGTGACCTGCCTGATGGCGCTCTTGATCTGGGGCAATTCGCTGGTTCCCGGCTCGGGGTCGGGTTCGCTGAGCCTAACGGTCATGGAAGCTATTCGCTGTTTCTTGCACGGCGTGGGACTTCCATATGAATGGGTGACCAACTTTGTTGTTCGCAAGTGCGCGCATTTTTCCGAGTATATGGTGCTCGGCATCCTGGCAACGCACGCCTTTGATTTTGAGGGCCGGCGCACCTTTGACGTGCTGCTGCCCACGGCGGTGTTCCTGCTGCTGATTCCTTCGATTGACGAGACGATTCAGCTCTTTGTGCCGGGACGCGCCGGCATGATCACCGATGTGATGATCGACTGCTGTGGAGCGGCAACGGGCGTTGTGCTCCGATATCTCTTACGGTCGCTGATGTGCGCCAAAAAGGCCGCCTAGGACGTATTGTTTGGTCCTAGGCGGCCTTTTTTATTTGAGGGCTTATATGAGGCGTGGTGGCGTCGTTTCGTAGGTCGGATTTGCCGGGCGCGCCACGCCCTGTGGGTTCATCTGCTACTGAAGCGCCTGTGCGCCCAGGGCCAGGCAGCCCATAACGCCCTGCTTGCCCTCGAGGCTGTTGTTGACGATGTAGTTATTGATGTCGTTGACCTCGGTCGTGACGATATAGCCGTTGAGCATCTCGGCACACTTTTTGCGTGCGAGCGGCACGATGGGAGTGTGGTCGGCCACGCCGCCGCCGATGATGATCTTTTGCGGCGCGTAGCACAGGATGTAAGTCATGAGCGCCTGCGCAAGGTATCCGGCAAGCAGGTCCATGGCATCTGGGTCGTCGGCCATCTCTCCGGCGCTCTTGCCGCCCCAGCGCTTTTTGACGCCGGGGCCGGCGATGAGGCCCTCGAGGCAGTTGTCGTGGAAGGGGCAGCCGCTGTGCTCGCCGATGGTGTCGCGCGGGTCGCGAGTGACCAGGATGTGGCCGGCCTCGGGGTGCATCATACCGTGCACGAGCTGGCCGCCCGAGAGCACGCCGGCGCCCACGCCGGTACCGATGGTCAGATACACAACGTCAGTGAGGCCCTGGGCGCAACCAAAGGTGACCTCGCCCAGGCAGGCGACGTTGACGTCGGTGTCGTAGCCGCAGGGAATATTGAGCTCGTTTTGGATGGTGCCCAGCAGGTCAAAGTAGCGCCATGCCGTTTTGGGCGTCTCCAGGATCTTGCCGTATTGGGGCGAGGCAGGGTTGACTGCGGTGGGGCCAAAGGCGCCGATGCCCAGCGCGGCGATGCCCTTGTCGGCAAGCCATGCGTTGACGGCCTCGACGGTCTCCTGCGGAGTCGTGGTCGCGATCAGCTCGCGTTCTAGGACCGTACCGTCCGCATAGCCCGTGGCGCAGACCATCTTGGTGCCACCGGCCTCGAGCGCTCCGATAAGCTGCTGCTCTGCCATAATGTTCCTCTTTCTGGGACGAGTTGCTCCTTCTCTAAAGTATAGCGCTCTAAAAAATAAATGAGCTCGCTATAAAAAGAAACCTCGTGACCCAACGGGTTCGCGAGGTTTCTTTAGTGTCTTTAGTTACTGGGTCGTCCTTACCCGCGCGGCTCGATTTTATCACGCAGAGACTTGAGGTTCTCCAGCGCCGCGTTGAGCGTCTCGTCACGCTTGGCAAAGTGGAAACGGATCAGATGGTTGACGGGCTCGCGGAAGAAGCTCGATCCGGGAACAGCGCCCACGCCCACCTTAGACGCGAGGTCCTCACAGAAGTCAAGGTCGCTGTCATAGCCAAACTCCGAGATATCCATCATCACGTAGTAGGCGCCCTGCGGCACGTTATGCTCAAGACCGATGCTGTCGAGTCCCTGGCAGAACAGGTCGCGCTTGGCGGTATAGAGGTCAAGGACCTCATCGTAATAGCTGTCGTCGAAGTTGAGGGCGGTGACGACGGCTTCCTGCAGGGGAGCGGCGGCACCCACGGTGAGGAAGTCGTGGACCTTCTTGATGCGCTCGGTGATTTCGGCGGGAGCGATGGTGTAGCCCAGACGCCAGCCGGTGATGGAGTACGTCTTAGACAGTGAACTGCAGCTGATGGTGCGCTCAAACATGCCGGGCAGCGTGGCCATGTACACGTGCTCGTGGGGCGCGTAGACGATGTGCTCGTAGACTTCGTCGGTGATGCAGTAGGCGTCGTACTTTTTGCAGAGGTCGGCGATAAAGGTGAGCTCCTCGCGCGTAAAGACCTTGCCGCAGGGGTTGGAAGGGTTGCACAGGACGATGGCTTTGGGGTCGTTGTCGCGGAAGGCCGCCTCAAGCACCTCACGGTCAAAGTCGAAAGCGGGCGGGTTGAGCGGCACATAGATGGGCTCGGCACCCGAAAGGATCGTGTCGGCGCCGTAGTTCTCGTAGAACGGCGAGAAGATGACGACCTTGTCGCCGGGGTTCGTGATCGTCATCATGGCGGCCATCATGGCCTCGGTGGAGCCGCAGGTGACCACGATGTTCTCGTTGGGGTTGATCGATATGCCCATAAAGCGCTCCTGCTTGGCGGCAAGCGCCTCACGCATGGCCTGGGAGCCCCAGGTGATGGAGTACTGGTGGTAAAGCGGCTTGGGGTCGGTGGCGATGGTGCTGAGGCTATCGAGCAGCTGCGCCGGGGGATCGAAGTCAGGGAAGCCCTGCGACAGGTTGACGGCGCCATACTTGTTGGAGATGCGCGTCATGCGGCGGATGACCGAATCGGTAAACGTTGCCGTGCGGTTGGAGAGTTCTTTCATGCCGGTCCTTTCGAGCATTTGCAGTGGGGCAAGTTTACTCCTATGAAACCGGTGGGAAATGCTCGAAATGGTCTCGAAAAACTCTTTTCAAAATTCTTGAAAATTGGGGCTTGCATCGCGTGGCGTTCCTTGCAATAATAGTCGAGCGCGAAGCGCACAGGACACGGTGGGTGTAGCTCAGTTGGCTAGAGCGACGGGTTGTGGTCCCGTAGGTCGAGGGTTCGAGTCCCTTTACCCACCCCAGTTCTTGCTTCGTGTTGATATCGGGTCGTTAGCTCAGTTGGTAGAGCAGGGGACTCTTAATCCCAAGGT
>CABRCR010000073.1:0-147394 GCA_902469435.1 uncultured Collinsella sp. | reverse complement strand
GATCGAGACGGCATAGGATATCAACTGTGTTCCAGGTTCCAGGACGCCGGGCCGCCTCGCTTCGGATCGGGCGCTACACCAACTTTCTCGACACTACCCTCATTGGGGACAGACATAAATGAGTGGGCATACTGTTGGCAGTTAGGGATGGTCCTTTGAGCTGCAGCGCGCCATGAGTGACGAGGCTAAGCGGATTATCCTGTCTTTCGAGTTCTAAGCAGAATTCCCCGTCTCTGAGTAATGATTTGTGCGCATTTGCGCGTATTTGCGTGCGTAGGATTGCGTGGCTATGCGTGTATAAGCGCCGTCTGCAGCTGTATTTTGACCATTTGGCGGTTATATACGCAAAAGTACGCACATACGCGCTAATTTGTGCGAATATAGAGACGGAAGAAATGTTAGACGCTCCATGACCCAGGAGGCACATATGGCAGATTCCAAGCAGGTTCCACTCGATGCCGCGGCAGCCGCCAAAGCAGCATTCGCTTCGGTCCAGGACAAGCCGTTCCCCGAGGACATCTTTACGGCTCCCGAGCTCCGTTGGGCTGTGATCGGTTGCGGCGTTATTGCCAACCAGATGGCTCAGTCCCTTGCCCTGGCCGGCCGCAAGCTTGCGGGCGTTGCCAACCGTACGCTGTCCAAGGCTCAGGCTTTTGCCGAGCAGTATGGCATCGAGAAGGTCTATGACACGGTCGAGGACCTCTACGCCGATCCGAACATTGACGCGATCTACATCACCACCCCGCACAACACTCATATCACCTATCTGCGCGCTGCCCTGGCGGCCGGCAAGCACGTGCTCTGCGAAAAGGCCATTACCCTCAATTCCGCTGAACTCGATGAGGCCCGCGCCATTGCCGCCGAGCACAACGTGGTCCTTATGGACGCTACCACGGTGCTCCACATGCCCTTGTATCAAGAGCTGCGCCGCCGCATGGATGCCGGCGAGTTCGGCCGCATGAACCTCGCTCAGCTCAACTTTGGTAGCTACAAGGAGTACGGCGACCTGACCAACCGTTTCTACAATCGCAACCTCGCCGGCGGCGCCATGCTTGACATCGGCGTCTATGCCCTTTCGGTCATGCGCCTGTTTATGGCCAACCAACCCGCCGAGGTCGTGTCTCTGGGCAATACCTGCGAGACTGGCGTTGACGTCGCGGGCGGCATTGTCTGCCGAAACGCCGAGCAGCAGCTGGGCGTCGTGAGCCTTACGCTCCACTCCAAGCAGCCCAAGCGCTCGGTCATCAGCTTCGATAAGTGCTATATCGAGGTCAACGAATATCCGCGTGCCGATCACGCGACGATCGTTTGGACCGCGGACGGTCATCGTGAGGAGGTCAACGCGGGCACCGAGGCCTACGCCCTGTGCTACGAGATGGCTGACTTGGAGAAGGCCGTCGCCGGCGACGATTCCAAGCGTGAGCTTCTGGATTATGCTTCTGATGTTATGGAGCTGATGACCAAGCTCCGTGCCGATTGGGGAGTCGTCTACCCCGAGGAGGAGTAAGCGATGCTTGCGGAAGATAGGCTCAATGCGATCGTCTCGATGGTGCAGCAGGCTGGCTCAGTAACGGTGCCAGAGCTTGCCGATGCCCTGGGCGTGACGGCCTCTACCATTCGACGCGACCTGCAGACGCTCGACCGAGCGCACCGCATCGCGAAGGTGCACGGCGGCGCGACGAGTCTTGAGCGCGCACACGTGACGCGCGATCTAACGATCAGCGAGCGCAGCGATCTCCATAACGACGATAAGGAGCGTATCTGCGCCCGCGCCGCGGCGCTCGTGGAGCCCGAGAGCTTTGTCTACATCGATTCGGGTTCGACGACGCTCAGGCTCATCGAGCATCTTCCGCATCTCGAAGGGGTCACCTATGTGACTGATTCCGTGCTCCATGCTCAGCATCTCGCTGTGCGCGGCATGCGGACCGTGGTGCTGGGCGGCGAGCTCAAACCCGAGACCGAGGCGCTCGTTGGCCCCGATTCCTTGGCAACTCTAGACCGCTACAACTTCAACTGCGGCTTTTGGGGCTCCAACGGCATTGCCACCGAGCAGGGGTTTACGACGCCCGATATCGAGGAGGCACAGGTCAAGCGCATCTCGATGCGCCATACGGCCAAACGCTTCGTAATCTCGGATGCCAGCAAATTTGGCATGGTGGCGCCCGTCAAGTTCGCAGACTTCCGCGACGCAACGATTATTACCGCAGGCGAGGTCCCCGCCAAGTACCGGGCAATGGACAACGTCATCACGGTCTAACAGCAAGGGACGGGCTAAGGCCAAAACCACCGCGAAGGGGCAGGAACCTTTGTGGTGGTTTTGACGTTTGTCCAGATAAAACCTGCCAAAATAAACCTGTCCCTTTTTGGCAGGTTTTAGGGCTCCCAGGGGCAGGGGGCTTCGATGTGGATGTGCTCGCCGGTTACGGGATGCGTGAAGAACACGCTGTGGGCGTGGAGCATCAGGCCGCAGGGGCGCGGCGTTCCGTACAGGTCGTCGCCAACCAGGGGATGATGCTCGCTTGCCAGGTGTACGCGGATCTGGTGCTTGCGGCCGGTGAGTAGCTCGACATCAATATACGAGCGCGTGGGCAGGCCGCGGCGGCTCTTAAGGCGCTTGAGTACCTTGACGCGCGTCTGAGATGGCTTGCCGCTGGCGCCAACGCGCATCTTGCGGCTATCGTGGCGGTCGCGGGCGATAGGCTTGTCGATGAGCTTCTCGTTCCAGTCGATTTTGCCCTCGGCGAGCGCCAGATAGTGCTTTTCGAATGCGTGGTCGATGACCATCTGGTCAAAGGCGGGCTGCGTCTGCTTGTCGAGCGAGAACAGCACCACGCCGGTGGTGTTGCGGTCCAGGCGATTGAGCGGCTGCATGTCGGTCGCGGAAAAGCCGTCGCCCATCGCCAGCAGCAGGTCGCTGGCGTAGTCGGTAAGTGTGCGCTCGCCGGTGCCGTCACCGTGGACGATCATGCCGGCGGGCTTGTCGATGGCCATGAGCCAGGCGTCGCAATAGAGGACTTGAGGTTCTTCGTTCACGTGTAAGCCTTTCGGTTAGCTAATTCCCACAAACATGCAGCCCGAGGTGGCGCCGCGCAGGCGGGCGGCCGGCTTGCGGCCGGCTTGAGCCGCCTCGACAGCGCGACGGACGCGAGCGACGGCACGGCCAATCTCATCGGCCTCGAGCAAGGTTCCGTCGACCATAAGACGGCGCACGTCGGCATCGAGCAGCTGCGGAACTTGCGGCGTGAGGTCGATGGGGTAGGCGTCGTACAAGCGTGAGCGGCCGTGGATGTCGGTACGCACCGGCATGACCTTTCCGTCGATATTCTTGAGCGAGAGCTTGCGGGCACGCAGGCGGCAGTTGGCGCAATCGTGGATGCAGCCGTTGGCAACCTGCAGAATGCAATGCTCGCTTGTCATGACGCGCGGGCGGCCAAAGACGGTGATGCCCAGAGCCGCGGGCGCGGCGGCGCCGAGCGAGACAATCTCGTCGAGCGTGATCTCGGGCGAGAGCCAAAACGCGCCGGCTCCGCGTTCGGCGAGTGCCTCCATGCAGGGCGTGTTGTGCACCGGCAGGCAAGAGCGAATCTCGGCCGTGGCGCCAACCTGGGCGGCCAGGGCAAGCTCAGAGATGTTGCCAATAGCGACCGTGGCGCCAGCAACAACCCATGGGTCAACGCGGACGTGGTCAACGGCGCGGCAGACCTCATCGAGCACGGGTACGATGCCCTGCTCAAACGTATCGGCGGGGGAGAGCTTGGCCGCATCGAGCGCGTCGGTGGTCATGTAGATGCGCGTTGCACCCTCCGCGCGAGCGGCCTCGGCGGCCTCGAGCGAGGTGACGGTAGCGCAGATCTGCGGCTCATCGCGGTAGTGCTCGGGCGCGGGGCGGGAATCATTGGTGACAGTCGCCGGTAGCTCGAGCGTGCGGGCGCGCTCCTCATACGGTGCCAGAATGGCCTCTTCCAGCGCCTTACAAGCGGCGGCGCGCACCTTGTGCACGGCGGAAAAGCCCATGCCGCAGCCCTCATCGAGCGCCACCTCAAAGCTCGCGGCCTCAAAGGGAGAGGAGCCCATGCGCCCGACGTGCTCAACCAGATCGGACGCCTCGACCGCACGGGTCTTGGCGGCCTCGACGGTGAAGCCCGTGGCGGTGGCGGTGAGCGCGGGGTCGTCACAGCAGGTGAGTGTGACAGTAAACGGCTTGCCCAGGCGCGCCACGACGGACACATCAACAGCGCGGCGGCGCAGCACATCGCGCTTGAGCGCGGCGCCGGCGGCGTCGATGGCACGCTGGCTGCGAATCACGCGGACGCGGCAGCCCTCGGGCATGCTACGGGGCACGCGACACTCGATAACATCGCCGGCAGCGGCATCATCGGCGGCAATGGTGGTCAGGAACTGGTCAAACTCGTTATCGTGGCGAAGCTCCAGCAGGTCGCCCTTGCCCACGGGCTCAAACAGCTCAATGCGGGCGATGGCGGCGCGGCGACGGCGGTCGTCGGGCTTGAGGCCGCGCACATCGCGGTTGGCCGGGCGGCTGCCCAGCACCGTGCCCACGATCTGTCCGCGGTTGTTGGAACGCTCATAGCTCATCATCTCGTCGCCCGAGGTGCCGTCCTGATAGGCGTGCGTAAAGTCGCGGTTAAAGCAGCGCTTGAGCTGGCGCTGACGGGCGGCTTCCTCGTCCTTAGAGGTCGAAACATCGGCCAGCATATCGTCAATCTGATGACGATACACGTCGACGATGGAATACACGTAATCGGGAGCCTTCATGCGGCCCTCGAGCTTGAGCGATGCGGCGCCGGCGTCATACAGACGGCGAACAAGCCGCGAAGTGTTGGTGTCGCGCGGGCACAGCGCGCGCTCGCGACCGGCAGGGGAGAGCGAGCGGCCGTTCTCGTCGATCAGCTCGTAAGGCAGGCGACAGGGTTGAGCGCACATGCCGCGGTTGGCCGAGCGGCCCGCCATGGCAAAGCTCGAAAGCAGACACAGGCCAGAGTAGCAAAAGCAGATGGCGCCATGGCTAAAGACCTCAAGGTCCACATCGGGCGCGGCATCGTGAATGGCGGCAATCTCGTCGATGGAAAGCTCGCGCGAGAGGGTCACGCGGTCGGCGCCCTGCTCGCGGCACCAAAGGGTTCCGCGGTCGTCGTGGATGTTCGCCTGGGTCGAGATATGCGTCTCGATGCCGGGCATGGTGCGCTTGACCTCAAAGAACAGGCCCCAGTCCTGGATGATGAAGGCGTCGGCGCCCAGCGTGGAGCAGCGATGGATGAGCTGCAGCGCATCGCTCATCTCGGACTGCTTGATGACGATGTTGACCGTGACGTAGACGCGCGAGCCGGCTAGATGCGCGGCGCGGCAGGCCTGCTCAAAGGCCTCGTCGGTAAAGTTGGTGGCCTTGCGGCGTGCGTTGAAGCTGCCCATGCCGCAGTAGATGGCGTCTGCCCCGGCGGCGAGTGCGGCAGCAAAGGGCTCGGGCCCTCCGGCGGGCGCCAAAAGCTCGGGTCTGCGGTTGGTGGTTCGACTGGCGGTTGCGGTCATATCCTGCCTTTCAAAATGCTCAGATACTCAAAAGTATAGTGGTGCCGTCGCGGCAGGCGATGCCCGTGCTCTAAGCGGGATAAAGTCTTCAGCAGCTTGGACTGGCTGCTCCACATGAGAACCGTTCAGCGGTCCGGGGAAACCGTTGGGCGATAAAATATTCTCGCAGCGTGATAATAATCTTGCATCGCGCGGAAACCTTGAGTACTATCCCAATCAAGCGCGGTGTTCAGACCGAACTGTGCCTCCCGGTGTGAACGCCGCGCTCCCGTTCCCTTTTACTTGTAAGGAGAAAAACATGAGCAAGACCGTCGTGTCTTCCGATAACGCACCCGCAGCCATCGGCCCGTATTCCCCCGGTATCCAGACTGGCAACATGGTGTTCCTGTCCGGCCAGCTGGGCATCGATCCCGCGACCGGCAAGCTGCCCGAGGGTGTCGAGGCCCAGGCCAAGCAGTCCCTCGCCAACGTCGAGGCTCTGCTGACCGCTGCCGGCGCCACGTTTGCCGATGTCGTCAAGACCACGGTCTACCTGGCCGACATCGCCGACTTTGCCGCCGTGAACGAGATCTACGCCTCCAAGTTCGAGGCCCCGTTCCCCGCGCGCAGCGCTTTCCAGGTTGCCGCTCTTCCGGCTGGCGGTCTGGTCGAGATCGAGGTCGTCGCCGCTCTCTAAGGCGTTGGCCACAACTAAACATGACATGCAAAAAGACCCTGCAGCGCGTGCGAGCTGCAGGGTCTTTTGTCAAGCGATGCGACAAAAATGATCCGTTTCCCTTCGTCCCCAAGGGATCACGTTTAGCCCTCCTTGCGGACTTTTTGCAGGTAGCGGTACACGCTGGGCTCCGAGATGCCCAACGCGGTGGCAGCGCAGGCCACGGCGCCCTTGAGCATGAACACCCCGTTGCCGTTGAGGTGGCGAATGACGTCCACGCGGTCGTTCTGACCAAGCGACGCTACATCCAGCCCGCGCGCGCTCAGCAACTCGGCAATGCTGCGGTCGATGAGCTCCTGGGTGGACTCCGAAAGGCTTTCGACCTCGATAGGGGCGGGCTCCGTGCGCGTCGGCGCTGCGTCGAAGCACGCCATGAGCTGCTGCGCCATGGCGTTGATGGAGCGTACGGTCGAGAGGTCGGTGTTGACGCAGAGCATACCGACGATCTCGTCATCCTCGCGGATAAAGAACGTCGCGGACTCCAACGTCTTGCCGCCGGCACCGCGCCCCTCGTAGCCCGTAATAAACGGCAGGTCGCGATACTTGGGGTCGTGCATGATCTTGAGCGCCAGATCGGTGGCAGGACCGCCGACCTTGCGGCCGCTCACGATGCCGTTGCGAATATCGACGATGGCGTGGTCGGGATCCGAGAAATCGTGCAGCACGATTTCGCTGTTCTTACCGAGTATCTGCTCCAGGAAATCGACCATCGGCAAAAAGCGGCGTACGGTCTCGTTCACGGGCAACTCCTTTGGGTGAAATCGGAAATGTTCATAACAATTTTTTCTCATGGTAACACGGTGTCTATTGACTCGCATATTCGCAGGTACATTGCGTAATACAGACGAGCGGTATGATTTTGGCGGTAAACGGTTGACCAAAAGAAAAGTTAGATGTTATTTTGACCGGACACTTTCCTGACCTGCGGAAATGCATTGTCTCAGCTCAAGAATAGTCTGATAACAAAAAATTATTATTGAGAATGAGAACCATCTTTAATACGATATGCAACGAAGGCACAACCTCAACCCCGCACTGCGTCACAATAGAGCGTTAGATGCGAAAACAACTATTTCGAGGATTGGTGGTCAAATGACCCAGGAGACGGTTACGAACGGCACTGAAGCCCTGTTCACTCGCGAAGGCATGCCTCCCGTTAAGGAAATGATCCCGTGTGCCCTTCAGCACGTACTGGCATCGTTTGCCGGCATCATTACCCCGGCGGTCATCATGGCCGGCGTCTACGGCTTTAATAGCCAGCAGAGCACCGACATCATCCAGGTCGCGCTCATTCTTTCGGCGATCGATACGGCCCTTCAGGCCTTCGCTCCCTTCCGTCGCATCGGCGGCGGCCTGCCCATCGTCATGGGCGTTTCGTTCGCGTTCCTGCCGGCTCTGCAGGCCATGGGTGCCTCGGGCTTTAGCTTTGGTGCGCTGCTGGGCGGCGAGATCGTCGGCGGCGCCGTCGCGGTCCTCTTTGGTCTGGCCTACAGCAAGATCAAGTGGCTGTTCCCGCCCGTCGTGACCGGTACGGTCATCTTCTCCATCGGCGTTTCGCTGTATCCCACGGCCGTCAAGTATATGGCCGGCGGTATGGGTACGCCGCTGTGGGGCACTCCGCAGGCCTGGTGCGTCGCTCTTATCACCTTCGCCGTGGTCTTTGCGCTCGCCAACTTTGGCAAGGGCACGCTCAAGCTGGGATCCGTGTTCTTTGGCATGATCGTTGGCATGATCGTCTCCATCCCCTTTGGCATGATCGACTTCTCAAGCGTCGCCACCGCTCAGGTCTTCGCCCTTCCCAAGCTCATGCCCTACGCGCTCGAGTTTGATCCCGAAGTCTGCATTACCCTCGCCGTCGTGTTCCCCATGGTCGCCATCCAGGTTATCGGTGACGTCTCCGCCGCTTGCCTGGGCTCCATCGACCGTATGCCTACCGAGCGCGAGCTCTCCGGCGCTATCGTGTCCCAGGGCCTCACCTCTATGGTCGGCGGCCTGCTGGGCGGTCTTCCCACCAGCGCCCTTGGCCAGAACGTGGGCATCATCTGCTCCAACAAGGTCGTCAACAAGTGGGTCTTTGTGATCATCGCGGCCGTCTTTGCCATCGCCGGTCTGTTCCCGCAGCTCTCTGCCGTCCTTTCCGCTATCCCGCAGCCCGTTATCGGCGGCGCGACCGTCGGCGTCTTTGGCACCATCACCATGAACGGCGTGCGCATGTTCACCCGCGAGGGCCTCACGCAGCGCACTACCACCATCGTCGGCACCTCCGTCGTCTTTGGCCTGGGTATCTGGATGGCCAGCGGTTGCCTTGCCGGCGAGGGTATGCCCGCCTGGGTGTCCACCGTCATCGGTTCCAATGCCGTAACCCCCACCGCCATCATGGCCATTGTCCTTAACCTGATCCTTCCGCAGACGCCGGTCGTGGCTCAACACATCGATGCTGCCAAGGACGCTGCCGTGGATCTGGTCTTGCCCGAGAGCAAGAAGTAACCAATTCGGTGCTATTCGTCGGCGGGCGCATCGCCTCGTCCGCCGACGCCATGCGGCGCCAAGCCGCACTTCAAAGGGTTTGTCCCTTTGGTGAAGCGTTGACGGGAGAGGGCCCGTTTCCGGTGTAGGCCGGCGCTTCGCACTCCGCCATGTCAGAGGTGTCAAACCCCGCCTCTGATGTTGAAGGGAGCATCCATGCTTCTGGTCGCTAACGGTTCCGTTTTTACCCGCAACGCTCAGACCCCGTTTATTCCAAACGGTGCGGTCGCCATTGACGGAGATACGATCGTCGAAGTGGGCCCCGAGTGCGAGCTCAAGGCCAAGTACCCGGATGCCGAGTACGTCGACGCCCAGGGCAACCTCATCATGCCCGGACTCATCAACTGCCACACCCACATCTACTCGGGTCTGGCCCGCGGCCTTGCCATTAAGGGCTGCAACCCCACCAACTTCCTGGAGAATCTTGAGCAGCAGTGGTGGAAGATCGATGACAACCTGACGCTCGACGGCACCAAGGCCAGCGCCTATGCCACGATTCTTGACTCCATCCGCGATGGCGTCACCACGATCTTCGATCACCATGCGAGCTTCTGCGAGATCCCGGGAAGCCTCTTTACCATTAAGGATGCAGCTCAGGAGCTGGGCATGCGTTCGTGCCTGTGCTACGAGGTCTCCGACCGCCGCGGTCAGGAAAAATGCGACCAGGCCATTGCCGAGAACGCCGAGTTTGCCCAGTGGGCCGCCAAGGAGCGTCGCGATAACGACAACCACATGATCGCCGCCATGTTTGGCGGTCACGCCACCTTTACGCTGTCGGACGAGACCATGGATAAGATGGCCGAGGCCAACAACGGCCTGACCGGCTTCCACATCCATGTGTGCGAGGGCATGAATGACGTGTGGGACTCCCGCCTCAACCGCGGTGGCATCAGCCCCGTCGAGCGCCTGCTGCAGCACAATCTGCTGGGTCCCGACACCATGCTCGGCCACTGCATCCACGTGACGCCCGCCGAGATGGATATCGTCAAGGAGTCCGGTACCTGGCTCGTCAACAACCCCGAATCCAATATGGGCAACGCCGTGGGCTGCGCCCCCGTGCTCGAGTTCTTCCGCCGCGGCATCCCCGTGTGCATGGGCACCGACGCCTACACCCACGATATGCTCGAGAGCCTTAAGGTCTTCCTGATCATTCAGCGACACAACGCCGCCATGCCCAACGTGGGCTGGTGCGAGGCCATGACCATGCTGTTCGAGAACAACGCCAAGATGGCGAGCAAGTACTTCGATCGCAAGCTCGGCGTGCTCGAGGCCGGCGCTGCCGCCGATGTCATCGTCATGGACTACAAGCCCTTTACGCCGCTGAGCGAGGAGAATATCGACGGCCACATGCTCTTTGGCATGATGGGCAAAAACTGCCGCACCACCATCATCAACGGCCGCGTCCTGTACAAGGATCGCGAGTTCGTTGGCATTGATGAGGACAAGATCAACGCGTGGACCATGGCCGAGTCCAAGAAGCTCTGGAGCACGCTCAACGATCGAACCTACTAATTCACAAGTAGATTCGCGCGCGTCGGATGTTTCGCCGCATCCGACGCGCGCATAGGCGGCCTCCGCGGGGTCGCCGGCGCTGTGCTAGCGCTACACCGTATTTGCGCCCGCCGCGCGGTCTCGCCGGGCGTTACAGAGAGGAGCTCACTATGAGCGACATCATGAGGCCGATCCCGTTTTCGCAGCTGATGAACTGGATCATCGAGGAGCACAAGACCCAGGACGCCATCTTTGGCGTGCGTAAGATGGTCACGACCAACCAGGAGGGTGCGCTTCCCATTTTTGACGAGCGCATCGAGACTCCGTTTGGCCCGGCTGCCGGTCCCAATACGCAGCTGGCCCAGAACATCGTGGCCTCTTATGTGGCCGGTTCTCGCTTCTTTGAGCTCAAGACCGTCCAGGTTATGGACGGCGAGGAGCTCTCCAAGTGCGTCAACAAGCCCTGCATCGTGGCTCAGGACGAGTGCTACAACTGCGAATGGTCGACCGAGCTCGAGGTTCCGCAGGCCTTTGCCGAGTACGTGAAGGCATGGTTTGCCTGCCACCTGATCGCTCGCGAGTACGGTCTGGGCAGCCCGGACGGCTTTGTCTTCAACATGTCGGTGGGCTATGACCTGGAGGGTATTAAGAGCCCCAAGGTCGATGCCTACATCGAGGGCATGAAGGACGCCAGTGGCTCCGACGTCTGGAACGAGTGCCGCGCATGGGCGCTCGCCAACCTGGACAAGTTTGAGCATGTCGACGCCGCGTTTGTCGAGTCCATCCCGGCACGCGTCTCCAACTCCATTACCGAGTCTACCCTGCACGGCTGCCCGCCGGCGGAGATCGAGCGCATCGCGACCTACCTCATCACCGAGAAGGGCCTCAACACCTACATCAAGTGCAACCCCACGCTGCTGGGCTATGAGTTTGCACGTCAGCGCCTCAACGAGCTGGGCTTTGACTATATCGTCTTCGATGACACACACTTCCGCGAGGACCTGCAGTGGGTCGACGCCGTGCCCATGTTCGAGCGCCTGATTGCCCTGTGCGCCGAGCGCGGCCTGGAGTTTGGCGTCAAGCTCACCAACACCTTCCCCGTCGACGTGACGAGGAACGAGCTGCCTTCCACCGAGATGTATATGTCCGGCCGTTCGTTGTTCTCGCTGACCATCGAGGCTGCCCGCCGCATTACCGAGCAGTTTGACGGCAAGCTGCGCATCAGCTACTCCGGCGGTGCCACGGTCTACAACATTCGTGCCCTGTACGATGCCGGCATTTGGCCCGTTACCCTGGCGACCGACGTACTCAAGCCCGGTGGCTACGAGCGCTTTAGCCAGATGGCCGGCGAGTTTACCGACCTGGATGGCAAGCCGTTCGCGGGCGTCTCTCTCGAGGCCGTGACTGCGATCCAGACCGACTCGCTCACCAACCCGCTCTACAAGAAGCCGCTGCGCCCGCTGCCCGACCGCAAGGTCGCCGGCAAGAGCCCGCTTTCCGACTGCTTTACCACGCCTTGCCGTACGAGCTGCCCCATCCAGCAGGATATCCCTGCCTATCTGGCGGCTGTTGACGAGGGCCGCTACGAGGACGCGCTCAACAATATCATCGAGCGCAACGCCCTGCCGTTCATTACCGGCACCATCTGCCCGCATCCCTGCGGCCGTGCCTGCGAGCGCGCATTCTACGAGCCCGAGGGCGCCCAGATTCGCGCCAGCAAGCTCAAGGCCGCCCGCGAGGCCATGACCGCCGTGCTGCCCAAGCTGCGCGCCCAGGCCATCGCCAACGACGGCGAGCGCAACGTTGCCGTTATCGGCGGCGGCCCGGCCGGCCTGGCGACGGCGTTCTTCCTGACGCGCGCCGGCGTGCCCGTCACTATCTTTGAGGCCCGCGACTCTCTCGGCGGCGTGGTCCGTCACGTGATCCCCGAGTTCCGTATCGCGAGCGACGATATCTCCCACGATGCCGAGCTCTGTCTGGCCTTTGGCGCCAAGGTGCAGCTCAACGCCCGCGTGGAGTCCATTGACGAGCTCAAGGCCCAGGGCTTTACCGACGTAGTCGTGGCCACCGGTGCCTGGATGCCCGGCTCTGCGGGCTTGGGCGAGGGTGCCGAGCTCGACGTGCTGGAGTTCCTCGAGGCCGCCAAGAAGGGCG
This sequence comes from uncultured Collinsella sp., assembly GCA_902469435.1. Classification (GTDB taxonomy): domain Bacteria; phylum Actinomycetota; class Coriobacteriia; order Coriobacteriales; family Coriobacteriaceae; genus Collinsella. Next base: position 134,964 of record CABRCR010000073.1, on the reverse strand, counting down.
AGAAGCTCGAGCTGGGCGAGGACGTCGTGGTCATTGGTGCCGGCAACACCGCCATGGACGCGGCCCGCGTGGCCAAGCGCCTTGCTGGCGTGAAGAACGTGCGCCTAGTGTATCGCCGCACCAAGAAGCAGATGCCCGCCGACGAGGAAGAGCTCGATCTTGCTCTTGCCGACGGCGTTGAGTTCTGCGAGCTGCTGGCGCCCAAGGCGCTCAACGGCGCCGTGCTGACCTGCGACGTCATGGAACTTGGCGAGCCGGATGCAAGCGGCCGTCGCAGCCCCATCGCCACGGGCGAGACCGTCGAGCTTCCCGCCACCACGGTGATTTGCGCCGTGGGCGAGGGCATCGATGCCAGCCTGTACGACGCCGCGGGCGTCGAGCACGACCGTCGCGGCCGCCTTGCCGCCACCTCCACCGGCGTCGAGGGCGTTTGGGCTGCCGGTGACTGCCGTCGCGGTCCTGCCACCGTGGTCGAGGCTATTGCCGACGCCGCCGAAGTCGCCCGCGCCATCGCCGGCGTGGACTTTAACAAGTACGTCGACTGCAACGAGCAGGCCGGCCGCGAGGACACCTGCTACGAGCGCAAGGGGTCGCTATGCCGTGACAAGCGCAACTGCACCAAGACTCGCTGCCTGGGCTGCGGCTCGGTGTGCGAGGTCTGCTGCGACGTGTGCCCCAACCGCGCCAACGTGGCAATTAAGGTGCCGGGCCTGGCCAAGCATCAGGTCGTCCATGTCGACGGCATGTGCAACGAGTGCGGCAACTGCGCCGTGTTCTGCCCCTACCAGGAGGGTCGTCCCTACAAGGACAAGCTCACCCTGTTCTGGAGCGATCAGGACATGGAGAACTCCGAGAACGAGGGCTTCCTGGCCGTGGACGAGGACCACTTTAAGGTTCGCGTCGCCGGCACGGTTCGCACCGTCTCGGTCGATGCCGTCAACACCGGTCTGCCCGAGGCCGTCCGCCTGACCATCAAGGCCGTGCGCGACAGCTATCCGTATCTCCTTAAGAAATAGGCGAGTCTCTTATGGCCAAATCCATTCAACATAACGTGGCCTACGTTGCCTGCGGAAGCGGCTGTGCCTCCGCAGGCGGCGACGCCCGCTGCAGCGAAGGCTGCATTGGCTGTGGCGCCTGCGTCACGGCCTGCCCCCACGGCGCCATTGCGCTGGTCGATAGCATCGCCCGCGTTGATCGCTCCAAGTGCACGGGTTGTGGCCTGTGCGGCATGGCGTGCCCGCAGCGCGTGATTGCCTTCGTTCCCGGCTACCAGAACATTCTGGTGCGCTGCAACAACACCGATAAGGGCGCCATTGCGCGCAAGATCTGCGACACGAGCTGCATCGGTTGCGGTATGTGCGCCAAAAAGTGCCCTGCCGGCGCTATCCGCATCGAGGACAACTGCGCCCATATCGACGGCGCGGACTGCCTGTCGTGCGGCATGTGCGCCGTCGTCTGCCCGCATGGCGCCATCCACGACCGCACCGGCATCGCCGCCGGCGTGTAGAAGGGAATCACCATGGCACAGGAATTCACTTTTACCGTTAACGGCGTCGAGCGCACGACGACTCAGAACAAGCCGCTGCTCCGCTACTTGCGCGACGACCTGCACATCCATTCCGCTAAGGACGGCTGCTCCGAAGGTGCTTGTGGCACCTGCACCATCCATGTGGACGGCGCGGCCGTCAAGGCGTGCGTGCTAACCACCGCTCTTGCCGCCGGCCGCAACATCGTGACCGTCGAGGGCCTGCCCCAGGACGTGCGCGAGGCCTTTGTTTACGCCTTTGGCGCCGTGGGTGCCGTGCAGTGCGGTTTTTGCATCCCCGGCATGGTCATGGCGGGTGCGGCGCTCATCGCCGAGGACCCCGAGCCCACCGAGGAGCAGATCAAGTACGCCATCCGCGGCAACGTCTGCCGCTGCACCGGCTACAAGAAGATTATCGAGGGCATCTCGCTGGCCGCTGCGGTGCTCCGCGGCGAAAAGCAGATCGACGAGGATCTGGAGCGCGGCGACGACTACGGCGTGGGCAAGCGCGCCTTCCGTATCGACGTGCGCAAGAAGGTGCTCGGCGAGGGCAGGTATCCCGACGACATCGACGAGCTCGATCAGCCGGGTCTGACCTACGCCAGCGCCGTGCGCTCCAAGTATCCGCGCGCCCGTGTGCTCTCCATCGATACCTCCAAGGCCGAGGCCCTGCCCGGTGTGGTGGGCATCCTGCGCGCTGAGGACGTGCCGGTCAACCAGGTCGGCCACCTTATCCAGGACTGGGACGTCATGATCGCCCAGGGCGATATCACCCGCTGCGTGGGCGATGCCATCGTGCTGGTGGTTGCCGAGGATGAGGCGACGCTCGAGAAGGCCAAGAAGCTCGTAAAGATCGATTACGAGCCGCTGGAGCCCGTGCGTAACATTGTCGAGGCCAGGGCTGCCGACGCCCCGCGCCTGCACGACAGCTTCTTTGCCTTTGGCAACACGGTGGAGCTCAAGGACAACGTGTGCCAGAGCCGCCATGTGACGCGCGGCGACGCCGCCAAGGCGCTGGCGGAGAGCGCGTTCACCGTGACGCAGCGCTTTACCACGCCCTTTACCGAGCATGCCTTTTTGGAGCCCGAGTGCGCCGTTGCCTTCCCGTACAAGAACGGCGTCAAGGTGCAGTCGACCGACCAGGGTGCCTACGACACGCGCAAAGAGTGTGCCCACATGTTTGGCTGGGACAACGAGCCCGAGCGCGTGGTCGTCGAGACCATGCTCGTGGGTGGCGGCTTTGGCGGCAAGGAGGACGTGTCCATCCAGCACCTGGCCGCGCTCGCCGCATATAAGTTCCAGCGTCCTGTGAAGTGCAAGCTCACGCGTGCCGAGTCGCTTGCGTTCCATCCCAAGCGTCATGCCATGGACGGTACCTTTACGCTGGGCTGCGATGCCGAGGGCAACTTTACCGGCCTGGACTGCGAGATCAACTTTGATACCGGCGCCTACGCGTCGCTGTGCGGCCCGGTGCTCGAGCGCGCCTGCACGCATGCCGTGGGCCCCTACAAGTACCAGAACACCGACATTCGCGGCTTTGGCTACTACACCAACAACCCGCCCGCCGGCGCGTACCGCGGCTTTGGCGTCTGTCAGTCCGAGTTTGCACTCGAGAGCCTGATTGACCTGCTGGCCGAGAAGGTCGGCCTGGATCCGTGGGAGATCCGCTACCGTAACGCCATCGAGCCGGGCGAGGTTTTGCCCAACGGTCAGATTGCCGACTGCTCCACGGCGCTTAAGGAGACGCTGCTCGAGGTCAAAGATGCCTACTATGCGCATCCCGGACACGCCGGTATCGCCTGCGCCATGAAGAACGCCGGCGTGGGCGTGGGTCTACCCGATGCCGGCCGCTGCAAGATTCGCATCGAGGACGGCGTGGCTGTGGTCTATGCCGCCACGTCCGACATCGGCCAGGGCTGCAACACCGTCTTTTTGCAGGACGTTGCCGAGGCCTGCGGTCTGCCGCTGAGCTGCATTGCCAACGGCGAGTGCTCCACCGAGAACGCTCCCGACTCCGGCACCACGTCTGGTTCGCGTCAGACGGTCGTGACCGGCGAGGCCGTGCGCGGCGCCGCCTTCCTGCTGCGCGATGCCATGGTTGGCATCGAGGCTGGCAAGCCTGCACCCGATGCTCCCGTGAGTGCGCATGGCGACGGCGTCAAGATCGAGTACGACGACGGTCGCGCCTATCAGTTGCGCACGCAGGAGCTCGTCGCCGGCCAGGGCATGCATCCTCAGGATCCCGCGGCCGCCATCAAGGCGCTCGAGGGATGCGAGTTTGGCTACGTGTACCTGGAGCCGACCGACAAGCTGGGCGCCGACGTCCCCAACCCCAAGAGCCACATCTGCTACGGCTTTGCCACGCATGTGGTCATTTTGGACGACGACGGCCGCGTGAGCGAGGTCTATGCCGCGCACGATTCCGGCAAGGTGGTCAACCCCATCTCCATTCAGGGTCAGATCGAAGGCGGCGTGCTCATGGGTATGGGCTATGCGCTTACCGAGGACTGGCCGCTCAAGGACTGCGTGCCCCAGGCAAGGTACGGTACACTCGGGCTGTTCCGTGCGCCCGAGATTCCGGATATCCACGCCATCTACGTGGAGAAGGACGAACTGCTGCCCGTGGCATACGGCGGCAAGGGCATCGGCGAGATCGCAACGATCCCCACGGCGCCCGCCGTGCAGAACGCCTACCGCGCGTTTGACGGCAAACTGCGTCCCGATCTGCCTATGGTGGATACGCCGTACAGCCGCACCCGTCACCGCGGCTAGGATAGAGCGCGGACAGTCATTGCTGACTGCCGTCTGCGCTCAACATCAACAGCATATGTTGCGCCTTTGGCCCCAGCTCCATCGCGAGCCGGGGCCTTTTGTTTGGAGCGGAGGCAGCATCCCGGAATTCAGGCAATCCGGTGGTCAGGGGTTGAGCGAGCGTTGCGCTAAGGATGCCAAGCGTAAAACCTTCAATGAAAATAGCGTAAAAACTGCATCTGTCATGGCGTAAAAACTACATTGAAAGTAGCGTAAAATCAGCATTGAGAATGGCGTAATTTCGCATATCGCGTGATAGAGAGGGACGGCCGTCTGTGGATGCACCAAAGAGATTGACCCAAAAGGGATATAGACCCCGGCTCATAGAGGAGCGCCTCGACACCCTTATGCGGGCGTTTGGCTGTGTGGAGATCAACGGCCCCAAATGGTGCGGCAAGACCTGGACGGCGCTCTCTCGCTCGGCAAGCGTCTCCAGGCTCGATGAGCCTGCGCAGCGCGCGGCGGCAGAGGTTGACCCAAGCCTGGCGCTCATCGGCGATGCGCCACACCTGGTCGATGAATGGCAGGAGGTGCCCGAGGTTTGGGATGCCGCCCGGCGCTTCGTGGACGCGAGCGGCAACGAACGCGGGACACTTTTGCTCACGGGCTCGACCGCGCTCAAAAGCGAGGAGCGCAGCCATGTTCGTCATTCCGGCACGGGTAGGATCGCCCGTCTGTCAATGCGCCCTATGGCCCTGTGTGAGTCGGGCGACGGCGAGCCGCTCGTGTCACTGGCAAGCCTCTTTAAGGGCGAGGGTTTTGCCCCTCAGCGTCGCGAGAGCACGGTGGATGACGTCGCCCGCTGGTGCTGCAGGGGCGGTTGGCCTGCAAATCTTGGGCTTTCGGAAGATCTTGCGCGAGAGACGGCAAGCCAGTACGTGCACTCGGTGCTCGACGTCAACGTGCTGGATGAGGGCATGTCGCCCGAGCTTGCACACGGCCTTTTGCGAGCTCTTGCCATGAACGAGAGCCAGGCTGTCACGTACAAGACGCTCATAAAGGACGCCTCGTACGGTGAGGCGGGCCCCGACGAGAGGACCATCGCTGCGTACTTGGACCTCTTCAACAGGCTCAAGCTGACCGAGGACCTGTGCGGATGGGAGCCGCCCATGCGCTCGAAGGCCCGCGTTCGCGTGCGCCCCAAGCGCTACTTCTGTGACCCGTCACTTGCGGCGGCGTTGCTGGGGGCTACCCCTGAGCGGCTGCTTGGCGATATGCAAACGTTGGGGATGCTCTTTGAGAACCTCGTTCTGCGCGACGTGCGCGTGTTCCTTTCCACCTACGGCGGTGTCGACAACAGTGTCCATTATTTCCGAGATGAGAAGGGCCTTGAGGTCGATCTGATCGTTGAGCACGACGGGCGCTGGGGAGCCATCGAGGTCAAGCTGAGTGATGCGAAAGCAGACGATGGAGCGAGAAATCTCAAGGCGCTGGAGAGGAAAGTGCTCTCCAATCCTGCCGCCCAGAATGCCGCGCCGGCGTTTTTGGCGGTCGTGGTTGGAAAGGGGAGCATTGCCTACACACGCGACGACGGCGTGGCGGTGATCCCCATGGCGGCACTTGGGGCGTAGTGGTTTTGCGGGCGTGCCGTGCTTCCTTTACCGAAAATCCATTTGGTAAACCAGATGCTCGCGGATAGAATAAAGTCGACGGCAGCCCAAGTAGTGAAGAGCTGGGCAGCGCCGTTGCTTGGTCAAGAGGTCAGTGCCTTAATGGCAGCGACTTGTTATGCTTCGAATGCTGCTTGAGTGCCTCGGAAAGTTCGATAAGCGCCGTGAAGAGCAAGACCAAAGCAACCAAGAGCTCTGTGAGCTCTGATGGGCCCGGGATGACCTCTGATTCAAGTCACCGGGCCCAAATTCATCTTTATAGGAGTTGTCGAATGACTGACGGGCCTGCGGAGCTCAGGACTGCGTCGCGTTGCGAATGAGCGGAGCGTCGGCTCTCTACTTCTAGGCTTTCCTCGTATTTAGACTTGTGCGGCGGCGATATTGATCGTGTGCTTGAGTTGCACGAGTGAAACCTCATGCTTGGGAGTCGCTCATGGGCGAAATCGCTCACTTTGAACTTGCGTTGCGTAACGCCTATGATCGCGTCCTCGCCGAGCGATTCCATGGTGATGAACACTGACTTTTCGATATTCATTCACCTGTACGCATCCCATTATGCGCAAGAGCGGGGCAAAGAAACTCCGCGACGTGAACCTGGTTAACCATCATCGAGATGGACTTCCCGCTAGCGCCGTGTATTGACGTCGTTCGTGCTTGGTTGACTTTTGCTGCGCGTCGACCGCCTCGGACGTCGATGCGCCCTCCCGCCTTTTGACTTCGGTAACGGTGGGATAATAACCGCAACTACTTCCGTTCCGTTAAGGAGCCCCCATGTCCTTTCTAGATCGTCTCTTTGGTGCCAAAGAGGCCGATGAAACCGCCGATGACGTTGCCACTATCGAGCCCGCGCAGGAGCAAGTTCTCTCGAGGGTATGCGAAAATGAGTTGGCGGCTCTCAGGAATTCTGCAGTGAGGACCGTCAGGGTTCCTGTAGGAAGCAAGGCTGCCATCGCGGCGGACGCTCTCATACCGCTTGGCGCTAACGCCGCACAGGGCGTGAGCGAGGCCGGAATGGCGATGATCAGGTTTCCGGAGGGCGTGGGCTGGGCGGACCTCTGCGCACGCAAGGCACCAGAATGGGACGGTTACAAGCTGCTGTCCAGTTTCGGCAGCGACGGTAAGTTCAACGAGATGGCGGGCATCAAGCGGGCTGGACTTCAGCCCGCCGCGGTGGCAAATCTTGCGCTTCAGGGCGCCGCAGTAGCGGTGGGCATGGAGTATATGAACCAGATAAACGAGAAGCTCGACGGTCTCCAGGCTGGCATCGAGGCGATTCAGCGAGACATGCAGCGCGAGCGCGATGCCGAACTCAAGGCGGCATATGACGCCCTTGGTCGCCTTACCTTCAAGTGCGAGGAGTACGGAGCCAGCGCCGAGAAGCGCCAAGTCGCGCTGCAGATTATCGAGGATGCGCAGCGCGAGGCAACCAAGGCGTGGAATTACGAGCTCGAGTGTATGAAGGACTTTTCAGCCGAGGTACGGGCAAAGAAGCGTCTTTCGGCGGAGAAGATAGCCGAGGAGGCGGAGAGGCTCTCCGCGATGGAAGCGCGAGCCGCCGTGGCGTTTCAGCTTTTTGTTATGGCCCAGCAGATAGGTATGCGTTTTGAGGGCGACTATACGAGGCAAAGGATTGAGGCCGACGGGCAGATAGCAAGACGGATGGCGGACGGGTTCTCTTCCGTGCGAGGGGATGCGAGGCTCAGTCTCTCGGGGATAATTTCCAAAGTGGGAGGAAAACCGCTCGCCATCGCCGAGCGCTCGAAAGATGGCCATGAGGCTGCGAATGCCGTCCTGGGGGTGCTCCACGAGGTGGGAAAAAACGTGAACCGCCTCAACCCGGTGCGCATGCGCGCTAAGGCGAAGGCAGACATCTCCGAGAAGCGCGCAAAGCTGCAGGATGCGGTTTCAAACGAAAATGTCGTCCGAGAAATTGTCGATCGAAATGAGGAGGAGCTCGAAACGATGAACTTCGCCTTCAACGAAGCCGACACGATCGTCATCGGGCCTGAAAACGTTACCATCTTCAAGGTGGTAGGGGAAAATACCGAGACGGACGGCGATCCCGAGGAGACGACCGTGCGGTAGGGCTCGCCGGGAAGAAAGCCTATCTGGTTCAACCCGTATTGCTGGTCACAGATGGTGCTCTCCAACCGCTCTTTCTCGTTTCGGTACCGCGCGTGGCCGCAAGCCCGAGACCGGATTCGACCATCTTCCTCGCTTTGGCCTTCAGCCACGCTTAGCCGGCGGTGCCGCCGATGTCGCGGACATCTTCGGAATAGGGCGCGGGCAAGCGCTTAACGCCAAACATCCAACGCCTTGTCCGCAAGCCATTCGGCGCGATCGGCGATGTCGTCCTCGTCCCAAGACTCTTTCTCCAAGGCGCCCGCCATCGTCGCAAGGCCGGCAGCGCAGAGGGCAAGACCGTTCTTGTACCCCTTTCCCTGCTTTTTGGTAGTCCAATCTGCGTCGCGGATGGAGGCGTTGAGCGAATGCGTGATGATGGCGAGGTTGCCGAGCGTGAGGAGCTTCCTGTCCCTTTGCGTCGCGGCCTCCTCGTCGAGGGCTCCCCATTTGTTGCGCCACTTCTTGGGCATCATGTGTTCGAGGGTGTACTGGTTGAACCCGAGCAGTGCCGTGCTGCTCATGCTCGGCCGTATGGCGCTTTCCAGCAGATAAAGGACACCCTTGGACTGAAGGTTGTACAGGCATGATCCCTCGAATGCCGCCCGAACCTCGGCATTGCCGGGCATGTACGTCGTCGCCTCCTCATTGGCCTCAAGCGCCTTCCTCAGAGCCTCGGCGTCCTTCACTTCGTTCAGGATCAGCGAAGTGAACAGTCTGTTGTAGTTCTTCGTGGTCGCCTGAACCAGCATTCGACGGACGATGTAGCTCTCAAGCAGGGCGTAGACCTCGGATTCCTCGCCCGAAGACTCCGCGTTCTTGCGAACGTAGAGCACGTACGGGATGAGCGTAGAGTTCTTGAGGCCGAATATCAGCACGTTCAGGCGCTCGACGCCGGGGGCGGAGGGGATGTCCGTGTCGCAGCAGCTTGGGTCGAACGTGGACTCGAACACCTTGGCATACGCCTTCATGCTGTCGAGGATCTCGTCCTTGTTCCCGTTGCAGTATCTGCCGATGAAGTCCTTGTAGGACTGGAAGAGGTTGGAGGTACGCGAATAGAAGAGCTTGTCCTCGGTCGTGACGCCACGCTTCTTGTCCTGGACTAGAATCTGGAGGAACGCGTCGAAGAAGAGATCGACGAGCGTGCGCTTGATGCGCCCGGTAACGACCTCCTGCTCCCAATACCCCCTCTTCTCCGCCGTGGGCTCGAAGACGTCTTCCCAGCACTCTTTGAACGCCTGCTCGTTCTCGCGGTTGAAGAAGTAGTTCTTGAGGAGTTCCGCCGTCGTCAGGCGCACCCCGAGTGAGTTGATGGTGTCGAATATCTGCTGCTCGTCCTCACCCTCGGTGAGGTCGATGCAGACGAACTGGACGTTCGACTTGATCGTGTTCCTGTCGATCTTCTCTGGTTCGATGTTCTTGAGGAAGTAGTTGTAGGCGCGGATGATGGCCGAGGGGCCCTCGAGGGGCTCGCAGCCCGTGGCCTTGACGACCTTCTCGAAATCCTGCCGATCATACTTGCCGTGCCGCAAGGCAACATCTTCGGTCTCAAGAACAAAATCTCGCTCAAACAGATTGCTAGTGTCGTTTCTTGCGCAGAGCGCCTTGAAGAAGATAATCATGGTGGTGAGGCGTTGCTGTCCGTCAATGACGGTGCGCACCTCGGACACCTCCGACCAGGTGTTGCCGGAAGACTCCTGCTTCAGGATGATGGAGCCCAAGAAATAGGGCCGCTTCGAGGCGGTGACGAACTCCATGTCCCCGAGGAAGCGCTCCCATTGCTCTTCTCCCCAAACGTACGCGCGCTGGTAGAAGGGTATTTCGAGCAGACGAGATCCGTTGAACACGCCGCTTATCGTAGATTTTCCTGCATCCATCCTTGTAGTCCTTAGTAGCTTTCCCTTATCGTCGTCTCTGCCTGTTTAGCTCGTAGCCGGAGCACCTTAATAGTGGCTTTCAGATTCTCGTAGACAATGCAGCCGTCACCACGAGGAGCCTTTTGCAGGCTGGTTTTTTTTATCGCTGCTGTGCGCGAAGGTCGTTCACGGCCGCATTGAATTTCACCGTCTCTAACTGCAATTCCTGGACAAAGGATCGAATCGATTCTCGGATGACATCCGTAAAGCTCTTCACGTCAAAGGTTTCAAGGTCGCAATCGACCGAAATCGCATCGATATCAAGGCCGTCCTTAACCTTGACCACTTCTTCAACGAGAGCACTGATATTTGGTGAGTCCGTTAGCAGATCAACTTTATGATTGCCATCAAGATTAACGGTCACTACATTATTCGCCATATTTAACGAGCCTCCTTTTAACTGCTTCTTTACCGCCGTCCAGAATTAGGGATGCGATCTCGAGGGTCGTTGTCTGGATTCTTGTAGCGGGCGTTTGCCTCGTCTGTTCTCGGCAGGCGTCCAATCACAAAGCGCTCAATGGATTTGGCGTATACGAGAACATAATCATGGCTATTTGAAACGTATTTGGCGTCATTCTTGGGCGAGTAAGCTCGTTCCCAGATTAGCTGAGAAACGAAATTTGCCTCTCCGAACACCTCGTCACAGAGGATGCGCAAATTGCGGTCTTCGTTATCGTCAATCGAAATGAAAATGACGCCATCGTCGGTTAGGAGCTCTCGAGCCAGTCTCAACCTAGGGTACATCATCGAGCACCAGTCGCTATGGTAGCGGCCACTTGTGTCGGCGTTGGACTGGCCGGCGAGTCCCGCCTGCTCCTTATAGTTATCGACAGAGTTGCCGAAATTGTCCTTGTAGACAAAGTCGTGACCCGTGTTGTAGGGTGGGTCGATGTAGATCATCTTGACCTTGCCGTGGTAGCCGCGCTGTAGGAGCTTCAGCACCTCGAGATTGTCGCCTTCGATATAAATGTTGTCCGAGTCGAAGGACCCATCCTCTCCATCGCGGCTGCGGCTTTTCTCGATACGGGGACGCAAAGTAGCAGTGCTGGACATCTGCGACTGGCGGATGGCATCGGCCTTGCCGGGCCACGTGAACGCATAGCGCTCCAGGCCCTCGTCTACCTCGTCGCCAAGCTCCAGCCGCAGTTTGTCGAAGTCGATTCCGCTCTCGGAGAACACTTCGGGCATCAGCTCCTTGAGCTTATTCAGGCGGTCGTCAATAAGACTCTCCGATTCAAGAGTCATCTTTTCTATCTCGCCCATGAGGTCTCCTCCTAGGAAAGTTGAGATTTGATTAGTTGAACTATGTAGGGCATGGCGGCAATAAAAACGTCGGTGCCCTTGCCGGCAAGCCAGCTCAGGAGTTTGTCAAGCTTGCTGCCCCGTTTGCTTTTATCTTTTGTGTTGAGATCGCCCATCATCCCTTTGAGCAGCGTCTTCTCGTCATCGGAAAGCGTTGTCTCTGGCAATTTGTCAATCTGTTCAAAGGTTGCCTCTAACGTGACCTGTACGTTGCTCGTGGCGGATGCCGTGAGGCTGACGCTAGCGCCCTGCGCTTCGGCGATTTTCAGCTTACGGAGCTCCTCATCACGGAAATGCTTCAGTTTGTCGATACGTAGTTGCGTCTGTTCATCGTTGAAATCATTGCGATTGGAAGACCCATAGGAATAGGAGGCTAGTCCGTCCGTGTAGGAGTCGTAGCCCCTCGCGTTTGCGTAGACGTAGTCGATTGAGTCGTATACGGCTTTGAGCTCGTCGTCTTTCACGCCCTCTTCAAGAGCTTGCTCCAGTCTCCTGATATGCTGCGTTATAGTTGCGCAGAATGCGGCACCGAACGCTTTGTCGTCTGAGTCTTCCCGCTTTAGGCGCAGCTTCTGGAGAATCATCCCTAGGTCGCTTTTCGAGTAGCGAAATGAGCTTGAGGAATTGATATATTTTAAAGCCTCGGGGTTAGTGTAGTCGAGGTCGAAGACCTGCATGATTTCACGGCAGAGCGCATCAACATCCTCATCTGCAGCATCACTCAAAAGGCGCGCCGCTCGCAAAATATACTCATCTAGAACGGCCATTGCAGATCTCCTTTATCTCATCGGCGACCGCCCTCAGGCGTCGCTCCTCTTCCTTCATTTCCATCCTCAGCTTCGCGGACTCGTTGAGCGTTATGTCCTTCGACCGCCGCTGCTCCTTCAGCCGCTTGACGGAGGCTCCCATCTCATCGTAGCGCGACGTGAGGGCGATCAGCTTTTCCCGGTCTCGAGCGGGGCATACGGGGTAGAACCCCAGGCCGCCAATCGCGCGGGACAGCGCTACGGTGCGCGACAGGTCGACCAGGTACTCCCAGAGGTCGCCCTGCGAGAGCCGCCCGAATGCCAGCGCGCCTAGGAAGTCCGCGTATTCTGAACGGCCAGGATCGAACGCGCCCGTCGACTCGACTCGGTCGACGACCGTCGCGCCCTGCTCGGCCTGGCTCCTCCGCGTGAGGGCGACCGATATGCACGCGCAGCCGCCCGCCTCGACCAGGAGCACCGTCGGGTTCGGGAAGCACTTGTGCACGAGCTCCGCCACCTCGGCCACCGCCATGGTCCCGGCTGTCATCTCGCAACGGAGGAAGACGACGCTCTGCACGTTGCGCTCGTCGTCCTCGTACGGCGGGATGCGCGTCGTGGACTTCTGGACCGTGGCGAAGTGCTCGAGGCGCGCGACCTTGTCGAGCCTCTTCTGCTCGGTCTTGGTGAGCATGGCCTGCTTGACGAGCACCGTCTTGGGAATGCGGCGGCATCCCGCGAGCGCCGCTTCGGGCAGGCGCAGGATTCCGTTCCAGTCGATGCCGCTCATCGCAGCACCGCGAAACATACCAACGAGTAGTCGTTGAAGCCCATGACGGTGCCGCTGCCGACCTCTCCCAGGCTGAACAGGCTCTCGATGCCTTTGTCCTGCTGCGTTCCGGTGATGGCCGCAACGACATCGTCAAGCAGGTCGGTGTAGGCGTCCATCCTCGTCCCGTCGCGGGTCTCGCGGTTGAACTCGCGGCACAGCTTAGCGATGGGCTCGGGATGCCCAGAGCAGACGGCGCGCATGATGTCGAGCGCCGGCTTGGGCTGGGTGTGCTTCGTCATGACCTCGCCGTCGGCCGACACGTACACCACGTAGTACGGGAAGACAGGGTTCGTGTCCCTGGGATCGTTGCCCTCGTCGTTCTGCTTGAGGCAGAAGACCACGCCTGGCTTCACGTCGCTGCGAAGCTCGTCGGGGATGGGGGCCACGGCGTGCAGTCCCGCCGGCGAGTTCTCCAACGCGCCGGGATGCTCCTTGGCGTAGCGCTGGAGCTCCACGCGGAAGTCGTCGAAGGCGAAATCCGTGATCGAGATGCCGCCCGAGATGTCCTCGAGGTCGAGCACCTCGCTCTTGAGCTGCTGGAGCTGCCGGCGACGGTACTTGAGGTCGTTCATCTCTCCATTGCCCTTGGCCTCCAGCACGTTCTCCTCGCCGGTTGCCGACGCGTCGAGCAGCGCCATGCGCCCCTTCACGCGGCCCTCGAGCTGGATGTACTCGTCGAGCGCGATGTCCGGCCAGAAGTTGACCAGCTGGATCTGGGAGTTCTTCGATCCCAGGCGGTCGATGCGGCCGAAGCGCTGGATGATACGCACGGGGTTCCAGTGGATGTCGTAGTTCACCAGGCAGTCGCAGTCCTGCAGGTTCTGGCCCTCGGAGATGCAGTCCGTCGCGAAGACGACGTCGATCTCGCCGAGCTCCCGCTGGCTCTCCGGCAGCTCCTTTGAGACGGGAGAGAACCTCGCGAGGATGTTCTCGAAGGTGGTCCTGGGAAGCTTCAGCGAGTAGGTCCGGTTGGAGCTGCCCGCCACCTCGGCGCACTCGATTCCGAGCTCGCGCTTCAGCCAGGGCGCCAGCTGCTCGAAAAGGTACGCCGTCGTGTCGGCGAACGCGCTGAACACCAGCACCTTGCGGTTGCCGGGGTTGTACGGCTCGCTGACCTTGCCCGCGATGAAGTCGCGCAGCTTCACGAGCTTGGCGTCGCGCTCGGGCGTCACCGCGTCGGCATAGGTTAGCAGGGCCCGGAGCACCTGGATGTCGAAGTCGAGGTCCTGGCCCAGGCGCAGGGCGTCGACGTCTCGCAGGTCGACTCGCACCTTGCCGCCGGCCTCGAACTCCTCGGCATCGTCGTCGTCGAACCCGTCCTCGAGGCCCTCGGTGCCGTAGGCGACCCCCGACGCGTCGGCGTCGAGCCTCGCGCGCAGGTCGACGCAGCCGTCGAGGATTCGTCGCAGCGTGATGCGGAAGCTGTTCACGGAGGACTCCATGCGCTTGAGGACGTTGACGCGCATGAGGTTGGCCACCGCCGTCGTGCGGTGGACCTGGCTCTCGAAGTCCTTGCCCCACGTGTCCCCGTAGCGGTCCTCGTACTTGCGGCGCTGGTCGGCGCGCACGTAGGAGAGCACCTGGTACTGGGCGAACGTGAGCTGGGCGATCATGTCGTTGAGCACGGCAATCGGCGGCAGCTCGCCTTCTAGGTCAATGGGCGTCTGAAACGACAGGGGCGGCCGGCGCGCCGGGAAGGTACCGCTCGCGGCGCCGTAGTACTTCGTGATGTGCTTGCGGCTGCGCGCGATGGTCAGCACGTCGAGCAGCTTGAAGTAGTCGGCGTTCACCGCGTTCACGAAGCTCTCGGTCGTGCGCTCGGAGTCGGAGAGCTTGCTCCACTCGTTGAACCTCTGCTGGGCGACGCGCGTCACGTGGGTGATCGACGGGATGCCATCGGTATCGGCGAGGTACGCGTCGTCTCCCTCGGTGATGAGCTCGATCTGGTTTCGCAGGTCGAGCAGGCGGTTGTTCACCGGGGTGGCAGAGAGCATGAGCACCTTCGTGCGCTGGCCCGACTTGATGACGTCCTCGATGAGGCGCGTGTAGCGGTCGGTCTTGTCCGCGTCGGTGCTCTTGTTCCTGAAGTTGTGGCTCTCGTCGATGACGAGGAGGTCGAAGTGGCCCCAGCGCAGGTGCTCGAGGTCCACCTCGCCGCTCATGCCGTGGTAGCGCGACAGGTCGGTGTGGTTGAGCACCGTGTAGCTGAAGCGGTCGTCGGCCAGCGGGTTGCGGTCGTCGTTGTCCTGCGTCCACAGGGTCCAGTTGTCCCGCAGGCGCTTCGGGCACAGCACGAGGATGCGGTCGTTGCGCTCCTGGTAGTACTTCATGACGGCGAGCGCCTCGTAGGTCTTGCCCAGGCCCACCGAGTCGGCGATGATGCAGCCCTTGTACTTCTCCAGCTTGCGGATGGCGCCCACGACGGCGTCCTTCTGGAAGTCGTAGAGCTTGCTCCAGACCACGGACTCCTCGAACTTGAGGCCGGGGCGGATGCCGTTGTCCTCGTCGTCCTCCATGAAGTCGCGGAACAGGTGGTACAGGGTCAGGAAATAGATGAACTCGGGCGGGTTCTCGCGGTAGAGCGTCTCGACCTGGGCGGCCACCTGCGCGGTGACCTCCTCGACCATGGCAGGGTTGTCCCAGACCGACTCGAACATCATCTTGAGGCCGACGGCCTCGGTCGCGTTCTCGAAATGGCTCACGCAGGTCACGGTTCCCGGACGGCGCTCGTAGCCGAGGCCCTCCTGCGTGAAGTTCGCGGCGGCGCCCATGAAGGCGTGGTCGTCGCCGGATGGGTTCTCCACCACGTAGGTGCCGCCCGGCTGAATGGCGCCGGACGTCTTGGCGGACTTGAAGACGCCCTTCTCGCGGATCCACTCGGCGCATTCGCGGGCGAGCGCGCGTTGGTTTAGGTTGTTGCGCAGCGTGAGCTCGAGCCCCGAGCCGCCGACGCCGACCTCGCGCGCGCGGCGGGCTACCTCGAACTCGCGCGGCTCCTTCGAGTCGGCCATGCGCTTGATGAAGGTGGGCTCGCTGAACAGGAAGCGCACCTCGTCGACCTTGGAGAGCTCCTCTTTGAGCTCCCCGTAGGCGAACACGGTGAAATACGAGCTGATTATCGACAACTTCGCGCCGTCGTCGATGGATTCGCCGAGGGCGTCTCCCAGGCGCTCCGCGCCGACGTTGCTTAGCGACTTCACGCCTCTATGCCCCCTTTTTCGCGAGCTCTTCGATCATGCAGGTGCGCACGAAGGCGGAGAAGCTCATGCCCCGCAGGGCCGCCTCCTCCTTCGCCGCGTCGCGCAGGGTGTCGGGGATGCGCAGGGTCACGGAGACCTGGTCGCCGTCCACCAGGAAGCTTCTGATCTCGGTCTCGTCGGGGTTGCTCTTGATGAGCTGCTTGTAGCTATCGGGCATCTGCGCTCCCATCGCTCGAAATGCAATACAAATGCGTTTACAGAATTATAGCGTTGCATTGCTGGCGACTGTTGAGGCGAACGGGTGAACGGCAATATGGTCAGGAGCGGAATCAAGGAGTTAGGCAGGGACAATCCTGCCAACAACGCTGTCGCGGTCTCGCGTGGCGGGTGCGTTCGCCTACACCCCCGCAATCCCGCGCGCCGCACTCAGCAGCTTGTACTCCCTCTGGCTCCATTGGCGCAGATCGGCAGCCTCGACGGCATCTCGGCACAAGTCCAAAAACACCTCGGTACCCTCGCAGAAGCACCCGCGGGCAAAGACGCCGGATCCGTCCGCAACGCACACGCCGTCGGCGAAGAGCTTCCAGCTGGACGGCTCACGCGAATCGTCTCCAAGCAGCTTGATCTGCAGCACGTGCGGATTACCGTCGGCGCAGAGCTCTTCCTCGAGCTTATGTACCGTAAAGCGCATCTGGTGGGAGAGGCTGCTCTTGACCGTGGCCGAGGAATAGCCGCTCGGCTCGTCCAGGAGATGCATTTGTTTTGGCTTGGCCGCCAAGCTGTGGAAGCTGCGCTCGCTGCGCACGGAGAAATTGTCCATACGGACTCCTTTCATCGATGTTGGCAGGGCCACCGTGCCTCTTGGCCGGTTGGCGTCGGGATCGTGGAGCCAACTCTCTACTCCGACTCTGGATAAAACGCGCCCGCTCCTTGTGGGCACGATGGAGTCTATCAGCGTGCACGGACAGTAATCAAGCGCCGCCTGCGAAATGAGGCGCGGGCGGCGCTTGATTTCGCAGGCTGCTGCTAGGCTTAAATCAGGAAAAGTGTCGAAATATCCCGTGTAAAATCACGGAAAAGTGTCGCAATGCACACTTTATAACCTCGAAAAAGTGTCGAAATAAGCATCTAACAACCACGGAAAAGTGTATCCTAGTGCTAAAACAGCACGTAATAAGGGGTATGCTTATGCTACAGAGAAAAGCGAAAGCACAGTTTGAATCTTGGCTTGCCTCGTCGCCTAACAAAGCTCTTTTGGTCAAGGGTGCCCGACAGGTGGGAAAGTCATATTTGGTCAACGTCTTTGCAAGCGAATCGTTCGAAAATGTCGTGACGTTCGACCTTATCGCCGACGCGTCCGTGCGCGATTCGTTTTTGGCGGCGAAAAGTGCGGACGAACTGCTTATGCGCATGTCTATCGCTGCGACGCAGCCGATGGTTGCGAACAAGACCGTTGTGGTTATCGACGAGGTGCAGCGATGCCCCAACGTAGTGACGTTTATCAAATACCTGGTCCAGCGCGGCGACTTTCGATACATCCTTACCGGATCGCTCCTTGGCGTTGAGCTCGAGGGCATCGATTCCCTGCCAGTGGGGTATGTCGAGCAGGTCCAGATGTACCCGCTCGACTTTGAGGAGTTTTGTTGGGCAAATGGCGTTGGTGCCAGCGTGTTTGACATGCTCAGGGGCTGTCTGAAGGATGAAGGGGAGCTCCCCGGCTACCTGTATGACCGCTTGCTCGATCTGTTCCATCAGTATGTGGTGGTGGGAGGCATGCCCGACGCGGTCAATTCCTTCTTGGCGACGCGCAATGTCGACGAGGTTCGAAACATCCACCGCGATCTTCACGCCCTGTATCGCGATGACATCGCAAAGTACGCTCCGCCCGAGTTACGCTTGGTTATTCGCGATATCTATGATTTGATTCCCAGCGAGGCCGGCTCCAAAAACAAGCGATTCAAGCTGTCATCGATTAACGGTGTCAAACGTTTTTCGCAGGTGACAGACCATTTTCTCTGGTTATCGGAGGCGGGTGTCGCGCTTCCCGTGTATAACGTAACGGCGCCCGTGGCACCCCTTTTATTGGGAGAGCAACGAAATCTGTTCAAGCTGTTTTACTTGGACACCGGAATGCTCATGTCGTCGTATTCCAAAAGGGTCGCCCAAGGCGTTTTTGATGGGGAGGCGGAAGACGCCTTTGGCATGAACATGGGGGCGGCGTTTGAGGGCTTCGTTGCCCAAGAGCTCAAAGCTCATGGATTCAGATTGCGCTACTTTACATCGAAAAAGGTTGGCGAGCTCGATTTTGTTGAGGAGACGCTCGATGGGGAAGTGCTTGCTATCGAGGTCAAATCGGGCAAGAGCTTTAAGTCCCATGCCGCGCTCGATAACGCACTGGCAACGAAGGGCTACGGAATCGATCGCGCCCTGGTACTTGCGGAATGCAATCTTCACCGCGATGGTGACGTGCTGTATCTGCCCATCTTTATGGCAGGGCTTTTGGAGCCGTAACGTGCCGCCGGCTCTTCCGGCCTTCCCTTAACCCTCGCTACTCGTCGTCTCCGTCGTTGGGGTCACCCTTGAGGGTGTTGATGTCCAGGTGCTGGTTGTCGTCCTCTTTTTGCTGGGTCTCCGACTCCGCTTGGGTGGGGCCGCGGAACAGCTGGAATCCCTCAAACGCAATGACGCCGAGCAGGGCAATGACAATGGCGATAAAGGCAACCTTGACTGCCTGCGGAAACTCCGAGAAACGCAGCGTCTTTTCCGTGGCGTAATAATCGGCGAAGCGCTCTTCGCCCGTGCTTTTGGTATACGCCGGCGCGGACGCGGCCTCCGGGTCATATTCCGGTGCAGGCGTGGCGGCGTACGGATTGTTGAGATAATCGCTCGATGCGGTGCCAAAATCCTCGGTCTCGATGCGACCGGTGTCAGCATGGCCATCGGAATAATCGGAATATGCTGCACTGCTCTCATAGTCCGCGGCGCTCGTGTTGGCGGCAAAAAGCGGGTTAACTGGAACGTCGAGCGCCGGCATGCTGGTAGAGGTCTCATCCAGATCGGCTGCAGCCCAGGAATCGTAGGCAACCTGATGGGCAACGGGCTCATCGAGCCTTGTGACCGGAGGCTTGCGTACCGCTGGAGCAGGCAACTGCTGAGCGCTGTACATAACGGTGCTGTCGGCCGATTTGCCCTGCGTCGCTGCAGCGAGAAATGCCGCCGTCTCGGACGGGTCGCTTGCGGGGCGGGGGGCGGGCGCGGGCGCCGAAGCGGGTGCGGGCGTAGGCGCGGGCGTCGAAACAGGCGACTGCGCAGGAGTCGGCGCAGATCCGGGCTTAGGCGCAAGTGCGGGCTTTGCACTTGTCGGACGAGCTCCGCCGCCCATGAGTTCCTCGGCGGTCCAGGGGCGGTCGCTCATCACGTCGTCCAGGCTCAACGCAAACAGATCGTCTTCGCCCTCGTCAAACGCGCGGTTCGCATGCCTGACGGCAGAAGCGAAGCCTCCGCGGCCGTTGCGTGATGCGTTGCTCGACCCCATCTTGTCCCATCCTTTCGAAATACTCACATTCATCGATTATATGGAACTTGCCTTGCGGCCGACTCTCGGATTCGTGCATTCCAGAACTCGCGCTCAAAAGGGGAGGGGCGCAGGTGCGCTGACTATTTGTCGCCGGCGGCAGCCTTTGCCTCGTTGAGGTAGCTATAGAAGCTGTACTTAGAGATGCCAAAGAACTCGCAGGCGCGTTCGCTCGACTTGGAGATGAGAAAGGCGCCGCGACGGTCGAGGTAGCCAACGGCGCGGATGCGCTCGTCTTTGGTCATGAGCGCCGCGGGCTTGCCCACAAACTGTTCACACTCGCGCAGCAAGTCTTCGAGCAGGTCGCCGATGTTCTTGGTAATGGGCTCAGGCTCGGTGTAGTCCGTGCCGCCGGTGCCGGTAAAGGCATCGAGCGAACGCTCAAAAGCCTTCATGAGCGTAATGTCAAAGTTAATGCCCAAAATGCCGACGGGCTTGCCCTCGTCGTTGCGGATAAAGATCGTCGAGGACTTAAGCAGCTTGCCATCGGCGGTTTTGGTGAGGTATGGCTCGCGGTCGTGCACGTCGGTGATGCCCTCGTGCATGGACTCAAACACAATATGGCTGGGGCCGTCACCCAGTTTGCGCCCACTGACGTGGCCGTTTTCGATCACTACGATGGAGTGGTCCACGTCCTCGGTCTCCAGGTCGTGGACGACGACTTCGCAGTTGGGACCAAATTGGAGCGCCAGACCGTGTGCAAGGCGCTTATAAAACTCAATCTGTGCGGGGGTCATGGGTGCCTTCCTAAAAATTAGTTTGGGCACACTTTGCCATAAACCACACTTGTTCGCAAATAACGAAAGCGTCGCTGCGTTATGTGACCGTTCGGCGGCGAAAAGGTACCGATTACGGCAACAAACAATTTGTTAGGTTTGCCAATCAAAAAGTGTGATAGAACAGTACTAACAAACTTTTTGTTTGGCATCCACATAAAAGTTCAGTCGCATGAATGGGAGTGGGCTGAAACGCGTATGCGGGGGCCGGCAAGAGAGGACTTAAGGAGTTCACCGTATGGCCGATAAGATCCAGTGGGCGGGCAACACGATGCCCAAGAGCGATGATAAGCACTTGGGAATCATGAGCCTCGACCACGTGAAGAAGGCCCGCGCCTTCCACCAGTCGTTCCCCCAGTACACCGTCACTCCGCTTGCCCGCCTGGACGGCCAGGCCGCGCGCCTGGGCCTGTCCAACCTGTGCGTTAAGGACGAGAGCTATCGCTTTGGCCTCAACGCTTTTAAGGTCCTGGGCGGTTCGTTTGCCATGGCCAACTACATTGCCGACGAGACCGGCAAGGACGTTGCCGAGTGCACCTTCGATTACCTGACCTCCGATCAGCTTGCCAAGGACTTTGGCCAGGCCACCTTCTTTACCGCCACTGACGGCAACCATGGCCGCGGCGTGGCATGGGCTGCCAACAAGCTGGGCCAGAAGGCCGTCGTGCACATGCCCAAGGGTTCCACCAAGCCCCGCTTTGACAACATCGCCGCCGAGGGCGCCACGGTGACCATCGAAGAGGTCAACTACGACGAGTGCGTGCGCATGGCGGCCGCCGAGGCCGACGCCTGCGAGCGCGGCGTCATCGTTCAGGACACCGCCTGGGAGGGCTACGAGAAGATCCCGTCTTGGATCATGGAGGGCTACGGCACCATGGCTTCCGAGGCTGCCGAGCAGCTGCGCGAGATGGCCATCAACCGCCCGACGCACGTCTTTGTCCAGGCTGGCGTGGGCTCGCTGGCTGGCGCCGTGGTGGGCTACTTCACCAACCTGTATCCCGATAACCCGCCCATCTTCGTCGTGGTCGAGTGCGCGCCTGCCGCCTGCCTGTACAAGGGCGCTGCCGCCGGCGACGGAGATCCGCGCATCGTGGACGGTGACATGCCCTCCATCATGGCCGGTCTGTGCTGCGGCGAGCCCAACATTCTGGGCTGGGATATCCTGCGCAACCACACCACCGCCTTCGTGTCCTGCCCCGACTGGGTCACCGCTCGCGGCATGCGCACCCTGGGCGCTCCCGAGAAGGGCGACCCGCGCGTCATCTCCGGCGAGTCCGGCGCGGTGACCACCGGCCTGGTCGAGACCCTTATGCTCGATCCCGAGTACGCCGAGCTCAAGGAGCTCATCGGCCTGGACAAGACGAGCTCCGTGCTCTGCTTCTCCACCGAGGGCGACACCGATCCGGATCAGTACCGTCGCATCGTCTGGGAGGGCGAGTACCCGACTTGCTAGCGGGTCTGACCTGTCCGGAGGCAGCCGGAGGACTTTACTCCCTGCTCGGACAGTCCTGCTCGCACGGAGAGCACATTAAGTGCTCTCCGGCTCGTGCGGAACTCGCGACGGAGCAAAGTCCTCCGTCCGCCTCCTATGGTTACTTGCTTGTGGGGTGCTCGACCTCACGCCGCTTGGCACAAGTGATCTATCTGAGATATCTACCTGTAGGTAAACCCTTGTAGAAAGGTTGACTGTTATGACTAAAGAACTCGATTTTGATGCCATTAAGGCTGCGGCTGAGTCTCATCGTGCTGATATGACGCGTTTTCTTCGCGCAATGATTAGCCACCCCTCTGAGTCCTGCGAGGAGGGCGAGGTTGTCGCTTGCATCAAGGCCGAGATGGAGAGCCTTGGCTATGACGAGGTCAAGGTCGACGGCCTGGGCAACGTCATGGGCTTTATGGGCGAGGGCGACAAGATCATCGCCATCGACTCTCACATCGACACCGTCGGCATCGGCAACATCGAGAACTGGGATGCCGATCCCTATGAGGGCTACGAGACCGACGAGATCATCTACGGCCGCGGCGGCTCCGACCAGGAGGGCGGCATGGCTTCTGCTACCTACGCTGCCAAGATGATGAAGGACATGGGCCTCATCCCCGAGGGCTACAAGATCATGGTCGTCGGCACCGTCCAGGAAGAGGACTGCGACGGCATGTGCTGGCAGTACATCTACAACAAGGACGGCATTAAGCCCGAGTTCGTCATTTCCACTGAGCCCACCGACGGCGGCATCTATCGCGGTCACCGCGGCCGCATGGAGATCCGCGTCGACGTTCACGGCACCTCCTGCCACGGTTCCGCTCCCGACCGCGGCGACAACGCCATCTACAAGATGGCCGACATCATCGCCGACGTCCGCGCCCTCAACAACAACGGCTGCGACGAGTCGACCGACATCAAGGGCCTCGTCAAGATGCTCGACCCCAAGTACAACCCCGAGCACTTCGAGGACGCCCGCTTCCTGGGCCGCGGCACCTGCACCGTCAGCCAGATCTTCTACACCAGCCCCAGCCGCTGCGCTGTCGCTGACTCCTGCGCCATCTCCATCGACCGTCGCATGACCGCCGGCGAGACCTGGGAGTCCTGCCTGGACGAGATTCGCAACCTGCCGGCCGCCAAGAAGTACGGCGACGACGTGAAGGTCTCCATGTACATGTACGACCGTCCGTCCTGGACCGGCGAGGTCTACGAGACCGAGGCTTACTTCCCCACGTGGATCAACAAGGAGACCGCTCCGCACGTCAAGGCCCTCGTCGACGCCCACAAGGCCATGTTCGGTGACGAGCGCATCGGCTGCGAGCCCAGCATGGACAAGCGCACCGGTCGTCCGCTGTGCGACAAGTGGACCTTCTCCACGAACTGCGTTTCCATCCAGGGCCGCTACGGCATCCCCTGCGTTGGCTTTGGCCCGGGTGCCGAGTCTCAGGCTCACGCTCCCAACGAGGTCACCTACAAGGACGACCTGGTCACCGCTGCCGCCATGTATGTGGCTGCCCTGAACCTCTACGATCCGAGCCAGGCCGATGGCGACGCCACCGTGTTCCGCGCCGGTCTGACCAACAACAAGATCGATTAGTCCCATTCCTCGATCTTGTTGAGCCGGGGGCCGCTCGTGTCCCCGGCGCCCCCTGTTGACTTGGGGCCCGCGGTCGTTATCTCCCATGCTTCCTCAACGGTAGCGGGTCCTCGTCATAGCGCTCTGCATGTTCTGGCCACACGCACATGCCGGGGCACATCTACTCATTGCGATCGTTTCACCTTTAGAAAGGACATTTACATGGACGCTAAGTTTACCGAGCTCGTCGAGCAGCTGAACGGCCTCGATTTTAAGGGCATGTACGGCAGCGACTTCCTGCACACCTGGGACAAGACCACCGATGAGCTCAAGGCGCTCTACATCGTCGCCGACGCCCTGCGCGAGCTGCGCGAGAACAACGTTTCGTCCAAGATCTTCGATTCGGGTCTGGCCGTCTCGCTGTTCCGTGACAACTCCACCCGTACGCGCTTCTCCTTCTCTAAGGCAGCCAACCTGCTCGGCCTTGAGCTGCAGGACCTGGACGAGAAGAAGTCCCAGATCGCTCACGGCGAGACCGTTCGCGAGACCGCTACCATGATCTCCTTCATGGCCGACGTCATCGGCATCCGCGACGACATGTACATCGGCAAGGGCGACGCCTACATGGCCGAGGTCTCCGAGTCCGTGCAGCAAGCCTACGAGGACGGCGTTCTGGATCACCGTCCCACGCTCATCTCCCTGCAGTCCGACTCCGATCACCCCACGCAGTCCTCTGCCGACATGCTCTACCTCATCAACGAGTTTGGCGGCCTCGAGAACCTCAAGGGCAAGAAGGTTGCCGTCACCTGGGCCTACTCGCCCTCTTACGGCAAGCCGCTGTCCTGCCCGCAGTCGCTGATCAGCCTGCTGCCCCGCTTTGGCATGGACGTCACCCTGGCCCACCCCGAGGGCTACGACCTCATGCCCGAGGTCGTCGAGCGCGCTAAGGGCTACGCCGCCGAGTCCGGCACCACCTTTAAGCAGGTCAACACCATGGCCGAGGCCTTCGAGGGCGCCGACATCGTGATCCCCAAGAGCTGGGCTCCGTTTGCCGCCATGGAGAAGCGCACCAACCTGTACGCCGAGGGCGACGACGCCGGCATCGCTGCGCTCGAGAAGGAGCTGCTCGCTCAGAACGCTACGCATCAGGATTGGTGCTCCACGACCGAGCTCATGGAGAAGACCGCCAACGGCCAGGACACCATCTTTATGCATCCGCTGCCCGCCGACATCTCCGGTGTCTCCTGCGAGCACGGCGAGGTCAACGCCGACGTCTTTGACATGCACCGTGTGGGCATGTACAAGGAGGCCAGCTACAAGCCGTACGCCATCGCAGCCATGATGTTCCTGCAGAAGGTTGCCGATCCCGCCGCTACCCTCAAGGCCCTCGACGAGCGCAACACCGCCCGTTGGTTCCAGGCCTAAAGCTGGGCTGAGGTAAGCCATGTAAAAGGGGCGCTCTGCCAACCGGCGGGGTGCCCCCTTTTTGCATCGTGGGCGTGCGGGATAAGCGCTTTCGATGTAGGTGTCCCACGGCACGAGTTATGGGTACGATGGCTTCAGGGGAGGTATCACCATGAAACTCGGTTGCGTGATTATGGCCTCGGGCGAGGGCAAGCGGTTTGGCTCTAACAAGATGCTCGCCGATATCTATGGCGAGCCGCTGATTGCCCGGACCATCGATTCGGTCCCCGGGGGCTTTGATGTTGTGGTTTCGACGCGTTGGCCCGAGGTCGCTCAGATTTGCGAGGACAAGCATTGCCCGTGTGTGCTGCACGATGGCGAGCTCAGGAGCGAAAGCGTCCGTGCGGGCCTTTCGTGGGGAGTCGAGCGCAACTGGAAAGGCTGCCTCTTTTTGCCGGGCGACCAGCCGCTCGTGAGTTCGGATTCTTTTGAGGCTATGGTTCGTGCATTTGACGAGCGTGGCCGCAAGCATCCGGTGCGTCTTGCGTGCAACGGTGAGCCTTCGAGCCCGGTGCTCTTCCCAAGGCGACTGTTCCCTTCGCTCGTGCTTCTCGAGGGCAAGGACGGTGGTGGGTCGATTATCAAGGGCCGCACCGACGTTGCGTTAGTCGAGGCGCGTGCCTACGAGCTGTGGGACGTCGATACCGCCAAGGGACAGCGACGCATAACGGAGCATATCGCCGCCTGCTCGTATTTTGATCGCGTGGCCAACTGCATCAATCAATAAGGAGCAATTATGATCATCATCAAAAACGGCGCGCTCGTGACGCCCCAGGGGCTTCGCCGCGCCGATCTTGCCATGGAGGGCGACAAGATTGTGCGGATCGCCGCAGCGATTGAGCCGGCCGAGGGCGATACCGTCCAGGACGCCACCGCCTGTTGGGTGTTCCCCGGCTTTGTCGATGGCCACACGCACATGCAGTGCTGGACTGGCATGGATTGGACGGCCGATAGCTTTGAGACCGGCACACGTGCGGCTGCCTGCGGCGGTACGACGACCATCGTGGACTACGCGACGGCCGATCGCGGCGTGACCATGCCCGATGCCCTTGCCGAGTGGCATCATCGCGCCGACGGAACCTGCACGGCCAACTACGCTTTTCATATGGCACTCGCCGAGTGGAATGAGCGCAACCGCGCCGATCTTTCGGCCATGCGCGAGGCGGGCGTATCGTCGTTTAAGACCTACTTTGCCTACGACCACCTGCGCTTGGACGATGCCGAGACGCTCGAGGTGCTGGAGGAGCTCAAACGCGTGGGCGGCATGCTCTGCGTGCATTGCGAGAACGGCACGTTGGTGAATGAGCTGCAGAAGCGCGTGTACGAGCAGGGGATTCATGGGCCCGAGGGGCATGCGCTCAGCCGTCCGGACGTGTGTGAGGCCGAGGCCGTGAGCCGCCTGCTGTATCTGGCGCACCTAGCCGGCGACGCACCGGTCAACGTGGTGCATCTTTCGACCAAGCTGGGGCTCGAGGCCATTCGCGCTGCCAAGGCGCGCGGGCAGAAGAACATCTATGTCGAGACCTGCCCTCAGTATCTGATGCTCGACGATACGTGCTACTTGGAGCAGGGCGAGGACGGCTTTGCGGGCGCCAAGTATGTGATGAGCCCGCCGCTGCGCCATGCCGGTGACCGTGCCGCGCTGCGCGAGGCGCTTGTGGCCGGCGAGATCGATACCATCGCCACCGACCACTGCAGCTTTAACCTGCATGGGCAAAAGGACCGCGGGCGCGACGACTTCCGCGCGATTCCCAACGGCGGGCCCGGTGTGGAGCATCGCCCCGTCGCGATCGCTACGAGCTTTGAGGGACAGCTGGGCCCCGAGGATCTGTGCCGCTTGATGAGCGAGAACCCGGCGCGCGTCTTTGGCATGTATCCGCGCAAGGGCTGTCTTGCTGAGGGCTCCGATGCCGACGTGTGCGTGTGGGATCCCAAGGTGCGCTGGACGATCAGTGCCGCGACGCAGCATCAGGCCGTGGACTACACGCCGCTCGAGGGCTTTGAGGCACATGGCCGCGCCAAGGCCGTGTTTGTGAATGGCGTGCTGGCGGCGCGCGACGGCGAGCCCACCGGAGCCCAGCCCGGTCGCTACGTTCCCCGCTAACGGGGGGGGGTGCCGGACCCTCTCCGCAGTTGCGGTGAAATAGTTCCTGTTTAGCCGCCAAATAGGCCGTTTCAGGAACTATTCCACCGCAACTTATAGGCCTGCTGGGGCAGCGCCGGCTACTTGAGGCTGGTGGCGACGATGGGGCGGCCGAGGACAGCCTCGAAGCGATCTGCCATCGTTGGGTCGGCAAGCGTATCGACTTGGTTGAGCATGACGCGTGCGGTGCTGAGTTTCAGCACCTGCATCTCGGCATTGAGCACCTGGGCGACGCGCTCGGGCGTGGCGATGTCGGTGAGCTCGCAGCCGCAACGCTCGCAAAAGAGCTCGGGGCGGTGGACGGCTTCGTTGATGGGCTTGCCGAGCCCCGAGGCGCCGACGAGCCAGATAACGTTGACCGTCCCGGCGGGAACGACCGGCTCCCACGGGGCGTGCGCCTTGAGCGGGAGCCGCTTGCTGCCGTCCGCCTCGGCCAGGACGTAGTCAAAGCGCTGCGCCAGCTGGTCGAGCGGCTCGGCAGGGGAGGAGAGCTTGCCCGTCTCCGGGTCCAAAACACCCGCCTGGCAGATACTTCCGCGGCTCATGCCCGCGCATGCCTCGCAGGTGCAACCGGGGACATGCGAGGCGCCCGGCTTCCAAGGCACGGCGTCCAGGCGACGGCTCGACCCGTCCCACGGCACGCCGGCGACGGGGAACATATGCGTGGTGGTGCAGAGGAGCGCGCGGCCGCCAGCGCGCATAAGCTCAAGGCCGAGCGTCTTTAGCAAGGTCGACTTGCCACCGCTGCCGATAATCGCGGTAATGCCCGGCTTGATCCTGAGCGCCGAGGCAAGATTGCCGCTAACCGTTTCCATCTGTTCACCGCCGTATAATACTGTGATAATAAATAATCATCAGAGTAGCGGTCGAACCGCTTTTGCTCTGCTCAAACCGTAGCACAGGGAGGTGCCCCGGGAATGCTCGTTTATGTTCGCGGCGCCGGCGATATCGCCACGGGTGTCGCTGCCCGTTTGGTGCGCGCCGGCGTGTCGGTCGTTATGGCCGATATCGCGGTTCCCACGTGCATCCGTCGCACAATCAGTTTTTGCGAGGCCATTCGCTTGGGCGAGGTCCAGGTCGAGGGTATTTGCGCCCGCTTGGCGCAGACGCCGGCAGAGGTGCTTGCAATTACCGAGGCCGGAGACGTCGCCGTCGTGGTAGACCCCCAGGCCAAGATGCTCGACGAACTGAAGCCCGCGGCCGTGGTGGACGCGATTCTGGCCAAGCGCAACTTGGGCACCACGCGCGATATGGCGCCTGTCGTTATTGCCGTGGGACCGGGCTTCACCGCGCCGGTTGACTGCGACGCCGTGGTCGAGACCATGCGCGGGCATTTTCTCGGCCGTGTCATTACCCAAGGTTCGCCCCAGCCCAACACGGGCGTGCCGGGCATTATCGCCGGCTATGGCAAGGAACGTGTTATCCACAGCCCCGCCGCCGGCGTGTTTCGGTCCGACCGCGCAATCGGCGACATCGTGAGCGCCGGAGACGTGATTGGCTACGCGGGCGATACGCCCATGTGCACGCAGATCGATGGCTGTCTGCGCGGGCTTTTGGCGAACGGCGTGCAGGTGACTGAGGGCTTTAAATGCGCCGATGTCGACCCGCGCGGCGATGCCAGCTATATCAACTACATTTCGGACAAAGCGACGTCGGTCGGCGGCGGCGTGCTCGAGGCACTCGCTATGCTCACCGATGTCTTTAGAGGATAGAAGGCGGCAATGGAAAAGCTCGATGTGGTGAATGCGGCGCTTGTCGCCCTGCGTGCTGGCGAGACGTGCGAGCTGGTGGTCGTGGCCGGTACGGCGGGGTCGTCCCCGCGCGGTGTGGGCGCCTGGATGGCCGTCTTTGCCGATGGCAGCCAGGCGGGCACTATCGGCGGCGGCAAGATTGAGCTCTTTGCGCTGGATGAGGCGCGCGAGCTCCTGAGCGCGGGACGGTCGCGTCTGGTCCGCTACACCATGGGCGGCGAGAACTCCGATACCGGCATGATCTGCGGCGGAGCCATCTGCCTGTGCTACCTGCATTTGGATGCGACTCAGGCACCGTTGTTCCAGTCGGTTGCCGACGTCTTGGCCTATCGGCGCATCGGCGACTTCGTCATCGACTTTGAGCCGTTTATCGCGAGCGCGCTCGAGGGCGATGTGGTTGAGTACCATGGCGAGACATCGCGCCATACCATTGCCGGCTGCCCCGAGCTTTCGCTGGTGGAGGAGGGGAGTAAGGTCACCTACACCAACGCCGCCTCCGAGATTCCCCCGGCGCACATCGAGACGCTCTGCCCCGAGGGCCTGACCTATATCTTTGGCTGCGGCCACGTGGGTGCTGCGACGGCGCGGGTGCTCACGGCGGCGGGCTTTGCCGTTGTGGCTTGCGACGACCGCCCCGGCACACTGACCCCCGAATGGGTGCCCGGTGTCTACGACCGTCGTCTGGTCGACTACAAGAGCCTGAGCAAGCAGTGCCCCATCGGCCCGCGTGACCTAGTGGTCGTCGCCACGGCGGGTCACAAGTCCGATATCGACGTGGTGATTCAGGCCATGCGCGCCAAGCCAGCCTATCTGGGCTGCTTGGGTTCGCGCCGTAAGACGGCCTTTGTGCGCGCCCGCCTGGAGCAGGAGGGCTTTACGCAGGACCAGATCGACGGGCTGCACCTGCCGATCGGCGTTGCCATCGAGGCCGAGGATCCCGAGGAGATTGCCATCTCCATCGCTGCCGAGATGATCCACCTGCGCCGCACCAAGCTCGTCCCCCGCAAGCGCTAGTCGCATCCCCATCAATAAGATGCGGCGAAATACGGACTGTTTAAGCCGGTTAAGCCGTCAAACAGTCCCTATTTCACCGCAACTGCCATTTTGATCCCCTAGAGATCAATATGTGCGGGGGAGTTGTGGAGTTGTGCAGGCAGACGAGGTTTTTCTGGAAATACGCTCCCGATGCGCGTATAGTACCGATTGTTTTGTCGGCTCCTGCTGCGTCGAGTCCAAACCGCGTAAATGCCATGAGCGGCGCGGATGCAGCCAGGAGGCACGAGGACAACCCATCGTGGCCACGCCCCGTGCTTAAAACCCCAAGAAGGAGTGAACAATGGCAGAAGAGAAGTATGTGCCGCGTCTGAAGACCAAGTACAACAACGAGGTCAAGCAGCAGCTTCAGGACAAGTTCCAGTACGAGAACGTCATGATGATCCCCAAGTTTGAGAAGATCGTCGTGAACATGGGTGTCGGCGAGGCCGCTACCGATTCCAAGGCCATCGACGGTGCCGTGCGCGACCTGCGCGCCATCACCGGCCAGCAGCCGATGATCACCCGTGCCCGCAAGTCCATCGCTACCTTCCGCCTGCGCGCTGGTATGCCGATCGGCTGCAAGGTTACCCTGCGTGGCGACCGTATGTGGGAGTTCTTCGATCGTCTGACCTCCGTCGCGATCCCCCGTATCCGCGACTTCCGCGGCATCTCCGCCAAGAGCTTCGACGGCCGTGGTAACTTCTCCATGGGCGTCACCGAGCAGCTCATCTTCCCCGAGATCGACTTCGACTCCGTCGATCACCAGCGTGGTATGGACATCACTTTCGTGACCACCGCCAACACCGATGAGGAGGCCAAGGCCCTTCTGGACGCCTTCGGTTTCCCGTTCAAGAAATAGGTTCACCTGCCCTATGAGCGCCGTTCCCAGAAGGGGGCGGCGCTTGGGGCGAACAATACTCTATGTGAGGAGGATATAAGTGGCTAAGACATCGATGATCGTCAAGTGCAATCGCAAGCAGAAGTTCTCTACTCGTGAGTACACGCGCTGCCAGCGCTGCGGCCGTCCGCACTCTGTGTACCGCAAGTTCGGCCTGTGCCGTGTCTGCTTCCGCGAGCTTGCACTCAAGGGCGAGCTTCCCGGCGTTAAGAAGGCCAGCTGGTAAGTCACTACCAGCGTTTCAAGCATCAGTTTGGAACAGGGAAAACGCGCTAAAAAGGCTTTGCCGTTAAGGGCGGCGAAGAACCAAGAGCACGTGTTCATCAAGAACGAAGGAGAATCTGTATGAACCTTACAGACCCGATCGCAGATATGCTTACGCGCATCCGTAACGCTAACTCTGTGAACAAGGCCACGGTCTCCATGCCGAGCAGCAAGAAGCTCGTCGAGATCGCTCGTGTTCTGCACGAGGAGGGCTACATCGAGGGCTACGATGTCGAGGACACCGTTCCCCAGAAGACTCTGCACATCACGCTTAAGTATGGTCCCAAGAAGGCTAAGGTCATCAACGGCATCCGCCGCATTTCCAAGCCGGGCCTGCGTAAGTACACCGGCGTTGCCGACATGCCCCGCGTCCGCGGTGGCCTTGGTACCGCCATTATTTCCACCAGCCATGGCGTCATGACCGACCGCGATGCTCGCAAGCACAACGTCGGCGGCGAGATCATCGCTTACGTCTGGTAATTCGCTCGGTAGGTAGAAGGAAAGGAGATCACCGTGTCTCGTATCGGTAATAAGCCTGTCCAGATTCCCGCCGGAGTCGAAGTGGCAGTCAACGGCAAAAACGTTGTCGTCAAGGGCCCCAAGGGCCAGCTCGAGCTCGATGTCTTTGAGAAGCTCGCTATCAACATCGAGGACAACGTCCTCACCGTTTCCCGTCCCGACGACGAGCGTGAGACCCGTGCCCGCCACGGCCTCACCCGCGCCCTCATCCACAACATGGTTGTTGGCGTTTCCGAGGGCTTCGAGAAGAAGCTCGAGCTCGCCGGCGTCGGTTACCGCGTGCAGCAGAAGGGCAAGAACCTCGAGTTCTCCCTGGGCTTCTCGCACCCCGTGATCGTCGAGGCTCCCGAGGGCATCACCTTCGAGGTTCCCGACAACACCCACGTGAACGTCAAGGGTATCAACAAGCAGCAGGTCGGTCAGATCGCCGCTGAGATCCGCGGCCATCGTCCTCCCGAGCCTTACAAGGGCAAGGGTATCCACTACGTTGGCGAGCACATCCGCCGCAAGCTGGGTAAGGCCGCCAAGTAGTCGTAACCGACTCACTCGCATAAGACCAGCACCCCGTCAGGTGCTGGCAAGATCAACCTTTTTAGGAGTTTACGTATGAACAAGCATAAGGCGAAGCTGGAAGGCCTCAAGCGTCGTCAGCGTCGTGTTCGCGGCAAGGTCTCGGGTACCTCCGAGCGTCCGCGTCTTCGCGTGACCCGTACTAACGCCAACATCTATGCCCAGATCATCGACGACAGCAAGGGCTCCAGCCTGACGCTCGTCTCTGCCTCGACCCTCGAGGCCGAGTTCAAGGGCACCCACACCTCGAACAAGGAGGCTGCGGAGAAGGTCGGTCAGCTCGTTGGCAAGCGCGCCATCGAGGCCGGCATCACCAAGGTCGCCTTCGATCGCGGTGGCCGTATCTACCATGGCCGCGTCAAGGCCCTCGCCGACGGTGCTCGTGCCGCCGGTCTCGAGTTCTAGGAGGTATGTAGCACATGGCTCGTAATCAGAAGCAGCAGCGCGAGGCCTCCGAGTTCGAGGAGCGCGTCGTTTACATCAACCGCGTGTCGAAGACCGTCAAGGGTGGTCGTCGCATGAGCCTCGTCGCTCTCGTCGTCGTTGGCGACGGCAAGGGCAACGTCGGCGTTGGCATGGGCAAGTCCGCTGAGGTGCCCCTGGCCATCTCCAAGGCGTCTCTCGATGCCAAGAAGAACATGTTCCACGTGCCGGTGACCGAGCAGGGCACCATCCCGCACGAGGTTCTCGGCCACTTTGGTGCCGGCCGCATCATCATCAAGCCCGCTGTCGAGGGTACCGGCGTTATCGCCGGCGGCGCTGTGCGTCCCCTCTTCGAGCTTGCTGGCATCAAGAACGTCCTGTCCAAGTCCCTCGGTACCGACAACGGCCTCAACATCATCAAGGCTGCCGTCGAGGGCCTCAAGGAGCTCTCCAGCCCTGAGGACGTCGCGGCTCGCCGTGGCCTGACGGTCTCCGAGATGTTCGTCGGTAAGGAGAACTAAGCATGGCTGACACCATCAAGATCAAGCAGGTCCGCAGCACCAACGGTTGCAAGCAGGACCAGGTCCGTACTGTCCGTGCCCTCGGTCTCCACAGGATCCGCGAGGTTCGCGAGATTGCTGACAACGAGTCCGTCCGCGGCATGATCTTCAAGGTCAAGCACCTTGTCGAGATTGTAGAGGAGTAGCAAATGCAGCTTCACGATCTTACTCCCGCGCCCGGTTCCACCAAGAACCGCAAGCGCGTCGGCCGTGGCAATTCTTCGGGTCACGGTACCACTTCTGGCCGCGGTCAGAAGGGCCAGGGTTCCCGCTCTGGCGGCACCAAGGGTGCCGGCTTCGAGGGTGGCCAGACTCCGCTGGCTATGCGCCTGCCCAAGCTTCCGGGCTTCCGCAACCCCCGTCGTATCGAGTACACCGCTGTTAACGTTGAGCGTCTCGAGCGTAAGTTCGAGGATGGCGCTGTGATCGACGGTGCCGCTCTTAAGGCCGCTCGCATCACCAAGAGCGAGTTCGAGCCCGTCAAGGTGCTCGGCAATGGTGAGCTCACCAAGAAGTTCACGGTCAAGGTCGACAAGGTCAGCGCTTCTGCGCAGGCCAAGATCGAGGCCGCCGGCGGAAAGGTCGAGCTGCCGTGCTAAATGGTCTTAAGAATGCTTTCCGCATCAAAGAATTGCGCGAAAAGATTCTTTTTACCATAGCTATGCTCGTCGTGTACCGCATTGGTGCGCACGTTCCTGTGCCCGGCATTCCCTTCCAGGGGATGCTGGGCCTTTTCTCGACCGATAACAATTCGGTCGCCGCAGGTGCTATGGCCCTCCTGAATCTTTTCTCTGGCGGCGCGTTGAGCTATGTGTCGGTGTTTTCGCTGGGCATCATGCCTTACATCACCAGCTCGATCATCCTCCAGATGCTCCAGGCCGTTGTGCCTTCCCTGCATGAGCTTGCCCGCGAGGGCGAGGTCGGTCAGACCAAGATTACGCAGTATTCGCGTTACCTCACCTTGGCTCTGGCAATCCTCAACTCCGTGGGTTACCTCTTCCTCTTTAAGAGCTTCGGCATCAGCTTTAATGGCGCTGGCGCTCCCGAGATCATCTTCGACCTCATGATCGTCGGCACGCTCACTGCGGGCGCCATGCTGATCATGTGGATTGGTGAGCTCATCACCCAGCGCGGTATCGGCAATGGCATGTCCCTGATCATCTTTGCGAACATCATGGCCGGCCTGCCGCAGGCGATCTTCTCCAGCACCGAGGGTAATGCCGGTGGCATCATCACCATGGTGATCATCTGCGCCATCATCCTGCTGGTTATCCCGCTGATTGTTTTTCTTGAGCGCGGCCAGCGCCGCATCCCGGTCTCCTACGCTAAGCGCGTCGTGGGCCGTCGCATGATGGGTGGCCAGACCACCTACCTGCCCATCAAGGTCAATACCGCGGGTGTCGTGCCGATCATCTTCGCTTCGGCGCTGCTGTACTTCCCGGCTCAGATTGCCGTGTTCTTCCCCGGCATCGGCTGGATTCAGGCAGTTGCCTCTGCGCTTTCGACCGGTTGGCTCAACTGGGTGCTTAATGTTGTCCTCATCGTGTTCTTCGCGTACTTCTACACCTCCATGGTGTTCAACCCCGATGACACGGCCGACAACCTTAAGAAGCAGGGCGGCTTTATTCCGGGCGTCCGTCCGGGTAGGGCTACCGCGGCCTACATCAAGAACGCGCTCAACAAGATCACGCTTCCCAGCGCTGTCTTTTTGGCGCTCATCGCCATCGTGCCTTCGATCATCTTCTCCTTCACGGGTAACCATCTGATCCAGGCATTTGGCGGCACGTCCATCCTCATCATGGTCGGCGTCGTGCTCGACACGGTCGATAAGCTCGAAGGCCAGATCAAGATGTATGATTACGATGGATTCTTTAAATAGGCTAGAGGAGGATTGCTCATGAACCTCGTATTGCTCGGAGCTCCGGGTGCCGGTAAGGGCACCGTCGCACAGGAGCTCGTCGCCGAGTTTGGCGTCGCTCACATTTCCACGGGCGACCTGCTGCGTGCTGCCGTCAAGGGTGGCACCGAGCTTGGTATTCAGGCTAAGAAGTACATGGACGCTGGCGAGCTCGTTCCCGACCAGCTCGTGATCGACCTTGTCAAGGAGCGCCTTGCTGCCGATGACGCCCAGCAGGGCTTCATCCTCGACGGCTTCCCGCGCAACACCGCCCAGGCTGTGACGCTCGATTCCGAGCTCTCCGCCATGGGTCGCGAGATCGACTGCGCCCTTCTGGTCGACGTGGCCCCCGAGGTCATCATCGATCGTCTGTCTTCGCGTCGCACCTGCCGCGCCTGCGGTTACACCGGCACCGCTGCCGATGCTACCTGCCCCAAGTGCGCCGGCGAGATGTATCAGCGCGACGACGACAAGCCCGAGACCATCAAGAACCGTCTCGACGTCTACGAGAAGTCCACGAGCCCGCTCGTCGACTACTATCGTGGCCAGGGTCTGCTCAAGTCGGTCAACGGTGACCAGGCTCGCGAGACCGTGTACGGGGATGTCAAAGAGGCTCTCGGTCTATGATCAAGATTAAGTCTGCAACGCAAATCGAGCAGATGAAGAAGGCAGGAGCGCTATCTAAGATGGCGCTCCGCCACGTTGGAGCCATGGTGCGCCCTGGTGTTTCGACCTTTGAGCTCGATCAGCTCGCGGAGCAGATTATCCGTATGCATGGCGGCACCCCGGCCTTTAAGGGTTACGGCGGGTTCCCCGGTACCATTTGCGCATCGATTAACGATGCCGTGGTCCACGGTATTCCCAACCCCGACATGATCCTGCGCGATGGCGATATCATCTCCATCGATACGGGAGCCGTTGTCGACGGTTGGGTTGGCGATAACGCTTGGACGTTTTTCGTCGGCACCCCTACGCCCGAGGCCAAGGCCCTGTGCGAGGTCACGCGCGATTGCCTTAAGGCTGCCATCGAGCAGGCTATTCCCGGTAACCATATCGGGGACGTCGGTTATGCCGTTCAGTCTCTCGCCGAGTCTCACGGTTACGGCGTGCTTCGCGACTATGTGGGCCATGGCATTGGCCGTGTGATGCACGAGGACCCCAACGTTCCTAACTATGGAAAGAAGGGGAGAGGCGTTCGCCTCCAGGCCGGCATGGTCATTGCCATCGAGCCGATGGTTACGATGGGCTCCAACCATGTGAGCACGGGCTCCGACGGTTGGATTGTTACGACCAACGACCACCTGCCCGCCGCGCACTACGAGAACACCGTCGCCATTACCAATGACGGTCCGGTGATTCTCACCACGGATGCCCAGGGTGCTTGGTGTTCCTTGCAAGGCGGTGAAATGTAAAAGTCGCCGCCCCCTGATGCCCAACCTCGCCTTTCAATTTCGAAGGCATGACCCCAAGGTCTATGCCTTCTCATTTCAAGGCGATCTTGGGCATCAGGGAACGGCTTTGTTTTACATTTCAAATGTAACAAGTTCCGCTTAGTTGTGGAGCCATTACGAAGTTATTACGATGCGTGCATACGTGTTGTAGAATACTCAATCGCTGTCGTTTTCTAGAGAAAGATGATTGCTTGTGAAGAAGGAAGACGCAATTGAGCTCGAGGGTACGGTAAAGGAACCGTTGCCCAATGCCATGTTTAAGGTTGAGCTCGAGAACGGTCATTCGGTTCTGTGCAACATTTCTGGCAAGATCCGAATGAATTACATCCGTATTCTCCCCGGTGACAGGGTTGTCGTGGAGCTTTCCCCGTACGACCTGACCCGCGGCCGCATCACCTATCGCTACAAATAGCGGCACGCATACACGCACTCCATTTCCGACTGCAGGCTTAGCTCAACCTACGGTCGGATTGTGTGTGAAGACCAGCCATAGTTTTAAACGCCTGCGGCTGGGCGAGTAGATAGTAGGGAAGTAGTTTGAGCGCTACCGAAAGGAAGAACGATGAAGGTACGTCCTTCGGTCAAGAAGATGTGCGATAAGTGCAAAATCATTAGGCGCCATGGCAAGGTCCTCGTCATTTGCGAGAACCCCCGTCATAAGCAGCGTCAGGGTTAAGAGAGGAGACTACGTTGGCCCGTATTAATGGTGTCGACCTCCCGCGTGAGAAGCGCGTTGAGATCGGTCTGACCTACATTTACGGCATCGGCCGCACCACTGCGACGAAGATCTGCGTCGAGTGCAACGTTAACGTGGATACGCGCGTTAAGGACCTCACCGAGGATGAGGTTAACGCCATCCGCGATTATATCGATAAGAACCAGATCATGGTTGAGGGCGACCTCCGCCGTGAGCGCAACCAGAACGTCAAGCGCCTTATGGACATCGGCTGCAACCGCGGCCTTCGTCACCGCAAGGGCCTCCCGGTCCGCGGCCAGCGCACCCACACTAACGCTCGTACCCGCAAGGGCCCGAAGCGTCAGATCGGTGCTAAGAAGAAGAAATAAGGAGCGCTAGATAGATGGCTACTGCTAAGAAGAACGTTCGCGCTGCCCGTCTGAAGCGCGCGGACCGTAAGAACATTTCCGTGGGCCAGGCTCACATTCGTTCTACGTTCAACAACACGATCGTTTCGATCACCGATCCCCAGGGCAACGTCATTTCCTGGAAGTCGGCTGGCCAGGTGGGCTTCAAGGGCTCCCGTAAGTCCACGCCGTTCGCTGCCCAGATGGCTGCCGAGGCTGCTGCCAAGCAGGCCATGGAGCACGGTATGAAGAAGGTTTCCGTCTTCGTCAAGGGCCCCGGCTCCGGTCGTGAGACCGCCATCCGCTCCCTCCAGGCTGCTGGCCTCGAGGTCTCGAGCATCCAGGACAAGACCCCCATTCCGCACAACGGCTGCCGCCCCAAGAAGCGTCGCCGCGTGTAACTGAAAGGATCGTATCAATATGGCAATCGACAGGACTCCTGTTCTTAAGCGCTGCCGTCAGCTCGGGATCGATCCCGCTGAGCTCGGTTACAGCAGCAAGAAGGAATCTATCCGTCAGCCCAAGCGCCGTCGCAAGGAATCTGAGTACGGCATGCAGCTGCGCGAGAAGCAGAAGGTCAAGTTCATCTATGGCGTTCTGGAGAAGCAGTTCCACGGCTACTTCAACAAGGCCCGCAAGATGAACGGCGTCACCGGTGAGAACCTCATGATCATCCTTGAGTCTCGCCTTGACAACGTCGTCTTCCGTCTTGGCTTTGCCCGCACCCGCAAAGAGGCTCGTCAGTCCGTCCGTCACGGTCACTTCACCGTGAACGGCAAGCGCGTGGACATCCCGTCCTACCGCGTCAAGGCCGGCGACGTCGTCGCTGTCGGCGAGAAGTTCCGTGACCTCCTCCCCATCAAGGAGGCCCTGATTTCCTCCGAGCGCTTTGAGGTCCCTGGCTGGCTCGAGGTCGATATCGAGAAGCTGTCTGGTAACGTGCTCGCTCTGCCGACGCGTGAGCAGATCAGCGGTGATATCAACGAGCAGCTCATCGTCGAGCTCTACTCTAAGTAGTCCATCCGGGCTGCTGAGGCTGGAGGTAATACATGTCAGAATTCATTAGGCCTCAGGTTCAGGTCGAAGAGATCAACGAGACGTCTGCTCGTGTCTCCGTCGAGCCGCTCGAGCGTGGCTACGGCGATACGCTGGGTAACTCCCTTCGCCGCGTACTTCTGTCCTCGCTCGAGGGTGCCGCCGTCGAGGCTATTCAGATCGATGGTGCACAGCACGAGTTCATGACCATCCCTAACATGGTCGAGGATGTCACCGACATCGTCCTGAATGTCAAGGGTCTTGTCTTCAGGGCTCTCGGCACGACCGACGAGGCGACCGCCACCATTTCTGTTGACGGCCCCTGCGAGGTCACCGGTGCGGACTTCTTTATTCCGTCCGAGTTTGAGCTGGTCAACCCCGAGCAGCACATCGCTACGCTTACCGAGGGTGGCCATCTCACCATGAGCATGCGCATCGGCTATGGCCGCGGCTATGTCTCTGGCGAGGCTAACAAGCGCGACAACGATCCCATCGGTGTGATCCACGTCGACTCGCTGTACTCGCCGGTGTCCCGTTGCGCCAAGCTCGTTGAGGCTTGCCGTGTCGGTCAGCATACCGACTACGACCGCCTTGTCCTCGAGATCGAGACCAACGGCTCCATCGCCCCGCGCGACGCCGTGGTCCAGGCTGCCAATATCATCAACCAGCATATGGCTGCCTTTATGAACCTTGCCGAGACCCCCGAGGTCGAGGAGGAGGCTTCGATCTTCGCTCCCGAGGTCACCAACGACAACGCCGAGCTGGACAAGCAGATCGAGGATCTGGACCTTTCCGTCCGTTCCTACAACTGCCT
This sequence comes from uncultured Collinsella sp., assembly GCA_902469435.1. GTDB lineage: Bacteria > Actinomycetota > Coriobacteriia > Coriobacteriales > Coriobacteriaceae > Collinsella. The sequence goes on along the minus strand of CABRCR010000073.1, from coordinate 95,591 downwards.
TAAGCGCGCCAGCATTCACTCGGTCCGTCAACTCGTTGAGTTCTCGGAGAACGATCTGCTCAACATCCGTAACTTCGGTGTTAAGTCGATCGAGGAAGTGAAGGACAAGCTTGAGTCCATGGGCCTGAGCCTGAAGGCTTAATGCTTCGCATATTTGAGGAGAAACTAGACCATGCGTCACAACGTTAAGAAGGGCCTGAAGCTCGGCACCGATGCGAGCCACACCAAGGCCATGAAGAAGAGCCTTGCTAAGGCCCTCTTCGAGAACGACCGCATCAAGACCACCGAGACCCGCGCTAAGGCGCTGCGTTCGGTCGTCGATCCGATCATCACTTGGGCCAAGAAGGGCGACCTGCACTCTCGTCGTCTGGCTATCGCCAAGCTCGGCGATAAGCAGCTCGTTGCCGAGATCTTCGACAAGGCTGCCCAGGGCATGTGGCAGGACCGCAACGGCGGTTATACCCGCATCATGAAGCTCGGCAACCGTAAGGGCGACAACGCTCCTATCGTTATCATGGAGCTCGTCACCGAGCCTTGCACGCCTAAGGCCAAGAAGGCTGCTCCGGCCCCCAAGAAGGCCGCTGCTCCCAAGAAGGTCGAGGCCGTCGAGGAGGCTCCTGCTGAGGAGACCGCTGAGTAGACAATCCGTCTGCATAGGCTATATTCGAGGGGTACGTTCGCGTACCCCTCTTTTTTTGTCGCGATACCGTTGATTGTTTGTTGGGAGCGCCCATGACCGCGCCGTCTGATTTCAATTCGATTCCTGAGCTCGATGCCACGCTTGTATTCTGTGTTGCCTATGATGGCTCGTCCTATAGCGGATTTGCCGAGCAGCCGGGCCAGACGACCGTTGCGGGCGAGTTGCGCCGCGCTATCGAGACGCTGCTGCGCCGCCCGATCGATCTGACGTGTGCGGGTCGTACCGATGCCGGCGTGCATGCGGTGGCCCAGTACATTAGCGTGCCCGTAACGGACGCTGAGCTTGCTCTGACGCGCCGTAGGTGGCTGAGGGCTATGGATGCCCTCCTGCCCAAAGATATCGCCATAAACGAGGTCTACAAGGCCCGTAGGGGCTTTTCTGCCCGCTTTGACGCGCGGTCCCGTACGTATACGTACCGTATTGCCGATCGCGATGCGCGCCCCGTGCTCTCGCGCGGTGCGGTGTGGTGGCATCGCTATCCCCTCGACGTCGATGCGATGGCGGCCGCCTGCCCTGCGCTTTTGGGCGAGCAGGACTTTAAGAGCTTTTGCAAGGTTGCCTCTGCTGTGGGCAAGCCCACGCACCGCTGCGTGATGCGTGCGGAGTTTGGCCACGAGGTCGCTTTTGGCGAGGATATCCTGACCTTCACTATCGAGGGCAATGCGTTTTTGCACTCGATGGTGCGTACCATTGTAGGAACGCTCGTGGAGATTGGCATGCATCGTCGCGATCCCCAGTGGATGCGCGAGGTTATTGACGCCCGTGACCGAACCGCTGCGGGTCCCACGGCGCCTGCCTGCGGCCTTACGTTTATGGGTGTGGATTACGGCCCCGACGAGCTTGTCGTTCTCGACTAGGGGAGTGCTCGGCGCGTCTGTGCCTTGCACATACTATGTGTGAGCTGCGCGTGTGCAACATCTGTTCTTGGCGTGCAACATGTTAGGCGGCTCGTTGCTTTTATAGCTCGGGTGTACCATGAACGACAGTTTGATTTGGTGCTATCGAGAGGATGGAAAACTTGGTTCGACGTTGTTCGCATCCGCGACTTTCGGTGATCCTTGTGGTAGAAGGTTCGCCCAGCTATGCGATGCGTGCGCTCGAGAGTATCCAGAACCAAGACCTCTATGATTTGCAGATTGTCGTTGTCTGCCGCGATGCTGTGCCCGGTGTGCGCCATTCGCTTCAAGTTGCTGCCGACAGGGACATCCATATTGATTTGATTGACGTCGAGGACGCGAAGCGCGGCGCTTGTCTTCGTGCCGGTTTTGATGCCTCGCGCGGCTCTCAAATCATCGCCATGAACGCCGATGAGTGGTTTGCTCCGCAGGCCCTTTCCAAGATGGTCGATATCGCGTGCGATACTGCGGCAGACATTGTGCTCCCCTCGGTGTCGCTCGATCGATACGATGCGCATCGCGAGCGTCATTCGCGCGTCTTGGATGCTGCCTCTATTGCCATAGAAGACGAGTCTTCTATGGTGACTGGGCTGCCCCAGTTGATTTTAGGCGGCTTGGTTGCTCAAGTCTCTGGCGTGATGTACAGCCGTCCACTGTTTGAGGCATGTCTTTTGTGCGATAAGACGTTTCGCACGGTTGGGTTTATGGCGTGCGCGCTCTCGCAGGCACAGCGCGTCTCCGGATGCGGCGACGCTTGTTTCCACGCGGCGGCGCCTAAGCTTACAGATGCCTTTGATCCCACCATGTATGCCAAGGTATCCGATGACGCCCGGGCGCTCGACGAGCTTGCGGACTCACTCTCGGAAGCAGATAGCGGTGGTCGGCTCAAGCTGGCAAGCCAAAAGTTCTACTTTGCCGGACTGGTCGCCTGCATCGAGAATTTGTGTCTGAGCCCGCATGGAGTGTCGTCAATCGAGCGTTCCGCCCGCATGCGTGATATGCTCGAGGCGCCTCGAACCCGTCAGATGGTCGCCGCGCTCAAGGATAACCATCGGGGACTCGGTCTGTTGTTTGGGCCGATCGCCAGCGCCAAGCCCGCGCGCTGCGTGATGTGTACGCATCTGGCAGCTTTTCTTAACCGGACGGGCGCAAAAACCGCCTAAACGGCTCATTACGAAACAAACTTGCATAGAATTGTTTCGAAATGCGTTCTTATACACAAAAGCCTTCAAATAGCGTTAAACTATTCAATCACTGATTGATTGTCTCCGCCATCTTTTGGAGAGAGGGTTTGTATGGCTAAAAAACGCAATGGGCGCCAGGATGCCATTAGAGATATTGTGCGCAATAAGGATGTCCGCACGCAGCGCGTGCTGGTCGATGAGCTCCGTGCTATGGGCTTTGATTGCACGCAGGCGACTGTCTCTCGCGATATTGCCGATATGGGGCTGCGTAAGCTCCCTGAGGGCATCTATGTTCTGGCAGAGGACCTGCACCTGCAGCGTATGGTTTCCGAGCTCGTAACGGGCGTTCTGCGTACCGATAATCTGGTTATGATCAAGGCTCAGCCTGGCACGGCTTCCGGCATCGCCGCCGCCGTTGATGCGGCAGAGTTGCCCGATGTGCTTGGCTCGCTTGCCGGCAACGATACGATTTTGGTTATTGCCCAGACGGCCGAGGACGGCGAGCGCCTCGAGGCGCTGATCAATAAGCTGAGCAATTCTCGCAAGTAGGTGTGCGGGCCGTGCGCTCGGCATTGCGTGCGCTGACATAGTGGCTTGTAAGGGGCATCGACGTTGGTCGGTACCCCTTTTTGTTTGCCGGTATAAAGACCGCCCACCAGGTCGCTTCAAACTAAAAGGCCCCGAGCAGTTCAATAAGCTGCTCGGGGCCTTGTTGGCTTTAGTCGCGTACTTCTTAGCCGACCGTATCGTCAGGCGTGGGCGAGGGGTCGGGAGTGGGCGTAGGCGTAGGCGTGCCGCCATCGCCGCCGGTCGAGCCACCAGTGGAGCCGCCCGTCGAGCCACCAGTGGAGCCGCCCGTCGAGCCACCGGTCGTACCGGTGCCGCCGGTGGTGTCGCCGCCCGTGGTCTCGGTGGTCGTGGTCGTCGTGGTAGTTGTTGTGGTGGTTTCCTCTTCCTCTTCGTCCTCGTCCTTGTCGTCGTTCTCCGACTTCTTGGTGTTGTTGGTGCCGTAGAACTTCCAGACGCTGTTGTTCTTGTAGGTGGGCGCCGTTCCGGTCGCAAACTCCTCGCGCTCGGTACCGGTCAGAACGGTGTTCATAAACCGCTTAAAGACAGGCAGGTTGGTGCTGTCGCCCAGCAGGTCCGTGCCGTACTTTTGGATGGGGATCTCGCCCGCGGAATAGCCGGTCCACAGGGCGCACGCCAGCTGCGGGGTATAGCCGCAGAACCAAAGGTTGGTGGTGTTGTCGGTGGTGCCCGTCTTGCCGGCATAGGGCTGGTTGACACTCAGGGCGCCGGCAGCACCCGTACCGCTGCCCTTCATGACGCCGGACAGAACATCGGTGACCGCGGCGGCCTCGCCCTCGGTAAGCACCTGTGAGGGATTGTCGGTGTGCTGGTACAGCACCGAACCGGTACGAGAATCAATCTCGGTGATGGCGATCGGCTGGCGATAGTAGCCGCCGTTGGCAAACGTCGCGTAGGCGGCGGCCATCTCGAGTGGCGAGATCGAGCCGGTGCCGAGCGTCATGACGGGAACGTCCTCGATGTTGTCCTTGGCGGGGTCGATGCCGAGCTTTTTGACGAGCGAGATGATCTTGCTGTTGCCGACGGCTTCCGCCACCTGGATGTAGCCGGTGTTGGAGGAGTATGCCGTCGCCTGCTTAAGCGTGATGTTGCCGTAGCTCTGGTTGGCGTAATTTTGGACCTCGGTCGTGGTGCCCTTGGCCTTGAGCGGCGAGTTGCAGTTGAGGGTGACGTTGGGGTTCATGCCGTTTTGGATGGCAGTTGCCAGCGTAAAGGCCTTAAAGGTGGAGCCGACGGGACGCTTGGCCGTGGCATGGTTTATGTGGTTCTCGTCGGCGTTGTAGTCGTAGCCGCCCACCATGCACTTGATGTAGCCGGTCTTGGGGTCGACGACGACCATGCCCATGTCCAGGCCGTCAAGCGAGAGCGTGTCGAGCTGCTCGCGGACGGCATTCTCTGCCACCTGCTGCATCGTGGGGTCGATGGTGGTCTTGACGGTCAGGCCGCCCTTAAAGAGCACGTCGGTCGAGAACTCCTGCTCCAGCAGCTGCTTGACGTAGGAGACAAAGTAGGGCTGCGAGTATACGTCGACGCCGCTGCCCGAGATTTCGGTCACATTGAGGGTGATGGGCTCGGCCTGTGCGGCATCGTGCTCCTCCTGGGTGATGTGGCCCAGGCGCAGCATGTTGTCGAGAACCTTGTTGCGGCGAGACAGTGCCAGATCGGGATTGACCGTGGGGTCGTACTGCGAAGGCGAGTTGGGAAGGCCGATGAGTAGCGCGGCCTCGCTCAGGGTGAGGTCGGCGGCGCTCTTGGACAGATAGGTCTCGGCTGCGGCCTCGATGCCGTAGGCGCCGTGGCCGTAATAGATGGTGTTGAGGTACATCATGAGGATCTCGTCTTTGGAGTACATGTCCTCCATCTTGATGGCGATGTAGGCCTCGCGCACCTTACGCTCAATGGTCGAGTCGAATTGCTCCTCCTGCAGGATGGTGTTGCGCACAAGCTGCTGGGTGATCGTCGAGGCGCCTTCGTGCCCGCCGCCGAGGGTTGCCACCGCAGCACGCGCGATACCCCACAGGTCGATACCGCCGTGCTCGTAGAAGCGCTCGTCCTCGACGTCAACGGTGCCCTGCAGCACGTAGGGGGAGACCTCGTCCTTGGTGATGGACTTGCGGTTTTGCGTGTAGAAGCTCGCGATCTTGTTGCCGTTACAGTCGACGATCTCGGTGGGCTCGCTCACCAGATACGCGTTGGCGTCGGTGTAGTCGGGCAGATCGGACAGCCAGCGGTTGACGTTACCGACCATGCCGATGCCAAACGCCACGCCCGCAATCAGCAGAAAGCCCAAAAACGAGAGCAGGATTATGGGCAGGGCGTGCGTCTTTGAACGGCTGTGTCCCTGTCGTTGGCGAGGACCCATATATTGACCTCCAGGTATGTCGTGCCAGACGGTGGATGTGCCGTCGGGGCAGGATGGACATAAGTTATTACACGATAAACCAAACGGGGCGCGCGAGGCCTCGTGTATGCTGGAAGACGGCATTTTTCAGAGTGAATGCATACCTTGGTAAGGAGTTTGTCGATGGCGATTCGGACGATGGGGCCGAGCGGACAATACGAGACTGGATTGGATGCTGCCGGTGCGGCGCTGCCCGAGCTGCTGGCGCCGGCGGGCGGACTCGACCAGATGCTTGCGGCCATCGCCGCGGGTGCCGATGCCATCTATGCGGGGTTGGGCGGCTTTAACGCCCGTGTGAGCGCCCATGGCTTTACGGATAACGAGTTTGCGCGCGGCTGCGCCGTGGCGCATGCCCATGGCGTGCGTGTGTACGTAACGCTCAACGTGTTCGTGTTTGACGATGAGTTGTCCGACGCGGTGGCGTTGGGAGCTCATGCACTGGAGCTGGGCGCCGATGCTCTGATTGTCGCCGATGCCGGGTTGGCCTGCGCGCTGCGCGCGGCGATTCCCGGGGTCGAGATTCACCTGTCCACGCAGGCGGGCGCTCATAGCGAGGGTGCCGTGCGGCTTGCCGCCGATGAGCTGGGGGTCGAGCGCGTGACGACGGCACGCGAGCTGACGGTCGACGAGATTGCGGCGCTATGTGCCACGGGCGTGCCCATCGAGGTATTCTGCCACGGTGCGATTTGCATCGGCTATTCGGGGGCGTGCGAGTTCTCGGCCCTGCGGCGTGGGCGCTCGGCGATGCGCGGCGACTGCACGCAGCCGTGCCGTCTGGCGTACGACCTAGTGGACGAGGCGGGGCAGAGTGTTGTTGCCGTCGAGGGAGACCGCCTGCTTTGTCCGCGTGACTATCTGGGTATCGCGCACCTGCCCGAGCTTGTTGCCGCCGGCGTGGCATCGCTCAAGATCGAGGGACGCATGAAGAATCCCGATTACGTATTCAACGTGGTGAGGGTGTGGCGTCGGGCACTCGATATGCTGTGCGACGGCGCGTGGGACTCCGGTGCCGTGGAAGAGCTTGAACGCGAGCTGGGAAGGTCGTTTAACCGTGGGTTTACCGATGCTTACCTGCGGGGTCGTTCGGGTGCCGAGCTCATGAGCTTTGAGCGCGCGATCAACCAGGGCGTGCGCGTGGGGCGCTTGGTCGCTGTGGGCCACGAAGAGGTGACCGTTGAGCTCGATGCCGCCGTGGCGGCGGGTGACACGCTCGAGATTCGGTTCTATCCGGGTGTCGACGCGCGTCCCGATGTGCCCAAGCGCTGGCCGCAGGTGCCCTGCCCGGTGGATGCCGCAGCGGGGAAGCGCGTCGTCGTGCATTGCAAGCGTAAGGTGGACGCGGGCTGCGAGGTCTATCTGATTCGCAGCGCCGGCGTGTTGGATCAGACGACGGCGGTGTTGGAGCGCATGCGGGCCGAGGCGGATGCGATTGCGCCCGTTGCGCGTGCCGTTGAGGTGCTGCCCTTTGAGGACGCTGCGGTGGATGGCGGCGCGTCGACGGAGTTGGCGGGGTCGGCGGGGCCGGTAAAGCGCGAGGATTTTGCTCGTATGGTCTTTGCCTGGGAGCTGATGGATGTGGGTCCGCGCGATGAGCGAGATCTGTCCGATACAACGGTGGTGCTCGACGAAGTGTGCCGCGCGGGCGACGCCGAGCGGACTCGGGCGCTTATGCAGCGTGCCGGGCGCGTCGTCTGCCGCAATCTGGGACAAGTGGCGATGGCCCGCGAGCTGGGCACAACGTTTGACGTGGCGGCGCCGGTGTTCTGTGCCAATCGGGCCACGCTTACCTGGCTGCGCGGACTCGGTGCGGGGCGGGTGTGCTTGTCGGCCGAGTTGCTCGGCAATGATGCGGAGCGTGTTGCCGAGCTTGCCGCTTGCCCCGGTGTCTTGGGGCCTGTCGATGCCGACCGTCCCGAGATCATGGTGTGCGAGCACTGCTTGCTGACTGCCGAGGGCGCCTGCGCCACGGATGCAACGGGGCAGGTCCGTTGCCGTGACTGCTCGCGCCGTCAGCAGGCGCGCTTTTTGGTCGAACGTGACGGCACGCGTTTGCCGGTCGTTATCGACGCGTGCGGCAGGACGAGGATTTTCCTGTCGTAGGTGTTCGGCCGCGCCGTTTTGGTTATTATGAGTGGGTTTATGAACTTCGAGCACCGCCGTATCCGGTGAGGGTGCTATAGCAAAAGGAGGATACCCAATGCTGTCTGTCGACGAGCAAATGCGTATCATCACCTCGGGCGCAGCGCAGATCGTCCCCGAGGCCGACCTTCGCAAGAAGCTTGAGAAGGGCGAGCCCCTCAACATCAAGCTCGGCGTCGATCCCACCAGCCCCGACCTGCACCTGGGCCATGCCGTGCCCCTGCGCAAGATGCGTCAGTTCCAGGACCTGGGCCACAAGGTCACCCTCATCATCGGTAACGGCACCGCACTGATCGGCGATCCTTCGGGCAAGAATTCCACCCGCCCGCAGCTTTCGCAGGAGCAGATTGAGGCCAACGCCGAGACCTACGTGAGCCAGGCCATGAAGATCCTGGATCCCGAGAAGACCACCATCGTGCACAACGGCGACTGGATCCTGTCGATGGATCTGGCCGGCCTGCTGCAGGTGTGCTCCAAGTTCACCGTCGCCCGCATCCTCGAGCGCGATGACTTTACCAAGCGCTACCAGTCCCAGACGCCGATCGCCCTCCACGAGTTCCTGTACCCCGTGATGCAGGCCTTCGACTCCGTTCAGATCAAGGCCGACGTGGAGATGGGCGGCACCGACCAGCTCTTCAACCTGCTCGCCGGCCGCGAGCTCATGGAGAAGATGGGCATGGAGCCGCAGATCGCGCTTACCATGCCGCTGCTCGAGGGCACCGATGGCGTGCGCAAGATGTCCAAGTCCTACGGCAACTACATCGGCCTGACCGATGCTCCCAAGGATATGTTCGGCAAGACGATGTCCATCCCCGACGAGATGATCGGCAAGTACTATCGTCTGGCCAGCTCGCTCACCCCGGCCGAGGTCGACAAGATCGACGCTGCCCTGGCCGACGGTTCCGCCGATCCCTATGAGCTCAAGCGCGCGCTGGGCCGCGACCTGTGCGACACCTATCACGGCGCCGGTGCCGGTGACGAGGCTCAGGCCGAGTTCGACCGCGTGTTCAAGGAGGGCCAGCTTGCCGACTTCCCCGAGAAGCATGTCGAGCTGACCGTCAACGACGAGGGCCAGATCTACCTCGCAGGCCTGCTTAAGGACCTGGGCCTTTCGGCGAGCGCCGGCCAGGCCCGTCGCGACATTGACGGCGGCGGCGTCAAGATCAACGGCGAGGCGGTGGCTCCCAAGAGCTACAACATCGACCCGAGCGCCCTCAAGCTGGGCGACACCCTCTCAGTAGGCAAGCGCAAGGGCTTTAAGTTGGTCTAGCAAGTAGGTCAACCTAACATGTGCAATAGGGCCGCAGCCGGAACGATTCCGGCTGCGGCTTTTTTGGCACTTGGGGACGTTCCTTTTGTGCCGGCACTTTGGGACACTCCTTGTCATTGGTGCAAAGTAACCTGTCCCCATTGCGCCAAGCGGCGTGTGCCGTTAAGCGGACGGGGTGTTAGCGGGACCTTCTTTTGGGCATACAATTGCTATTGGCTTGCTGCGGTGAAGGCTCGTCCGCTCCGCAGTTATTTCTACAGTTAAAGGAGTATGTATGTCCGTTGAGGTCATGAGGTCTGTGATCGATGCTGCCGAGGGCCGCGTGCCCGTCGACACGCTGTTTACCAATGCGCAGATTGTCGACGTATATGGCCAGCGCGTGGCGCCCGGTAGCGTTGCCGTCAAGGACGGCGTAATCGTCGGCGTGCTCTACGACGGTCGCGACGATGCCGCCGGCACCTACGAGGCGGCTGAGGTCATTGACTGCCAGGGTCGCTATATCGCCCCCGGCTTTATCGACGGACATCTGCATATCGAGTCCTCGAACATCCGTCCCGCCGAGTATGCGCGCATGGCGGCGACGCGCGGCACCACCACTGCCGTCGCCGACAGCCACGAGATCGCCAACGTTTCCGGCCTGAACGGCCTGCGCTTTATGATCGAGGACGGCCGTCGCGCGCCCATTTCCATCAAGTGCATGATGCCCTCGTGCGTGCCCGCGCTGCCCGATGAGCAAGCGGGCGCTGTGATTACCGCCGCTGACATGCAGGCGTTTTTTGCCGAGTATCCGGGCGATGTCTTTGGTCTGGGCGAAATGATGAACCTGCCGGGTGTCTTTATGGCCGATCCTGAGACCTGCGCTCGCATCGACGCTGCCAACCAGACGCCGTCCAAGCAGGTCGACGGCCATGCGCCACTTGTTGCCGGCAAAGACCTCAACGCCTATGCCGCAGCGGGTATTATCGCCGACCACGAGTCGACGATTCCCGAGGAGGCGCTCGATAAGCTGTCCCGCGGCATGTATGTGATGCTGCGCGAGGGCACGTGCAGCCACGACCTGGCCAACTTGTCGCCGATGCTGCTGGAGAACCCCGCCCGCGCCCGTCGCTGCTGCTTTGCGACCGACGACCGTGCTCCTTCCGACGCGCTTTCGACCGGTATGATCGACAATGCCTGTCGCGTGGCTATCGAGGCCGGCATCGACCCGGTGGTCGCCATCTCCATGGCGTCCCTTTCTACGGCTGAGGCATTTGGCCTGGACCACGGCTGCCGCGACCCACACGAGCTCCGTGGCGCGATCGCCCCGGGCAAGCGCGCCGACCTGCTGGTGCTCGATGACCTTACGTTTGCCAAGGCTCCGCATCGTGTTTATGCCGCCGGTGCCCTGGTGGCGCAGGATGGCACCTTTGTGGGCGAAATTGCACCCGAGATGGCCGAGGTTGCGGCCCTTGCCGATGAGCTGCGTGCTTCCGTTAAGCTGCCGAAGCTATCGCTCGACGTGTTCGACTATGCCTTTAAGCCGGGCGAGGCCGTGATCGACGTGGTGCCGGGCAAGGCCATCACGGGCATGGCTCGTCCCGAGAATGCCGAGGGCCTGCGCCGCATTATGCTGATCGAGCGCCACGGCCGCGGCTTGTCACTGCAGGCCGAGGGGGCCGACGGTGATGGCCCTGCGGGCCTGGGTCTTGTTGGCAAGCACATTGGTCGCGGCTGGGTGCGTGGCTTTACCATTACGGGCGGTGCCATCGCCTCGACGATCGGCCACGACTCGCACAACGTGTGCGTGGTGGGCGACAATGCGGCGGATATGATGGCTGCCGTTGAGGCCGTGGGCCAGGGCGGCCACGTGCTGGTGCGTAACGGCGAGGTCGTGGCGCGCATTCCGCTGGCGCTCGGTGGCCTTATGAGCGAAGGCACGGCCGAGGACGTTGCCGCGCAGCACGACGACTTTATGGTCAAGGCACGCGCCATGGGTATTGAGCCGCCGCTCGACCCCATCATGGGCATCATCTTCCTGCCCCTGCCGGTTATCCCGACGCTCCGCATCCGCCCCGAGGGCATGTTCGACGTTACAACCTTCACCTACGCCGACTAGTCATCGGGGACGTTCTTAAACGACTAGTCGTTGGGGACACTCTTTGGCGTGTCGCCTGACGCCGCGATTGTGGGACCTCTGGCATGTGTGAGCTATTTGCCAGGTCCTTGTAACGTTTACGCCCGCGGAGTCTTATTTGAGCTCCCTTTGGGTACGTTGGAATCGGATACGCGTTCGATTCCAACAGGCCCGAAGGGAGCTTTTCTATGTTTAAACTGATTGCATCCGATATGGACGGCACACTGCTTGACGAAAACGGCCAGGTGCCTTCCGAGACCTACGAACTGATTCTGGCGCTACACGAGCATGGCGTGCATTTCGCCGCATCGTCAGGTCGTCGCTACGATCGCCTGTGCGAGTTCTTTGCGCCCGTTCGCGACAAGATGGACTTTGTCGCCGCTAACGGCGCCCAGGTCTACGCCGACGGTAAGATGGTAGACCGTGAGGTGTATTCCCACCTGGCGATTCGAAGGCTCGCCCAAGCCGTCAGGACGTTTCCCAATCTGCATCTTGCGCTCTTTGACCGAACCAAGTCCTTCCTGCTCGATGACGAGTGCAAGTTCGTGCGTGAGGTCGATAAGGACCTTCCCAATGCCGAGCGCATTTGGGAACTGCCCGATCCCAGCGTAAATATCATCAAGGCGAGTATCTTTTGCGATGACTGTGCCGTTATGGACAGTGCCTACGTACTGCAGCGCGAGCTTGGCCAGCTCTTTACCTTTGCGCCTTCTGGAAACGCATGGATCGATGCCATGCAGCCCGGTGTGTCGAAGGCCTCGGGCATCGCACAGCTTGCGGAGCATTACGGCATTGGACGCGACGAGATCATGGCGTTTGGCGACTCGATGAACGACTACGAGATCATTCGCTTTGTCGGCACGGGCTGTGCGATGGAAAACGCGCGTCCGGCGCTCAAAGCGGTTGCCGATCGCGTGGTGGGGCGCAACCGCGACCACGCCGTCCAGCGGGAGCTCCGCCGCGTGTTAGAGGGCCTCGCTTAATCCGACAGATGGGGACGTTCCCGTTCTGCCGGCAGTGGGGGACAGTCCTTGCAGCTTTTTGCGAAGGGTGTCCCAGTGACTAGTCGTTTAAGAACGTCCCCAATGACTACCAATGACTAGGCGAGGGCGGCCATGATAGTGCGGGCGACGCCGTCGTGGTCGTTGTCGTATTCGGTGATGGCGTCGGCGGCCTCGCGGTCTTCGGACTCGGCGTTGATCATGGCCATGCCGTGGCCCGCTGCCTGCAGCATGGGGATGTCGTTGATGTTGTCGCCGAACGCCCAGGCATCGGCGAGACGCTCGCCCAGGTATTCGCATAGCCACGTGAGGGCTGTCCCCTTGGTGGCGCCCTCACCCATGACCTCGATATTCATGGCGTAAGAACGCGTGATCTCAATGCCTCCGAGCGTGTCGAGCGCCGCCGCGATGGCGTCGCGATCGGCCGGGTCGTGCCAGTACATGGCGATGCGTTCGAGCGTCTCGACCTCGTCGATCTTGCTGTCGATATCCATGTCGATCGGTGTTCGTGTGCGCTTGAGCGAAGCCGCGATGTGGGGGTCACCGCCGCAGAACTCATCCAGGCGCCCGTAAAGCGAGCGGGGGAGGAAGCACTGTCCATCCGCGAAGATATCGAAGGTTACATCGTGGCCGGCGGCAATGCGATGGATGCGGTGGGCAATGCCGCAATCGAGCGGACGGCTCAAGATGCGCGTGGCGCACGAGGCGTCGGTGGGCGTATCGTCGTCGAGCTGCCAGACGCTGGCACCATTGGCGCAGACCGCGTAGTGCACGGCGGGATGGGCGAGGATGGGCTCAAAGACGCCTGACAGTGGACGGCCTGTGCAGGGCACAAACTCAATACCGCGGCGCGCAAGCTCGTCGAGCATCGCCCAGGTGGCGTCGCTCATCTGCTTATCACTCGTCAGCAGCGTTCCATCCATATCGGAAAACACAATCATTTGATGCAGCCCTTTCTGCTGGCATAAAAAGCGTGGCCGAGGGCGGCGATGCCCTGGCCACGCTCGAGTTCTATAACGGTCCGCGTCCTAGCGGTCAGCGAGCGGCTTGTACTCCAACGGCTCGATGACCGGGCGATACGCGGGACGGATGATGCGGTGCGCGCAGAAGAGCTCTTCCATGCGGTGCGCCGACCAACCGGCCATGCGGGCGACGGCGAACAGCGGCGTAAAGAGCGTCTCGGGCACGCCGAGCATCTTGTAGATAAAGCCCGTGTACAGGTCGATGTTGGCGCAGATGGGCTTGGTCATGCCGTGGTCGCGCATGACCTGGGGTGCCAGGCGCTCGATGCGCTCGATGAGCGCGAACTCATCGCCCAGGTCCTTCTTGGCGGCAAGCGTGCGCGCGTAACGGCGGCAGACCTCGGCGCGCGGGTCGCTGAGCGTATAGACGGCGTGGCCCATACCGTAGATGAGGCCCGTGCCGTCGAAGGCCTGCTTGTCGAGAATCTTGCCCAGGTAGGCTGCGACCTCGTCCTCGTCCTCCCAATTGGAGACGTGCGCACGGATGTCCTCGTGCATGGACACGACCTTGGCGTTGGCGCCGCCGTGGCGCGGGCCCTTGAGCGAGCCGATAGCCGCGGCGTAGGCGGAATACGGGTCGGTGGCCGAGGAGGACAGCACGCGGCAAGCAAACGTGGAGTTGTTGCCGCCACCGTGCTCGGCATGCAGCATGAGCATCACGTCGAGCAGCATGGCTTCGTCGCGGGTGAATGCCATGCCGCCGCGCAACACCTGCAGGATAGTCTCGGCGGTGGAGAGGCCGGGTGTGGGGTGCGGTACATGAACCTCGGAGCCGCGGCGCTTGGCGACCGAGGCCATATGCGCGAAGGCGGCGATGCGGGGGAGACGGGCGAGCATGGAGATGGCGACGTCGATTTCGTGCTCGGGTGTAATGGCGTCGGGCTCGGCGTCGAAGGCGTAGAGCAGCAGCACGGCGCGCTGAAGCACATTCATGATGCTCGACGACACCGTGGTCATGGGGAACTCTTTGACGTACTCGTCGCTCAGGTGCCTAAAAGCGCCCAGACGTCCGCAAAAACCGTCGAGTTCCTCTTTGTTGGGCAGCGAGCCCGTGATGAGCAGGTAGGCGACCTCTTCGTAACCGTAGCGATTCTCGGCCTGGGCGTTGTTGGCCAGGTCCTCGATGCTGTAGCCGCGCAGCGTAAGCTTGCCCTGGTCGGGCACGACTTTGCCGTCGACCTTGTTGTAGCCGTGCACGTCCGAGATGCGGGTAAGGCCCGCGACCACGCCCGAGCCGTCGGCGTTGCGCAGGCCGCGCTTGACGTTATGCTCTACGAACAGGCCCTCGTCGTACGGGGCGGTCGGCAGGCCGTGGTAGAGGTTTTCGCTTTCGGGCGAAATCTGACGGCTCGCCTCGTAATCCAGAACCAGGCGGCTCAGGTGATCGTCGAAGCGGTAGTAGATTTTCTTGGCGTCGTAGGCCATGCGCGCTCCTCTCCGGTCCGCTTTGGGGCCGCGCGCTTGGACGATATGACGTCAAGCTGCCCCGAGCGGCTTGTTCGCTACAGGCGGTACATAAAGTTAAAGACGTCCTCGCGCTGGATGGACACGTTGACGCCCGAAAGTTCGCCGGCCTCGGCCAACGCCTTCTGCAGCTCGGCGAAGTCGAGCTTGGACTCGGCGGTGTCGGCCAGCATGGTCATGGTGAAGATGTCCTCGATAATGGACTGCGTAATGTCGCGGATGTCGACGTTGGCCTCGCCCAGAACGCGGGTGACGCCGGCGACGATGCCGGGGCGGTTCTTGCCAAGGACGGTGATGACGATACGGGAGGACGAGATCTCGGCCATGGGAAACCCTTTCGCGTGGTTGCGGCGCGCGAGGGCGCTCCGCTACGGTACAGTGTTCATCATTGTACCTGTCTGGCGCAAAAAAGGCGCGCTCGCTGCGGCGTTACATGCCTGCAACATGAGCGTAAGGGGGAAGGCCGTACGGGGAAGAGCCGTCTGGCGCGTGTCCGGCTCGTGTTGGGTTGATTTCCGATCTCAGCCGAACACATTGAGCGGACAGGCCGTTCCCGCAGTCAGCCGAACGCCTCCGACGGCTGATTCCGAACTGGAAGCGGAGGGCATCCCCGCCCTTCGGTAGGGGATACCGCTCCGCGGCGCATGCCGCGGGCGGCGCCCCTATCGGACCACCGTGACCTCAGTTGGGATGGGCCCAGCACTGCCGCGTACTCGGTGAGCTAGAGCCAACTGTTCGTCTTCACGTCGCGTATGGCGATATTTCGGTCGTCCGGCTCGGTGATGCCGTAGCCGAACGCCTGGAGCGTCTCGATGGACTCCTGGATCCTCTGTTGGAACATGGGACCCGGATCGACCCTCGGCCCGAGGTGCCCGCGCCAAAGGCACGGCGTGGCGCGCAGCATGTTATGGATTTTGGAGATGGGCTCGATGTCGGCGTAGACGTTGAGCGTCGCCATGGCGTCCTTGTGGCCGAGGATCGATTGGAGCGCCTTGATATCGCCGCCTTGGCGGATCCACTGCGTTGCGAACGTGTGGCGAAGGCCGTGGAACGTGATCAGCTCGTCGTTGGTGCCCATGAGGCCGTTGGTCTCCGAGAACGTCTTGAACGCCCTGCGGATATAGCTTGTCGTCGCGAAGGTCGCGCCCGGCTCCGACAGGATGTAGCAGTCCCCGATCTCGACCGCCCCGGTAAGGCCGCGCAAGCGCAGCTTTCCGCAGTCGATCTCGTGGGTCTCCTTCAGGAAGGGGAGTAGGCCGACCAGGTCGATGGGGATACCCCTGGCGTCATGGGTCTTGGTGTCCTTGATGAACGAACCCATTCCCTTCGCGTACGCCACCGAGTGTCTGATCGAGATCAGGCCCGTCTCGAAATCCACATCGCACCACCGAAGGTCGCAGACCTCGCCGATTCGCATCCCCGTGTGCAGGGCGAGTACGACCGCCCTCTAATCCTCGGCGGACCAATCGAGTCCGAACTCCTTTCGGGCATCCTCTTCGCTCATGACTTCGAGAAGGTCTCCGGGTTGGCAACGAAGGGCGAGGCATAGCTGCTCGAGTGTGTTGAAGCGAATGCCGCGAATATGCCCTTTTTTAATACGGGACAGGTTCACGGGCGTGGTTCCAATCCTTTCGGCAAGTTCGTTCGAGGAAATCTTTCGCTCGGCCATGATCTTGTCGAGGCGAACAATTACGGGCATGGCGTTTCCTTACGCAATCTCGTCGGAGTCGAGGTACAGCTCTCGGGCGTACAAGAAGAGCTGGGAAAGCATGAACAGGACGATGCCGAGAACCAGAGAGGTCCAATCGAATGATGAAGCGATCTCTTGGGCGCCGACGGCCCCCTCGCCGCCAAACATCGAAACGGAGGTTTTGAGTGAGCCGGCGTAGAGGCTGGTGGCAGCTTGAACAACGAAGAGAATGCCGAGCACCTTCAAGCATGTCGCAGACCCTTTCTTGAAGGGGTCTCCGCTCTTGATCGTCCACACGAGAACGGCGCTGAGGATGGTCGTAGCGATACCGATGACGGCAGGGACCAATGTCGAGATCGCAAGGGCTGGATACGCGGGGGAGTCTGCAATTACAGGGTTGTCGAGCACTTCGATTGCTGGCTTTAAGGAGAACGCCACTTGTGCGATGGCGGTGGCGCAAAGGGTCGCAGAGGCTATCGCACATGCGATGCGGAAGGAATGAAGCCGGGGAGTGCGATTGTCGGAACTCATAATAACCTCCGAAGAATTTAAAAAACTCAGGTTACTTTTTAACAGTTTATGTTAAATTGACTTTGCCGGCAAGTAATCACAGCATACTGCAACCGAAACCCCTCTAGATTGGAGAGGATTATGTTCAGTACTGTTAAGTCGTGTAAGCTCTTGGTTTTCCTCGGCCTCGCTCTTTGTTTGTTGCTGCCGGGAGCCCCCGCTTTTGCGGATACCCCGATGCCTCCTTCCCATGAGAGCAGCCAGTGTGCCCTCGTTGAGCCCCTCGGGTATACGGACGACGTCGTCGATACCTACTGGAGCTACAGCTGTCCTCGCGGCGTAAGCGGGCACAGCATCTCGATGTTCAACATCTCTTACAAGACGATTTCCTACCGAAATGGCTATCGCCGATCCGCGCATCATAGGGAATCCCGCCTCGCTGCAATGTGCTCCTGTGGTGTTCTTGGCACAACTGATAAATGGCAATTTGTCTATAGCACCTACTAGATGCGAGGAAGGGCCGAGCATTTTGTTCGGCCCCTCTGTTCCGACTGGATGAGGTTAAGGTTGGCGATGAATATGCTCAAAATCTCGAAGGCGATCTTTAGGTCGCTTCTCTCCTCCAGGTCGCTCTGTGTTGTCGTTGTTGCGTTGATGGTTCTTTGTGCTCTGCCCGTCTTCAGGAGCGCGGCTGGCATCGACGGACGGGTCGAATACCTCGAGTCGGGAATAACCCGTGTTGAGCAGGAATTGTCAGCATCCTATGCGGATGCGCTTGTGAATGCGGGGGAGGACGGTGTCTATACCTCTTCATCAAGCATGCCCGCGCTTCTGTACCCTCTTGCCGCGGGACGTCTTATCTTGGCACCGCTCTCTCCCCTACTTCCGTTTCTGCAGATATCGGATGGAGAGTACACCTATTATGACGGATCGAAGGAGTACTTGCTATGGGTCGCAACGGCCGTTGCCGTCTCGTTCCTTGCCGCACGTCTTAACAAACGTGAAAAGCTCATCATCCAGGCACCGATGGGCGAGCTGGGTAGACTTGTTGCATCGAGCGTATGGGCGAGTGTTTTTCAATGCTTGCCGTCCTCGCCATCAATCTTCCAGGGATAATCGCCGCGCTTGTGAAGAATGGCCCGGGCTCGCCGTTCTATCCGATAGGCTACATTCAATATGCGACTCCGGTTATCAAACCGGCTTGGCTGGTGTTCGCGCAGACGGCCATCTTGCAATTCTTGGTGGCAGCGTTCATCTCGCTTGTCGTTCACCTTGCCGTGAAGATTGCCAATAACCCTACGCTTGGAATCGTGTTCGTATGTGCCCTGATGGGGGTGACGATGGTCCCCGGGTATTACGGAAGATCCATCGCTTTACGTGAGTTCGCCCTGTTGAATCCCCTTACGTATGCGAACACTGAGTTGACCGTCGGCGCCTATAGCCCGTACCCGACAACGCAGATAGTGAATCTGCCTGGACTTTGCTTCGAGCGTGGCGCGATTGCCCTCGTATGCGCAATCGGGATCGAGGTGCTGGCAATTAGCCTGCTTTGCGTTGCTGGAAAGAGCGGCTGCGCGCGCCCGATATCCCCGATTTGTCTTGAGAGAGGTTCCTTCGCTGCATCGAGAACGGCAACTCGTTCGAGCGCTTGTGCCTCCGCCGTTGCATACGTAAGAACGATGGGGAAACTGCTCCTGCGTTCTCCTACCCTCGCCGTATGCGCGATTGCAATGTCGGCGACGATGCTGACCCCGGCTCTGGTCGAGATGTTTCCTGACGCTGATAACGTTTCCGCTGTTCGGTATAGGGATGGGGAGCTCCGTTCAATAGATCGGTATCTAGAGCAGAACGCTGCGAATATGGACGTCGAGGGCAAAGCGGCCCTGGAAGACATGCGGGATGCTCTTTCGGGTTTCGTGTACGCGCCTATGCCTGCGGAGGGGTTTCGAAGCCTTGCGACGTACGAGCGCGCTCGAGGTGAGCTGGGCGCGGCAGATGCGACTCTCCTGCAATCGATCGGAATCGAGCCGGAGACTCCTTCTCGTGCGGAGGCGCGCGCCCTTCTGCTTGAGTCGATCGCGAGCTTGCCGGACCCCAAGGTTTACGAGTTAAGTACGAAGATGCCCCCATTAATCCTCCTTTCGTATCTCCAGGCAGCGCTTCCCTCCTTATTTTTGCTGTTGCCCGTGGTTGTCACATCGCTCGCGTGCACCCACCTGCAGTGTCGTTCCCTTCTGGTTCTCCAGATCCCCGCAACAGCGCATGTGCGTTTTCTGACGGCTGTTGCGCTGGCTCTCCTGCTTGGCTTGGTGCTGCTTTTGGTGTCGATGGTTCCCGCTGTCGTTGTGTCCGTGATTAAGAACGGTGCGGGTGGATCGGAGTATCCCGTCGCTCTCATTCGGGCGGGAGCTTCGACAACGTCCATGGTGGGGGAGGCGGTGTTGTGCAGTATTCCGTTGCTGGTCATGGCATACGGCGTGATTTCCGTCGTCGCTGCGTTGACAGCAGCGATTAGCCGCAACCCCGTTGTCACCGGAATGGTTTGCGCGGTTCTCTTGGTGTTGGGTTCGTTGAGCGCTCATGTTGAAAGCGTGGGCATGGGCGTCGCGCTGCTGGCTCCATTCGCCTCGTTTGATCCCGCTTCCCAGGTGGGGACGATTGGGTTCCTTGGGCGAGGGACGAACGCGATGCCTTTTGGAGAGGTCGTCGGCGCATCGGGCGCTCTGCTGGTGGTCTTGGGCGCCGTATCTCCGTTGATGGTGCGCCTGAGTGTTCCAAAGATCGAAAGGGGATGATCTCGATGATTGACCTTCAAACGCTGACGATCTCTTATGGAAAGAAGGTGCTCGTAGATTCGGTGAACGCTGAGTTTGCCCCGGGTACGGTCTACGGTCTCGTCGCTCCGAACGGGCATGGAAAGACGACGTTGCTGCGTGCGATGGCAGGTTTGCCGGGTCCTCGCGTGGACGGGAGCATCGTTCTGGATGAGGTGCAGGGTACGGGTGCGAGAGAGGTCCGTTCTATGATCTTCTATGCACCTGGTGAGGGGACGCTGCTGTATCCCGGATTGCGTGCGGAAGATCACCTCAAGATGGTTTGCGATATGTGGCCGCATGCTCGCGATATCGAAGAGATAGTGGAACAAACGCAGATAGGCGAGTTCGCGAAGATGAGGATCCGCACTCTGAGCCAGGGCATGAAGCAGCAGCTTACCCTGGCGATTGCGTATGCGACGGGCGCGCGGTACCTTCTATTAGATGAGCCCATGAACGCGCTCGACCCCAGCAGGGTGGACTTGCATTCCGAGATTCTCAGGAAGCTGGCCGATTCTGGTACGTGCATCATCATGTCATCCCACATCTTGGATTCGGTCGATAGGCTGTGCGATGAGATTCTGTTTTTGAAGGATGGGAGGCTCATTAGAAGCATTCCGCAAGATGATGCTGCGCCGAAGTCTCCTGGATCCTATTTCGCAAAGCCTGCCGGACGCGCCGAGGGTGCGCTAAGCACGTATCGGCGACTCTACGAAAAGGGCGGGTAGAAATGCAAGTTAAAAATCTATGTGGCCAATGTGGTACCGTTGAACCCGCGTATCGATACCGCTCAGCCATTCGCCTCGCCCCCGTCGCACGTATCTTCATCCGGTCTGTTACTTTTAATCTAACGATTCTTTGAGGAACGTAGGTGCTTCCAAATGTACTGTCGACTTCTTCTCAAACTGATCCTAAGAGACAGGGCCGCATGGATTTGTACGCTCGTTCTCGCTGCAGCCTTTTCCGTCCCCATTGCGTTCAATTCACCCATCTACGGGCCCTTCTTTATGAAGCAGGGCATGCAGAGCTTTGTCGACGCATTCAATACGCGCGCGCCCCAGGCCAGCGGCACAGACCTATCGCCAGAGCAGCAAGCTGACGCGGAGCTTGCAAGATACGCGAACGCCGCCCTTGCCGCTCAAACCGACGCCGCCTTTCTCGATTCTGCCGAGAGCTACTACGCGCTCATGGACGAAGGCTTCCAATCCGGGTCCATCGTGGGAGACCGAGAGACCAATGACGCAGACCTCGCGTATTGCCGTGCCCTGAGCAGCTCCGGCATCACGGATATCCCAGCCTCCGCAAACGACCTGCCATTCCTTTCCTTCCTGCCTTACGCCATTGCCACGGCGCCGTCTTTCCTTCCCTTCATCCCCTTCCTTCTCTCGTCGATACTCGTGCTCGGCGCCACAAGGCCCGGGACCCTGGCGGCAAAGGCGCCCGCGCCCAAATTCCGGCGCCTTATCCAGATCGTGTTCTCGATAATCGTCGCGGGGACCGCGATGCTCCTCGCCGGCCTCGCACCCGGGGGCATTTACGCCTTGGCCCTAAACGGCTTCGGGCAAATTGGGTACCCGATCGCCTTCTTCCATGACGGCGCGCTTACCACCACGACCGCGGGAAACGTCTTCACAGCCCTGCTTCTCGCGCTGCTTGCGGGCGGAACCTTGATATCCGTTTGCTCCGCCGTCATATCGACCGCAACGAGGCGCGTCCTCGCGGGCCCCCTTACCTCCGCGCTGCTTGTCGCGGCCCCGGCATTCCCGTTATTGTCCGATTCGGCACTAGGGCATAACGCCGCGCTCAATCTCCTGCCGCTGCCCGTATTCTCGCCTATCGAGGCAACGGGTTACGTAGGATGCTTCCCGACAGAATTCATCGGCTCCGGTTCAGGCAGCGCATCGATGCTTGCCGTGGCCCTGGCATACGTCGCGGTCTTTTTTACGGTCGGCGCCGTTGCGACACGTTCGCCCAAACAGCCTGGCCCCGCGAAAAAGCACCATGGGCTCGAGCTTCTGGACGCGAGCGTGGGATACGGAAGCACGACGATGCTTTCAATCGGGTCGCTTTTCCTGAGCCCGGGAACGGCGGCGGGCCTCGTTGCTCCCAACGGCTCGGGGAAAACCACCCTTCTTGAAGCGCTGTCGGGCCAATTTCCCACCCGCATCCGCTCGGGAAGCCTGGCGGCAGACGGAATCTGCCAACGTCGATCAGCCGAATTTGCAGAACTCGTCTACCTGAGCTCTTCGGGCGGCGCGGATCTCTATCCCACGCTATCGGCCATCGAGCACCTTGCTTTCGTTAGGGAGGCGTGGAAATCGGCCGCCGACATCGACTCGCTCTGCGACTCCCTCGGAATCTCCCCATATCTCGACAAGCCGACCCGTAAACTCTCGACGGGAATGAAGCAGCAGGTAAAGCTTGCCATGGCGATATCGACCGATTGCCCGTACCTCATCCTCGATGAACCGCTGAACGGCCTCGATCCGGGAAAGCGGAAAACCTCCTGCGACGCGATGCGCAGCGAGGTGGCGCGGGGACGAAGCGTGCTCATTTCAAGCCATCTGCTCGACGACCTGGCAGACCTCACCGACTCGTTCTACTTCATCGAGGCCGGCACGCTCGTGGAAAAGATCGAGTCGTCCTCGCAGACGCTCAAGCAGGAATACCTCGATACATACGAGGGAGGCGAATGACATGAAACTATTTGAACAGCTGAAGTCCAATGCGTCGCGCATGGCTGTCTACGCCATCCTCGTGGCAACGGCTTTATGCGGAATCGCGGCACCCGTCTATGCGCTCAACGGAGAGAAAGGCGATGTCGAACCCGCGTACATGGCTTCGACGGTTAAAGACCGGTACAAAGCCTTCTCTGGAGACACGTTTTACGTAGCAGAGTACGACACGACCTACCGTCAGCTTCGCTACAACAAGGGCTACGACTATCTAGGCGCAGAGGCAATCAGCTATACGTCGGGTTGGTACCGCTCCAACTATGGACACATAACCCAGTTCAAGTGTAACTACCGTGTGTACAACTAAAGCAACCGGCCGGGACGAGGGGTGACGCAAAAGCGTCGCCCCTCGTTTTTAACCATGTCAACTGAACCTAGTTCAGTTTGGTTGATTTCCGATCTCAGCCGAACACATTGAGCGGAAAGGACGTTCCCGCAGTCAGTCGAACGTCCCCGGGGCCCTTCTCAGGCCCCGGGGACGGCATTTTCCCAGTTGAAGGAACGGTGGAGATGTGTTTCGATGGGTCAGATTCGTGTCGTTCCGAAAAGACCGTGAACCTTTTGTGGGACGCGCGGCGCCGTGGTACCATAGCCAAGTTTGTTGTCTTGGTCGGAAACCAAGACGCCTTATGCGCTGATCGGTAACCAGCGCCTGACCAATAAGGAGTCCTACCATGAAGCAGGGTATCCATCCCCAGTATGTCGAGTGCACGGTGACGTGCTCCTGCGGCAACACCTTCAAGACGCACGCTACCGTGTCCGAGATGAAGGTCGAGCTTTGCAACGAGTGCCACCCGTTCTACACCGGCCAGCAGAAGTTCGTCGACACCGGTGGACGCGTCCAGCGCTTCGCCGACAAGTTCGGTGGCGCCGCTGCCGCCCAGCTCAAGAAGGCTGAGGAGGCCAAGGCTGCCAAGGCCGCCAAGGCTGCTGAGGCCGAGGCTGCTCGCAAGGCCGCCGCTGAGGCTAAGGCTGCCGAGAAGGCTAAGCGTGCCGCTAAGTTTGCCGAGGAGGCTGCCAAGCAGGCCGCCGAGGCTCCCGCAGAGGCTCCCGTCGAGGAGGCCGCTGCCGAGGCCGAGACCACCGAGGCTGCTGAGTAAATAGCTCGCCGCGGAATCGCTCGCATTCATGGCATAAGGGCCGTGCATCCGTTCGGGTGCGCGGCCCTTTTCTTTTTATTGGTGCAAGCTAGCTCGTCCCCATTGCACCAGATTGGTGCGAAGGGGACAGGTTGGTTTGCACCAAATGGCAGAGTGACGGCGTTTTCCCAGATAAAACCTGCCAAAATAAACCAGTCCCTTTTTGGCAGGTCGGTCGGGTCGTAGTTATTACGTGGCGGTCGAGGTCGACCGTATAGGCCGCGTCCTGTTTGGCTAAAGTACATTTATCTGTGTTTAACTCGCCCGAGGCTGCATGGCGTGGGCGATGGCCAAAAAGGAAAACCACATGGGATTCATGTCAAAGCTGCTGTCCTTTGGATCCGATAAGGACCTTAAGCGCTACTACAAGATCGTCGATCAGATCAACGGTCTTGAGCCCCAGTTTGAGAAGATGACCGAGGAAGAGCTCCGCGCCCAGACCGATAAGTTCCGTGAGCGTTACGCCAACGGCGAGTCGCTCGACGACATGCTCCCCGAGGCTTTTGCCACCGTGCGTGAGGCTTCCAAGCGCATCACGGGCATGCGTCACTTTGACGTGCAGCTCATTGGCGCCATGGCACTGCACGAGGGGCATATCGCCGAGATGAAGACCGGCGAAGGCAAGACCCTGGTCTCCACGCTGGCCGGCTACCTCAACGCTATTGCCGGCAAGGGTGTACACGTCGTTACCGTCAACGATTACCTGGCCAAGCGCGACTCCGAGTGGATGGGCCGCATCTACAAGTACCTGGGAATGACCGTCGGTCTGCTCCAGAACAACATGCCGCTCGAGCTCAAGCGTCCGGCCTACCAGGCAGACGTCACCTACGGCACCAACTCCGAGTTCGGTTTCGATTACCTGCGCGACAACATGGTCACTCGCCCCGAGCAGCGCGTGCAGCGCGGCCACCATTACGCCATCGTCGACGAGGTCGACTCCATCCTGATCGACGAGGCACGTACCCCGCTCATCATCTCGGGTGCCGGCACCAAGTCCGCCAGCACCTACAAGGACTTCGCGCGTGCCGTGCGCGGCCTTGAGCGCGGCGAGGACGTCTCGCACGACATGCTCACCGCCACCGAGGACGTAGAGCCCACGGGCGACTACGTCATGGACGAGGCCAAGCACACTATCGCCGCCACCGAGCGCGGCCTTAAGAAGATTGAGCGCCGCCTGGGTATCGATGACATCTATGCCGATCTCTCCGGTCAGCTGGTCAACCACCTGCAGCAGGCGCTGAAGGCCCAGTACATGTTCCACCGCGACAAGCAGTACGTGGTCACCAACGGCGAGGTCAAGATCGTCGACGAGTTCACCGGCCGCATCATGGAAGGCCGCCGCTACTCCGAGGGCCTGCATCAGGCCATCGAGGCCAAAGAGGGCGTGCTCGTGCGCGAGGAGAACCAGACGCTGGCCACCATCACCTTGCAGAACTACTTCCGTCTGTATGACAAGCTCTCCGGCATGACCGGTACGGCACTCACCGAGGATGCCGAGTTCCGCGAGATCTACAAGCTGCCCGTCGAGGTTATCCCCTCCAACAAGCCCGTTCAGCGTGTCGACCACGAGGACCTGGTGTACCGCACCATCCAGGCCAAGTACAACGCCGTTGCCGACGACGTCGAGCGACGTCACGCCAAGGGCCAGCCGGTCCTGGTGGGCACCGTCTCCATCGAAAGCTCCGAGAAGCTGTCGGCCGCCCTTACCAAGCGCGGTATCGCGCACGAGGTCCTCAACGCTAAGCATCACGAGCGCGAGGCTCATATCGTTGCCCAGGCCGGACGCTACGGCGCCGTGACCATCGCTACTAACATGGCCGGTCGTGGTACCGACATCCTGCTGGGTGGCAATCCCGACGAGCTGGTGCGCGAGCGCCTTGAGTACGAGGGCCTGACCATGGAGGACGTGACGCCCGAGCAGCTCGAGCAGTTTAACGCTGAGGCCAAGGAGACCTGCAAGGCCGAACGCGAGCGCGTGCTTGCCGCCGGCGGCCTGACCGTCATCGGCACCGAGCGCCATGAGTCCCGTCGTATCGACAACCAGCTGCGTGGCCGCTCCGGTCGTCAGGGCGATCCGGGCGAGACTCAGTTCTACCTGTCGCTCGAGGACGACCTCATGCGCCTGTTCGGCGGCGACAAGATGGACCGCGTTTCCAAGATGATGGTTACCGCCGACATGGGCGACGACATGCCCATCCAGCACAAGATCATCTCCAAGGCCGTCGAGAACGCCCAGCACAAGGTCGAGAGCATCAACTTCTCCATGCGCAAGAGCGTTCTTGAGTACGACGACGTCATGAACAAGCAGCGCCAGGTCATCTACGCCGAGCGCAACAAGATTCTGGACGGCAAGGACCTGACCGATCACATCACCGAGGTCATGCACGATACCGTGTACCGCTGTGTTCAGGAGTTCTGCACCAAGGACAGCCACGATGGCGAGCGCGATCTCGAGGGCCTGCGCAAGTGGGTCGTGGAGCTCACCGGGCATATCGACACGCCCAAGTTCCCCGACGAGGACTTCGAGGCCCTGGCTGCCGATGTCCTGGCCTACGTTGAGAAGTGCTACAACATGAAGGCAGAGCGCCTGGGTGAGGACCTCATGCGCGAGCTCAACACCCAGGTCATGCTGCGCGTCATCGATACCCGCTGGATGAACTACCTGCAGGAGATGGACTACCTCAAGACCGGTATCGGACTGCGCGGCTTTGGCCAGCGCGACCCGCTGGTCGAGTACAAGACTGAGGCTTATGGTGCCTTCCAGATGCTCGTTGACACCATGTACGAGGATTACCTGCGCACCGTTCTGCGCATCGAGATCAAGGCCGCCCCGCAGGCCGTGGAGCACAAGGAGGACCCCGCGCTCGAGGGTGCGCGCTTCTCCGGCCCCGCCGACGTCGATGGCGACAACGGCAGCTCGGTGCTGCGCAAGCAGGCACAGGTTCAGGCTCGTACGGCCGTCCAGGGAGGCCCGGCTGCTGTCAACAACGGCGGCAAGGTGACCACCTACCGCAAGTCCGAGAGCGATGACCCTTATGTCAACGTGGGCCGCAACGACCTTTGCCCCTGCGGCAGCGGCAAGAAGTTCAAGTACTGCCACGGCAGGAATCGTTAATGGCCGAGGCTTTAGAGGTAACGCCCGCCGAGCTGGACGCGTTTGCGGACCGGCTCGGCGAGGTCGAGTCGTATCTTCATTTGGACGAGAAGCGCACGCGCGTGACCGAGCTCGAGGCAAAAAGCGTGGCCCCCGGCTTTTGGGATGACGCCGACGCCGCTCGCGCCACCATGGAGGAGATCGCTCGCGCCAAGGAAGATATCGCTGCCGTGGATACCGCGCGCGGCGAGCTATCTGACGCCCGCGCGGCGCTGGAGCTTGCCGAGGAGATGGGCGACGACCCCGATGCCGCCGCATTGCGCGAGGAGGCTGCCGCTACGGCAGAACGCCTGGCCCGCGCTATCGACGAGCTCGAGCTTTCGAGCTGGTTTACCGGTGAGTTCGATCACGGCGACGCGATTGTGACCATCAAGCCCGGACAGGGTGGCCTGGAGGCACAGGACTGGACCTTCATGCTCTTTAAGATGTACATGAAGTACTGCCAGCGTCGCGGCTGGAAGGTCACCATTAACGACTGCCCCGCGGCTGAGGTCATCGGCATCGACCGTGCGACCTTTACCGTCGAGGGCAAGGACGCGTTTGGCATGCTGCGCGCCGAGGCCGGCGTTCACCGCCTGGTACGCATCAGCCCCACCGATGATAAGAAGCGCCGCCAGACCACGTTTGCCGGCGTCGAGGTCATTCCCGTGTTGCCTGACGATATCGACATCGAGATCAGTCCCGACGATATCCGCGTGGACGTGTATCACGCGAGCGGTCCGGGCGGCCAGGGCGTCAACACCACCGACTCTGCCGTACGCGTGACGCATTTTCCCAGCGGCATCGTTGTCACTTGCCAAAACGAGCGCAGCCAGATTCAAAACAAGGCCGCGTGCATGCAGATTCTCAAGGCCCGTCTGTACGAGATCGAGCTCGAGAAGCGCGCCGAGGCCCTGGATGAGATTCGCGGGCCCAAGACCACGATCGGTTTTGGCAACCAGATTCGCAGCTACGTGCTCTACCCGTATCAGATGGTCAAGGACCTGCGCACGGGCGTGGAGACCAGCAACGTCGAGGCCGTTCTCGACGATGGCGATCTGGATCCGTTTGTGATCGGCTACCATCGTTGGGCAACCGGCAACGCCGATGCGGAAGCATCGTCTGCCTAGGCACATGATTGGCTCCGGGTCGATGCAAACACTGCGCAGGGGTGGTATTTGCCCGGTGAATCGGTAGAATCGAATACAGCAAGAAGTTCAAAGCGCACTCGTTTGGGTGCGCTTTTTTGAGGGAGGCAGCATGGCATATCGTCTGGACATCAAGCGCATTCTTTCGATGAACTTCTTTCATGACTTGCCCAAGATTATGTTTGGCTGCGCCCTGGCAGCTATCGCGACCGACCTGTTTTTGATCCCCAACGGCCTTGCCGCCGGCGGCGTCACAGGCCTTGCCACCATTATTCAGGCGGTCGGCGCCTCGCATGGCATATCGCTTCCCGTCGGTATCCAGACCATCGTGATGAATGCCTTGCTGCTGCTGGTTGTTATGCGCGAGGGTGGCATGTTCTACGTGGTGCAGACGGCGACCGGTTTTGTGCTGCTGGGTTTTTTCACCGACCTGTTCGCTCCGTTTGTGGCGCCGCTGGCACATGCCGACCTGATGCTGCCCGCTATGTGGGGCGGCATTATCACGGGCATCGGGTATGGCATGGTGTTGCGCGCCGGTGCCAACACTGGCGGCTCTGACACGATCGGCCAGATCATCTCGCGCAACACATCGCTGCCGGTTGGCTCGACCGTCATGGCGATCGATGTTGCCGTGTGCGCGCTGTCGGCCCCGGTCTTTTCGGTCGAAAACGCGCTGTATGCGGGCCTTTCGATGGTCATTAGCGGCTACGTGATCGATGCCGTGGTCGACGGTGGCAACAGGCGCCGTATGGTGCTCATCATCTCGGACAAGTTTCCCGATATCGCGGCCGACATCATGTATGGCCTGGGCCGCGGCTGCACCAAGTTTAGGGCGACCGGCATGTACTCGGGTGCCGAGAAGCCGGTGATCATGGTCATTGTGAGCCGCCGCGAGCTCAACACCCTCAAAACGATCGTGCGCGAGCGCGATCCTCACGCCATTGTGACGGTCGCCGACGTTACGGAAACCTTCGGTGAGGGATTCAAGGACATTAACGCGTAGGGCCGACTGCGTTCCATCCAAAAGACGTTCACATTGATAAACCGTTTCATCAGCGGTTCTGCCTGCTCAATTGTTCAAATAATGATAAATACTCTGGTAAAGCTTCCAGTTTCCAGCATAATGAATGACGTACGTGCATCGCGGCTGTGTTGGGACTACCTTTCCGTGCCGTGCGCATCTTGTCTTAAGAGGATGAAAGGAAGGCACAATGAGCGACGAAGAGCTCAAAAAGGTTGCCAACGAGGTAAGGAAGGGCATCGTCACCGGCGTGCACGCTGCCAAGTCCGGCCATCCGGGCGGTTCGCTCGGCGCTGCCGACATCATGACCTATCTGTACTTTGAGGAAATGAACGTCGACCCGGCCGACCCCCGCAAGGCCGACCGCGATCGCTTCGTGCTTTCCAAGGGTCATTGCGCGCCTGGTCTGTACGCTGTGCTCGCCGAGCGCGGATTCTTCCCCAAAGAGGATCTCGAGACGCTGCGCCACATCGGCAGCCACCTGCAGGGTCACCCCAACATGAACGACACCCCGGGCGTCGATATGTCCACCGGTTCGCTCGGCCAGGGCATCTCCGCCGCCGTGGGCATGGCCGTTGCCGCCAAGCACTGGGGCGACGACTATCGCACCTACGCCCTGCTGGGCGACGGCGAGAGCGAGGAGGGCCAGGTTTGGGAGGCCGCCATGTTTGCCGGCAACCAGCAGCTTGACAACCTCTGCGTGATCGTCGACCACAACGGCCTGCAGATCGACGGCCCCGTCGAGGAGGTCAACGACCCCATGCCGCTCGCCGACAAGTTCCGCGCCTTCAAGTTCCACGTGGTGGAGCTCGCCGACGGCAACGACTTCGATCAGATCCGCGCCGCCTTTGCCGAGGCTCGCGCCACCAAGGGTCAGCCGACCGCCATTATCGCCGAGACCACGAAGGGCAAGGGCGTCTCCTTTATGGAGAACCAGGTTGGCTGGCACGGCAAGGCCCCCAACGATGAACAGTTTGAGCAGGCCATGGCAGAGCTCACGGCCGCCGGAGAGGAGCTCTAGGATGGCAGACGTCAAGAAAATCGCCACGCGCGTAAGCTACGGCGAGGCCCTCGTCGAGCTCGCCAACGAGCACGATGACTTTGTGGTCCTCGACGCTGACCTGGCCGCCGCCACGCAGACCGGTAAGTTCAAGGCCGCCTGCCCCGACCGCTTCTTCGATGTGGGCATCGCCGAGAGCAACCTGATGGGTGTTGCCGCTGGCATTGCGACCACCGGCCGCGTTGCCTTCGCGAGCAGCTTTGCCATGTTTGCCGCTGGCCGCGCCTTTGAGCAGGTCCGCAACTCCATCGGCTATCCGCACCTTAACGTTAAGATCGGTGCCACGCACGCCGGTATCTCGGTGGGCGAGGACGGCGCCACGCACCAGTGCTGCGAGGATATCGCCCTCATGCGCGTCATCCCCGGCATGACTGTGGTCGTTCCCGCCGACGACGTGGAGGCCCGCGCCGTGACGCGCGCCGCCTACGAGTGCGACGGCCCCGTGTACATGCGCTTTGCCCGTTTGGCCTCGCCGGTCATCAACGACCCCGAGACCTACAAGTTCGAGGTAGGCAAGGGCATCGTCATGCGCGAGGGCACCGACGTCACCATCATCGCCTGCGGCCTAATGGTCGGCGAGGCCCTCGAGGCCGCCGAGCAGCTCGCTGCCGAGGGCATCGATGCCGAGGTCATCAACATGCACACCATCAAGCCCATCGATGCCGACCTGATCGTCAAGAGCGCCACCAAGACCGGCCGCGTCGTGACCGTCGAGGAGCATTCCGTGATCGGCGGCCTGGGCAGCGCCGTCGCCGACGTCCTGTGCGAGCAGTGCCCGACGCCGCTCAAGAAGATCGGCGTCAACGACACCTTCGGCGAGTCCGGTCCGGGTGCCGAGCTCCTGCACAAGTACGGCCTGGACGCCGCCAACATCGTGGCGACCACCAAGGAGTTCTTGGCCTAAGGCAAGACGAGGCAAAGTATCGCGTCGACAACCGCAAACAAGCCAGAACAGGGGCGTCCTCAAAGAGGGCGCCCCTGTTTATACTGAATTTAAATTAGAGTCCTGCCAAGCAAAGTTCCCATTGGGGAAACGGGCCCATCCCAACAAAGTGCAATTCAGACCCTTCCAATTTTGTATGCGCAGCATCTCAAGTTGGTGCGTCGGCCCCATAGTAGCCGCAGGCCGGGCGCAGGGTTACCTCCCAAATCTTTCCGCAGCGCAGGCCGGCGTTTGTCCGCAGCTCCGCAGGAGCAGGACAAATGCCGGCCATGCGCGAGGACGATTTGGGAGGTAACCCTGCGCCCGGTCGGTGAGACCCAAACCCCGCCATGCTTCTTATGTGCAGTAAAGCTAATGCTGCTAAAATATAAAGCGCTCATGTAGTTTAAACGCACGACGATAAGGAGCACCAGTGGGTAACCACTTCCGTACCTCCGGTGCGGGCGATGATGCCCCCAAGACGCAGACGGGCGTCCAGGGCAGTCGTTTCGCCACTCCGGATTCAGAGGGCCAGCCTGTTGCTCAGGCCCCCGATCAGCCGGCAGATCAGGCACAGCCGGCATCCGATCCCTTTGCCTACAATCCCACCAGCGATGTCGCGCTTTCCGGCACGGCGGGTTTTGAGCCCGTTCAGGCCGTGACCGCTCGCGTGGAGCAGCCTCAGGCTGGCGCCGCCACGCCGCAGCCTACCATGGCCGGCATTCCCGACCCCATGGCCCCTGCGACGCCGGTTCCTCAGCCTGCGCAGTCCGGTCTCTTTGCCGCTATTCCCGATCCCACGCAGCCTGCTGCCCCGGTGGTCGAGAGCGATCAGGCCGCCGAGGTCGCAAGCCTCGATAACGCGCTCAACAACCCCGATTTTACGTCGGTGTTTGCGCCCATCGATCCGCAAGCCAGCCGCAAGAAGATGGCCAAGCAGGCCGGTGTCGAGCCCGTCATCCTTATGGAGCATGTCACCAAGATCTATCCGGCACAGCCCAACAAGCCTGCACTCGACGACATCAACATCGAGATCTATCCGGGCGAGTTCGTCTTCCTGGTCGGTCATTCCGGCTCGGGTAAGACCACGCTGCTGTCGACGCTCAACCGCGACGTCAAGCCGACGAGCGGCCGCATCTTGGTTGCCGGTCAGGACCTCATGAAGATCAAGAACCGCAAGGTTCCGTTCCTGCGCCGCCAGATTGGCGCCGTGTTCCAGGACTTTAAGCTTCTGCCGCAAAAGACCGCCTACGAAAACGTGGCGTTTGCCCTGCAGTGCATCGGCAAGCCCAAGGGCGTCATTCGCAGTCAGGTGCCGGAGGTGCTGCGTCTGGTCGGTCTGGCCGATCAGATGGACTCGCTGCCCGACCAGC
Organism: uncultured Collinsella sp.; assembly: GCA_902469435.1. Lineage (GTDB taxonomy): Bacteria > Actinomycetota > Coriobacteriia > Coriobacteriales > Coriobacteriaceae > Collinsella. Next base: position 63,269 of record CABRCR010000073.1, on the reverse strand, counting down.
TTTCCGGTGGCGAGCAGCAGCGCGTCGCCGTCGCCCGCGCTATGGTCAACCGTCCGCCGCTGCTGATCTGCGACGAGCCCACGGGTAACCTCGACCCGGCGATCTCGCTGGGCATCATGAAGCTGCTCGAGCGTATTAACCGCACCGGCACCACCGTGATCGTCGCCACGCACGACCGCGAGATGGTCGATAGCATGCACCGTCGCGTGATCGCCCTCGAGGGCGGCCACGTTATCCGCGACCAGGAGAGGGGAGGTTACGGCAACTATGGCACCAACTAACGTGGGCTACTCCTTCAAAGAGGCAATCAGTCACTTCTTCCGTAACTGGACTACCTCGCTCGGCGCCGTCATCACGATCTTCCTTTCGCTGTTTATCATCGGCCTGTTCATCATGGGCTCCGCGATGCTGAACTCCGTGATCGGCACCGTCGAGGATCAGGTTGTCATCAACGCGTTCATTAGCGATGACGCCGATCAGGCCGATGTTCAGGCTTTTGAGGCCGAGCTTAAGACGTGGAATAACGTCAAGTCCGTGACCTATAAGGACAAGGACGACGCGCTGGCCGAGTATACGAGCAAGATGTCGGGCAACGCCGACGCCACCATGAGCGCGCTCGATGGCCAGAACCCGCTGCCGGCTTCGTTTGCAATTGAGATGGACGATCCGTCCAAGGTCGAGAGCACGGTCCAGAAGCTCAAGAAGAACGCCGACTTCCAGAAGATCGCGGATGACGGCGACGTCAACGCGAGCGTGCTGTACGGCCAAGAGGAAGTGAGCCGCCTGTTCCAGGTGACCAACTACATCCGCATCGCCGCCGTGGTGCTCGTTGGCCTTTTGACCTTTATCGCATTCATCTTCATCAACAACACGATTCGCCTGTCCATCACGGCGCGTCGTCGTGAGATTGCGATTATGCGTCTGGTCGGCGCCAGCAACGGCTTCATTCGCGGCCCGTTTATCACCGAGGGCGTACTGCAGGCCATTTTGGGCTCGCTGCTTTCCATCGGCGTTCTGGAGTTGCTGCGCAATCTGATGATTCCGCGTTTGCAGGAGAGCATCGGCTGGATGTCGTTTGCCCTGCCGATGCAGTACTACCTGGTGACCTATGCTGCGCTGATTCTGGTCGGTGTGATTATCGGTCTCTTTGGTTCTGCCATAGCCATGCGCCGCTACCTGCGCGTGTAGGCATGCCTGGAATTCATCCCTTCCAACGGGTCGTCTCTTATGGGGCGGCCCGTTTTTTGATCTCTAGGGGACGGCAGGAAAGCGAATCATTTGGGTAGACTCTTTGGAGTTCGTCATCGATAGCAAGGAGGCGCCATGGGGCGCAATAACAAGCATAAGCGCGGTGCTCGCAATAAGCGTGGGCCGGTGCGCAGCGAACGCCGTCCGAGCCTGACCGGGCGCGTGCAGCTCCATGAGCATGGCGCCTATGTCATAACCGAGAGCGGCGACTACAAGGTTATGGGCCGCGGTAAGCGCGAGATCATGGATGGCGATACCGTTGCCGTGAGCATTAAGAACAGCCCGCACGGTGAGCGGCGCGCCGTGATCGAAGGCGTGGTTGAGCGCGCAGCCATAAGCGTGGTGGGTACGTACCAGACCGCTGGTCCGCTCGGTGTGATCGAGCCGCTCGATTCGCGCCTGAAGGCCGACTTCTTCATTCTGCCCGAGGATACCTCGGCGGATCGTCTGGGCGTCCACCCGGGTGATGCCGTTGTCGCGCGCATTTTGACCTACCCGACGCGCCTGGAATCGGGCACCGTGACGATCGAACGCCGCATTGGCGGAGATGACGCGCCCGATTTGGGCGTTCAATATGTGATGGCGCGTTACGGCTATACCGATATCTATCCCGAGGCCGCGCTAGACGAGGCCGAGGGGCTTTCGCTCGATGTGTCCGCAGCGCTTAAGGACCCGCTCCGCCGCGATCTGCGCGACCGCTTTGTCATCACGATCGACCCGGTCGACGCGCGCGACTTTGACGATGCCATTTCGCTGGAGCGTACGCCCGAGGGTGGCTACAAGCTGGGCGTGCATATCGCCGACGTTTCACACTATGTGGCTTGGGACGGGCATATCGATCTTGAGGCTCGCCATCGTACGACATCGGTTTATCTGGCCGATCGCGTGCTTCCCATGCTGCCCGAACGCCTGTCCAATGACCTGTGCTCGCTTCGCCCTGACGAGGACCGTCTTGCGTTTACCGTTGATATTGAGCTTGATGCGCAGGGTCGCGTGCGGCATTACAATCCGTATCCCAGCGTAATTCGCTCGCGTGTGCGTATGGACTATGACGGCGCCGAGGCGCTGCTGGTGCGTGCCGGCGCGGTTGAGTATTCGGTGCTGGAGGGCGCGGCCGAGGATGTTGCGGCTGCCGAGACCTCGCGCGAGGACGCGCTTGAGCGCGGTCTTGCGTGCGAGGAAGCCGCCCGCGGCTATAACGTCGACCTCGGCGATTTCCTTGTCGCCGCCAACGAACTCGCCGAACTTCGCCGTCGTATTCGTCGTGCCCGCGGCTCAGTCGATTTTGACACGGCCGAGATTCGCGCTCTATTGGATGAGGACGGAGTGCCCGTGCAGATTGTGGCGCGCGAGCGTTCGTGTGCCACGTCGCTTATCGAGGAAGCCATGCTACTCGCCAACGAGTGCGTTGCAGAGTGGCTGGCAGACCGTGATATCGAGGCCTGCTATCGCGTGCATGAGGATCCGAGCCCCGATAGCCTGCACGGTGCCGCCGTTGCGCTGGCGCAGCTAGGCATCATCGACGATCGCCGTGCTGCCGGTATCGCCCTGGGGAGTCCCGATGAGCTACAGGCTGCAGTTGATGCTGCCGCCGGTACGGCCAACGCACCGCTCGTCAACACGCTGCTTCTGCGCAGCATGCAGCGCGCACTGTACAAGCCGCGCAACGAGGGCCACTTTGCGCTCGCCGCGCCGTGCTACTGTCACTTTACGAGTCCCATCCGTCGCTACCCCGATCTGGTGGTGCACCGCGTGCTCAAACTGCAGTTGGCCTATGAGCAGCTCGGCGGCAAGGACGCCCTGGTCCGTACGCCGCGGCTGATCGGCAAGGGGCGCGAGTCGCTGCCGCGCATTCTGCCGCAGATCTGCCGCGCATGCAGCGATGCCGAGCGCGCGGCAGATGCCGCTAGCCATGCGACGCAAAAGATCAAGATTGCCCAGTACTATGAGGACCGTCTGGGCGAGCGCTATGCCGGAACCGTCTCGTGGGTTAGCAGCATGGGTCTCTTTGTGCGCTTGGACCTGACGCAGGTCGAAGGCTTGGTTTCGATCAAGAGCCTGGGCAACGAGTGGTTCGAGTTCGACGAGGATGCGCTTACGCTGACGGGCGCCGACACGGGGACTCGCTATGAACTGGGCCAGCGCGTGATTATCGAGGTCTCGCGCGTCAATACCACGCGTGGGCACTTGGACTTTAAGCTTATCCATTAGCCAAATCTCGACTCATGGCGGGAGAGCGGAGGGCGGTCTTTCGGGGCCGCCCTCCGCATTTGGATCATGGCTACCTTGCCGTCTGCTCGGCCGCCCGCTTACCTGCTATTTGAGAGGTAAAACCTACCAAAATAAACCTGTTCCTTTTTGGCAGGTTTACAAGAAAGCGGGGATGAGATGGCGACGGTGTATGGTTATGCGCGGGTGAGTTCGCGCGATCAGAATCTTAATCGGCAGCTGGATGCGCTGGGCGCCTATGGCGTGGGCTCGGCGAATATTTATGCCGACCATGCGAGCGGCAAGGACTTCGATCGACCGCGCTATCGCGAGCTGCTGCACGTCCTGGGAGACGGGGACGTGCTGGTGGTGCTTTCTATCGACCGACTTGGTCGTAATTACTCCGAGATTCTTGAGGAATGGCGTCGCATTACCAAGGAGCTCGGGGTTGCCATTGTGGTGTTGGACATGCCATTGCTTGACACGCGCGCCAGGGCAAGCGGCACGCCGGATGTGACTAATGCCCTGATTGCCGATATTGTGCTGCAACTGCTGAGCTACGTGGCGCAGGTGGAGCGCGAGAATATCCATCGGCGCCAAGCGGAGGGAATTGCAGCGGCGCGGGCGCGAGGGGTCCGTTTCGGTCGACCTCGCAAGCCGTGCCCTCCTCAGTTTGATCTGGTACGGGATAGCTATGAGGCGGGCGATATTACCCGCAGCCAGGCAGCAAAGTGCCTGGGCGTGTGCGTGGGGACGTTTGATCGCTGGATGCGCGAGGCGGGGTAGGGGTTTGCGTCGCTTTGTCGCTTCCTGTTGCGATTCAAATTTTGATACGATGGCGATGTCATTTGGGGCTACACTCGCTGATATTCAAAAAAGGAGGTAGGCCCTTGGCGCGCGTAAAACAAATAATCGGATGGACCGCGATCGTTCTGTTCGCTGCAACGCTGGCGGGCATCTGGGTGCTGACGGAGCAAAATGCGGTGGAGACGTCGTTGCTGAGCGAGTCCACCGCGCGTGTGGTGGAGGGTCAGGCTACGGGCGTACAGGCTGCCGATGTCGCGGGTGAAGCTCAGACCGAGAACGGGATGACCGGGGGCACCGATTCGGCTGCTTCGAATGTCCGGTCTGGCCGACTTGCTTCCATTCGCATGTGGGTGGGCACGAACGTCCGTCGCGTTGCCCATACCGTAGAGTTTTTCTTCGTCGGATTGTTCGCCTCGGTGGTCGTGGTTTGCTTTTCCAGGCGTCCGTGGAGCGTATGCTCCCGTTGCGTGCCCGTGTTGCTCTTTTGCGCCGGCTGCTCCGTTGGCGATCAGGTACATAAGATCTTTGTTCCTGGCAGGCATTTCGACGTTATCGATTTAGGATTCGATGCTGCGGGCTATGTCACCGCCATGCTGTTGGTATTGCTGGCAGCGGCGTTGGTGCGCTATGCGACTCGGCCGATCGGCGCCCATGCGAGGCGCTAGCCGGTAACAAACCCGTTTCTGATAATGCGACCTTGTTGAATTATTTTGTGTCGCGCGTATTTCCGAGCGGTCGGATTTGAGGGGCGAGCGGTAGAACGCTCGCCCTTTGTGCGCCACGATGCGGCACAATGTACCGTAAAAGCTGTTTGTATCCGGTACGAATCATTCGTTGGTCTTTAATTCTTCTCAACGGAGGTGTTTGAGATGGCAAACGGATTGCTTTTGCGGCTTCGCGAGCGTGAGCTCAGCGCGAGCCCGGCGGAACGCAATGTCATCGCATATGTAAGCGCTCATCCGCACGAGGTGGTCGGGCTGTCCGTCCGCGGTCTTGCCGATGCCACGTTCTCCTCGCCCTCGAGCATTTTGCGCTTTTGCAAGCGCTTGGGTTTTGCGGGCTACAAGGAGTTCCAGCGCGAACTGATTGCCGAGCTGGCGCTCTTGGGTGACAAGAAAGACGTTGCCCTCGAGGACATCTCCATGGATGACAGCGTCGAACGTATCGTGGGGAAGGTGATGAAAAGCAACGTGCGCACGATCGAAGCGACGGCGCGAACGCTCGATTACACCGTCTTGGAGCGATGTGCGGCCTATCTTAAGCGGGCACGCGCAGTCAATCTGTTCGGTATCGGTGCCTCTCGTTTGGTCGCGCACGATCTGGCACAAAAGCTCATGCGTGTCGACAAAGAGTGCCATCTGTACGACGACTGGCATGATCAGCTCTTGTGTGCCAAGAACATGCATGAGGGCGATATGGCAATCGCCTTTAGCTACTCGGGCTTGACGCAAGAGGTGCTGGACTGCACCGCCGAGGCCCAACGTCACAACTGTCCCGTTGTGGCCGTGACCAAAGTAGATGGATCATCCAAGCTTGCCACCATGGCCGATGCCGTGCTCGGCGTCGCTGCGAGTGAGCCCTTGGTCCGCAGCGGTGCCATGGCTTCGCGTATGGCCCAGCTTATGGTTGTCGATGCCCTGTACGCTGCTTACGTTGCCAGCGACTACGAACGGGCGACGCATGTCATTAAGCAAAACTACATCGAGAAACAGGAAAGATGAGGTGAATGAAATGCTCGATTTAACAAAATTCACGACCGAAAAGCGTAATCAAAGGTCTATGGACCTCGATACGATGACATCGCTGCAGATCGTTACGACGATGAACGATGAGGATCTTCGTGCCGTCCAGTCGGTCACAAAAGTGCTGCCCCAGGTTGCCACAGCAATCGACTGGGCTGCTGAGGCACTCGAGCGCGGCGGGCGCGTCTTTTACATGGGCGCAGGCACCAGCGGTCGTCTGGGCGTACTCGACGCTTCGGAGTGTCCGCCCACGTTTGGCGTGTCACCCGATCTGATTGTCGGGCTCATTGCCGGAGGCGAGACGGCGTTTATCAAGGCTGTCGAAGGTGCCGAAGACAGCGAGGAGCTTGGCGCGAGCGACCTGCGGGAGCGTGGACTCTCGGACAAGGATCTTGTCGTTGGCCTGGCGGCAAGCGGCCGTACTCCCTATGTGGTGGGCGGCCTTGTGTACGCCAAGGCAACTGGGTGCAAGACCATTGCAATTGCCTGCAACCAAGGGTCGAAGATCGGGAAGAGCGCAGATCTTGCCATTGAACCCGTGCCCGGTCCCGAGGTACTGACCGGCTCAACGAGGCTCAAGGCGGGAACGGTTCAAAAGCTCATTCTCAACATGATTTCGACCGGTGCCATGGTCAAGATCGGCAAGGTATACCAAAACCTGATGGTCGATGTGCAGCAGACGAACGAGAAGTTGGTGGTGCGCGGCCAGAACATCGTGATGGAGGCGACCGGCTGCACGCGCGAGTGCGCTATTCAGGCGCTTGCAGATGCCGGCGGCCACGTAAAAACCGCTATTGTCTCGGTACTGCTGGACTGCGATGCCGAGCAGGCTGCGGTAGCTCTTGAGCGAGCGCGAGGCCATGTCCGTGCTGCGGTGAGTGGCCATGAGAAGAGCGATGCCGATGCCCAATAGGTGCGCGGCGTGAGCTGATATGACATCCAGACGAGATACCCAATACAAGGAGGAGTTATGACGAACAAAGAGCTGGCTCAAAAGCTGCTGGACCTTTTGGGCGGTAAAGACAACGTGCTGGCAAACGCGGCGTGCATGACGCGCCTGCGCGTGACCGTCAAAGACACGGGCAGCGTCGACACGGAGGGTATTGAGGCACTCGACGGCGTGATGGGCTTGGTCGAGGACGACACGATGCAGATCGTGCTGGGGCCGGGCAAGGTGAATAAGGTGCTCGAGGAGTTCTCCAAGCTCACCGGCCTTGCGAAAGGCGTTGCCGACGAGAGCGTGGTTGACGCTGCGGCCACAAACAAGGCCGCGCAGAAGGCAAAGTACGAGTCCAAGCCGGTTCAGGCCTTCCTCAAGAAGATTTCCAATGTCTTCGTCGCCCTGCTTCCCGGCATCATTGCGGCTGGCCTCATCAACGGTATCTGCAACGTCATTAACGTCTCGACGGCAGGCGCGCTTGCAGGCGAGTGGTGGTACCAGGGCATTCGTTCCATGGGCTGGGCCCTGTTTGCCTATCTACCCATCTTGGTGGGCTATAACGCGGCACGTGAGTTTGGCGGCTCCGCTGCGCTGGGCGGCATCGCCGGCATGATGTGTATCGCCAACAGTGCCATGCCCCTGCTTGCGCCTGGCGCGGCTGATCCTGCCACTGCCATTCTGCTGCCGCTCACCAATGCGCAGTACAACCCCGCAGCGGGCGGCATGATCGCGGCTCTTATCGCTGGCGCATTTTTTGCCTGGATGGAGCGTCAGATTCGCAAGGTTATGCCCAACGCACTCGACACGTTCTTGTCCCCGCTGCTGGTGCTCATCATCGGCGCCTTTGCTCTGATGCTCGTCATCCAGCCGGTTGGCGCATGGCTGACGACTGCCATCTTTAGCGTTTTGACCTTTATCTTCGAGAAGCTGGGCGTCCTGGGCGGCTATATCCTGTCGGCAGGCTTCTTGCCGCTGGTTTCCGTCGGCCTGCATCAGGCGCTCACGCCGATCCACGCTATGCTCAACGATCCCGACGGTGCTACCAAGGGTATCAATTACCTGCTTCCCATCCTTATGATGGCTGGCGGCGGCCAGGTCGGTGCCGGTCTGGCGCTGTACTTTAAGACCAAGAACGCCAAGCTCAAGAAGTACGTCGCAGAGTCCATTCCCGTTGGAATCCTGGGTGTGGGCGAGCCTCTGATGTATGCCGTTACGCTGCCGCTCGTTCGTCCGTTTGTGACGGCCTGCCTGGGTGCCGGATTTGGCGGCGCGCTCGCGGCGCTGCTTCACATCGGCACGGTTTCTCAGGGCGTTTCCGGTCTGTTTGGCCTGCTGATCGTCGTTCCTGGCCAGCAGCTCGGCTACGTTGCCGCTATGCTGCTTGCCTATGCCGCCGGCTTTGTCCTGACGTGGTTCTTTGGCGTCGACGAGCAGAAGATCAATGAGTTCTTTGGCGAGTAGTTTGATATCGTGAGCCGTGTTGCTCGGGGTTCGCGGCGCGCGGCAGATTTCTTGATGCTATGGTTGTGCCGGCGGGGCTAACTGCTCCGCCGGCCTTTTTTAAAGGAGCGTTGTAGCGTGAAAACGGGTATTTCGATTTATCTTTCCAGCCCTTTGCAGGATATTGAGCGGACGATTGAGCGTGGTGCCGCGGCGGGTGCGCGCTACGCGTTCACCTCACTGCATATTCCCGAGGATGGGGGAGCGGCGTATGCCGATAAGGTCCGTCATGTGCTGTCGCTGCTCTCCGCCCGCGGCATTGCGCTCATTGCCGATGTGGGGCCTCGCACGTGCGAGTTGCTCGGGCTTGAGCGCATCGAGGACCTGCGCGATCTGGGGTTGGAATACCTTCGTTTGGACTATGGCTTTAGCGCCCAACGGGTCGCGGAGCTGTCCGGTGTATTTCGCATAGTGGTCAATGCATCGACGGTGAGTTCTGATGAAATCGCATCGTGGCGTGAGGCCGGTGCCGATGTGACTCGTTTTGCCGCCTGCCACAATTTTTACCCCAAGCCTTATACCGGTTTAGCTCTGGAGGACATTGCTCGGGTGAATCTTCGTCTTGCGGCGCTTGGATTCGAAATCATGGCTTTTGTGCCGGGTGATGCCAACGTTCGCGGGCCGGTATTCGAGGGACTGCCGACGGTCGAGGCGCAGCGCGGTCGCGCGTCAAAGGTTGCCCTCAACATGCTTGAGCTTGCACATGGCGCCGATTGCGACATTGTGTTGGTCGGCGACCCCGATCTTTCCGATGCGGGCTGGACGCAGTTTGCTCATGTTTCCGCCGGATACGTGGACCTGCAATGCGAGCTTGAGCCCGGTTATGCCTATGTACGTGGGCAGATTCATCACGACCGACCCGATTCGAGCACCCTCATCTTTAGGTCTCAGGAGTCGCGTACGACGCTTAAGCCGGATTCCGTGCCGATGGATGCCGGTGCCGGCCTGTCACGAAAGACGGGGTCGATCGCTGTGAGCAATAGCGGCTATGGGCGCTACGAAGGCGAGCTTGAGATTGCGCGGGTCGATCTTCCCGGTGACGAGCGCATGAACGTTGCGGGTCATATCACGCCCGAGGCAATGGAGCTGCTGCCGTTCATCAAACGCGGATTCGGGGTACGGTTCGTTTAGCGTGTGACCCGTGGGCTACAATTAGCCCATCATGCGAAGGCGCCTCGTGTGGCGTGTGCCTGCGTTGGCCGATCTATATTCGGAGGATTTCCATGACCGTACTGTTTGTTGAATATCCCAAGTGCTCGACCTGTAAAAAGGCTAAGGCATGGCTGGACGAACATGGGGTTGAGTATATCGACCGCGATATCGTTTTGGACAATCCCACGGCTGATGAGCTTGCGACCTGGACTGCTCGTTCGGGGCTGCCGGTGCGGCGCTTCTTTAATTCGTCGGGCATGAAATATCGAGAGCTGGGCCTGAAGGCGCGTCTAGATGCGGGCATGACGGATCGGGAGTGCTACAAGCTGCTGGCGACCGACGGCATGCTGGTCAAGCGTCCGCTGTTGGTGGGCGACGACTTTGCGATTCCCGGCTTTAGGGAATCGGCTTGGGTCGAGGCGTTGCTGTAGCGGCTGCGGAAAGTACGTCCCATTTCGAGTGCGGGCCTGCCCCAGTCAGTCCTTCAGCTGTGCCCATTCGTGCGGATCGTAGACCTTTACGTGCTTGTTGGGCTTGCCGCTCCAGTACTCCTCGTCCATAAAGGGCAGGTATGCCTGAATGCCGGGGCAGATAAAGGGAATCCGCTGCTGTTGCAGTCGCTCGCGCTGGCGCTGCTCCAGGCGCGCCTCGGATATGACGGTCGGCATGCCGGACAGCTCGACGAGGCTTGCCTGGATTCGCTTAAGGTCGGGGAGTCCCGCGTGCCATGACATCCGCATGATCAAAAAGGATGCACGGCGGTAGTTTGCCTGCATCACCGTGATGGCGGGGCGCAGTGTGGGATGGATTTTGTCCCGTTCGGGCCAAAGGTCAGCAGTGATCTCGAGGCCCAGGGTCTCCCATAGGTAATCAAGCTCTTCGTCCATGGCGCCTCGATATCTACGCGATCATTGATACTCCGATTGTGTTGCCTGGTGCTATCGTTTTCACGGTAGAATCTGCCAACGGTTGACGGCTACCGCTCGCGGCGTTTTGCCCTTCGTGTGCAGCGGTCGGCTTCACAGGTCCTTCACGGGTTGGACTAAATTAGGCCAATTTGGCTGAATTTTAAAAAAGTCAAAATTGGGGCTTGCGTCACGGCGGTACTTCCCGTATATTTCTTTCTTGCGCAAAGGCACAGCCGAGCGCAGCGATGCAGTCATTGGGATGTCGTCTAATGGCAGGACAGCGGATTCTGGTTCCGTCAATGGGGGTTCGACTCCCTCCATCCCAGCCATTGCATTTGCTACTTATGGCCCGTTCGTCTAGCGGTTTAGGACGCCGCCCTCTCAAGGCGGAGATCACCAGTTCGAATCTGGTACGGGCTACCAAAATTGAACGCCCGGGCCTCGTAAGAGACCCGGGTTTTGTGTATTGACCGATATTTAAGGCGCGCGTTGAGTCTGCCGCCCGGACCGAGGAGTTGTCATGGACCTGCCTATCAGCTTGGAAGACATCACGTATGCCGAGAACTATCTGGCGCAGGGCGACCTGGCTACGGCGACGCCGCTGTTGGAGCGTCTGGTGGAGCTCGCCGAGGAGTATATCGACGCCGAGTGCAAGACGGAGGAGAAGCGCCAGTACTTTAGCTTCGACAGCAAGTTTGAGCGCCTGGCCTATCGCCGCGTGGAGAAGGATCCGCGCGAGCTGGTGCAGGTCGAGGTTCCCTTTGACCGCCTGTACTCCGACATGGCGTTTGCCTACATTCGCCAGCAGGATTATGTGAGTGCTCGGAATGCCCTGATGCAGGCCGTGCGTTGGGATCCCATGAACTGCAACTATCGCTTGGACTTGGCCGAGCTGTTCCGCGCGCTCGAGGACAAGCAGGAGTGGGCATCGCTCTCGTTCTCGGTGCTGGAGCGCGCGAGCGACGGTAAGTGCGCCGCACGCGCCTACACCAATTTGGGTCAGTACTTCTTGGAGCCCGAGACCGAGAACATTTCGGCTGCCGTGGGCTGCGCGCGTCTGGCGCTGCGCCTGGCGCCCAACGATGCGCATACGACGCGCCTGCTCAACAAGATCCATACCACCTATCCGGATGCCGCGGACGAGAGTGACGACCATGTGATGGGTGAGCTCGCCCTGCAGGGCGTGCCGACCTCGCCTTCGGCCGAGATCGCCATCTGCCTGATCATGTGCGCGACCGATGCTGCAAGCGACGGCGACAAGCAGGAGGCTACGCGTCTGACGGTCCGTGCCCGCGACCTGGTGGGCGAGGAGGCATGCGCGGCGATTATCAAGCTGGTGCGCGAGAGCGATGCCGAGCTCAATGCCGAGCGCAAGGCAAAGCGCGAGGCTGCGGGCTCAAACGCCGATGGCGCCAAGGAGGTCGGCGATGCCCAGTAAGCGCGAGCGCAAGCTCATTTCCAAGAATCGCTCGGCACATCACGAGTACTTTATCGATGAGACGTTTGAGTGCGGTATTGAGCTGAGCGGCACCGAGGTCAAGTCGATTCGCGAGCGCGCCTGCCAGATCACCGATACCTTTGCATTGATTCGTGGCGGTGAGTGCTGGCTCGTCGGCCTGCATATCCACCCTTATAGCCATGGTGGCGTGTGGAATCGCGATCCCGACCGTCGGCGCCGTCTGCTGCTGCACCGCAAGGAGATTGACTTTCTTGACGGCAAACTTCGCAACCGTGGTTATGCGCTGGTTCCGTTGGAGCTCTACTTTAATACCGACGGTCGCGTAAAACTGCTGCTGGGCCTGGGTCGCGGCAAGAAGCTCTACGACAAGCGCGAGGACATGGCCAAGCGTGATGTCCAACGCGAGATCGACCGCGCCCTCAAGGAACGCAACCGCTGACCGTCCTTCATAAGTTGCGGTGGAATACGGACTGGTTTGCCTGTTTGAGGGGGCTATTCAGTCCCTATTTCACCGCAACTGCGGGCGTCTCATCTTTCTTACTGTTCTGACACATATGTTTCAAAGGCGGCGTCCGTTATGGGCGCTGCCTTTTTTGTGGGTACATACATCCATGAGGTTCCAACCCGAGCTAGGGGAGTGATCGTTATGGACAAAACTGCGTTCTTTACCATGCCGAGCGGTCTGTACGTGGTGAGCGCCGCGGCAGACGGGCTGCGTGCCGGCTGCGTCATCAACACTGCGGTGCAGGTGACGTCCATGCCGCCGCGCATTTCGGTTGCAGTGAACAAGGACAACGTCACCTCGGGCGTCATCGCATCGGCCAAAGCGTTCGCACTGACCGTGATCGATCAGACCGCCGACATGCTCTATATCGGCAATTTTGGCTTCCGCACCAGCAGCGATTACGACAAGTTTGCCAAGTACGAGACCCACGAGACCGTGCTGGGCATGCCCTATGTGCCCGAGCACGCGGCGGCGCTGTTTAGCTGCCGTCTGATTGATACCGTGGATGTGGGCACGCACCTGCTCTTTATCGGCGAGGTGGAGGATGCCGAGCGCTTGAGCGGCGAGGCCCCGCTGACCTATGACTACTATCACAAGGTCTTGAAGGGCAAGACGCCGCCCAAAGCTTCGTCGTATCAAGGCTAGAAATGTTCTGAAAATACTTGCATTATATTATTGAGAATCTATACTAATAAACGAAGTACATCACCAGTCGCGTTCGAGAGGAGAACATCATGGCTGAGGAGAAGAAGACGTATAAGTTTGTGTGCATCGTTTGCGGTTACGAGGTTGAGGTCGACACGCCCGAGCTGCCCGAGGACTACGTGTGCCCGGTCTGCGGCGTCGGTCCCGATCAGTTTGAGCTCGTCGAGGAGTAGCTCGTAGACACACGACTTGCAGCAACACATAGCTCTGTCCAAGGGTCTCGGTCGGATATCCCGGCCGGGACCCTTTTGATTTATCTGACGGTTTAAAACGACCTCACGTGTTACAGATTGAGACGTTATATCTGGACAGTCACGCCATCCCAATTACACCCCCGTTAGCAGCACGATGTCGAGAATCGTCACGATGGCACCGATCCCTACGAGCAGTGCGTTGAGCGGGCGCGAGTTGGCGTATTTGCCCATGACGCGGGGCGAACTGGTGAGTCGTATGAGCACAAAGACCGTAATCGGCAACTGAAGCGACAGCAGCGCCTGACTCCAGATGAGACCCTCAAAAGGATTCGGGACGATCAGGCACGCCGCCACTGCGCCGACGAAACAGACCGCCACTCCAATCGATGAGTGCCGGTCGTGGATGTCGTATTCCTCGTCGAACATGCCCGCGGTGATGGTGCCCGCCGCCATGCCCGCCGTCACACTACTCGATATGCCCGCAAACAGCAGTGCCACCGCAAAGATGGTCGAGCTTGCCGGGCCCAGAATGGGGGAGAGTGTGTCCGCTGCGACGGCGAGGTCGTCTACGAGAATGCCGTGCGCAAAGAAGGTCGTTGCGGCCAGGATGACCATGGCCGAGTTGATCGCCCAGCCCACGCCCATCGAAAAGAGCGTGTCGAAGAGCTCGTAGCGCAGACGTTCTTTGATAACCTGCTCGCCTTGGCCTTCGAAGTGCATGGATTGGATGACCTCGGAGTGCAGAAAGAGGTTGTGGGGCATGACGACCGCACCCAGAACACTCACGATAATCGCGGCAGAGCCAGTGGGCATACTGGGTGTGATCCAGCTTGCGGCGGCCTGCGGCCAGTCGACCTTGACCAGCGTAAGCTCGGCCAAAAACGAGAGTCCTACCACGCCTACGAAGGCGATGATCCAGCGTTCGGCGCGCTTGTAGGAGCTCGTCATGAGCATCGCCATCGATACTGCCGCCACGATGACGCAGCCCGCGCGCACGGGCAGCCCAAAGAGCATTTGAAGGGCAATCGCGCCGCCCAGGACTTCGGCCATGGCGGTGGCGATGGTCGCGAGATAGGCGCTGGCGAGCACCGTACGCCCGACGAAGCGGGGGAGGTAACGTGTCGTGGCCTCGGCAAGGCAGGCGCCCGTGGCGATACCCAGGTGCGCCGCGTTGTGCTGCAGCACGATGAGCATAATCGTGGACAGCGTGACGATCCACAGCAGCGCGTAGCCAAACTGCGAGCCCGCGGCCATATTGGAGGCCCAGTTGCCCGGGTCGATAAAGCCGACGGTCACGAGCAGCCCGGGGCCGATATGCCGCGCAATGTCTAGGCCTCCGTGACCACCGGTGCGTCGGGAGCCAAAGTGTTGTTTGAGATGGTTGAGCATGGTGCGCTCCTGTGTGCCGTTTGCTTGACGCCGCAAAGGATACCCGTTTTAAGCTTAAAAGTTAACCAAGACTAACAAAATTGTTGTATTTGAATGGGATGGTGAAAGGGGGCTGCCGAAATGTCTCGATCTGTAACAACTAGGGATGGAAATTGGGCCTAGGTGTTACAGATCGAGACAGGAAGAAATGGTTCTATGTAATCTCTCGATCTGTAACAGTTTGCCGCCAAAACCGGCCCTTCGTGTTACAGATCGAGACATTCGGAACTGTCTCTCGAAAACATCTCAATCTGTAACAGTTAGTCGTCGTAATTGGGCCTTCCTGTTACAGATTGAGATGTTTGAAGTGGTGAGCTAACAGGCCGAACTTGGGGCCTATGTTGTCGCCCTTGAGGTCGGCGGTGTCCACTCGTAGGGCGTGCGTTACGCGATTGTTTCGAAACGGGTGGGAAACACAACGGGCCGGCGATGCTCCTACTATGCCTATTCAACTGACTGTCTAAATATCTAGGGGAGGATCGCGATGCAGGCAGATTCCGCTCAGCAGCAGGGCCTTTATCGCCCCGAATTCGACCACGACGCATGTGGCATCGGCGCGCTTGCCGATATCAACGGTGAGCGCCATCACCAGATTCTGGACGATGCGCTGTCCATTCTGGTCAACTTGGAGCACCGCGGCGGCACGGGACTCGAGAAGAACACCGGCGACGGCGCTGGCATCTTGTTCCAGGTTCCGCATCACTTTTTCCGTAAAGAGGCTCAAAAGTGCGGCCAGATTCTGCCGGCAGAGGGCGACTATGGCGTGGCCATGCTGTTCTTCCCACAGGACGACAGGGGCGTAGAGGATGCCCATCGCGTGTTTGAGGAGGGCTGCGCTGAGGCCGGCGTGCCGCTGCTCTTTTGGCGCGAGGTGCCGGTCGATCCGCATGACCTGGGCGAGACAGCCCGCGCCTGCATGCCTACCATCCTGCAGGCCTTTCTGGGGCGCCCCGACGACACGCCGGCGGGCGATGCCTTCGAGCGCCGTCTGTATGTGTGCCGCCGCACCATCGAGAAGAAGGCCGACGCCGAGTTTGCCCTGCGCGACAAGATCTTCTACGTCTGCTCCATGAGCTCGCGCACTATCGTGTACAAGGGCATGCTCGTCGCCACGCAGATGCGCCGCTTCTTCATCGATCTCAACGACGCCGCCGTCAAGACGGCCGTTGCGCTCGTCCACTCGCGCTACTCCACCAACACCACGCCCAGCTGGGAGCGCGCGCACCCCAACCGCTTTATCATCCACAACGGCGAGATCAACACTCTCAAGGGCAACGTCAACTGGATTCGTGCCCGCGAACCCAACCTGTACAGCCCCGTGCTGCAGCATGATCTTGAGCGCGTGATGCCCATCATCAACCGCGAGGGCTCCGACTCCGCGATTTTGGACAACGTGCTTGAGTTTTTGGTCATGAACGGTCGTCCGCTCACGCGTGCCGCGTCCATGTTGCTGCCCGAGCCGTGGGACCACAACGACAGCCTGAGTGAGGAGCGCCGCGCCTACGACGCCTACCAGTCCATGCTCATGGAGCCGTGGGACGGTCCTGCCGCTATCGCCTTTACCGATGGCCGTACCCTGGGTGCCGCCCTCGACCGTAACGGCCTGCGCCCGGCTCGCTACTACGTGACGCGCGACGGCCGCTTTATGCTGGCGAGCGAGGTGGGCACCATCGAGGTGCGCCCCGAGAACATCCTGACGAGTGGCTGCTTGGGACCGGGTCAGATGCTCGAGGTCGACTTTGCCCGCGGCCGCGTGATCTACAACGACGAGCTGCGCGCCCGTTACGCCAAGGAAAAGCCCTACCGTGATTGGATTGCCGAGGAGACGCTGGCCGTCGACGCGCTCGATGAGCCCGCCGCGCCCGCGCCCGCCGAGGATGCCGAGGTGTCCTCGGCCGTGCGCATGGCCAAGCTCGGCTATCACTGGGATGACGTCGACGAGGTCGTGCGTCCCATGGCCCAGCAGGGCAAGGCCCCACTCGCTTCGATGGGTATCGACGCGCCGCTGGCCTGCCTGTCAAAGAAGACCCGCTCGTTCTTTGACTACTTCTATCAGCTGTTCGCCCAGGTCACGAACCCGCCGATCGATGCCCTGCGCGAGCATATGGTCACCTCGACCACGCTCTACCTGGGCAACCACGGCAACCTGCTCGAGGATTCCCGTACGGCCTGCCAGCTGGTTCGCTTGGAGCGCCCGTTGCTCAACGAGGAGGAGTTCGACCGCATTTGCGCCATCGACCGCGTGGGCTTTAAGACTCGCCGTTTCCGTGCCGTCTACCGCCGTGACGCCGGCGAGGGCGCGCTGCAGGCTGCGCTCAAGCAGCTTGCCGAGGACGTCGAGGCTGCGGTCCGCGACGGCGTGAACATCGTGGTGCTGAGCGATCGTGCCGCTGCGGGCGAGGTGCCCGTGCCGTCGCTGCTCGCCGTGGGCTGTGTGCACAACCACCTGATTCGCGCTGGCGTGCGTACCTTTGCCGACATCGTGGTGGAGTGCGGCGATGCCGTGTCCCCGCACGACTTTGCGGCGCTGGTGGGCTACTCCGCAAGCGGCATCTATCCGTACAATGCGCATGCGTGCATCCGCGACTTGGCAGCACGCGGCGACCTGGACGTGACGGCCGAGCAGGGCATCGACAACTACAACAAGGCCGCGACGGCGGGTATCGTCTCCATCATGTCCAAGATGGGTATCTCCACGGTGCAGAGCTACCATTCGGCGCAGATCTTCGAAGCCGTGGGCTTTACGCCGGAGTTCGTCAACGCGTACTTTGCCGGCACGGTGGGCCGTGTGGGCGGTATGGGTGTCGAGGACGTTGAGCGCGAGCAAAACGAGCGCTACGACGCCGCGCTCGCTATCCTTAAGAGCCCGGCTCCCGATCAGCTGCCCACGCTGGGCCTGACCAAGTGGCGCCCGCTCGGCGGCGAGGATCACCTCATCGATCCGCAGACTGTCTACTTGCTGCAGACCGCCTGCCGTGAGGACAGCTACGACACCTTTAAGGAGTACAGCGCCCGCCTGCACCGCACCGGCCGTGCCGTGCGTCTGCGCGACTTGCTCGACTTTGATGCCAGCGGCCGCACGCCGGTTTCGCTCGACGAGGTCGAGCCCGCGCTCAACATCGTCCGCCGCTTTAACACCGGCGCCATGTCGTACGGCTCCATCAGCAAGGAAGCACACGAGTGCATGGCCATCGCCATGAACCGCCTGCACGGCCGTTCCAACTCCGGCGAGGGCGGTGAGGATCCGCGTCGCGAGACCCCGCTGGCCAACGGTGACTCCAAGAACTCCGCGATCAAGCAGGTGGCAAGCGCGCGCTTTGGCGTGACGAGTCGCTACCTGTGCAGTGCCTTCGAGATTCAGATCAAGATGGCCCAGGGCGCCAAACCCGGCGAGGGCGGACACCTCCCCGGCAAGAAGGTCTACCCCTGGATCGCCGAGGTCCGCCAGTCCACGCCCGGCATCGGCCTGATCTCGCCTCCGCCGCATCACGATATTTACTCTATCGAGGACCTGGCAGAGCTGATCTTCGATCTTAAGAACGCCAACCCCGGCGCACGCGTGTCGGTCAAGCTGGTCAGCGAGGCCGGCGTCGGCACCATCGCCACCGGCGTTGCCAAGGGCGCTGCCGACAAGATCTTGATCAGCGGCCACAATGGCGGCTCGGGTGCCGCTGAGCGCGACTCCATTTGGCATGCGGGACTGCCGCTGGAGCTTGGCCTCGCCGAGGCCCAGCAGACGCTGCTGCAAAACGGGCTGCGCTCACGCGTGGTGATCGAGGCCGACGGCAAGCTTATGGACGGCACCGATGTTGCCGTCGCCTGCTTGCTGGGCGCCGAGGAGTTTGGCTTTGCGACCATGCCGCTCATCTCCATGGGTTGCCTCATGCAGCGCGACTGCCAGCAGGACACCTGCCCGGCCGGCATCGCTACGCAAAACTGCCGCCTGCGTCGCGGCTTCCGCGGCAAGCCCGAGCACGTCGAGCACTTTATGCTCTTTGTTGCCGAGCAGCTGCGCGAGGTCATGGCGAGCCTGGGCTTCCGCACCGTCGACGAGATGGTCGGCCATCCCGAGTGCTTGCGCCAGATCGAGGTCCCGGGCAACCGTAAGGCCAACCTGCTGGATCTGTCGCCCGTGCTGGCGAGTGCGACCTGCGAGTTCGGTGCTCACATTCCGGGTGCCGACGGTCGTCACTTCCTGCCGCAGATGGCCGCGGACAGCGAGCTCGAAAAGACGCTCGACTCCACGTTGTTTGTGCCCTATACGGCCGATGCCCGTGCGCACCTGCGTCCGATTCGCTTCCGCGCCGATATCGCCAACGTCAACCGCTGCGTGGGCACCATCTTGGGCAACGCGGTGACCAAGGCACATCCCGAGGGCCTGCCCGCCGGCTCCATCACCATCGATTGCGATGGTTCGGCCGGTCAGAGCTTTGGCGCCTTCCTGCCGCGCGGCATTACGCTCAACGTGTGCGGCGACGCCAACGACTACTTTGGCAAGGGCCTTTCGGGCGGCGAGGTGTCGGTGCGCCCCAACCCGCATGCGACCTACAAGTTCGATGAGAACATCATCGTGGGCAACGTTGCGTTCTTTGGCGCCACGAGCGGCCGCGGCTTCATCAACGGTCTGGCCGGCCAGCGCTTTGGCGTACGCAACTCCGGTGCCACCGTGGTGGTCGAGGGCTGCGGCAACCATGGCTGCGAGTACATGACGGGCGGTCTGGCGCTCATCCTGGGCGAGGTCGGGCAGAACTTCGCCGCCGGTATGACGGGTGGCGTGGCTTATGTCTTTGACCAATACGGCACGCTCGATGCCCGTGTGAACCACGAGAGCGTTGAGCTTAAAGCCCCGACGGCCGGCGAGCTGGCGCAGATTCGCGAGTTCATCCAGGAGCACGTGGACGTGACGCAGAGCCCGCGCGGCATTAAGCTGCTCTACAGCTTTGAGACGATGAGCAAGCACTTTGTGAAGGTCATTCCGACCGAGTACGAGCGCGTGCTGGCGATTGTCGCCGCCGCCGAGGCCGTCGGCAAGACGCATGCGCAGGCCGAGGAGCTGGCGTTTGACATTGTGACCGGTCGCGCGAGTGACGCGGATGTTGCTCGCTTCGATGTTGCGGGCGGTGCTGCGGGTGCTGCGTCCGTGGCTGCCAGCCCTGCTGCTTCGACCAAGAAGGAGGCGTAAGTGCCATGGGTAAGCCCGGTGCTTTTCTTGATATCGATCGCGTGACCCATGAGCTGCGCCCCGTGGAGGAGCGCAGCCGCGATTTCGATCCGCTGTACGTGGAGCTCGACGACGACGCGCGCCGTGCCCAGGCGAGTCGCTGCATGATGTGCGGTGTGGCGTTTTGTCAGATGGGCGCGAGCTTTGGCAAGGCACGTCCGAGCGGCTGTCCGCTGCACAACCTGATTCCCGAGTGGAACGAGCTGGTGTACCGCGGCCGTTGGGACGAGGCTGCCGAGCGCCTGTCACTCACCTCGCCCATGCCCGAGTTCACGAGTCGCGTGTGCCCGGCGCTGTGCGAGGCCGCATGCAACCTGGGCTCGGTCGATGGCCAGCCCACGACGATTCACGACAATGAGCGCGCGATCAGCGACCATGAGTGGGCCAACGGCGGTCCGCGCCGCTTTGAGCCGGCAGGGGAGGGCGCACCCACGGTTGCCGTGGTGGGCTCCGGTCCTGCTGGTCTGGTGGCAGCATGGGAGCTTGCGCGTCGCGGTGCCCGCGTGACGGTGTTTGAGCGTGACGACCGCCCGGGCGGCCTGCTCATGTACGGCATTCCCAACATGAAGCTCGAGAAGTCCGTGGTCGAGCGTCGCGTGGCGCTCATGCGCGAGCTGGGCATTGTGTTCGAGCTGAGTGCCGACGTTACGAACCCTGCGGTGGCGGCCGAGCTCGATGACTTTGACGCCGTCGTGGTGGCTGCCGGCGCTCGTGCGCCCCGCGGTCTTTCGGCTGCGAACGTGGATGCTCCGGGCGTGGTGTACGCGGTGGACTACCTGACGGCTTCGACCGTCTCGGTGCTCGATGGTAGCGAGCCCGCGGTGAACGCGCGCGGCCTGGACGTTGTGGTCATTGGCGGTGGCGATACTGGAAACGACTGCGTGGGTACTGCCGTGCGTCAGGGCGCGCGCAGCGTGCGCCAGTTTGAGTTCTTGCCGGCTGCGCCCGATAAGCGCGCGGCGAGCAACCCCTGGCCGCAGTGGCCCAACGTTAAGAAGACCGACTACGGCCAGCAGGAGGCTATCGCTGCGATGGGTGGCGAGATGCGTGCCTGGGGCGTTGATACGCTTGAGGTGCTGCTGGACAAGAAGGGTGCGGCTGCGGGCCTGCGCGTGGTCGATCTGGACTGGTCGGCGGGAAAGCCCGAGCGCATCGCGGGCTCCGAGCACGAGGTGCCGGCGCAGCTGGTGCTCATCGCCTGCGGCTTTACGGGTCCCGAGCATGGCGTGTTCGATGCGGTGAACGTACCTGTTGCCACGGCGGGCCGTCCGCTGCCGGTGATGGCTGCCGAGGGCTCGCACCTTGCGGCCCGTGTCGACGGCGTCGTCGCGGATGCCGCACCGGTGTACGTGGCGGGTGATGCCCGCAACGGCAGCTCGCTCGTTGTGAGTGCCATGGCCGATGCCCTGGCCTGTGCAGCCGAAGTCGCCGACGCGCTGGCACTGTAAGGTAGTCATTCAAGAACGTCCCCAACGACTAGTCATTGGGGACGTTCTTTTTTGTCTAGTCGTCGGGGACACTCTTTGCGGGTTTGCGAGCGATTTGTTCGTTTGCTGACGTGCGGGTGTTCATTTGTCGACTTCTTTGGCTGTGGCCACCTGTTGTTTCTGTGGTGGCTGCGGGCATCTGGCTCAAAAGGGCGGGTTGGCTGTCTATGTCTACCTGCGGTTTCTTTGCGGTGCGCTCATTCGGTCAAGTGCCCCGTCAAGTGTTTGGTTAGCATCTGGTTTGCAGTCGACGGCCTATTTTGCCCGCGCTTGCCTCGGTTGCCCACCCTCCTCGTAAGCTCAAATTGAGGTCCATCAGTTTGAGGAGGATGCCATGACTGACCAAGTTTTTGACCGAGCACAGCTGGCCGAAGCCGTCGGCAACGATATTGCCGACATGGCTCACTTTTGGATGCTGCGGAAGTTTCAATTCCTGGAGCCGGCGCGCGAGCAGTTCGAGATTATCGTCGATCCGTGGCTCAGCTATTGCGAGGAGCCTTCTCAAAACGAAATCATGGCCTACAACATGGCGTTTACCGATTGGCTGCTGTTTGAGCGCCCCTATTACCACGGCAAGACGCTGTTGGAGCTGTACGTGGACGAGCCGCCAGCGTCAATTTCTCCTGCTTCGCTCGGGAGACTTAAGCAGGTACGCGACACGCAGTATTTCTCGCGCTTTGGCATTTTGGACAAGGATCCCGCGACTGGCATGGTCGTGCTGAAGGACACGCGCGCCGACCGTCGCTTTGACGTCTACGACCCACATATCGTGCAAAAGGAGCACTGGAACGATGGCGCGATTGCGGTGCGACTCGCGTGCGTCGACGATGTCTGGCTGACGGCGGGGCAGCTCTACCTGTATGACATCGCGCGCCTGAGCGACACGGCGGTCGACGGGCCGGGCGCGGTGCATCCCGAGGACCTAGAGGACGGTTTCGACACCTCGTGCATCAGCTTCTTTTTGCGCCTGGTCCGCGACATCATGGGCGCCCAGGGGCGGTACGTGAAGTCGCTCAATATTTACGAGCAGGAATGGGAGTAGGGGTGGGCTGTCGCCCGCCTTGCCTTCTGCCTTTATGTCTCGATTTGTAACGTTTAGGGACCTGGAGAACGTCTACCTGTTACAGATCGAGACGAACGCTTGGGCGCCGCTGGTTTGTCTAAATCTGTAACGTTTTGGGGTCTAGAGAACGTCTACCTGTTACCGATTGAGACGTTTGGCACCTGGCTGGGGGAATGTCTCAATCTGTAACATCTAACGGCCAAAAATTGGTCTTCCTGTTACAGATCAAGACGCTTGTCGACGGCGGCAACAGCGGCGATGGCCCATTTCTTCGATGTGGTGGTGATGGAAGTGTCTAATACCGTTCTCAAACACAAGCATACGGCTCGCAACACGTTGGCGCGGAATAGGATGCTTGCCAGGCTCACGGAGGCGGCTGAACTAGGCGTGCTGCTTGTGACGCACGACAATGCCGAGCTCATGTGGCTGCGGCGTCATGTGGGGACCGATGACATTGCGGAGCCTGAGTCGCACCTGTTCTGTTTTCAGCATGATTGGGATGCGTTGACGCCGACGGAGCGAGCGCTGCGGACCATCAAAGGGCTTGCGGAGTTTCATCCCGATTGGGCGTTTTGGGGTTACGACGCGGCACTTTTGTGGGGTCTGGAGGTGCCAAATGATCTGCTTGGGCCGCGATTTCTTGTTAAGACAGGTTGCTCGGTGCCGCTGAGTGCAGGATGCCGGCTGTTGCGTCCGCAGGCGGCGGGTGCGCTTGAGCGCGTCGACGGCGTGCGAGTGACGCCGTTTTGGCGCACGGTGAAGGATTGTCTGCTGCGTGCGCCGTTTTCGTATGGTCTGGCGATCGCCGATTCTGCGCTGCGGGCGAAGGGCATATCGCGCGACGACCTCTGCGAACGGCTCCAGGCCGATTGCGAGGGCAGACGCGGGTATCGCAGGGCTCAGGTGATTGCGTCCCATGCGGACGGGCTGTCCGAAAACGGTGGCGAGTCTCGATTCCGGGCGTTCTTTATTGCATACGGTTTTCCGGTGCCAGAGTTGCAGGTGGAGTTTCGTGACCCGCTTGATTCGAGCCAAGTGTTTCGCGTTGATTATTTCTGGAGGCTCGAGGACGGGACGTGCGTGATTGGCGAGCTCGATGGAAAGGGAAAGTATGCCTTGCAGAACGACGAGGGTCGGGAGTCGGTCGACCCATTCGTGGCAGAACGTCAGCGAGAGTCCCATCTGACGATGCTCGGACATAAAGTACTGAGGTTTACGTTTGATGAGCTCAAGAATCCGGGGAAGCTGGCTGAAAAGATGAGACTGGCGAACATTCCGCAGCGGGTCAATCTGGCGGAGGAATGGAGACGGCAGTGGTATGGGCGCTAAGGGGTGCAACTGACGCGGAGGTGGTTGTTCCTGCCGAGTTTGTCTCAATCTGTAACAACAAGGGACCGTTTGGCCTCGTAACTGTTACAGATTGAGACGGAAGGTTGGCTACCGCTAAAAGATCTCAATCTGTAACATCTAGAGGCCGAAAACCTGTCTACCTGTTACAGATTTAGACGTTTGACGACGGGGCTGGAGAATATCTCAATCTGTAACATTTACAGGCCAAAAATCGACCTAACTGTTACAGATTGAGACAAAGGTTGGACGCGGTGCCGAAAGATCTCGATCTGTAACATCTAGTAGCCCAAAAAACCGGGTTTACTGTTGCAGATCGAGACGTTCGGCACACACGGCTGGGGCATCGCCGCGCTGACCTCTCTATCCTCACATTCTCCCTTTTCTCCGTTAACCGATACATCGGCTGCATCTCCGTCGCCTTGGGCGATAATGGACAAATGTTCAAGTTAATCGTGAGGGAGGAGCTCGATATGGCGTCTGCCGATCGTTCTACGTTGTTTATCAATGCGACCATTCTGGATGGCTCGGAGCATATGGAGCCGCAACCCGATATGGCCGTGACTGTTGAGCGCGGCGTCATCACCTGGATGGGGCCGAGTGCTGTGGCGCAGGCGCCGGCGGGTGCCGAGGTTATCGACCTGGGCGGTGCGTATCTCATGCCCGGTCTCATCAATATGCACGTGCATCTGTGCGGTTCGGGCAAACCGGTCTCGGCGGGCGATGCGGGCGCACTCATGAAGAAGCTCGACAATCCCGTGGGCCGCTCCATCGTCCGCCACATCCTCAAAGGCAGCGCCCAGCAGCAGTTGGCAAGTGGCGTGACCACGGTGCGCGGTGCGGGTGACCCGCTGTTTGCCGATATCGCCGTGCGCGACGCTATTGACGCCGGCAAGCATCAGGGTCCGCGCCTGGTAGCGCCGGGAACGGGCGTCACGGTGCCGGGCGGCCATGGCGCGGGGCTGTTTGCCCAGGTGGCAAACAGCCCCGTCGAGGCAGTCGAGCAGGTGCGTGACCTGTACGCGCGCGGTGCCGACGTCATTAAGCTGTTCGTAACGGGCGGTGTGTTCGATGCGACCGAGGTGGGCGAGCCGGGCGTGCTGCGTATGCCGGTGGAGGTTGCCGCAGCGGCGTGCAAGGCGGCGCACGAGGTGGGCCTTCCGGTGATGGCCCATGTCGAGAGTACCGAAGGTGTGAAGGCCGCGCTTAAATCCGGCGTCGACACAATCGAGCACGGCGCTCCGATGACCCCCGAGATCCTGGAGTTGTATCACGGTGCCGCGGGTACGCAGCTCGAGGGGCGTGCGCCGAGCGTGACCTGCACGATCAGCCCGGCGCTGCCGTTTGTATTGCTCGATCCAGAAAAGACCCATTCGACCGATACGCAAAAGAAGAACGGCGACATCGTGTGCTCGGGCATCATCGAGAGCGCCCGTGCCGCACTGGAAGCCGGCGTTAAGGTGGGCCTGGGCACGGACTCAAGCTGCCCGTTTGTGACGCAGTACGACATGTGGCGTGAGGTGGCCTATTTTGCCAAGTATGTCGGCGTGAGTAACGCCTTCGCGCTGCATACGGCTACGCAGATCAATGCCGAGCTGCTGGGGCTGGGCGGCGAGACCGGTACGATCGAGTGCGGCAAGGCTGCCGATATCTTGGTAACGCGCAAGAACCCGCTCGATGATCTGTGCGCACTGCGTGAGCCGACGTACGTGATGTGCCGTGGTGATCTGGTGCGCAAACTCAAGGTGAAGCGTATTCCCGAGGTGGACGCCGAGCTCGACGCGATTATGGCCATGCCTGCCGAGGCGTTGGCCGAGGAGCTTGCCCGCGACGGTGTGGCGTAGACGAGTCAAAGGGACAGCTCCGTTGCCGCATACAAAAAGCCGAGGTCTCAACACGAGGCCTCGGCTTTTTTATCGAACAAATACTTAAGATTTGGGACAAACAAACCTGATTAATTTGTCCCGCGTGCGGGCGCTAGGAGCGGGTTTCCATCTTGGCGTGGCACTTGGGGCAGGTGACGCGGATCTTGCCTTTGCCCTTGGGGACGGAGAGCATCTGGCCGCAGTTGGGGCACTTGAGGTATGCCGTGGTCTTGCGACCCTTCCACATCTTCTTGGCCGTGCGCTTGGCGCGCTCAAAGTCTTCCTTGCTGGTGCCGGCCGCACGCGAGGCATTTGCCGCTGCGGTGCCGCCGCCCAAGCTGGCGACGAACTTGCCCAAGCCGGAAACGTTCGCGGTCGCGGCGACAAAGGCAGCGTTTTCCTTGCGACGTGCATCGATATTTTTGGACAGGCCGCGCAGCACGCCAATCACGATAACGGCGATGGCGATCCAGCTGAGCCACTGGATGCGGGCTATCGATCCGATCATCGCGATGACGATGCCGGCAAAACCCATCACGATGGTGAGTTCATCGGCACCATTGCGGCCCTTCATAAAGTCATTCATGCAAATTGCCTTTCGTTCGATATGCTGCACGCCTTTATACCCGATTTAGAGCAAGGGGGATAGGTCAATCTGCACCAAGCTGGTGCAAACATACCTGTCCCCGATGCACCAAGAAGGTGCAAAGCAGTCCGTCCCCAATGCCCCAATTACTTGGAGAGCTTGTCGACGACGCGTTCGATCTCGGCGAGCTTGGCGGCTTTGAGGTCTTCGTCGCCCGATTCGATTGCCGAAGTCACGCAGCCCTCGATATGCGCCTTGAGCACATCGGCGTTGATGCGCGCGATGAGCGCCTGCGTTGCCATGAGCTGCGTGGAAATATCGACGCAGTAGCGGTCCTCCTCGACCATCCGCAGGATGCCGTCGATCTGACCGCGTGCCGTCTTGAGCATGCGGGTCACCGATTTGTGGTCTGCCATCATGGCGGGTCCTCGTTTCTGGTCAATCCTTCAAATGCCTCACCCTCAGTTGCGGTGAAATAGTTCCTGATTGAAGGCTTAAAGCGTTTAAACCGGAACTATTTCACCGCAACTTCTGAGGGGCTGGTTGGACAGCGGTGTCTGTTGGTGCGGCAGCTGCTACGCGGCGGTTACGGACAGGGCGTGGAACTTCTCGCCGGCGCCCTCGACGGCGGCAGCGAGCTGCTCAGCGGTCACGGTGTCGGCGCACTCCACCTGGACGGTCTGGGTCTCGTGATCGGCGTCGGCGTCGGTCACGCCTGCAACGTTGAGCAGCGCGGTCTCGACGGTGGCGTCGCAGTGGCCGCACATGAGGCCGGAAGTCTTGATTGTGTAACGCATGGGTATTCCTCTCTGTTATGTCGGCTTTCCCAGGCACCCGACCTTGACCTTCAAGCCGTCGCTCGCGTACCAAAGTACGCGTCGCTCCTCTTTCAGGTCAATCTCGGGCACCTGGAAAACCCGTTCTAAATGGACTTAATGGTGAGCCTATTTTGCCACTTTCGGCTTAAAGGTTCGCAGGCGTAGAGCGTTGCTTACGACGCACACGCTCGACAGGCTCATGGCCGCAGCGCCAAACATCGGCGAGAGCTGCCATCCGGTGAGCGGGAAGAACACGCCCGCCGCCAGCGGAATGCCGATGCCGTTGTAGAACAGCGCCCAGAACAGGTCCTGCTTGATGTTGCGGATCGTGGCGCGCGAAAGCTCGATGGCGCGGGCGACGTCCATGAGGTCGCTGCGCATGAGTACCACGTCGGCGCCCTCCTTGGCGATGTCGGCGCCGGTGCCAATGGCAAGGCCCACGTCGGCGCGCGCCAGGGCGGGGGAGTCGTTGATGCCGTCGCCCACCATGGCGACCTTGCTGCCCGCATCCTGCAGTTCGCGCACGTGGCGTTCCTTGTCGGCGGGCAGGACGTCGGCGATGACCTGCGCACGGTCGAGTCCCACACGGTGGGCGATTGCTTCGGCAGTGACGCGGTTGTCGCCGGTGAGCATGCGCACGTCGACGCCGAGCTTGCGGAGCGCGGCGATGGCCTCGGCGCTCGTCTCCTTGACCTCGTCAGCCACGGCAATGGTGCCGGCAAGCTCGCCGTTCTTGGCAAAGAACAGCGGCGTCTTGCCTTCGGCAGCAAATTGCTCGGCAAGACCCGCGGGCACGGTAACGCCCAACTCGTTCATCAGGCACACGTTACCAGCGGCAATGGCGTTTTGCCCCTCGCGTGCCGTAACGCCACGACCGGGCACGGCAGCAAAGTCCTCGACCATGCGCGCGACGATTCCGCGCGACTCGCACTCGGCCATAATCGCCTCGGCCAGCGGGTGCTCGCTCGAGCGCTCCAACGCGGCGGCCAGCTTGAGCAGCGCCTTTTCGCTCATGGTGGGCGAGCCGTCGGCACGTGCGGCAACCACGATATCGGTCACGGCCGGCTTGCCTCGGGTGACGGTGCCCGTCTTATCGAGCACCACGGCGCCCACGCTGCGCAGGTTCTCTAGCGCCTCGGCGCTCTTAAACAGAATGCCCATTTCGGCGCCCTTGCCGGTGCCCACCATAATGGCGACGGGCGTGGCCAGACCCAGTGCGCACGGACAGCTGATCACCAGCACGGCCACGGCGGAGGTGAGCGCCTCGTTTATGCTGCCGGTCAGTGCCATCCACACCGCAAAGGTTGCGGCCGAAATCACGAACACCACGGGCACGAACACGCCGGCGACCTTGTCGGCCATGCGGGCGATGGGCGCCTTGGTAGCGTTGGCGTCCTCGACGAGCTGGATAATCTTGGCGAGCGACGTATCGGCGCCCACACGCGTGGCGCGGAAGGTAAACGAGCCCGTGCGGTTGACCGTGGCCGCATTGACAGTGTCGCCGGCGGTCTTCTCCACGGGAATGGATTCGCCGGTGAGCGCGCTTTCGTCCACGGCCGAGCTGCCATCGAGCACCACGCCGTCAACGGGGATGGACTCGCCGGGGCGCACACGCAGCACCTGGCCGGGCAGAATGGCATCGACGTCGACGGTGGCCTCGATACCGTCCTCGGCCACGACGGTCGCGGTCTTGGGTGCTAAGTCGATGAGCGCCTCGATAGCGCCGCCGGTTTTGGACTTGCTGCGCGTCTCGAGGTATTTGCCCACGGTGACGAGCGACAGGATGGTGCCGGCGCTCTCAAAATATAGGTTGTCCATGCTCGTCATCATGGCCTCGTGCACCTGACCTGCGGCTAGCTGGTCGGCCATGATGAACATGGCGTAGAGCGACCAGGCGATGGACGCGGTGGCGCCCACGGCGATGAGGGCGTCCATGATAGGCGCGCCGTGCGCGAGCGATTTAAACCCATTGATAAAGTACGCGTCGTTGACATAGACGATGGGGATGAGCAGGACGAGCTCGGTGAGGGCGAGCGTCATGCTGTGGGCATGGTCGGTGAAGACGCCGGGCAGTGGCCAACCGAGCATGTGCCCCATGCCTATGTAGAACAGCGGGATGAGGAAGATGATCGAGACGATGAGGCGGGTGCGCATGGCAGAGGCGGCGGCCTCCAACTTTTTGGTCGGTGACTCCATATGCGCGGCGCCGGACCTGGCTTGCGCACTTCCGCTTTGGACAGCGTCGGTGCCCGTGCTGATGGGCGAGGCCGAGTAGCCCGCGCGGTCGACAGCGGTGCAGATGTCGTCGGAGGTGACCTGCGCGGGGTCGTAGTCGACCATCATGGAACCGGCGAGCAGGTTGACCGCGACGCTTTGGACGCCGTCGAGTTTGCTCACGGCGCGATCCACATGCGCCTGGCAGGCGGCGCATGTCATGCCGCCCACGTCGAACTTATCTTGAGCCATGGTTTCTCCTTTCTGCAGTTCGGTGTTGGAATTGTTAACCTGCCGATACTATACACCCATACCCCCTGGGGGTGTCCAGTGGGGATGAAAATGTATGACATTTCGCTACAGATGCGGGTGGCTGCTCAATCGTTGGCAGCTCATGTCAAACATCTCGATCTGTAACATCTAGCGGGGAAAATGACCTCTAACTGTTACAGATCGAGATTATGTTTTGCGATGTTTGAGTTCGTCTCAATCTGTAACGTGTAGACCCGGTTTTGTCTCGTAACTGTTACAGATTGAGACAATCGGCCCAGGCCCGTCTCGTCCGCTCCGTCATCTGTGGTTTACGTGGGGGCATGCGAAGCACGGGTATACTAACCGGCGGCGAATCTGCTCCATCGCTTAGGGCCGCTGCGTCTGGACGGCGCGTGATAGGGCTGCCAAAGCGATCGCCAGCGTGCTGAGCAACGTCCTCTCTGTGCGCACCCGTTTTTGTATGTATTAGCGCACTACCAAGCACGCCCGCGCGGCCGCATGCCGTGCCCATTGCGCGTGCAGATAAGGAACAACAACATATGCGTAATTCTGTATCCGACGTCACCGACGCCGAGATCCTGGACGAGACCCGCGAGGCCATGACCCAGGCTGCCTTCGATGCCGCCGATGAGGCCAATGCTGCCCAGGCCGTCGAGTCCGCTACCGAGAACCTGCCCGCCTTTGACGAGCTGGGCCTTTCCAACGAGATGCTTCGTGCTATCGAGAACCTGGGCTATACGGCGCCGACGCCCGTTCAGGCCGGCTCCATCCCCGTGGTGCTCGAGGGCCGCGACCTGCTTGCTGCCGCTCAGACTGGCACCGGCAAGACGGCCGCCTTCTTGCTGCCGACCATGAACAACCTGGAGCACATCGCTCCGCCCAAGCCCGTGCGCGAGCGTGGCGGCCGCAATCGCCGTCGCGGTGCCAAGAAGCCCGAGGGCAACGGTCGCGGTCCCGTGATGCTCGTCATCACCCCCACGCGCGAGCTTGCCCAGCAGATCGATGAGGTCGCCGGCAAGATTGCCGACGTCACCGGTCATGTTGCCGTGACCGTTGTGGGCGGCGTGAGCTACAAGCCCCAGACCGCTGCCCTTAAGTATGGCTGCGACATCCTGGTCGCCACGCCGGGCCGTCTGGTCGACCTGATCGAGCAGGGCGCCTGCCACCTGGACGAGGTTAAGGTTCTGGTGCTCGACGAGGCCGATCGCATGCTCGACATGGGCTTTTTGCCCGCCGTCCGCCGCATTGTGCGCGAGACGCCGGCCGAGCGCCAGACGCTGCTGTTCTCGGCGACCCTCGACGAGGAGGCCGTGGGCGAGATCACCGACCTGGTGAGCGACCCGGCTCGCGTGGAGATCGCGCCCGCCACGTCGACCGCCGACACCGTCGATCAGTTTGTGTTCCCGGTGTCCATCGAGGCCAAGAACAACTTGCTGCCCGAGTTCCTCAAGAAGGAGGGTCCGGAGCGCACGATCGTCTTTATGCGCACCAAGCACCGCGCCGACAGCTGTTGCCGTCGTCTGGAGCGCAAGGGCATCAAGGCCGCCGCGATTCACGGCAACCGCAGCCAGGCCCAGCGCGAGCGTGCCCTTTCGGCCTTCCGCGACGGTACCGTCGACGTGTTGGTGGCAACCGACGTGCTCGCCCGTGGCATCGACATTAGCGACGTGCGCTACGTCGTGAACTTTGACGTGCCGGCCGAGCCGACCGACTATATCCACCGCATTGGCCGTACGGGCCGCGCCGGTGAGCTGGGCTGGGCCATTACGTTTGTGACCGAGCAGGACGTGGATGAGTTCTACGAGATCGAGAAGCTCATGGACAAGACCGCCGACATCTACGAGGCCGGCGACCTGAATGTGGGTCCCAATCCGCCCGCGGTTGATCCCGAGCGCGATCCTGCCGCCTTTAAGGTGAAGAAGAAGACCAAGCGCGGCAAGTCCAAGAGCAAGAAGAAGCTTGAGCAGGCGCGTCGCGACGGCAAGCGTAACGGCGACGATTACGGCGACGTGGCTGGTCGTTCCAACCGCGGTCGCGACGAGCGCCGTGGCGACGGCGAGCGTCCGAGCCGTCCCAAGCGCGGCGGCAAGACCCGCGTGCGCGAGGGCGTTCAGGCTCGCGTGGACGAGGCTGTTGAGAGCGTGGCCCGCGAGGTGGCTGCCGAGGAGCGCGGCGGTGCTGGTGCCGTCGAGCAGGCCCCGCGCGGCAACCGTGCCGAGCGCCGTGCCAAGCAGTTCCAGGGCGAGGCACACCGCCGTCGCCGCGAGGACGAGGACCGCGGTGGTCGTCGCCGTGTTGAGCGCGAGGACGAGGGCCGTGGCTCGCGTGGCGGGAAGCGTGGCTCGGGCGACCGGCGTCGTTCCGGTCGTAATGACGAGCGCGGTGGCCGTGATGAGCGCCGTGGCGGCGAGGGTCATGGTTCGCGTGACGAGCGTGGTACCCGCGGCGGCAAGCGCTTTGACGAGCGCGGAGGCCGCGAGGGCGGCCGCGGCACTGAGCGTCGTGAAGGCGCCCGCGGCAACGGTGGCCGCGGCAGCGCTGGTCGCTCGGGTGAGTCGCGCGATCGTCGCGACCCGCGTGCCAGCCGCGATCGTCGCGATGACTGGCGCAACTACGACGATACCCGCGAGGAGCGCCGTGGCGGCTACCGTGGTGGTCGCGGCGGCAACCAGGCCGGCTCCCGTGGCGGCCGCGCCGGCGGTCGCGATAACCGTGGCAGCTATGGCAACAGCCGTGGCGGCAAGCGCGGCGGCAGCTCCCGTCGCCCCGGTGACGGCGGCGGCAAGCGCAAGTAACATACGCGTCGCCCGCTAGGGCGAGGCGAACCAAGGGCCCCGAGCAACTACGCTCGGGGCCCTTTTTGGTGCAAAGAGGTCAGGTTAATCTGCACCAACGTCTTGAAGTTGCGGTGGAATACGGACTGTTTTGGCCTTTTGAGCGGCTTTTCAGTCCCTATTTCACCACAACTCACGATTGTGCAAAGTAACCTGTCCACAATGCACCATGAGTGAGGAGTGCCCCCGAGTGTCGGCAGAAAAGGAACGTCCCTAAGTGCCGCCTAAATACCGTTTATCGGAGAATAAATACCGTTCACCGGTCATAAAGATTGTTTCGGCTTTGGGCTTGTCTAGAATAACTCACGTAAAAAGAAATGCGGAAGGTTACCGAGTCCCTCGGACGTGGGCCTAACCAAAGTCTTTGAACGGGTGTGTCTCTATGGATGCATTCGCTTGATTTTGGTTGGGCTATATTTATGAAGGGACATGCCACCATGGGTTTCTTTTCTCGCCTGATGGGCGGTTCGGATGAGCAAAAGACTGCGGCTTCCGAGTTCGAAATCCTCGCTCCCGTTTCCGGCGAGCTTGTTCATCTAGAAAATACCAATGACCCCGCTTTTAGCAGCCGTGCCGTGGGCGATGGCGTTGCCGTGGTTCCCCAAGAGGGAACGGTATGCGCTCCTGTTTCCGGCACCGTCGCGGCGCTGTTCCCGACTGAGCACGCGCTGGGCATCATGTCCGACGACAGCTCTGCTCAGGTGATGCTGCATATCGGAATCGACACTGTTAAGCTTGAGGGCAAGGGCTTCCATGCGCTCGTTGCCCAGGGCGACCATGTCGACGCGGGCCAGCCCCTCGTCGAGGTTGATTTCGACGCGGTCCGCGCCGCTGGCTTCGACCCCACGGTTTTTGTTATCGTGTGTGAGCGTTCGGAGAAGTCGACTCTTCGTGAGCACGCTTCCGGCCCTGTTGCTGTTAAAGAGCCTGTCGTCTGGCTTTCCGAGTAAATTCTTGTGGTGGGTACCGTGGTTATCAAGCGAGTTTTTAACAACAACGTCGCAATGGTCACTTCGGACGATGGCTCCGAGCTCATCGTCATCGGTCGAGGCCTCTGCTTTGGCCGTCATGCCGGCGATGCCATCGACGAGGCGTCGATCGAAAAGACCTACGCGTTGCAGGAGGGAACTTCTCAGGATTCGCGTACGATTGACCGCTTGGCACATCTTTTGGAGTCCATCCCCACCGTCAACCTCGTGATTTCCGAGGACATTGTTCAGATGCTTCGTCGCGAGCTCAATGTTGACATCAACGATAAGATCCTCATTGCTCTCGCAGACCATATCAGTCTTGCTTTGGAGCGCGAGCGTAAGGGCGTCCCCTGCGAGAATCCGTTGCTGCTCGAGATCCAGCAGTTCTATCGCAAGGAGTACGCGCTTGCGGGCCGTGCGCTGCAGATTATCAAGGAGTATATGGACATCCAGATGAGCGAAGAAGAGCAGGGTTTCATTACGCTGCATATCGTCAACGCCACTATGCCGCAGCGCTCTGACCGTCTGATTGTTTCGGTCCAGCTTGTTCGCGACGTGCTCGCGATTGTTTCCGAGCACTATGCCACGACCCTTGACGTCACCTCGTTGCCGTACGAGCGTTTCGTTCGCCATCTGCAGTTTTTTGCGCAGCGAGCGCTCGATCCCGCGGCGGGGCAGGTCAATGGCGACGCGCTGTTCCGTATCGATGAAACGGCGTATCCGAGGGCGTTCTCGTGTGCGGAGTCAATTGCCGACCACTTAGCGTCTACCTATAACGTTGTCGTTACCGATGCCGAGAAGAGTTATCTCGCATATCACATTGTTAACCTGCTTGGAGAACCTGGTCTCTAGGCATAACGTGCCCACACATCGATTGATATAAGGCAAGGCTCACGGTCTTGCCCAGGGCACATCTGTCTTAATTTGCGGAAAAGGAAGGGGAGTACCGCTATGACCGCAAAAAAGAAGTTCAATTTCAAAGCGCCGTTGGAGGTGTTCGCGAAGTCAATCGTTCAGCCGATGATGTATCTCTCGGTTGCCGGCATTCTGCTCATCGTGGGCATTATTCTGACCAACAAGACCATCTGCGCCGTGATTCCTGTGCTGGGCTCCGGTCCGTTCCAGCTTGTGGGCGCCGTTGTCTATCAGTCGCTGATGTTTATCATCAACAACCTCTCGATTCTGTTCTGCGTGGGCATCGCCGGCGCCATGGCAAAGAAGAACAAGGGCCATGCTTCGCTGATCGCCCTGATGTCGTTCTTCCTGTTCCTGCAGGCCAATAACATCGTGCTCAACGCCACCGGCTCTCTTGCCGAAGCGAGCGGCATGCTCGGCCTTACCGGAACCGGCCAGGCCACCGTTATGGGCATTCAGGTGCTCGATACCGGCGTGTTTGGCGGCATCATTCTTGGTTGCATCACCGGCGCCGTGTTCAACAAGTACTCGAACAAGCAGTTCCCCATTGCCCTTTCGATGTTCTCGGGCGTTCGCTTTCCGTTCCTGATCATGATCATCATTTCCTGGATCATGGGCGCTGGCTTCTGCATCGTTTGGCCTCCGGTTCAGGGTGCCATCTCCTCCGTTGCCGGTATAATTAAGGAGTCGGGCAACATCGGTCTGTTTATCTACGGCATGCTCAACAAGCTGCTCGTTCCCACCGGTCTGCACCACCTCATCTACACCCCGTTCCAGTTCTCCGATGTGGGCGGCACCCTTACGCTGGGTGATCAGGTTATCGCCGGCGCCTATCCCATCCGTGTCGCCGAGATGGCAATGACGGGCCAACCCTTCTCCGATAGCACCTACTTCAACAGCTACACCTTCAACAACCTGTGGCCCTACATCGGTATCGGTCTCGCCTTTATCTTCACCGCTTACAAGGGGAACAAGGATAAGACCAAGGCCGTTATCATCCCGCTGATCATCACCGCCGTGCTCTCCTGTGTCACCGAGCCCATGGACTTCCTCTTTGTCTTTGCCGCTCCCGTGCTCTTTGTCGTTCACTCGGTTCTTTCCGGCATCTTCCTGGTCCTGCTCAAGGTCCTCTCCGTGCCCGCTTCGACTGCAGGCGGCATCATCAACATCGTGGTTTCCAACCTGGTCCTCGGTGTCGACAAGACCAACTGGCCGGTTATGCTGGTGCTTGGAGTCGTCAACGCCGCTCTGTACTTCTTCCTCTTCACCTTCCTTATTAAGAAGCTCAACCTCCACACGCCTGGTCGCGAGGAAGAGTCCGAGCTTGCTGAGTCCGTTGCCGAGGGCGAGGCCGCCGCGTCTGTCGCGGTGAAGCAGGGCGCTGTTGCCGCAGCTCCTGCAGAGGGCGTCGATGCGGGCATTGCCGACCTGGTCGCAGGTCTTGGTGGCAAGGACAACATCGAGGAGCTCGAGAACTGCTTTACGCGTCTCCGCGTGAACGTTAAGAACCCGGACCTCATCGATGAGGACCTCATCAACCACGTGCCCAACAGCGGCATCAACCGCAACGGCAACAATATCCAGATCATCTTTGGCATGAAGGTCGCCGAGATGCGCGACAAGGTCGAAAACGCAATTGAGAAGGAGCAGTAAACAATGATCATTACTCTGTGTGGTGGCGGATCCACCTTTACCCCCGGCATCGTCAAGTCCATCGCTCTTCGCAAGGACGAGCTCGACGTTGACGAGATTCGTCTGTACGACATCAACGAGGAGCGCCAGCGCAAGATCGGCGTGCTCGTGGACTGGATTCTGCACGAGGACCTCGGCCTGGACATCAAGCTCACGGTGACCACCGACAAAAAGACGGCTTTTACCGACGCGAGCTTCGTGTTTGCCCAGATGCGCGTGGGCGGCTACGCCATGCGCGAGCAGGACGAGAAGATTCCGCTGCGTCACGGTTGTGTGGGTCAGGAGACCTGCGGTTGCGGCGGCCTTGCCTACGGCATGCGCACCATCTTCCCCATGGTCGAGCTGATCGATGACGTTGAGAAGTACGCCAAGAAGGACTACTGGATTCTCAACTACTCCAACCCTGCCGCCATCGTGTCCGAGGGCTGCCGTGTGCTGCGCCCCAACGCTCGCATCATCAACATCTGCGACATGCCGATCGCGATCATCGACGTGGTTTGCGCCGCGCTCGATATCGACAAGAAGGATGTCGAGTACGATTACTTTGGCCTCAACCACTTTGGTTGGTTCACCTCGATCCGCCACAAGGGCGAGGAGGTCCTGCCGCAGCTGCGCGAGTACATCAAGGAGCACGAGATTCTACTGCCCGACTCCTACCTCAAGGGCATGGGCTCGCTCATGGCAAAGAAGCCCGAGGAGGCTACTGACGAGCATCCCGAGCAGAACCGCCACACCAAGGGCAGCTGGTACTACGTCTGGAAGGGCGAGTACGAGATCATGGAGTGCTTCCCGGAGTACCTGCCCAACACGTACCTGAACTACTACCTGCAGCAGAAGGAGTTCGTCGAGCATTCCAACCCCGAGCGCACCCGTGCGAATGAGGTTGAGGAGACGCGCGAGAAGAACCTCTTCGACGGCATCGACCATTACGAGAAGACGGGCGAGATCGACGAGAGCACGTTCTACGCGGGCAGCCACGGCGACTGGATTGCCGATCTGGCTATCGCTCTGAAGAACGATACCAAGCAGCGCTTCCTGGTCATTTGCGAGAACAAGGGCGCTATCCCCAACATGCCCTACGACGCTATGGTCGAGCTGCCTGCCTACATTGGCAAGAACGGCCCCGAGGTCATCAGCCGCGACAACATTCCGCTGTTCCAGCAGGGTCTTATGATGCAGCAGCTGAACTCCGAGAAGCTCGTGGTCGAGGCCACGATCGAGGGTTCGTACGAGAAGGCGCTCAAGGCCTTTACGCTCAACAAGACCGTGCCTTCGATGAAGGTTGCCAAGGAAGTTCTTGACGACATGATCGAGGCCAACAAGGGTTACTGGCCTGAGCTGAGCTAAAGACAGAAGGTCGCTGGCACAAAAGAGCCGCTGACCGCATGCCTGGACCAATGCCCCGTTCGCGTGCTTGCGCGGACGGGGCATTGCCGTTTTGCGCAAAGGGTTGATATGGGGGTGGGCTCTCTGGCATCAACGCAGAGCAGAGGTTTTCTACTAGCGCGCGGCGGCTGCGGTGCCCGGGTGGACACGCCCGGGATTCCGCCCCGCTGTCTGGCGCCCTTGCCGCCATCTGGCTTCCACGCCCGCATTCTTCTGGATGCGGGCGTGTTTTTTCACCGCATGCACGGGTCCCCCGGGCCGCGCCGTGCATTTTCGGGAGTTTTCAGCAAGCCGGGATGGCTGCATATGCGCCGGAAGCGTCTATTCGATCTCGCGGGATCCCTCGACGGGCGACTTGGGGTTGGCGGATGACGTCCGGCGTGTTGATAGCACGCATTTTGCGCCGTGCCGTGCCCCAAAGCGACGCCGGTCGCGCGGCGTCCCCGATTCGCGGCGCTGCCGGCGGGGGCCGCGATGCTGAAAACTCCGGTTTTTGCACGGCCCAAGCGGGGGTACGTTGGGACGGGGAGGGGTGCCCCCGTCTATTTATGCATGTAGCAAGTAAAATTATGCAGGACATAGGGCACCATGCGCCGGATACCCAGACTGGGCGTGCCATCCGCCGGCGTTCGCCACGTCCCTTCCGCGCCGTGCGCGAATCAGAAGGCGAGGGCAGTTATGGGCGTGCGGGCGGCCCTGCTGGCGGCGGGGTTGCGGCGGAGCTTGCGCTCGCTGTGGGCGATCGGGCGCCCTGGGCGCCGGCGCTCGACGGCCGCATGCTCCTGCTTGCCACGCACGATGTCGCCGATGCTCAGGCCCTCGATATCTCGGACATCATCACGCTCTAAATACTAGCTCAGCAACAAATTGATTCGTTTTCCTCCGTTCCCATGGGGTCGGGTGTGGTATTCTTTCTGCGGGGTAATACTTAGGAATACCAAGTAATACCAACGCCGCAGAAACAAACTCCGGATGCGGGCCAATCGGGTTGCCTTCACAGCCCGTCGCCCAGCCGCGTGGCCCGCATCTATCCGCACCACCGTCGTTTCAAAAAGGAAGCGCCATGGCAGAACACATGACCCCGGTTGTCGCGAAGGTCTTGCCCGAGGAAAAGGCGGCCTTCGCGGCGGCAACCCAGCTCGTGGGCACCACGCCGTCCAACGCCATTCGCATGTTTATCGCCGCATTCAATCGCTGCGGCACCTTCCCGTTCGACATTTCGCCCAACGGGGCTTTTGGCACTGCGCCCGATTCTCATCAATAAGTGATCCGTTTTCCTCCGTCCCCATGGGATCAGCTCTCTGCCAAGTTGTGGTAGAACTAGGGAACGGTTTTGAGGAGGTTGGCATGCTCAATGCGCTGGTTTGGGCGCTTGCCTGTTTTGGCGTCGTCGCTGCCGATATTGCCCTGAGCGTCGTTTTGTTCTCCGCCCTTGGCGTCGCATCGGTGTTCATGGGTTTTTCGATCGATGACCTCGACATTCAATTGCTTCAGGCCGTCGCGCAGACGGCATCGTTTTTAATGGCGCTGCTGTGGTGGCGTTATCTGTGGCCGCGTTCGTTTATGGCGCGCTGGCAGGGCGAGCGTCCGCTTGGCGGGGGAGCGCGTGGGGCGTGGAAACGCATCGCATGCGTTATCGTGATTGGCCTTGCCCTGCAGGTGGTCGTTGGCTACGTGACCGACGCCGTGCTGTCGCTGTTGCCCGAGGCCGCGGCCGACTACAGCGAACTTGTCGAGGAGACGGGCATGGGTGACACGAGCTATCTGGCCGTCCTGACCACGGTGCTCGGCGCTCCGTTTTGCGAGGAGCTGCTGGTGCGCGGTATCATTTTTGAGTTTTCGCTCCGAGCGTTTAATCCGCAGTGCCGCCCACTTTGGAAGCGCCTGCGTCGTGCGGGTGCGCAGGACGGCGCCATGGTGTCCTGGGCGGCCCCGAGCACGTGGGGTATCGCCGCGGCGGTCGTGCTGCAGGCGGCGATCTTCGGTTTTATGCACATGAACTGGGTGCAGGGCTGCTATGCGGGCGCTGCCGGCCTCATTTTTGGCTGGGTGCTCGTGACGACCGGGAAGCTCCGCTACACGATCCTGCTGCACTTTGCCTTTAATGCCGGGTCGTATCTCATGACGTTGCTCTGGTTTGTGAACACGCCGTTTGACGTGGTAATCACGGTCACCATCGCCGGCATCATCCTCGTGGAGGCGATGCGCTCACTGCGCCACGCATGCGAGATGGGCATAGCGACAGCACCGCTGCCCTAATTGCGGCGTCCGCCTCCGTTGGCGCCCTGACGCCCCTGAGCTGCACGGTTGCGGCCGGCGGTGTTCTGCGCACGCGACATGCCGCCGTGCCCCTTGCTGCCCTTGGGGCCCTTGCCGGCGCCACCGTGGGCCTTGCCGCCCTTCTTGCCGGTGCCATGCCCGCCGCCGGCAGAGGTCTCGCCCGGGCGTGGCGGCACGGGGCGAATCAGGCAATGCTTGGTGTAGCCGATCAGATCGCGACGGCCAGCCTTTTCCAGTGCCTCGCGCACGAGCTTGTAGTTCTCGGGCTTGCGATATTGGATGAGCGCGCGCTGCATAGCCTTCTCGTGCGGGTCGCGTGCCACGTAGATCGGCTGCATGGTGCGTGGGTCCACGCCGGTGTAGTACATGCAGGTCGACATGGTGGACGGGGTGGGGTAGAAGTCCTGCACCTGCTCGGGCATGTAGCCCATGTCGCGCACGGCCTCGGCAAGGTCCACAGCTTCCTTCATGGTCGAGCCGGGGTGGCTCGAGATCAGATACGGCACCACGTACTGCTTGAGTCCGTATTCGCGGTTCAGGCGTTCAAATTTACGGCAGAACGCGTCGTAGACGGCGCGGCTCGGTTTGCCCATCACGGAGAGCACCGCGTCGCTCACATGCTCGGGCGCTACGCGCAGCTGGCCCGAGACATGGTGCTCCAGCAGCTCGCGCAAAAACTCGTCCGAGGCGTCGGCCATGGTGTAGTCAAAGCGGATGCCGCTGCGGACGAAGACCTTCTTGACGCCCGGCAGCTGGCGCAGATCGCGCAGCAACTGTGTGTAGCCGCTCTCGTCGACCACCATGTTCTTGCACACACTCGGCCACAGGCAGCGCTTGTTCTTGCACACGCCATGCTTGAGCTGTTTGTCGCAGGCAGGGCGGCTAAAGTTAGCCGTCGGTCCGCCCACGTCGTTGATGTAGCCCTTAAACTCGGGATCGCGCGTGAGCAGCTCGGCCTCGCGCATGATCGAATCGTGGCTGCGCATCTGCAGCACGCGGCCCTGGTGGAAGGTGAGCGCGCAAAACGAGCACTCGCCAAAGCACCCGCGGTTGGAGCTGATCGAAAACTTGATCTCGGCAAAGGCCGGTACGCCGCCCGCCGCGTCGTAGTCGGGATGCCAATCGCGGGCGTAGGGGAGCTCGGCGACCTCGTCCATCTCGTCGGTGGTGAGTGTTGCCGATGGCGGGTTCTGCACCACATAGACGCTGTTGGGATAGGGCTCTACCAGGCGATGACCGGTGATGGGGTCCATATTCTGCTGCTGCACGTTAAAGCTGCGCGCGTAGTTGAGCTTGTCGGCGGCAAGGTCGTCCCAGCTGGGCAGCAGGTCGTAGTCGTAGACCTCGTCGAGCGAGCTGGTGCGGTAGACGGTGCCGTTGATGTAGGTGATCTGATCGACGGGCAGTCCCGCGTCGAGCGCGTCGGCGATCTCGACAATCGCGTGCTCGCCCATGCCGTAGATGAGGATGTCGGCGCCCGAGTCGAGCAGTACCGAGCGCTTGAGCTTGTCCTGCCAGTAGTCGTAGTGGGCCAGACGACGCAGGCTCGCCTCGATGCCGCCGATGATAATGGGGGCGTCCTTGAACGTTTGGCGGATGAGGTTGCCGTAGACCGTGACGGCGCGGTTGGGGCGGTGACCCTCCTCGCCACCAGGGGTATAGGCGTCGGTGTGGCGGCGGTGCTTGGTCACCGAATAGTGGTTGACCATGGAGTCCATGTTGCCGGCGCTGACGAGAAAGCCCAGGCGTGGCTCGCCAAGCACCGTGATGCTGGCGGGGTCGGTCCAGTTGGGCTGACAGATAATGCCCACTTTGTAGCCGTGCGCGTCGAGGACGCGGCTGATGATGGCCATGCCAAAGCTAGGGTGGTCCACGTAGGCGTCGCCGCAGATGTAGACAAAGTCGCACTGGTCCCAGCCGCGCGCGTCCATATCGGCGCGGCTGACGGGGAGGAACTTGTCGCGGCCCGGACGCCAGGGGCGGACGGGTGTCGCCTTGACGGTTGTGGCCTGTGCCTTACCGCCGCGCTTTCGCTGCTGGCCCTGTTTGCCCTGCTGACTGCGCTGGTTGTTCTGAGCGTGCTGAGGCTTTTTTGCCACGATCCCTCCCGGTGTTTGTATGCTGCACGTAATTGTAACCAGTCTTTTTAGGACGGGGCTAAAAAGACTGGTGGAGTACACGAGGTCTCGGGTGTCGGTGCCGCGCCCGCCGTTTGTTTCCAGACTGTGTATCTGCGCGTTGGAGAACCCGTCTCGCGCGCACGCCATGTTGTCAATGGGTTACAGTATGAACGGCGGCTATGTCTCCGCCAACGCACGAGAGGGTCGTCAACAAGGAGGATGCACGACGATGCAGCGTGCCAAACAGATATCGGAGTCCATTGAGCTGGGCATCATCTTGGCGCTCGCCGGTGGCTTTATGGATGTGTATTCGTACATTGGGCGCGACCATGTTTTCGCCAACGCGCAGACGGGCAACATCCTTCTGGTGGGCGTGAGCATCTCGGAGGGCAATTGGGCACTTGCGGGGCGTTACTTCTTCCCTGTGGTTTCGTTTGCTGTGGGCATTATGCTTGCCGACCTGGTACACGAGCGGTTTGGCAGTGTGATTCACTGGCGCCAGGTGACGGTGTTCTTTGAAGCCGTCATCTTGCTGGGCGTGAGCTTTATCCCCGGTGGCGGTTACAACCTGCTCGCCAACTGCCTTACTTCGTTTGCCTGCGGTATGCAGGTCGAGAGCTTCCGCAAGATTCATGGACACGGCATCGCCACGACCATGTGTATCGGCAACCTCCGTAATGCCTTGCAAAACGTGGACGATTACATCATTACCCACAAGCGCGGCTTTTTGGAAAACGGCCTGCTGTACTTTGGTGTGATCTTTACCTTTGTGTTTGGCGCCGTGCTGGGCAATTGGTGCATTGAGCGCATGGGTCTGCACGCCATCGTCGTGGCGAGCGTGCTGCTGTTTGTCGCGTTTGCCATCATGTTCATCGACCGCGAGCGCGACTTGCGTTTTCGCTGGAAGGTTGCGGCCGAGGCTTGGAAAGAGGGCTGTCGAAAGTAACCGAATGCGGCAAAGGGACAGCCCCTTTGCCGCAATATATTTTCATCTCTATGTAGTACAGCTTCAGGAGCCAGAAAAAAACTATCTAGCTCCTGAATGTTGTTACGAACTGCTTTTTGCAATTTATTCGAGATGCTCTTCAATCCGAGCCCTCAGAAGGGCAATGGCTGTGGGTATTCCAATTGCGGCGGCTAATTCGGCTTTATCCAAAACCTGTATGTTAAAGCACGATTGTTTATCACATTGAAGGATGTTAACTGAAGATAGCTTCACTTCCCGTTGACTGAATATATCGTAATCTCCAAATAGGAAGTTACCTTTTATTGTGTAATTCGGTATGTTCGTTACGCACTTCATCTCAAGTCTGTTTAGGCCATAATCGAACACCGCAACTTCCTTGTGTTCGATGATGAGCGCAACCCTGGGCATGTTACTAAAACCACCGTCGACGACAGTAAAGAGCTTTTCATTTGCATCGTCATAAACGGTGTATTTAAGACTCAATAGCTGTCCTAGTGGACCCGTGAACCCATGTCTTTTGATGTTGAGGTTGTCTCCCGCTGGGTTGACGAGAGCCAGAGCATGCGGATAAGGGTTACCTTCAATTGAGATTCGATATTCGTTTGTAG
This sequence comes from uncultured Collinsella sp., assembly GCA_902469435.1. Taxonomy (GTDB): domain Bacteria; phylum Actinomycetota; class Coriobacteriia; order Coriobacteriales; family Coriobacteriaceae; genus Collinsella. The sequence goes on along the minus strand of CABRCR010000073.1, from coordinate 19,826 downwards.
CCGTCTTGCTCGATTTAGAACCAGTAGCCATCACGCGTCATCGCCTCGATCGAATTGGAACCGTCTTCTGCTTCGTGCGGAGAATTACGCTGTACGTTGCAGTACATGCAGCTGCAATAACCGCATGGGCAATTTCTAACAAAATGAATGACACTATTTGCTGCATGCATATTAATTACTATAAAGTATCCTTTTATAAACGTATTGTCAAACATATATTGCTAAAACAGAAACAATTTATAGACTGAGTTGGTCGTATTCTTTGGGCAATTGCTCCTATAATCTAGCCTTCGCTGCAGTCGGGAGGGAAGGGCTGGGGCTCCGTTATTATGTTGAAACGCTTTAACACTTTTGACGTTCTCATGCATTTTTTGTTTCAAAAGCGTTAGGATGGAACTTGCAGCGCGGGGCGTAATGGGTGCCCCGCACACGATGGGAGGCTATCAATGGCTAATCGTTTCGTTCTCAATACCATTTCTTATCATGGTTCCGGCGCCATCAAGGAGATCCCCGGCGAGCTCCAGCGTCGCGGCTACAAGAAGATCTTCGTCTGCTCCGATCCCGACCTGGTCAAGTTTGGCGTTACCGCTAAGGTGACCGACGAGCTCGACGCCGCCGGCATCGCTTGGAGCCTCTACTCCGAGATTAAGCCCAACCCCACCATCCAGAACGTCAAGGACGGCGTCGAGGCCTTCAAGGCCGCCGAAGCTGACGCTATCGTGACCATCGGTGGCGGCTCCTCCATGGACACCGCTAAGGCCATTGGCATCATCATCAACAACCCCGAGTTTGCCGATGTCCGCAGCCTCGAGGGCGTTGCTCCCACTAAGAACCACGCCGTGTTCACCATCGCCGTGCCGACGACCGCCGGTACTGCTGCCGAGGTGACCATCAACTACGTCATCACCGACCCCGAGAAGGTCCGCAAGTTCGTGTGCGTCGACACCAACGACGCCCCTGAGGTCGCCGTCGTCGACCCCGACATGATGGCTTCCATGCCCGCCGGCCTGACCGCTTCTACCGGCATGGATGCTCTGACCCACGCCATCGAGGGCTACACCACCAAGGGTGCTTGGGAGCTCTCCGACATGTTCCACTTTGAGGCCATTAAGCTGATCAGCGAGAACCTGCGCGACTCCGTTGCCGAGGCCAAGTCTGGTCAGCCCGGCTCCGGCCGCGAGGGTATGGCTCTTGGCCAGTATGTCGCCGGCATGGGCTTCTCCAACGTCGGCCTGGGCATCGACCATGCCATGGCTCACACCCTGTCTGCCCACTACGACACTCCGCACGGCGTCGCTTGCGCCATGCTGCTGCCGATCGCCATGGAGTTCAACAAGCCGGTTTGCGCCGAGCGCCTGGCCAAGGTTGCCGTTGCCATGGGTGTTGACACCACGGGCATGAGCACCGACGAGGCTGCCGACGCCGCCATCGCCGCCGTCAAGCAACTCTCCGCCGACGTGAACATTCCGCATGTCTGCGAGGCCATGAAGGCCGACGAGATCGAGGTCCTGGCCAAGGACGCCATGGCTGACGCCTGCTTCCCGGGCAACCCGCGCGAGGCGACGCTCGACGACGTCATCGAGCTCTTCAAGAAGATCTGCCCGGCTGCCTAACTTGGTTCGGCGGGCCCTGCCCGTTAGCCCCGCAATCGTCCTCGGACATGTCGGAAGCCCCCGCTGCGCACTTCGTGCGGCGGGGGCTTCCTCCGTCCTGCGGAAAGATTGTGGGACTAACGGCAGGGGCCGCCGGCTCGTTATCGTGGCGGGCGCAGTCCTGGCGAGCTCGATGGGTCATCTCGCTAGGTAAAAAGATGGCTCGCGGTGGTATTGTTGCTGTGGGTTTAATTCGATATGAAAGGGTGACTTTGGTGTCCAAGATGGATTCTACGCTCTCCTATATTACTGACCAGTTGAAGGCGCTTACCTCGATTGCTTCACCTACGGGCTATACCCGTGCGGCTACTGACTATCTAATGGAAACGTTGCGCGATATGGGCTTTGGCCCCGAGCGCTCCAATAAGGGCAACGTGTTGGTTGAGCTTGGTGGCGAGGGTGAGTCGCTCGTACTGGCGAGCCATGTCGATACCCTGGGCGCCATGGTACGCTCCATTAAGGACAATGGTCGCCTGCGCCCCACGACGCTCGGCGGGCACCAGTGGTCTACGGCCGATGGCGAGAACTGCACCGTTTACACGCGCGATGGCAATGTCTACACGGGCGTGGTCCTCAATACCGAGCCTTCGGCGCATGTGGCCGATGAGCCGGTTAAGACCATCGAGAAGAACATGGAAATCCTGCTCGACGAGAACGTCGATAGCAAGGATGATGTCCTCGAGCTGGGTATTCAGACGGGCGATATCATCGCCATGGATCCGCGCACCACGGTGACGGAAAGCGGCTACATTAAGAGTCGCTTTCTGGATGACAAGCTGTCGGCGGCGATTCTGCTGGGTCTGGCCCGCGCCGTTGCTGACGGCGAGGTGTCGCTTTCGCGCAAGGTGTCCCTGCTCTTTACCGTGTACGAGGAGGTCGGCCACGGCGGCGCTTTCGTGCCGGCCGACACGCGCGAGATGATCAGCGTTGACATGGGCTGCGTGGGTGACGACCTGGGCTGCACCGAGCGCATGGTGTCGATCTGCGCCAAGGATTCGGGTGGCCCCTACAACTACGATCTGGTGACCACGCTGTCCAATATCGCGCGCGAGCTTAAGCTCGATTACGCCATCGACGTGTACCCGCATTACGGTTCGGACGTCGAGGCCACGCTCTCTGCCGGCTACGACATCCGTCACGGCCTGATCGGCCCCGGCGTGTACGCGAGCCACAACTACGAGCGCAGCCACATCGACGGTGTGCGTAACACCTTTGAGCTGGTCCGCGCCTACGTGCAGCGCTAAGGAAGCAGTTTGCGACTCGGCTGACCAATCGCTAAGGCCCGATTTCTCGGGCCTTTTTTCGCTTTAGGTCGTTTAGTATTATGATGTAAGTAATCTATTAATTAAACACGTAAATTACTTAACGAGGTGATGCGGTGTATGGATACGTCTGAGTACTTATCTATGGGTGATGCCGCCCGCCTGTTGGGCGTTACGAAAGCCCGCATATCGCAACTTGCCGCATCGGGGACGCTTGTGTGCGATATTGTGGGCGGCCGGAAGATGGTCGAGTACAATTCTGCGACCGCCTACCAAAAGGTCCGCAAGCGAGGACGCCGTCCTGCGGCCGATGTGGGACGCAAGTTTACGCTGATGTCGGCCGACCATGAGGTCGCGCATGTCTCATTTGATCCGACGCGTGAGTTTCCCTTCGAAATCGCCGAGGTCCTCGATGCGCAACGAATGCCGTTTGGCACATGCTCGAGCTCTTCTCCTACGGTGAATAAACGGGAGCTCAACGTGTGGTGGAGCCATCGGTCGGTGCCTGACGTTCGCCCTGGACTCGTCTCGCGCTATCGTGAACTGGGAATTGCCAGTGGCATCGAGGTTCCGGTTCGGTGCCTGGGCTTATCGCTTTCGGATTGTTATTGGCTGCGGCCGGCCGATTGCGCCGAACTCAAATGGCAAAGCATCAATTACTTTGAGAACGAATTTGAGCGATCGGCGCCCGAAGAGCGTTCGGGTTGGCTGGAAGGCATCGGTCTAAATAATCCGGATAACACGTCCGAGGGCGAGCTCCCTAAATCGTGGATGATCCGAAACGGCATTCGCGTTTTGGCTAAAGGGTGCGGGATGGACGACCAACGGCCCTTTAACGAGGCAGTTGCAACGGCTCTGCATCGTCGCTTGCTTTCCAAGGGGGAGTTTGTTCCTTACACGGTTGAGCGCATGTTCGATGGCCCTGTGTGTCTGTGCGACGACTTTCTTGACGGCCGCGAGGAATATGTTCCGGCTGTTTACGTTAAGGGCGCATTTGGTAGCCAGCGGGGAAACTCGACATACGATCGATACTGTTGCTACCTCGGCAAGCATGGTGTCGATGAGGCCGCTGTGAGAAGGTCTATGTCGCAGATGATTGTCTGCGATGCCCTTTTGGCCAACAGCGACCGCCATTGGCGAAACTTCGGCATCATCCGCAATGTCGACACCCTGGAGATAAAACCTGCTCCGCTGTTCGATAGCGGCAACTGCCTGTGGTACAACGTACCAACTGCCGTGCTCGCAGCTGGGGAGTTTGGGTTTTCCGCTAAGCCGTTTGGGCCCGACCCTTCCGTCCAGCTGGCGCTTGCGGATTTGCTCGATTGGTTCGATTCGTCGCGGCTCAACGGATTTGTTGATGAAGCGATCGAGATTCTTTCGCAGAGCGAGTGGGCGACGGCGGAGGGTCGACTCGAGGCCATTCACCGCGGCCTTGAGCGTCGCGTAATCGAGGTTGGTGCCGCTGTTGAGGTACTTCGACACGTGCAGCGATAAACCCGCGGCTACTTAAGCGCGCCGGTCACGGTGCCGCCGCCCAGGACGATGTCGCCCCGATAGACGACGACGGCCTGTCCGGGGGCGATGGCGCGCTGCGGCTCGTCAAAGGTCAGCAACATTTGCCCGTCTTCGCCGCGCGTAAGGGTCGCTGCCTGGTCTTTCTGTCGGTAGCGGTACTTGGCGCCCACGCGAATGCCGCCGGCATCGAGCTCGGCCTCCATGCACTCTGCCGGCGCGCTCCAAATCCACTCATTGGCAGTTAGCGCCGCCGCGGTTAGGTCCTCGGCTTCGCCCAGATGCACAATGTTGTTGGCGGCGTCGACGCCCGTTACGTACACGGGATGCGCCATCGCGACGCCCAGGCCCTTGCGCTGGCCGATGGTATAGCGCAGCGCGCCGCTATGGCGTCCGACCACGCTGCCGTCGCGCCACACAATGTCGCCCGGTGCAGCGGCATGTCCGCAGCGGCGCTCGATATAGCCCGCGTAGTCGCCGTCCGGGATAAAGCAGATGTCCTCGCTTTCGGCCTTCTTGGCGTTGGCAAAGTCCTGCTCGGCGGCAATGCGGCGCACGTCGCGCTCTTTGTCCAGCCCTGCCAGCGGAAAGATCGTGCGTGCCAGGCGCTCTTGCGTGAGCGAATATAAAAAGTAACTCTGGTCCTTCTTAGGGTCCTCGCCGCGGTGCAGCTGCCAGGTGCCGTCTGCCGCCTGGCTTGTTTTGGCGTAATGTCCCGTTGCGATGTAGTCACAGCCCATATCGAGCGCCGCATCGAGCAGCGCGCCAAACTTAATGTGGCGGTTGCAGATGATGCACGGGTTGGGCGTCAGCCCTTCCTGGTAGGCGTTCACAAAGCGCTCGATCACGTTGCGGTCGAAGGTCTGCTGCAGGTCGAGCACATGGTGGGGTATCCCCAGGCGCTCGGCGACGGCCTTTGCATCGGCGATGTCGCGGTCGACTTTACTCATGCCCGTGGCGGGGTCGGGTGCGGGGCAGGTGAGACGCATGGTGGCGCCGACGCATTCGTAGCCCTGGCGCTTGAGCAGGTACGCGGTCACGCTGGAATCGACGCCGCCGCTCATGGCGACGAGCACGCGCTTGTTGTGCATGGGGAGGTTCTCCTTGGTGGCATGTGGCCAAAAAAGAAAAGCGGCGCGGGAGGCTGGTTCCGCGCCGCAGACATTGTAGCAAGTTCGGGCGTCCTGTGGGACACCCTGTTGGGATGAGCTCAGGCTGCCAGAAGAGAGGGGAGACCGGCGTGCCTTGGACTCGTTCTAGGAACGAGAGCTCTAGTCCTGGAAGAGTGCCGTGGACAGGTAGCGCTCGCCGGTGTCGGCGAGCAGCGCCACGATGGTCTTGCCCTCGTTCTCGGGGCGCTTGGCCAGCTGCAGTGCGGCCCACACGGCGGCGCCGGACGAAATGCCCACGAGCACGCCCTCCTTGTGGCCCACGGCGCGGCCGGTGGCAAAGGCGTCGTCGTTCTCGACGGGGATGATCTCGTCGTAGACCTGGGTGTCGAGGACGTCGGGCACAAAGCCGGCACCGATACCCTGGATCTTGTGCGGGCCGGCCTGGCCTTTAGAGAGCACCGGGGAGGTGGCGGGCTCGACGGCGACGACCTGAATCTCGGGGTTTTGCTCCTTGAGGAACTCGCCCACGCCGGTCACGGTGCCGCCGGTGCCGACGCCGGCGACGAAGATGTCGACCTTGCCGTCGGTGTCGTCCCAGATCTCGGGGCCGGTCGTGGCCTTGTGAATGGCCGGGTTCGCGGGGTTCACAAACTGGCCGGCGATGATGCTGTTGGGGGTCTCCTTCTGCAACTCTTCGGCCTTGGCGATAGCGCCCTTCATTCCTTTGGAGCCGTCGGTGAGCACGAGCTGCGCACCGTATGCCTGCATCAGCTTGCGGCGCTCGACGGACATGGTCTCGGGCATGGTGATGATCACCTTGTAGCCGCGGGCGGCCGCCACCGAGGCGATGCCGACGCCGGTGTTGCCGCTCGTGGGCTCGATGATGGTGTAGTCGCCGCCACGCACGAGCTTGCCTGCCTTCTCGGCCTCGTCAATCATGTTCTTGGCGACGCGGTCTTTAACGGATCCGGCGGGGTTGAAGTATTCCAGCTTGACGAGCACGCGGGCCTTGAGGTCCTCATCGGCCTCAAAGTGAGTGAGCTCCAGAAGCGGAGTGTGGCCGATAAGCTGATCGATGGATGTGTACACATTGCTCATGGTGAACCTCCAAAGTGTTCAAATGACTGGATACCGTGTGGTTTTACGGTGTGTGTAGCAACGAAACCCACAAACCTTATGGGTTGTTCGTTTTGCTGTTGGCAAGCATAGTAGGCACTAAAGCCTAGTAATGCAATAGGAAATAGAAGATTATTACGAGTCGATTAACCATCTTGACGGGAATAGGTATTTTCAAAACCAATATTTCGGCTAGAATTTCTACGAATTAAAAGACCGAAAGGCAGCAATATATATGTTGGTTTCCACAAAGGGCAGATATGCCCTGCGCGTTATGGTCGACCTGGCCGAGCACCAGGCGGCAGGCCGCATTCCCCTCAAAGAGATCGCCGCGCGTCAGGGGATTTCGGAGAAGTATCTGGAGAACATTTTGGCCACACTCGTGCGCGCCAATATGCTCTCGGGCATGCGCGGCAAGGGCGGTGGTTACGTGCTCACGCGCCCGCCCGAGCAGTACACGGTGGGCGAGATTCTGCGCCTGACCGAGGGTAGTCTGGCACCGGTCGCATGCCTGGACGGCGACTGCAAGGGCTGTTCGCGTTCGGATGAGTGTCCCACACTCGATGTGTGGAAGAACCTGGACAAGCTCATCAACGACTACCTCGATGGCGTGACGCTCGATACGCTCGTCGCCCCCAGCGAGGGCTACGACTACGTCATCTAGCCCCACCTGCTATTGGGGGACGGGGTAGAAATGGTAGATTTTCCTGCCCTCTGAGGCTCGACAAATGGCAAGGCCGCCCATCGTTGCGATGGACGGCCTTCGTTTTGGCGTGTTGTGGCGGTCCGTATCCGGTCGCTTTAGTTCCGGGCGATGCTGTCGAGAATGCTGCGCATGATGGATACCAGGATGCTGCCCATAAACGCCGATCCAAAGCTGGCGATGGAGATACCCGCGCCCAGCAGATTGACCGACAGGTAGCTGGCCAGCTCGAGCATAAAGCTGTTGACCACAAGCTGAAAAATACCAAGCGTGATAATAGTGAGTGGCAGCGAGATGACCGTCAGGAACGGCTTAACGAGCGAGTCGACGATGTTGAGGAACAGTCCCACGAAGGCAAAGCAGACCCAGGCGTCGGCCATGCCGAAGGGCTGAATGCCGGGGACGAGAAACGTTGCGATCGCGATGGCGATTGAGGTCAAAAGCCAGTTGAGCATAAAGCGCATGGTGTGAATCCTTTCTTGCGCATGGCGTGGTGAGGGAGCGTGAGAGGCACATGCCTTTGCAACTCGGACAGATGCTCGGGCACGGCTCTGTTTGGCCGCCCATTGTCTCAAATATTCGTGGAGCTTACGTGCGCATTCGGTTTCAAAACGGCGTTCGTCCTGAAAAACGCGCCGCTGGCAGAGAGTCTTGTCGCTTTAGTTTGGTGGTGTGCTACACTGCTACGGGCAAAAGCCACAGGCGTTGCCCTATTGCATAGAACGGGCGAACGATGCCCGATGTCAGTATCAACTTCGATGCCTTATGGCGGGTTTGGCGGTGATCGATGAATATCGAGAACATGTTTGACAAGCCTGATGTCAAGCAGCTGGTCCACGCATTTAGTCTTTTGGATGACGAGAAGGATATCCAGGCGTTTTTGACCGATATCTGCACGCCGCGCGAGATCTGCGATCTTTCGCAACGTCTGCAGGTTGCGCGTTATCTGGATGAGGGCGAGCCTTATGTTGAGGTTCAGGCCCGCACCGGCGCTTCGTCCACTACGGTGAGCCGCGTGTCCAAGGCACTCAACGGCGAGTACGGCGGCTATCGCAAGATCCTCATCAAGCTGGAGGATGGCGAGTAGGCCAGCGGTAAAAACGAATTGCGCAGAACCGTCCCTTCGGGGGCGGTTTTTTGATCCTTTGGGGACGGAGGAAAACGGATCACTGGGTTAGACTGACCTCCTCGGTGATCCATTTTCCTCCGTCTCCAAGGGGTCAAATCTGTTGGCGTGGGGCAAATCTGTCCGCGCGGGCGGGTAGGATGAAAGCATTGAATATTGCGAACGGTTTGAGTGGAGGACCATGCCTGTTCGAATCTATACCACCAACGCCGGCGCGGATTTGAGCGATGCCGAGGCGGCGCTGCTTGCCGACCTTATTGCCCGCCACGGGCGTGCCGTGCTGCTGGCGCCAACGTTTGCCGAGCTCGACCTGTGCCGTCATGATGCGGCGGAAGCCGGCGTTTCGCTGGGTATTGACTACAAGACGCCTACATCGTGGCTTCGCTCGCTTTGGGAGCTTTTGGGCGACGGGCGCGGTTTCGTCGACAACCTGCAGCGCCAGATGCTGTTTTCGGACATGGTAGCGCGTCTCGACGACGCCGACCTGCAGCCGCTTTCGCGCAGCCAGGGCACGGTGCGTATGCTCGCGCGTATGGCTCGCGATGTGCTGCCGGGTGTGGCAGGGACAGGTGCCGAGCGTTGCTGCGACAACGTTTGCAAGCCCAAGCCCAAAAGCGACGCCGAGGCTCGCGTGTTTGAACTTTTGTGCGCCTATGCGCGCGGTTTGGACCGTCGAGATATGGTCGAGCCCTGCGAGGCGGCTGACATTATGGCCGGCGCTTTGGCCGACAACCTGCCGGGGTGCGCCCGCGCCGTTTGCGTGCGCGGCGTCGCGTCATTTACGTATAGCCTGCTCGAGCTGCTGTCCGCCGTGGCAAACAACGGGGGAGAGGTTGTCGTGCTGCTTGCCCGCGAGCAAGCGGCGATGCGCGAGGAGCTTGCCGCGGCATTTGATGTCCGCGGTGTGCTGTTTGAGATCGCGCCGCTGGGGGAGGGCGCCGCCGCGCCCCAGACTGCCTCCAAGTCCGCTGCTCAGCCTGCCTTTATTGAGGTCGCCGGCCCCCATGCCCGTGCCCATGCTTATGCGGACGTCATCGATAAGTTGGTGAAAGCGCACAAGGAGTCCAAGGACGATAAAGTTGCTGCAACACCCGCCGACCCCGTACGCGTGCTCGTTGTTTCTGCCCGGGCACCCCAGCTGTTCGGCGAGCTTGCCGCTCGTTTGGCGGCGCGCCACGTTGCTGCCGAGACGGCCGAGTTCACGGCGTTTTCCCAATCCATTGCGGGCAGGCAGTTCACGGCGCTCGCCAACCTGATCGAGCGTATGAAGGCCGCCGACGAAGGGGCAGCTTCTAAGACTGAGTGGTGGCCCGCTCCGGAGCTTACCGACTGGATTTACAGCCCGCTTTCGGGTGCCGACGCCGCCAGCGCGCGCACGTTCGACAAGAATATGCGACTGTCGCGCAGCAAGACCACTGCGGGCGTCAAGAGCCTGCTGCAGAGCGTGCAGGGCCAGGTGAGGGGCGCGCGTAAAGCGGCGAGCGACGAGAACTGGTTTAAGAACGTGCCGTGCGTGATCTCGGGCGTGTTCCAGGCGCTGTGGCGCGACAAACCCGTGACGGCGCTCAAGGCCATGCTTGCCGTTGCCGAGGCACTGCCCGATCGCGCACTTGGCGGTCTCGACGGTCAGGCCCGTCGCCAGGCGGAGGTGGCCCTGCTGCGCCACGTCATCGACATCCTTATGAATGGCGCCCGTGCGCTCGACGTGTCGCAGGCCGCGACCGTGCCCGTGCTCGATGACATTCGCACCAAGGTGGACAAGCGTAGCGCCGCCTACGATTACGAGACCTACGAGGTTGACCGTGCGCCACGCGCCCAGGTTCGCTTTGCTTCGCTTGCCGATGCGGCGGCCCTGCGCCCCGGCAGCTACGATGCCGTGCTGTTTGCCGACGTCGACCTGGACAGTTATCCGCTCTCACATGAGGAGGGCCCGCTGGCAACGCTGACGGCAGAGTTAGATCGCAGCGGTGTGACGCTTGAGCCTGCGGCCTTGCTGCGCGCACGCTTTGGCCGCGCGATACAAGCGTCGCGTGGTCCGGTTACGCTCGCCCGTGTGACCCACGATCGTCAGGCGCGCGAGTGCTATCCGGCGGCCGTGTGGACCGAGTTGCGGGCGCATGCCGAGGCCGCTAACGATGCTAAGGCCGCTGACGCCGACAAGGCCGCTGACGACGCTAAGGCCGTTGGCGCCGACAAGGCGAAGTGCGTGGGTGAGGGCGATATCGTAAGGGACTTCGATCCCGCGGCAGGCGAAGGTCTTAGGCGCGAGCGCGTGACCTGCGAAGCTCCTCAGCATCTGAGCGATGAAGCCATTCCGTATTTGGTCCTGCGTCGTCGCGATGGCGAGGGCGAGGATGCGCCGCTGGTGCCGCGCCTGACGTCTGCCTCGCAGATCGAGGCCTATTCGACCTGCCCGCTATGCTGGTTCGTCTCGTACCGCGTGAAGCCCCAGTCGATCGACGCTGGCTTTGGCAATATGGAGAAGGGCAACTTTGTCCACGACGTGCTGGAACACTTGCATGCCCGTCTGCCCCAGGAGGGCATGGAGCGCGTGACGCCCGAGAATCTGCCGCGCGCTCAGGAGCTGCTGCGCGAGATCTTTGACGAGACGTTGGCCGAGCACGCCGGCAAGCGAGGCACGGAGGGCCCGCTTGTGCCGCTCTCCCCGGTGGAGGAGCGGCAGGTGGCCGAGATTTTGCCGCAGCTGGAGGGCGTGCTTGCCTACGAGTCCGAGGCGCTTGCCCCCTTTGCTCCGCGCTATCTGGAGTTTGCCTTTAACGATCTTAAAGTTGAGTATGCCGGCTGGCCGCTCGGCGGGCGCATCGACCGCGTGGATGTGGATGCCGAGAATCGCGCCGTGGTAATCGACTACAAGCATCGTTCTGGTGTCGAGGAGTTTAAGCTCGCCGACCCCACGGTTCGCGACGAGGAGTCGGGTGAGGCCCCCATCGATGATCCGCGCTGGCTACCGCCCCATACCCAGACACTCATCTACGCGCAGGCCATGCGCCGGGCGCTGGATTTGGACACCCGCGCGGCGCTCTACTTTTCGACCAAGGGCGGCAAGCCGGCGTTGCGCGGTGCCGCGAGCGCCGAGCTGCTCGAGGAAGAGCGCGGTGACGGCCGCATTCCGGGCCTTAAGAAGGGCTTTCCGGGCGAGGGCGGCAACATGGACTTCGATGCGCTGCTCGACCGCGTGGAGGCCGGCATCGCCGAGCGCTTGCGCGAACTCGAGGCGGGCGACGTCGCCGCTGTCGATCCGACGTCGGCGCAGGCCGCGCATGCGCGCTGCTCGTATAACCACGAAGGAACGTTTGTAAGGAGGGACGTGTAGACCATGGATCTTTCGACTTTGATGCCGCAACAGCTGCAAGTCGTCAAAACGCTCGACCGCCCGCTGTTTGTCTCGGCGGGCGCCGGTTCGGGCAAGACCTTTACCCTTACGCGCCGCATCGTCTACGCGCTCTCGCCCGAATCCGGTCCGTTTGTCGAGCATCTGGACCAAGTGCTCGCCATTACCTTTACCAAAGACGCTGCGGCCGAGATTCGCGACCGCGTGCGCCGTGCGCTTATCGACGAGGGGATGGACGAGGAGGCCCTGACGGTCGACGACGCTTGGATTTCGACCATTCACGGCATGTGCTCGCGCATCCTGCGCGCGCATGCGCTGGAGCTGGGCATCGACCCCGAGTTCACGGTGCTTACCGATACCGATGAGCTTATGGATCAGGCTGTTGAGCATGTGCTGGGGCGCGCGACGGCGCCCGATGCCGCGTCCGAGCTCGCCGCTTCGCTCAAGGCCCTCTACGCTTGGTATCCCATGGCGGGCGAGGGCGGGCAGTTTGGCGCCGGTACCACCATCAAAGGCCTGGTGCGCGACCTGCTGGAGCTCTCGAGCCAGCTGCCGGGCGGGATGGACGATGTGTGCGTGGCGCGTGGCCAGGCCGACACCTCGGCGCTTGCCGATGCCTATCGTGCGGCGCTGGGCGCAAGCAAGGCCACGACCGAGAAAGCGCAGGCGGCACTCGACGCCATCGACGCGTTTGAGGCGAGCGGCAAAACCATGGAGGATGCGGCGCGACTCATGATGTCGTGCAGCATGCCGCGCGCGAGCAAGGCGTTTCCTAAGGAGCAGGTGGAGCTACTCAAGGCCGAGGCGGCTGATGCGTTTATCAATATCGTGCTTGCCTGCGGCGGTTCGGCGCTCGATGCGCTGGTGGGGCTCGCCCGTGCCGTAGAGGCGGAGTATCGCGCACTGAAGGCTGCCCAGTCCGCCCTCGATAATAACGACCTGCTCCGCATGGCATACGAGGCGCTGCGCGACTACCCGGCCATTCGAGCGGCCTATGAGGGACGCTTTAAGATGGTCATGATCGACGAGTTCCAGGATACCGACCAGATGCAGGTCGATTTGATCCGTTACCTGACGGGTGCGGGGGAGCGCGCGCTGTGCACCGTGGGCGATGCACAGCAGTCCATCTATCGCTTTCGTGGGGCAGAGGTCGAGGTGTTCCGTCGCCAGGAGCGCAAGGTAGGCTCCTCTGCTGCGCCCGAGACCTCCGTCGCATCCGATGCCCCTGCCGGCGAGCTCGTCAAGCTCGTGCGCAACTTCCGCAGCCACGACGAGGTGCTGCGCTATGTGGCACGCGTCTTTGACGGCGATACCGGTGGTTTGATGCAGGGGTTCTTGGATCTTGAGCCGAGTGACGATCGCGAGGACAAGCTCAAGGCAAAGGCTTCGCGCCGCCAGGCGCTGCTCGTTGCCGGCGGCAGCACCCAGGAGCGAACGCAGGCGAAAGCTCGTGCGATTGCGGAGCGGTTCCAAGCGCTCGTTAAAGCGGGCCAGCCCCAGGGCGGCATGGTGCTGCTGCTGGGCCGCATGACCAACGCCGACGTCTACGCCCAGGCCTTCCGCGACCAGGGGCTCGACTGCGTGATCGCAGGCGGTTCGGTCTTTGCCCAGGCTGCCGAGGTCCAAACGGTGCGTGCCCTGGTGTGCGCGCTTGCTAACCCGGCCGATACGGCGCAGGGTCTTATGCCGCTGCTGGCCTCACCGATGTTTGCGCTCGGCGCTCAGGAATTCCTGGCGCTGGCGACCAAGCTGGACGAGCAGACGGGGGAGACGTCGCGCCGCAACATCGATGCGGGCATCATGAGCGATTCCGATGTGCCCGGCTTGCAGGGCTTGCCACTGGTGACGCGCGCCCGCGGGGTGCTGCGCTATGCGCTGCGCCGCGTGGGACGTGATTCGTTCGCCAACATCGCGCGCGACGTGGTCAATGCTTCCGGCTGGTTCGTGCGACTGGCGAAGCGCGGCCCCGAGGGCAAGGCCATTGCCGCCAACGTGCTCAAGGCGCTCGACGCCGTGGCCGAGGCGGAGGCCGAGTTCGGCAACTCGCCGCGTTCCATCGCGCTGGCCTTCGACCGCTTTTTGGCGGGCAAGGAAGCCCCGGGTGCCCTCAACGAGGAGGGCGACGGCGCGGTACGCATCATGACGGTGCACGCCTCCAAGGGTCTGGAATATCCGGTCGTGGCGGTCGCCGAGTGTTTTGGCGTGCGCAAATCGTCCGGTGCGGCACAGATGGGTCGCGTCGACGGCGGGGCGCAGGTCGTGGCGCTGCCGGCACGCTTCGACGGCGTTAAGCTCGCCGACGGAACCTTTGTGAAGGGCGACGACGTCAAAAAGCAGTTTGAGCATGCGTTTAAGGGCAAGGGCACGTCGCTGTGGCTGCCGCCGGGGCTCATGGAGGACGTCTGTGCGACGGGTTCTCCCGCCGAGGCATTCGTTCGCCTGCGCAACGATGACCTGCGGCTCTCGCTCGAGGAGCGGGCCCGCTTGCTCTACGTCGCCATGACGCGAGCGCGCGAGTTGGTCATTCTGGCGATGGATGCCGGCGTGAGCCGCGGCAAGCTGTGCGCGCCGACCTTCGATGTCGAGACCGATCTGACCTACGACGTGCTGCGTCGTATTCTGCCGACGGACGGCCTGGACATGCCGCAGCTCGATGCCGACCGTTTGGTGTTCGACAACTCCCAGCCGGGCGACTACGAGCTCATCTCGCTGGCTGACTTTGCTTTTGGCGAGCAGTCGTTTGAGGCCAATGCTTCGCTTGATGCCGAAGGCAGGCTTGTCCGCGGCGATGCGGAGCCGGAGGGTGCCGGTGCGGATGCCCGCGCCGCCGTTCCCGGTCCTGCCGACCCCGAGCCCGATGCGTTTGAGCTCGTGTATCCCCAGGCGGTGGGCGTGCGCATGGGCACCTGCCCGTATCCGGCGCGCGATTCGTACAGCTACTCGTCAATTGCCGCGGCGCTGCATGCCGAGTCCGAGGACCGTGCCGCCGAGGCACACGTGCCCATGGACGAGGCCGGCGATGATGCGGAGTCGGATGGTTCCGAGATGACGGATGCGGACGTGGCTGCTGTCGAGCCCGCCGGCAACCCCATGGCGCTGGGCTCGGCGTTCCATGCCGCCTGCCAGTGGCTGATCGAGATGGGTGCCGATGAGCTGCCCGCCGCGCGTGCCGATGCGCTGGCGCGTCTGTGGCGCCTGACGCCGGAGCAGCGCGAGCGCTTCGACGTTGCCCTGGACCGCTGGCTCAAGTCGGCGGTCCGTGACGAGCTGCTTGCCTGGCCGTGCGTTCGCGCCGAGGTGCCGTTCTTTTCGCTGGGCTGCGAGGACAAGGACATTGCCCGCTACGGTGCATATGCCGAGGGCGCCATCGATGCACTGGCGACCGACCCGGCTGATCCGTCACGCGCACTGGCCATCGACTACAAGACGGGTGGCACGCCGGATGAGACACCCGACCAGCTGTTCGAGAAGCACGCCCTGCAGGCGCGCGTCTATTCGGATGTTCTGCACAAGGCGGGCTTTAAGACGGTGACGGTCAAGTTCGTCCGCGTGGAGCAGTCCGATCCCTCCAACCCCGCCGAGTCCCAGGTGGTCACCTACAACCTCTAGCTCACCAGGGCCGTCCGCACGCCCAGTCTCCCCATAACTTGCGATGAAATAGTTCCTGTTTTACGGCCCAGCTGGCTCCATCAGGAACTATTTCACCGCAACTCAGAATCAGTCGGGGGTGCGGATTACGCGGATGAAGTTGCCAATCAAGGGTGCGGATTACGCAAATTTACACTTGACGTTCATCTCGGGTGGGCCTATAAATACATGTGATGGGTTGTTATCCCTTTGGGGAGCATGGCCATCCGGATTCCGTTCGTTATTCAATTGCACATATATTCGGGTGTCACTTTAGGGCATGACCGTAGGCAAGTAGGGTGCTGCTTTCTGCCGAGGTCATGCCCTTTTTGTTCAGCTCCGAATGAGTGCCCTATCATCAAGAGAGGAGGTGCATCGATATGCTGGCGATCAGAAAGCTCAACAATAACGCCGTGATTTGTCGAGATAGTCGCGGTCGCGAGGTCGTGGCGCTCGGCAAGGGTGTCGGCTTCGGTGGTGACTTCCCCCGGGAGCTCGCGATGGACCATATCGAGCGCACGTTCTATAGCATCGATGCCGAGGGGCAGCGTATCATGCAGGATCTTCCTGCCGATGTGGTGCTGTTTACGGCAAAGATCATGGATATTGTAGAGAACGAGCTGCCTTACGAACTCAGTCCCAACGCCGTGCTCATCATGGCCGACCATATCGCCTTTGCGATTGCGCGGCAGAGGAAGGGCATTCGTTTTGATATGCCCCTTACCTATGATGTGCAGCAGCTTTATCCGCTGGAATACAAAATCGGCCGCTACATTACCGCGCGCGTGCGGCAGGAGTTGGGCGTCGAGCTGCCGCGCGAAGAGGTGGCAAGCATCGCCATGAATCTGGTCAATGCAAAGACTGGGGCAGAGGTTACTGTGGCAAGCGATCGCGCCCAATCGTTTGAGCGCCTGCTCAACGATGTCACTGATATCGTCGAGTACGATTTCCGTACCATCATCGATCGGGAGTCTTTTGAGTTCTCACGGTTTGCGACACACGTGCAGTATCTGTTCAAGCGTATCAAGGGTAACGATAGCCTCAGCAGCGCCAATTTGCCGCTTTATGCGAATTCGCGCGAGGAGTTTCCCGAGCTTGCGCAATGCATCGACCACATCTGTACCTATATGAAGCGGGAATGGCATACGGAGCTCACCGACGAGGAGAAGCTTTACTTCATGCTCCATGTCAACCGTATCTGTACGAAGGCGGAATCCGGCACAGCCGGACGCTGACAACCCAGGCCAGAAGGATTGTAACCTGTGTTAGGGCAGGGCATGACCTCCGAAAGTACGAGAACCATCTCGTGCCACGACGATTCGTGGCGTAAAAGGAGGAATGATGACTAACTATCAAAAACTCGCCCAAAGAATCATCGAAGAGGTGGGCGGCAAGGCGAATGTTTCAAGCGCGACGCATTGCATGACGCGTCTGCGCCTCGTTCTTAAGGACGAGGGGCTTGCAGATGACGCCAAGCTCAATGCGATTCCCGAAGTGATTAGCGTGGTGCACGCTGGCGGCCAGGTGCAGCTCGTAATCGGGCCGACCGTCGACAAGGTCTACGACGCGGTATGCAGGGAAGGCGGCTTTGAAGTCCAGACGGCGATTGATGAAGATCTGGACGCAGCAGAGAAGCTTCCCTGGAAGGAGCGGTTCGCTCCGAAGCGCATCGGCAATCTGATTCTCGATGCGGTGAGCGGCTCTATCGCTCCCATTCTGCCCGTGTTCTGCATCGCGGGTATCTTCCGCATGTTCACCATTTTGCTTGGTCCGGAAGGCGCGGGCCTTCTAGCCGCGGAGGGCAGCATGTACCGGCTCTTCACCTTGGTGGGAGACGCGGCATATTACTTCCTGCCGATCTTCGGTGCCTATGCGGCGGCCAAGAAGTTCCAGACGAGTCCTGTGCTCGCGCTCATGACGGCTGCTATTATGATTCATCCGAGCATGCTCGCTATCGTCGAGGAGGGCGCTCCGTTCGACGTCTACGGCATCCCCATGACGCTGGTGAATTACACACAGTCGGTGCTTCCCATCATCCTCATCGTGTGGATTCAGTCCTACGTAGAGGGGCTTATCAAGAAGCATTGCCCTGACATGCTGCGCATCCTCGTGATTCCAGTGGGGACCATGCTCATCATGCTGCCGCTTGCACTCTGCGTCTTCGGCCCCGCCGTCTCCTTCATTATGGGCATCATCGCCGATATCATCATCTGGCTCGGCGCGAACGCCGGTCCGCTGTGCGGTCTGGTGGTCGGTGCGACGTGGAACCTCGTGATCGCTACCGGCATGCATGTGCCGATTCTCACCGCTATGATGCCCGGCTGGCTTGAGGTGGGCTATGACGCCGTGTGCACTCCGGGTACGACGGTGGTTGTTTACGTGACGCTTGCGGTCGCGCTCGCCTACGGCATCCGTGCAAAGGGCAAGGCTAACCGTCAGCTCGGTTGGACTACCTTCGCTACCTATGCGCTCGGCCGCGTATCCGAGCCCATCATTTACGGCATCCTCTTGCGCGATAAGAAGGCGCTCGCTTGGTCGATGATCGGCGGCGCGGCCGGCGGCCTTGCATGCGGTCTGCTCAACGCGCGCATCTTCGTCTTCTCGGGAGTCGGCTTCCCGTGGATGAACGTCATCAAGTTCAGCCAGGACATCATTCCGGGCGCCATCAGCTGCGCGATTGGCTTTGCGGTGACATTCGCCCTCTGCATGGTCTTTGGCTTCGACAATCGCGAATCGGGCGAGAAGGAAGCCGAGGAGGCCCTTGAGGCTTAAGCGCTGCATCTAGAAGGGTGCCTTAGCGCAACGAGTCTCTTCTCGGAACTGGGGCCCCATGAACCCGGACGGGCACCGCTGCATGGTGGTGCCCGTTCGCACTAAAAGCAAGATAAGGAGGACTCCCATGCCATTGCGTTCTGATTTCCTCTGGGGCGGCGCGCTTTCCGCCAACCAGTGTGAGGGTGCCTGGGACGAGGGCGGGCGGGGGCTCGCCAACGCGGATCTTCTGCCGTACGGGCGGGACCGTCTCGCCGTCATCAGGGGTGACGACGTTCCGCTCGAGCCGCTGTCCGACCATTACTACCCGGCCCAACAGGCCATCGATTTCTATCATCATTACCGCGAGGACATCGCGCTCTTCGGCGAGATGGGCTTCAAGGCTCTGCGCCTCTCCATCGCATGGAGCCGTATATTCCCCAACGGGGATGACTCCGAACCCAACGAGCAGGGCCTCGCGTTCTATGAGGATGTGTTTCGCACCTGCCTCGAACAGGGCATCGAGCCGGTGGTGACGCTCAACCACTATGACGTGCCCATGCATCTTGTTACGGCATACGGCGGTTGGCGCAACCGCGCTCTCGTGGGCATGTTTGAGCGCTTCGCTCGCACTGTGTTCGCACGTTACCGCAATCAAGTGCGCTCTTGGCTCACGTTCAACGAGATCAACATCATGACCTCTGCGTGCTTCATGGCGGCAGGCATCGTGTTTGATGAGGGGGAGGACCGCTACGTCTCCGTTCATAACGCGGTGCATCACGTGCTCGTGGCGAGTGCTTGCGCGGTGCGCGCCTGCCATGAGATCATCCCTGGTGCGCAAATCGGCTGCATGCTCAATGCGGGTATTTTCTATCCTGCTACCTGCAACCCTGCCGACGTTAAAACGGCTCAGGACGAGAATCGCAAGCACTACATGTTCACCGACGTGCAGGTGCGCGGCCACTATCCGTGCTACATGCTCACGGAGTATGAGCGTCAAGGGTTCGCGATTCCTTGGGCGGAGGGCGATGAGGAGGTCCTTGCGCAGAATCCGGTGGACTTCGTGGGCTTCTCTTACTACTCGACGCGCGTGGCGCAGGCAAACACCGAGGGGCAGTTCGACTCCAATCTACTCAAGAGTGCCCCCAACCCTTACCTCAAGATGGAGCCATGGGGCAGATTCATCGATCCCGCAGGGCTGCGCATCACCATGAACGACATATACGACCGGTACGAAAAGCCGCTCTTTATCGTGGAGAACGGTCTCGGAGCCCCGGATGAGCCGGATCAGAACGGCTTTGTGGATGATGGATACCGTATCGATTACCTGCGCGAGCACATCCAGGCTATGAAGGACGCCGTCGAAATCGACGGGGTGGACCTCCTGGGCTACACGTGCTGGGGACCGATCGATCTGGTTTCGGTCGCAACGGGCCAGATGCGCAAGCGCTACGGTTTCATTTATGTCGACCTCGATGACGAAGGACACGGCACACGTCGGCGCAGCAAGAAAAGATCGTTCGAGTGGTATCGCAAGGTAATTGCCTCAAACGGCGAGGACCTGAGCTGAGCTTTCCTCAGGGGCCGGACCGCGACATGGGGTCGCGGTCCGG
>CABRCR010000072.1:0-27805 GCA_902469435.1 uncultured Collinsella sp. | reverse complement strand
TCGGCCGTGCGCGGGCGCCCGGTCGGCGGCCCGTTCTGGGCGCGCCTCAATCGTAGCCCGAGACGGGCCCGGGCTGACAATTTCGACTGTAATGGACGTACTTAAATGAGTGGTCTCGTGAGTTTGTGGGCGAGGCGGGCGCTCGATACAAGGTGCGTGTCGTGGACACATGAGGCATGACGGAGGAGGAGCTTCCCGGAACCTTTGAGGGCAAGTTCCGCATCGATCTCCCAAGTAAGCAGTATATGATGCTTCGCCTGACCAAATTAGAGGCGTAAAACAGAGATAATCGGCTCCGGGTGTGACTTGCTGCACGACCATCGCAGGGGGGTGGCCCCTGTGATGGTCGCGGCGATGCGCGTCCGGGGCTACGCTTGTAAGGAGTGAACATGCAGGAGTTTTTTGGAATCGATGTGGGCGGTACGGCCGTTAAATGGGCTGTGCTGGGCGAGGATTTTTCCATCCGCGAGCGCGGAAGCCTGCCGACGGGCTTTACCACGGCTGATGAGACGGTCGCGGCGCTGATCTCGCTCGTCGAGCCGTATCGCGAGCGCGTGAGCGCCGTGGGCGTGAGTGCGCCCGGCGGCATCTACGAGGGAGATGTCACAGGAACGATCCATCGCGGTGGTGCGCTCACGTTTATGGATGGCTGTCCGCTCGGAAAGCTCATGCGCGAGGCTCTGGGGGTGCCGATTGCCGTCAATAACGACGGTAGGTGCTGTGCACTCGGTGAGTATGCGGCTGGCGCTCTGCGCGGGACGCGTTTTGGCGTGGTGCTCGCTATCGGCACGGGCATCGGCGGCGGTATCGTCATCGACGGCAAGGTCCTGCGCGGCGCGCACTGCTTTGCAGGCGAGTTTAGCTTCTTGCGCAACGATGTCACGACTGCTGCGAGCATGGAAAACTCCTTTGCGGGTTCGGGCGGTTGGCGTGCGCTCCGCGATGCCGCCGTTGCCGAGAAGGGCCTGCCTGCGGATTCTCCGGTGGACGGCCGCCGCGTCTTTGAGTGGATCGCGGATGGCGACATGGCGGGGCAGCGCGCGCTCGACCGCTACGCTCGCGCATTTGACGGACAGCTCATCAACCTGCAGGCCGTGCTCGACCCCGAGGTCTTTGTGATCGCAGGCGGCATCTCGTGCCATCCCGAGCTCGTCGATGCCCTGCGTGCGCAGATGCCGCTGGCCCTCTCGAGTTACGAAGGGACCCTTGCCGGCATTCCTGTGCCGCAGATAAAGGCGGCCGAGCTCGGCAACGACGCCAACCTTTACGGTGCTGTCCAGGAGGCCATGCGCCTGGTGTAGCGCATTGGACATAATCATTGGGGACGTTCTTGTTTGACTAGTCGTTTAAGAACGTCCCCAATGGCTACCCACAGAATGAGAGTGGATAATCTCCCGTTTTTGGCCTGCATACAGGCTCAAAGTGGGAGATTATCCGCTCTCGTCATTTGATTGGCACTTGCGTCACTTGCACTCATTGGGGACGTACTTAAATGAGTGGCAGTTGGGGACACTCCTTGCCGAGCTGCAAGCCGTGCGCGCCCCTTCTGGGCCTTGCGGCTCAAAATCGGTTTACGCCGTGGGCTGTTGGGGTCAAATTAGCGACATTTTGAGGATAGGTTCGATATTAGGACTGGTTCTCTAATAGAATGAGTTTGCAGGCCATTAAGCGACTGCGGGGGGGGGTATTCATGAAAGGTATGGGAGACACAACAGCGTATTTGCGTTGGGGCATTCGGGAGATTATATGCCTGGCGCTGTTCTATTTTACGTTTTTGGCTGGCGAGTACCTCTTCGACATGCGCGTGGCCGAGTTTGTGCCGCCGAGCGAGGTTGCTACCTACGAGACCCTCATCGTCGGTGCGAGCGTAATCGGCTTTTTTGTGCGTCCTATTCTGTACTATCGCCGCCCCCGCGCGATCGATACGACGAGCGACATCACGGGCGTGCTGCTGGTGTCGGCATTGCTGCTGATGATTATGGCGGTTCGGTTTGAGGTGGTAATTGCCGGCGGTTTGATGGCGTGTTGCACGCTGGGCTACTGCGGATCGACCGCTCACGCCAACTTTGCGCGGCGCTTTGCGCGGACGCCGTACTTGGCGCGCGGCGGCGCTTTCATATGCTCTGGGCGTCCTGCTTCAGGTGTTCAGCCACATGGTGATACCCGCGGGGATTCCGCAGCAGTTTGTTTTTGTTGCCTGTGCGGTCGCGCAGGTGGCGCTCCTCCACGGCGTCCGCCGTGCCAAGCTGCGCGGCGAATCTGAGTTTGGGCCTGAACCCGATATCTCCGAGCTTTCGGTGGATGCATCGGAGTTTGGCGCCAAATGGCGAAACGATCCCGAGTCAACGGCGGCTTTTCGGCGCGCCGTGGTGCGTCTGACGATTGCAACCGCCTGCCTTACCGGGGTGTTTGCCGCCCTCAATGCGGGGCTCACGATCTCGCACGCCGCCGGGTCCGTTGACTTGGGCGATTGGTCGCGCTTGCTGATGGGCGTGAGCGCTCTGCTCGCCGGCGCCCTATTTGACCTGCGCGGGCGCTCGTGTATGAACATCATCATGACCTGCGCCGCCATGTTGTCCACGCTCTCATTCGCTGTGCTTATCACCGATGCCAACGGCGCCAACATACTTGCCGCCACCGTCATCTTCTATCTGGGTGTGGGCTTCTTCGTGGTGTTTTTCACGGCGAAGTTTGCCGCCATTTCGGTGTATGCGCATTGGTCGTATCTGTGGCCGTGTATGGGCCGCGTCATCAATAACGTTTGCGCGATGCTCGTGACGGCACCGGCGGTGGCGATTGTCTCGAGCCAGAACGTGCTGTTGGCAGTGGGCGTGGGGCTTGTACTGCTTGTGGGCATTGCGATCTCGCTGCTGGGACAGTCTGGGCATCAGGTCTATGACGTTGAAGTGCGCGGCGACCTGGCGTTTGCTGCTAGCGACCTTGGCACGGATCCCGTATCCGCCCAGAGCGAGCCCGCCCCCGCAGAGGTGCCGGAGTCCACACTCGACGAGCGTCTCGATACCTTCGCCGTCGCCTTTGAGCTTACGCAGCGCGAGCGCGATATTTTGGAGGCCTTGGTCGCATCGCGCGAGAGTGTTCAAGACATCGCCGCAACGCTCTTCCTTTCGCGCTCCACGCTTTACCGTCATATCGCCTCGATCAACAAAAAGACCGGCGCCTCCTCACGTGTGGCCCTCATCAACTTTTTCTGGTCCTGGGCGCCCAAGGACTAGCCCATTTGGAACGGGGCTTTTTTAGCTGTTTTGGGCAGCCACTGCCAGCGCGAACCACCACAAAGGGGACAGGCACCTTTGTGGTGGTTTTGACGGGAGCGCCTGTGGAGTTACAGCAGTTCGCCGTGGCGGGCGATGTAGCGGCGCTTGGCCAGCTGGGTGAGTGCGATGTAGGCGGCGACGATGCTGACGAGCAGCGCGAAGAAGCTCGGCGGCAGCGGCATGAGGTCTAGCGCATCGGCGATGGGGCTTGCCGGCAGCCAGGTGACGAGTACCAGACCCAGCACGGTGAGAGCGCACAGTGCCGGCGCGGCGTGGTCGCGCGCGCTCGGCAGGCGCGGGGAGCGCAGCATGTGGATCACGAGCGTCTGCGACCACATGGACTCGACAAACCAACCGCTCTGGAAGAGCGCCGTAAAGGCCGCCATGCCTGCGACGTCGCCTACAGCGGCAAGCTCTGCCCAGCTTGAGCCCACGGCGGCGGGGCACACCACAAAGAAGAGCACGGCGAAAGTCACGATATCAAACAGTGAGCTCACGGGACCCAACTCGAGCATAAAGCCCTTAATGGACGCGGCATCCCAGGCGCGCGGACGGGCGGTCCAGGCGTCGTCGACGGTGTCCCACGGCAGCGCGATGCACACGATCTCGTAGACCAGCGACAGCAGCACCAACTGCAGAGCGCTCATGGGCAAGAACGGCAAGAACAGGCTCGCGACGGTCACGGATAGCACGTTGCCAAAGTTGGAGCTCACCGTGGTCTTGAGGTACTTGAGTAGGTTGCCGTAGGTGCGGCGGCCTTCGATGATGCCGCGCTCGAGCACGCCCAGGTCCTTCTGGAGCAAGATGATATCGGCAGATTCCTTGGCAATGTCGACGGCCGAATCGACCGAGATGCCGCAATCGCTTGCACGCATGGCGGCGGCGTCGTTGATGCCATCGCCCATAAAGCCCACGGTGTGGCCGAGCAGCTCGCGCATGACACGCACCAGACGCGCCTTCTGCAGCGGCGAGAGCTTGGCGAAGAGGTGGGTGTTCTCGGCGCGCTCGGCAAGTTCGGCGTCATCGAGCGCATCGATCTCGGAGCCCAGCAAGACGTTGCTCGCGTCGATACCGATCTGTTCGCAGACGGTGGCCGCGACGCGGTCGTTGTCGCCGGTCAGGACCTTGACTGCCACGCCCTTGGCCTCGAGGGTGGCGATGGCGCCCACGGCACTTGCTTTGGGCGGATCGAGGAAGGCCAAAAAGCCCATCAGCACCATGTCGCACTCGTCGGCAATGCCAAACTCGCCCACGCAGCGCGGATTGGTCTTCTGCGCCACGGCAATCACGCGCAGGCCCTCGGCATTGAGCCCGGCGACCTGCTGGCGAATCTGGGCAAGCTTATCTTCGGTGAGCGGCTGGGCGGCACCATCGACTTCGACAAAGGAGCAGATCTCGAGCATTTCCTCGGCAGCTCCTTTGGTAACCATCTGGGTTTTACCCTGGGCGTCGGCGACAACTACGCTCAGGCGACGGCGCGAGAAATCGAAGGGCACCTCGTCCACCTTGGTATAGCGGTCGCGCAGGCTCTGGCCCAGCATGGAATCGGGTGCTGCTGCCGAGGGCGTCACATCGGCGCGGTCGATGACGGCCAGGTCGATAAGGTTCTTGAGGCCAGTCTGGAAGAAGCTGTTCAAAAACGCATGGCGCAGTACGCGCACGTCCTCGTTGCCGTCGGTGTTGAGGTAGCGCTCGAGCACGATGCGGTCTTCGGTGAGGGTGCCGGTCTTGTCGCAGCACAGGACGTCCATCGCGCCGAGGTTTTGGATCGCCGGCAGTTCCTTGACGATAACCTGGCGACGGGCGAGGTCCTTGGCGCCCTGCGACAGGCTCGTGGTCACGATGACGGGGAGCATCTGCGGCGTGATGCCCACGGCCACGCTCGTGGCGAATAGCAGCGCGTCGATGACGTTGCCCTTGGTGGCGGCGTTGATGGCAAAGACGGCCGGCGCCATAACGAGCATGAGGCGTACGAGCAGTATGGAGACGCTCGAGACGCCGCGGTCAAACGCGCTCTTCTCGCCGCGCCCGTTGAGCATCTTGGCGATGCCGCCCAGGTAGGTGTCCGAGCCGGTGGCAACGACGAGCGCCATGGCGGTGCCGTTTTGCACGGAGGTGCCGGTAAAGACGATGTTTTTGCAGGCAGAGAGTGGCAGCGCAGAGCCGTCGGCGCCCTCGACGACGGTGATGGCAGCGGTCTTCTCGACAGCCTCACTCTCGCCGGTGAGTGCGGACTCGATCACAAACAGGTCGCGCGCGGTGATGATGCGGGCATCGGCCGGCACCATATCGCCGGCAGAGAGGCGGATCACATCGCCGGGGACGAGCTCGTCGAAGGGGATCTCGAGGCGCTCGCCGTCGCGCAGGGCACAGCAGGTGTTGGAGACCAGGTCCTTGAGGGCCTCGGCCGCATTGCCGCTGCGGGCTTCCTGGATAAACTTCATGCCGCCCGATACCAGCAGCATGATGCCGATAACGATGACCGTGGAGGGGTCACGCTGCAGCTCGGGCGCGGCGAGCACGTCGATGTAGAGCGAGACCAGCGCGAGCGCGGCGAGGATGCCGGCGAAGGGGTCGATGAACGCGTCGGCGATGCGGCGGGCGAGTGTCTTGGTCGGCGCATCGATGGTGTTGGGGCCGATGGCGTCTAGGCGCTCGGCGACGTGCTCGGTACCGAGTCCGCCGGCCCTGGCGTCAAGCAGCACGAGGGCGTCCTCGGCGCTATGGGTGGCGGCGAATATGGTGTTCTTGGACAGGCCGGTGTGAGCGGCAGGGCGCGCCGTGCGGCGGCGCTTGGAGATAGCTTCGAGTACCGTGGCGGTTTTGAGCATCAGCATAGGGTCCTCCTTGATGAAGGGAGTTAGCGTACGTGTCGTATTTGCTTCAAAAAACCTAGATGTCGCTCACGTCATGCTCTCGAACCACCACAAAGGGGACAGGCACCTTTGTGGTGGTTTTGACGATCGGTTCGTGGCGCTTATGCGTGTGCGGAATCCTCGCGGCGTGCCGAGGGCGACATGCAGGTTTTTCGACTATGACTGCCTTCCATGGCACACCTCCTTAAGGCCGAGCGCTGCGCGTTTTGGGTATCTCGTACCCGTTACAATCCGCCCGTATTCTTGATGAGGGGGTTTGCCGTGTCAACCCCAATGTTTGGAAAACCATTGCCCCTGACAAAGCCTTTACAGAATGCCGAGGCCCCAAAGCGCGCCCGCAACGCGCCCTGCCTGCGCTAAACTGGAAGGCACGTACGCGATTACGAGAGGAGCCCGCATGGAGGCTTACAAGCAAGAGTTCATCAAGTTCATGGTTGAGTCCGACGTTCTTAAGTTCGGCAGCTTTACGCTCAAGAGCGGCCGTCAGTCCCCGTTCTTTATGAATGCTGGCGCTTACGTGACGGGCTACCAGCTCAAGAAGCTGGGCGAGTATTACGCCCAGGCAATCCACGATAACTTTGGCGACGACTTTGACGTGCTGTTTGGACCGGCCTACAAGGGTATTCCGCTGGCCGTCGTGACCGCAATTGCCTACCACGAGTTGTACGGCAAGGAGGTCAAGTACTGCTGCGATCGCAAGGAGGCCAAGGACCACGGCGCTGACAAGGGCAACCTGCTGGGCTACGAGCCCCAGGACGGCGACCGCGTGGTCATGGTCGAGGACGTCACCACCAGCGGTAAGTCCATCGACGAGACCTATCCCAAGGTCAAGGCTGCTGCCGATGTCGAGATCAAGGGCCTGATTGTGTCCCTCAACCGCATGGAGGTCGGCAAGGGTGGCGTGACCACCGCGCAGAAGGAGATCGAGGCCAAGTACGGTTTCCCCGTCGCGAGCATCGTCTCCATGGCTGAGGTCGTCGAGACCCTCTACAACCACGAGATCGACGGCAAAGTCGTCATCGACGACGAGCTCAAGACCGCCATCGACGCCTACTACGAGCAGTACGGCGTCAAGTAGGTTCCGCCTCCGTTAGTTACGCGGTTTTACCAAACCGCGTAACGGCTCGACGCTGCAAACCCGCCAGAGCGGCAATCTGCCTTTCAACTTCGGCGGCATGACCAGAAGGTCAATGCCGCCTCGTTTCAAGGCACCTTGCTCGCTCTGGCGGGTTTTCGCTGTCGCTACCAAAACATCGGCGTTGTCCTGGTCCAGATGCGGCACTTGGGGACGTTCCTTTTCTGCCGACACCTGGGGACACTCCTGATGTAGTCGTTGGGGACGTTCTTAAACGACTAATCATTCAAGAACGTCCCCAATGACTACCCGCAAAATGAGCGTGGATAATCTCCCACTTTGAGCCTGCATCCAGGTCAAAAACGGGAGATTATCCACGCTCGTTATTTGAGTGTCCAATAATCCTCGCTCGTTGTTACTTGAGTCCGGGGAGGCGGGTGTAGGGGAACGAGCGCTCTAAGAACTCGGAGCAGCGGGCGTAATCTTTGGCAAAGTAGCTGCTATAGAGCGAATCGAGTACGTATTGCACGGCGATATGGCTGGCGAATTGCGTGATGCGGTGCGTCATGTTCTCGTGGTCGCTTACCGTGAGATAGGCGGCAAAGCCGGGGTGAATGCGGGCACAGTACGGCGTGCCGATGACGATGACCGGGACATGTCGACTGCTAAGGATCGGCAAGATCTCCTTGAGGTTGGGGGCAAGGCCGCTGTAGGAGATGACGATTGCCACATGGTCGGGACCCGAGGCGAGCGCCGTGCGCACCTGCGCCTCGACGCTGTCGTGGCACGTCGCGCTTTTGCCGGCGGAAAGCAGGCGATCGCGGAACATTCCCGCTGGATACAGGTTATGCGAGCCCGTGTAGATGTCCACGGTGCCGGCGCGCATGATGAGCTTGGCGGCGTGGTCGAGCTGTGTAGGGTCGAGCAGCTCCTGCGTTTCGGCCAAGGTGGTCTGGTAGAGCCCCTCCATGCGCTCCATCACCTGCGCAGGGGCGGAGGTGGCATCGAAGGGAAAGTTGATGTCCACGTCGCGCCGGTTGCCCGCCTCGGTCGCCTGGCGGATGAGCTCGACCTTGAGGTCTTTGAATCCCTCGAGGCCGAGCTTTTTGCAAAAGCGGTGCACGCTCGCGACCGAAACGTTGGCGCACGCGGCAAATTCCTTAATGGAAAGCCCGCGCACATCCTCGCCCATGGCGAGGGCCGTTCGCCCAAGTTGTTGCTCGGTGGGGGTGAGGCTTTTGCCCTGCGTGATCTTTCGCCTGATATCCATATGGCTCCTATGCGTTTGCGTCGCGATAAACCAATCATAGCGATAAATAAAACGTTCGGCTTGGCTGGGAGTTTTGGTCCGCCGGTCTATGAACGACGGACCGCTCGACGCTGTGCGGGCTCAACATAGGGGCGCTGTCCTTGTTGGGCCGTTTGCGCCCGGGGCGTTACCCGAGCACGCGTACGGGCCCCAAGAGACCGCTGGGCTCGGAGGGCTCGGTCATGCCGAACACGTCGGGGACGGCGTGGTCGAGGGTGTTGATGATATCGATCGTGAGCGCGTGCTCACCGGCTAAAAGTGCGGCGGCCTCAAAGCGGTAAGGCGGACAGATGCGGGTGCCGAGGGATTTGCCGTCGAGGGTGACGGTTGCGGTCTCAAAGACCTCCCCAAGGTCGATGACAGCGCGGCTGGCCGCTTCGCCCAGGACAAAGGAGGCCTGGTAGCGGAACGTGCCGGCCTTGCCGGGGAACTCGGCCGAGGAAAGGTCGTGCAGGTCTGCAAGCTCAACAGACTCGCCAAAGGCATCGGTACCAGGGGCAGAGAAGGCAACCGCCCAGGGCCCGTCGACGCATGTGGCTTCGTCTCCAGCAGTTGCCGCGCCGGCGGAACCTGTAGCCCCAAGGACCACGATGCAGCTCTCGTAGGGAGCCAGCTCGAGCGTGCCGTCAAAGGCGGCGGGATCGGTGCCGTTGAGCAGGTCGAGGCGCGCGCCTGCAACGGGTATGCCGTCGGCAAGCGCAATCTGAGTGGAGATACCCTGCTTGGGATGCTCGTTGACGAGCATCAGATAGGTCTCGCCCGCCCGCTCGTAGCGCAGTGCGCGCAGCCAGGGCTGGGACTCGGCACAAACCACGGTCTGCATACCGGCGTCGGCAAGCGTGCCTGCGAGCTCGGCGGTTGCCAGGAGCTTGATGCCGGCGACCGCGGCTGCATCCACGGAGGCAAAGCCCTCGCGGGCTGCAATATCACCGTCGTAGCGCTTGCTCGGCAACTCATCCAGCGCGTACACGGCAACACCTGCGGCTGCGGCGCGCGCGGCAAAGTCGAGCACGGCTCCGCCGACAAACTCGGCTCCGGGCATCACCAGGCAGCGGTATGCCTGGCCGTTCACGCCAAAGCCGCTACCGTCTGCGGCAATTTCAACGGCATAGCGCCCTGCGTCCTCAAATGCCTCTGCCGGCACGATGTCAAAGTCGACCTGCGCGCGCATAAGCTCGGAGGCGGCATGCTGCATAAAGTTCGCCTCGCCTGTCCACTCGGCGTCCGCATGGTAGAGAAGCGCCACCGGGGTCGTTGCGCGCCCGCCGCTCAGCAGGCTCGCCGTACGGTTCATGTAGCTCATGAGCTGCCCAAAGTGTGCAAACTGGGGGTTTTGGCCATGCGCATAGAAATGCGGCGGGCAGTCCCAGTCGGGGAAGGCGGCCATGCTAAAGGCATGCGGCACAAACCAATTGACGCCGCGCACCAAAAAATGATCGGCGATCCACTTCATCTCGCGTAGGCCTTCGTGCCATCCAAATGCGCCAAAGACCTCGGCCATGCAGCGCCCCTGCTTTTTGGGATCGAGGTGTGCTGCCGAGGAGCCCAGCTTGGGCAGCACGTAGTTATAGAACTCGAGGTCCCACACGCCGCGTCCGTAGCTGTGAAGGCCGCGGTCCATGCCGGGTACCAGCTGGTTGATCACGATGTCGACGCCCGCCATGTCCTGACCGCCCACGGCGCGGAAGTAGTGCCCGGCGCCCACGCCCAGGCGCGCGTGGCAGTCCTTGTCCTCGATAACGTGGCCGATGTACTGCACGCCGCGCGCGCGGCACCAGTCTCCGAGCTGGTCGCAGAAGCACTCCTTATAGAGGGTGCTCGCGATGTCCATATAGACGTGGCGTACGTGCGCGCCGGCCGGCTCGCGGTCCCACAGGTGCGGGAGCTCGGCCAGGTAGCGCTCGCCCAGTGCCGCGCGCAGGCGACGCTCAAGCTCGGCCGACCAGGGTAGGGGCGCGGTGGCCTTGCCGATGAGCGTGTCCGAGATGCCATCGGGGCCCGTGGTGCCCTTCTCGTTGGCAAATCCGGGCTCATCGGAGAAAAAGCCCAGGATCGTCTTGCCAAACTCATCGCCCAGATGCTCAAAATGCGGCTCGTAGACAGCATCGATGAGCTGCGCCACCGAGGCGCGGTCGACCATATTGATGTAGTCCTCGTTGTAGGAGGTCTTGCCGCTCGTGAACATCACGCATGCCTGCGTGAGGCCCGCAGGTGCATCGAAGACCAGGCGGCTGGGGTTGCCGTCTGCATCGTCGATTACTCGGTAAGCGACGTCGACGGGGCTGCCGTCCTGCATAAATGTCACGCCGTAGAAGCGCTCCGTTTTGTCGAGCATGTTGGCGAGCGCGATGCTCGCGGCGGACGTGGGGCCCACGATGTCGAACGTGCGGTGCGTGAGCACGATCTTGCGGAGCTCGGGCACGGCCTCCTTGACGGCGCCGTTGGCAAAGCCCGTGGGGAAGTGCGCGTCGTCCAAGATCCAGAGCTTAAGGCCCAGCTGCTTGCACTCGTCAATGACAAAGCGCAAGTCGCGCCACCAGCCCTCGCCGCAAAAATCGGGGTGTGGGCGGCTTTCGAGACAGACCTCGTGGATGTCGGCGCCGGCGATCTTTTCCAGATACTCGGCAATGGTCTTATGGCTCTCGCCCTTCATCCACAAAAACGGAAGCACGTGGTTGTCGTATGTGCCCTCGAGCACCTGCTGATAGTACGCGGTCATGGATCCTCCTTGGCTCGATCGATCTGCTGCATAGCACAGATTATGGACGCGTCGGCGCGTTCTGCTAATATCTGAATCACGACGAACTATGACCAAATCAACGATTGGCAAGCCATGGAGATCGACGAGCTCGAGCGTAGGCTCAGCGAACTGAGCGCCAGTGAGATCGCTTATAAAGACGGCATGGCATTTGATTGGTCGATTATGACCGAGCATGTCGAAATCGACGGATGCCCAGTGCGCAAGATTGGGCAGCCAGGGTTTGCCTATGCCCAGCCCGGCATGCCGCGTGGCCTGACGATAAGGAAAAACTCGCGTTTTAATGCAGTTCCCGAGCACGTGCATGATTACGTGGAGATGAGCTATGTGTATCGCGGGCGCTGCCCGCAGACGGTGGCGGGGGAGAGGCTCGAGTTGCGCCGCAACGAGGTGCTTTTGCTCGACGCCCTTTGCCCTCATGCCGTGGCGGCGCTCGGCGAGGACGACATCATGCTGAGCATGACCGTTTCACGCTCTTTTTTGCGCCGGAGTCTCGAGTCGAGCCTCTCGCGCGAGAGCGCGGTCTCGCGGTTTTTGTTCAACGCGCTCAACAGCGAGACGGACCATCGGGGCCATGTCCGTTTTCATTGCGGCGAGAGCCGTCGGATTCGGCGCTACATGCAGGAGATGCTCTGCGAGCTGTACGACCCGAGCCCCAACGGTCCCGAGATCGTCTTGCGTCTGTTTCAGCTGTTTTTGGCCGAGCTCATGGATTGCTACGAGCGCGAGCTGGTGCGCGGCGCGGCGGACGGCGCGGCGGGGCCCACTGCCCTGGTGACGGGAATGCTCGGCTATATCGATCGCGAATTCGCCGCGTGCTCCCTCGAGGGGATGGCGGCGGAGTTTGGCTTGAGCCCTAATTATGCGACGGCGCTCCTTAAGCGGCATGTGGGCAAGACCTTTAGGCAGCTTGTGCAGGAGCGACGCCTGGTACATGCGGCCGAGCTTCTGCGCGGCGGCGCCACGGCCGGGGCGGCTGCGCATGCGGTGGGCTATGAAAACATGAGCTTCTTCTACCGTAAGTTTCACGACAAGTATGGCTGCACCCCCGCGGCATACCGCCGGTAAGCGCGGGGCGGATCGTCTTCGCTCCTTCGGTGTCAAAAAGTTTCAGCTGCAGCGCTGTTGCAGCGCGCGTCTGCGAAAAGAAGTGTCGGGTTTGGCACCCCTGCCCCTGCCTGTCGCGTGCGTGGGCGATACTCGGCCTATCGACCCGCAATGCAAAGGAGATGCTCATGGCAAACATCAAGTTCCCCGAGGGTTTCTATTGGGGCGGCGCCACGGCCGCCAATCAGTTTGAGGGCGCTTGGAACGTGGACGGCCGCGGTCCGTCGGTCGACGACCACTTCTTGGGTGGCAGCTACAAGGAGCCGCGCCAGATTACGATCGACATCGACCCTAACCGCTTCTACCCCAACCATGACGGCATCGATTTCTACCATCACTACGAGGAGGACATCGCGCTGTTCGCCGAGATGGGCTTCAACATGTTCCGCATGTCCATCTCTTGGAGCCGCATCTTCCCCAACGGTGACGACGCCGAGCCCAACGAGGCAGGTCTCGCCTTCTACGACCGCGTCTTCGACTGCCTGCGCGCTCACAATATTGAGCCGCTCGTGACCCTGTCGCACTACGAGATGCCCTATCACCTGGTCGAGAAATACAATGGCTGGGCGAGCCGCGAGCTCATCGGCTTCTTTGAGAAGTACTGCCAGACCGTCTTCGACCGCTATCAGGACAAGGTCAAGTTCTGGCTCACCTTCAACGAGATCAACTGCGGCACCCAGGACATGGGTAACCTCTTTGGGACCAGCATGATCCAGGGCTTTGAGGGCCCGGCTTCGGCGGTCCACACCACGCCGCAGGCCCGTATGCAGGCCCTGCATCACCAGTTTGTCGCCAGCGGCCGCGTCGTGCGCTATGCCCACGAGCACTATCCGCAGTTTAAGATGGGCAACATGGACTGCTTCATCCTCTCCTATGCCGCCACGTGCGATCCGGCCGACGTGTTCGCCACGCAGCAGGAGATGAATACCATGAACTGGTACTGCTCCGACGTGCAGGTGCGCGGCAAGTATCCGTTCTATGCCAAGCGCTTCTGGGCCGAGAACGATGTCGAGCTTGTGATGGAGGACGGTGACCTGCAGGATATCGCCGACGGCAAGGTCGATTTCTACACCTTTAGCTACTACATGTCCGGCACCGTGGGCACCCACAAGGATCACGAGATGACCGAGGGCAACATGACCTTTGGCGGCAAGAATCCCTATCTGGAGTCCACCGACTGGGGCTGGCAGATCGATCCGCTGGGTCTGCGCATCGCCCTCAACGAGATTTACGCCCGCTACGAGATTCCGCTGATGGTGGTCGAGAATGGCATGGGCGCCTACGATGAGGTCGAGGAGGACGGTTCCATCCACGACCCGTACCGCATCGCCTACTTGCAGAGCCACATCAAGGCCATGGGCGAGGCCATTGCCGACGGCGTCGACCTGATCGCCTACACCTGGTGGGGTCCCATCGACCTGGTGTCCGCCGGCACCGGCGAGATGCGCAAGCGCTATGGCTTCATCCACGTCGATAAGTACGACGACGGCACCGGTACCTACGAGCGACGCCGCAAGGACAGCTTCTACGCCTACCAGAAGATCATCAAGTCCAACGGTGCCGAGGGCCTGGATTAATCGACAATATGAGTGCCACCGGGGAAAGCGTTGGGATGGGCTCGCGATTCGAGTCCCCACCTTAGCATTTGAACCATTTGGCACTATAATCACCATAGGCATGCGCATAACGTTGCGCTTAATCAAGAGGAGAAAACGTATGGGTCTGTTTGATATGTTCAAGAAGAAGGCTGAGCCCGCGGCTGTCGCTGCTCCGGCCTCCATCTCTGCTTCTGCCGGCGCCGACGTGCTGTGCTCGCCCGTCAAGGGCAAGGTCATCAAGATGGCCGACGTGCCCGATCCCGTCTTTGGCGGCGAGGTTCTGGGCAAGGGCTGCGCTGTGTGGCCCGAGGACGATCTGGTCTACGCTCCCTGCGACGGCAAGGTGACCGTCACCATGGGTCACGCCGTGGGTCTGCAGTCCGATAGCGGCATCGAGGTTCTGGTGCACGTTGGCGTCGATACCGTCAACATGAACGGCGACGGCTTCGAGGGCTTCGTCAAGGCCGACGACGTCGTCAAGGCTGGCCAGCCCATGCTCAAGATCGACCGCGCCAAGATCGCCGCTGCCGGCTACAAGGACTGCGTCGTCGTGGCTGTGTCCAACACCGCCGAGTTCGCCGACGTCGAGCTCGCCGTCGAGGCTGACTCTGCTGTCGCCGCCGGCGATGCCATCGTCAGGGTCGTCCGCAAGTAAACTGCGGCAACATAAGGATGTGCAAGGGTGGTCGGGTTATCCGGCCGCCCTTTTTTATTACAATGCGGCGGAACGTTTTATTGCGCGTTGGGCGGACCGGTAAACCGTTCGGACGTTAAATCGAGCCGATTGCGCCTTTGCTTTGCCGGGGGTGTTCGTTATCGGCTAGTATGGCCTTATTGTTACGACGTGCACCGCGTCGGGAAGCGCGGTGCCGCTTGTTGGGAGGAATGTCATGAAGAAGAAGCTGCTGCTTGCGCCCCTGATGGCTGTTCTGGTCGCGTGCGTGGTTGTGCTTTCCGGCTGCGGAGGTCCTTCGGTTGAGGAGCTCATCACCGAGGATCTTACGACGCAGTTTGACGAGGTCAAGAACGGTGGCGACGACTTCCTCGCCGGCCTGGAAGAGGCCTCGGGCGACGAGTTTGAGCAGCTGGGCATCGATCCCAAGGAGTACGCCAAGAGCTATCTCGAGGGCTTTGACTACAAGATCGGCGACGTGACGGTCGACGAGGACAAGGGTACCGCAACTGCCGAGGTCACCATTACCTGCAAGTCCATGAACCAGATCGTTGAGGATTTTGCCACCCAGTACCAGGAGAAGGTCGCCGCGCTCGATTCGATGCCTTCCGATGACGAGCTGTACAAGATGGCCGGTCAGGTTATGGTCGATGTGACCAAGGCTGCTAAGACCAAGGACACCAAGGTCACCTTCAAGTATTCCTGCAATGACGACGGCGAGTGGTCTGCCGACGATTCCGCAACCAACGAGATGATGAATGCGATGATGAGCTAGGGGAGTTACGCGGTAGTTCGTTACGGCGTTTTACCAAACGCCGTAACTGCCCGACGCTGCGCGGGCACCAGAGCGACAACTTGTCATTCAAAGAGGACGGCATGACCAGAAGGTCTATACCGTCCTCTTTTCATGCCAATTTGTTCGCACTGGTGCCCGCTCGCTGCCCGTCCTCTACCTGCGGCGTTGCCATGGTAGTCATTGAGGCGGCACTTGGGGACGTTCCTTTTCTGCCGGCAGTTGGGGACACTCCTTGTATCAACGCCGTATCAAATGCTCGGGAAAATGCGACCCGGTTTTTTGGCCGAATTCCGGGTCGCGGTTTCCGGATGGGGCGGGTTGCGGAAACCGCGACCCGGAATATTGCTCTGAAACGGGATACGGTTTCCCCGACGCGCCTCAAACGGAAAGCGCATCCCATTCCGGAGCTCCAAAACGGGATGCGCTTTCCTTGCGGAAGAATTGTCGCAGCCGCATGGAGCGGCGGCTTCGTTACTCGCCTAGAATCAGCGCCGCGAGCTCTGCCTGGCTGTCCACCACGTAGTCGGCGCCGGCGGCTTCCAGCTCTGCGCGGCCGCGGAAGCCCCAGCTGACGCCCGCGCTCTTAAGGCCGGCGTTATGACCGGTCAGGATATCGACATTGGAATCGCCCACGTAGAGCGTGGTCGCCGGGTCGGCGCCCAGCGCTTCCATCACATGCAGCGTGACGGGCGCCTCGGGCTTGGGCGGAAAAGCGTCGACACGGCCCTGGACCAGCGCAAAGCGGTCGGGGCCAAAGTACTTCTCGATAAGCGGGGCCGCCGAAATGTGGTCCTTGTTGGTGAGCACGGCAAGCTGGATGCCCGCGGCGCGCAGGCGGTCGAGCATCTCGATTGTGCCGGCATAGGGGGCGGTGTGGTCCTCCTTGTGCTCGCCGTAGTAAGCCCTAAACTCGGCAAGCGTCTGCTCAAAGGCGCGCCCGTCGCCCGCATACTCGGCGGGCATAAAGCGCTCGACCAGCTTGAGCATGCCGTTTCCCACCTTATAGCGGTATTCGTCAACGGCAAACGTAGGCCAGCCGTGCGTCTCGCAGGTATGGTTGCTAGCGGCCGCCAGGTCCTCGAGCGTGTTGAGGATGGTGCCATCCAGATCAAAGATCACATGGGAAAAAGCTGCTGCCATGAAAGCTCCCGTCATTGGGTTTAAAAACGCACCTCATAATACTGGGCTTACGCATCGGGCTTGTTTGGAATCTGAACATCTTCAAGGGATATCGAGCTGCATCGCGCCGTCTGCGAGAATGTGCCGCTAGCAAATCCTCGGCAGCTGCTCTCCCACGAGCATGTCGAGAATACGGGTCGATCCCCAGCCGGTGCGTACGCGCACGGCGGGGCGGGCGTCCTCGGCAAGCGGCAGCACGCGACCGATGATGGCGGCATTCTCGCCGTAGCGGGCGGCGCGCATGGCCGCCAGCGCGGCATCGGCCTGCTCGGCCGGCACCACGGCGACCATCTTGCCCTCGTTTGCCACCTGCAGCACATCGTAGCCGAGCATCTCACATGCCGCCTGCACGTCGGGGCGCACGGGCACGGCATCCTCGTCGATCTCCATGGCGACGCCGCTGGCCTGGGCAAACTCGTTGAGCGTGGATGCCAGGCCGCCGCGCGTGGGGTCGCGGAAGCAGCGCGTATCGGGGGCGGCGGCGAGCACATCGGCAATCAGATGATTGAGCGGCGCAGCGTCGCTTTCGATGTTGCTCGAAAACGCCAAGCCCTCGCGCTGGCTCATGATGGCGATGCCGTGGTCGCCTAGCGTACCCGATACCAGGATGGCGTCGCCGGGCCGACAGTTTGCACCGCTGAGCGCTACGCCCGCGGGCACTTCGCCCACGCCGGCGGTATTGATGTAGACGCCGTCGGCACCTCCACGCTCGACCACCTTGGTGTCGCCGGTGATTATGGACACGCCCGCCTCGCGCGCTGTTTCGGCCATGGTTTGCACAATCTGGCGCAGCTTGTCCATGGGATAGCCCTCTTCGAGGATAAAGCCGCATGAGAGGTAGCGCACGTTGGCGCCCGAGGTCGCGACGTCGTTGACGGTTCCACATACGGCGAGGCGGCCGATATTGCCGCCGGGGAAGAACTGCGGCGTTACCACAAAGCTGTCGGTCGACATGGCGATTCGCCCGCTTGCGGGCAGCGCGGCGACGCCGGCATCGTTGCCCGCGAGCAGCTCGGGCGACCCAAAGGCATCCAGAAAGACCTCATCGATAATGCGCTTCATCATCTGGCCGCCGGAGCCGTAGCCCAGCAGGACAGTGCTATCGGTGGCATTACGGGACATATCGAAAACTCCAATCGTGGGTGGTGCCGGTACGCGGGAGCGTCCGGGCTAGTCGCGGTATCTAAAGTACGCCGCGCAGCTGCCTTCGGAGCTCACCATGCAGGGGCCGACGGGGTGTTCGGGCGTGCAAGCGCGGCCAAACAGAGGACAGTCGCTCGGCGTGATGGCTCCGCGCAGCACGTCGCCGCAGCGGCAGCCGCGTGGCTCGACCGTCGGTTCAATGGGTACGTCAAAGCGGGTGCCGGCATCAAAGCGCACGAATTCGGGTCGGATGGAAAGACCCGAAGCCGCAATCGGTCCCAGTCCGCGCCACGTGGTGTCGCACGGCTCAAACACCTGCTCGACCAGCTGGCGCGCTACGGGATTGCCGTCTGCATTGACGCCACGGCGGTAGGCGTTGTCGATTGCGGGCCTGTGCTCGACAACCATCTGGACCAGCATGCAGATGCCCTGCAAGATATCGACCGGCTCAAACCCGGTGACTACGCCGGGGGTCTCGAACTCATCGACCAAAAACCTAAAGGGTGCCAGGCCCGTGATGGTAGCGACGTGACCAGGCAGGATAAAGCCGTCGATGGTCGTTTCGGGGTCGTTGGAGATCGCACGCAGAGCCGGCGGCGTGGTCTTGTGAGCACAGTAGACCGAGAAGTTCTGGAGCTCGCGCGCGTCGGCCTCTAGGATGGCGGCGGCAATGGTGGGCGTTGTGGTCTCAAAGCCGACGCCCATAAAGATAACCGGGCGTTCGGGATTTTGCTCAGCAATGTCGAGTGCGTCGAGCGGAGAGTAGACGATGCGGATGTCGCGTCCCGCCGCCTTTTGCGCGGCAAGCGAGGTGGACGATCCTGGCACGCGCATCATGTCGCCAAAGGTGGTGATGATGGCGCCGTCCATCTTGGCGAGCGCGATTGCATGGTCGATATCGCGGTTGGCGGTAACGCAGACGGGGCAACCCGGACCGCTCAGCAGTTTGAGCCCGGCAGGCATAATGGAGCGAAAGCCATAGCGCCCGATGTTCACGGTATGCGTGCCGCAGACTTCCATAAGGTTGATGCTGCGGCTGCCGACAAGCGCATGAATACGATCGATGAGCTCGCGAGCCAGCCTGGGGTCGCGAAATGCCGAAAAGTCGATACCGGAGCGCGCCGGCTGTCCGGCCGCCACTAGTATGCCTCGGCCGGGTTGGTGACGAGCTGGTCCTCTTCGGCCAGCTCGGTCATGGTATTGACGAGCTCGAGTGTCTCTTGGGCTTCCTGCTCGTCGACAATCTGAATGCCAAAGCCGGCGTGCACGAGAATAAAGTCGCCTACCTGTGCCGTCGGCACGAGGCGCAGCGAAACGGGGCGCTCGATGCCCATCATGTCGACGGTCGCCTTAAGGTCGTCGTCGCGTTTGACCACTTTACCGGGAACGGCAAGGCACATAATGTTCCCCTTTATACGTTTTGCGCTGGATAGGCGCCTAATTACCCATCAGTTGATGGTAGCGCTCGCGGGAGTCACGAGCAAACGCGTTACACCTGTGAGACGGCGGCGCGCAGGCTGGCAAAACAGCCTATCGCAACGCCGTCTGCGCGAGGCGAGCGCGAGCGATGGCGGCCTGACCGTAGGCGATGCAGCCGTCGTTGGCGGGTACAGCGTGGGGGACCAAGACGGCAAGACCGGCGTCTTTGAGTTCGTGGGTAAGGAGCTGAAGCAAAAGCCGGTTCATGAACACACCGCCCGAGAGCGCGACGGTGTCGAGGTCTTCACGGACGCAGATCTCGCTTGCGATGCGGGCCGACGCGCGTGCGATGGTGACATGGAAGTCGAGCGCGAGCTTGCCGGCGGGCACGCCGGTCCTGATTCCCTCCAAAAGCGCCTCAAAAAGCGGTCTGGAGTTCAGAACATGGAAGTCGTCCGGACGGGATGATTCGGTTACGGAAAAGCTGGCCATATTGCCGGTGGGGCAGGCACTTTCACTGCTGAACGCGCGCCAGGCGGCGGCTTCGAGTTCTATGGCAGGCTCGCCCTCGTAGGTTGCCTTGTCGCAGATGCCCAGAATTGCTGCCGCGGCATCAAAGAGACGCCCCATGCTGCTGGTGCGCGGGCTGTTGATGCCGTGCTCGATCATGGTGGCTGTCACGCTGCGCGTTTGCTCGTCGAGGCTGCCCAAAAGCCGAGCGGCGCCTGGGTGCTCGAGCAGACCGAGCTCACTGAGCAGGGCAAAGGCGTTGCGGCGGGCGTCGCGCACGGAGGCCGCCCCGCCGGGGAGCGCCCAGGTGAGTAAATGCGCGGCGCGCTCAAAGCCGCCAAGGCCGGCAACAAGAAACTCGCCGCCCCAAATGGTCCCATCGGTGCCGGCGCCGGTGCCGTCAAAGGCGATGCCAAGGACACGCGCGTCGGTTGTAAGCTGGCCCGCGGCGATGGCCTCGGCCATTACGCTCGCGATATGCGCATGATGGTGCTGCACCTCGACGAGCGGCAGATTGTGCTCCCGTGCCTGCTCGCGCGCCCACTGGCTCGATAGATAGCTGGGGTGCAAATCGCAGGCCAAGGCGGCGGGCGCCAAGTCAAAGAGATCTTCCAAGCGCGTGCGCGCGGCGTTCCAGGCATCGAAGGTCTCGCCGTTTTCAACATCGCCGATATGCTGCGACACAAAACAGGTTGCCTCGCCGTTCGTCCCTTCACGCGTGAGCGCAATCGTGGCCTTTTGTTGTGGCCCGCAGGCGAGCACGCAGGACGGAGCGCCGTCGAGCGCCGGCAACGGCAACGGCTGGGGTGCATATCCGCGAGCGCGGCGCACGGGCATAACGGCGCCGTCGACCACGCGCACTACAGAGTCGTCGTAGCGCGAGAGGATCGCGCGGTCGTTGCCGAGCAACGCATCGGCGATGCCGGCGGCAACGAGGTGTTCCCAGGCAAGATCGTCGTCGGTTTCTATGGGTTCTTCGCTCAGGTTTCCGCTGGTCATGACGAGCGCGTGCATACCGCAGGTTTCTGCCGCGGCAAGCAACAGATGTTGAAGCGGCGTATAGGGGAGCATGATGCCGAGCTCTGGAAGGTCGTGCGCGACGGACGGCGCGAGCGCGAGGGCGTCGGGGGAGCCGCCGCTCTCGCAAGCAGCACGTCGGCGCAGCAGCACAATGGGGCGAATGCTGCCGGCCAGCAAGCCGCGCTCAACGTCGCTGACATGGCATAGGCGTTCAACGTCGGCAAGGTCGCGCATCATGACGGCAAGTGGTTTGTTGCTGCGGCGTTTGCGACGGCGCAGCTCGGCCACCGCCTGCTCGCTGGCGGCGTCACAGGCTAGATGAAATCCGCCCAGGCCCTTGATGGCGACGATGCCACCGCTGGCCAGCAGCTCAACGCAGCGCTCGATAATGGCGTCGCTGGCCTCGCGTGTGGTGCCGACTGCCGGTGTCGCGGACGAATTCCCGCACGCATCGCCGTTCACAGCCTCGCGCCACGTAATATGCGGCCCGCAATCAAAGCAGGCATCGGGTTGCGCGTGAAAACGCCGGTCGAGTGGGTCGGCATACTCCGCGGCACACTTGGGACACATGGGAAAACAATCCATCGACGTGGCCGCTCGGTCATAAGGCAACGATCGGATGATGGTAAAGCGTGGGCCGCAGTTAGTGCAGTTGATAAAGGGGTAGTGATAGCGTCGGTCGGCGGGATCGAACAACTCGCGCAGACAATCGTCACAGGTAGCGATATCGGGCGAGACGAGCGTCGTGTGCGCGGTCTGGTCCTGCGATGCCACAATGCGAAAGCCCTGCTCATCGGCAGCACTCCAACCGCCAGGCCCCAAGTCCACAACCTCGACATGCTCTACGCGAGCCGCCGCGGGCGCATGCTCAGAAAGCGCGGCAACAAAAGCATCGAGCGCATCGGCCGGAGCGTGCGCCTCGATATGTACGCCGTCGCCCGCATTGAGCACCCATCCGCAAATGCCATGCGCCATGGCCTCGCGATACACAAATGGTCGCATGCCAACGCCCTGCACAATGCCCGTCACATGAATATGCACATGCCGCATGCGACACTCCTCATCAAAACCGACCAAAAAGGGACAAGTTTATTTTGGTAGGTAAAACGCTAAACCTGCCAAAACAAACCTGTCCCTTTTTGGTAGGTGCGCTACAGCCCCAGGCTCTGCTTGGTGGCGGCGCACGTGAGCTCGCCGTGCTTAACGCCGCGCAGGCCCAGCAGGCGATCGGCTAGTTCGTAGACGCGCTCGCCGCGACCCTTGAGTGCCAGGATCTCCAGACAGTTGTGGTGATCCAGATGCACGTGCATGGTCGATACGATCTCGTCGGTGTAGTCGTGCTGCACTTCGTCCAGACGGCGCGTCAGGTCGCCGGTATGGTGGTCGTAGATCATGGTGAGCGACCCGATAACATGCTCGTCGGGCGTGCGCATCTGCTCCTTGGCGATCGAGGCGCGAATCAGGTCGCGCACGGCCTCGGAGCGGTTGGCCACGTCGCCGCGGCGCGCGATCTGTTCGTCAAAACGGCGCAGCAGGTCATCCGGTGCGGTAACCGAAAAACGGACCAGCTCGGAGCCGGAGCCACTACAGTGGCAGCCCGCGTCACCGTCCGCCCCGTGCGGATGCTCGTGCTCGTACCCGCAGCCGTGCTCGTGTTCGGCCACCTTACACCAGCTTCACGGAGCCGACGGAGTTGTGGTCGGCCTCGATGGCTTCCTCGTAGCCCTCGAGCGCGTCATGCGCCTCGTGCAACGCGGCCATGGCGGCCTCGAGCTTGGCGCCGATGCGCTCCATGTCAAAATTCTCGGTCGCATGCAGCAACTGATGGCTCCATTCGTGAGCGAGCTCGATGGTGTCGTCGACCTGTTTGACGCTCATGGCAAGCTGGCTCATGTTCATTCCAACATCATGCATGGGAAATCTCCTTTTGTATGGGGCAGTTCAGTGGTTCAGATTTTACTACGCCCGCTTTGCGCGCAGCTGCATAAGAAAACGGGTGCGAGCCTGTGCGACCCGCACCCGTTCACTGGGGGCTGTTTGTAACTACCATACTATCCGTGGTCGCATGCCTTGCGTTTGGCACTCCGGTGAGCGGTGCGAAACCGCTCATGGACGGCAGACAAGTAACAAGCGTATTACAGATGTTTCTCCAGCAGTGCCTGAAGTCTTGCCTTGGGTAAGGCGCCAACCGAGCGGTCGACCTCCTCGCCGTTCTTAAAGACGATCAGCGTGGGGATGCTCATGACGCCAAACTTCATGGCCAGGTCCTGGTTGTCGTCGACGTTGCACTTGGCCACAGCCAACTTGCCGGCCAGCTCGTCGGCAACCTCGTCTACGATGGGCGAGAGCGAGCGGCAGGGGCCGCACCACGGGGCCCAAAAATCAACCAGTACGGGCAGGCTATCGTTGACGACAGCGCCGAAGTTCTCGGGGGTAATCTGCTTAATGTCAGCCATGGTGACCTCCATAATACGACGCGGCTCGGCCGCGTAAAACTCAGTACGACCGTGCTTATACCCAGCGGCCCGCAAAGCAACCACTCGCGGGCGGCTCTTTTATATAATGGTGGGCACGCAAACGATTGGAGAGCGCATGCCCACGTCACAAAGCCAGAAAAAAGAAGCCATCGCTCAGGCGACCGAGCAGGAGCTCGCGTCGCTTGCAGATCGCGGTGTGCGTATCGCGGGCAACGCGTGCTCGCCGATTGTGCTGGTCAAAGGCGATTTGGATGAAGCCGAGTGCTCGGGCGGCGAGCTGGCCGCCGGCGCGGATGGCGCCGCGTTGCGCAAGGCGCTCGGTGCCATCGGATATGCCCCCGAGGATTTTTGTGTGCTGGCAAGCGTCGCCGGCGCGGGCGACGGAGCGGTCGCGGCGGGCGAGGCCCTGACGTGCGACCTGTTCCGCGAGGCGCTGGAGACCTTGGACCCCGAGGCGGTGCTGCTGCTGGACAACAGTGCGGCCGATGTCATGCGCGAGACCTATGCCGATATGCTTGTGGCAATTGATGACTTTGACACCGCCATGCTCAAGCCCGGCCTGGTCGCCCATGTGCAGGGGCGCCGCGTGCTGGCGCTCGACGGTTTTGAGGCGGCGCTCACCGACAAGGCCGCCAAGCAGCGCATGTGGGCCTACATTAAGCAGCTGACCCCGGCGGCTGCACCGCTGTAGCGAGGTTGGCGGCAGCCCCTACATCACGGCGCGCAGCTCAAACCGGTCGCCGTTAATGCGGAACTGGCAGTTGCCGTTCATGCGCTCGACGGCAAGCATAATGCTCTTGGTGCCAAAGCCGTGCCCAGTGTGCTGAGTCACGGGCATGCCGTCGACCATGTGCGGCGCACGGCCAAACGTGTTGGAAACCAGCAATAGAAGCTGACCGTCTTCGTAGCGAAGGTCCAGGTCGACAAACCGCTTGCCTTCGGGGGCGGCGCTCGCCGCGGCGATGGCATTGTCCAGGGCGTTCGATACCACACTGAATAGATCGACATCGCCCACGTGGACGGTTTCGGGCACGGCGGCGTGCAGGTCGGCGGTGATGCCGTGCGCGTTGATGTCCGCGGAAAGCGACGAGAGCGCAATGTTGACCGTTTCGTTGGCGCAGTAGCGGCGCACAGCGGTGCGGTCGTTGGTCTCGCAAAGCGCGTCGATGCGCTCGAGCGCCTCATCGGTGTGACCCTCTTCGATCAGGGCCGCAAGACCGCGCAGGTAGTGGCGTATGTCGTATCACATTGAGACCAAGTCAAGAAGAATCGCTTCGGTCGAATCGCGTCTTTTGGGTGAGTTCTCAACGTCCGCTGCCGCTGGTTTCCACCGTATGCCGAAAACACCCGGACGATGCCGTGCAGATCGCTTCGCTCTGCTATAGTCTCCCAAATTCACGTTTTCTATTGGGATGGTGGTTAATATGGGCGACATACTCGAATCGTTCCTGCGCGTGGCGATGGTGGTGTTCATCGTCGGTCCGCTCACTGCATGGGTCGCCCGTCGCGGCGCGCGCGAGCGCAGTGAGGCGACGGACAGCCTCGATCGCTTCACGGTGCGCATGCCCGCTGCCA
Source organism: uncultured Collinsella sp. (assembly GCA_902469435.1). Taxonomy (GTDB): domain Bacteria; phylum Actinomycetota; class Coriobacteriia; order Coriobacteriales; family Coriobacteriaceae; genus Collinsella. The sequence goes on along the minus strand of CABRCR010000072.1, from coordinate 3,015 downwards.
TTCGCACGATCATCGCCTGCTGCGCCGTCGCGTTCGAACTGCTCATGCTGGGTGTCTACGTCTGGCAGGGCGTCTCGTTGGGCGAGTGGGACCACGAACTTGTGTGGTTCGGTCACGCCATGGCGCTCGCGGGCATGGCCATCTGGGCCCTGCTGAGCATCCCGCGCATCGACGTGGACGGTGAGCGAATTCTCTCGCGTAACGCCTTCGGCATCCGCAAGGAGACGACGTTTGGCAACATCACCCGTGCAACGCTTCACACGCAGATGATGAGGATCGACCTGTTCGAGGGCGACCGGAAGTTCTGCTCGATAAGCCTCGAGGGGGTGTGCTCGCTCAACCTCCTCGCCCGTCTGGAGGAAGAGGGCATCGAGGTCTCGGACGCTGTTGACGGCCCGATGACCAAGGCGGGTCTGTGTTGGTCTGCCATCAAGCCGTTGACGATTGTTTTCAACGGTATGGCGCTCGTCTTCTCGCTCGTGATCGCCTTCATGGCTGTTTTCACCGACGCCGGTGCTCGTCTGCTCCTGCTCGTCCCATGCCTCTTCCTGTTCATAGGGGGACTCCTGCCTCTGCTCATGCTCAGCATGCCCGCCCGTGGTATCTACGAGATCGGCAGACAGGAGCGCGAACTCGGTTTCTCCTTCGCCGAGGAGATGGCGAGCCGAGGTGCCACGGGCACCTCGCTTGTCGACGACGATTGGTTCATCGAGATCAGCAACGCCCGCGTCGTGGCGTTCCGCCGCGATTATCTCAAGAAGGTTACGGCGCACGAGGATAGCGAGAGCGGCGACCGTTGCACGGTGACCACGAAAGGCGGTCGCAAAATCAAGGTGTACGCAGCGGGCAGCACGCTCGAGGACCTGCGCTCGTGGTTCAAACAGGGTGCCAAGGCCAGAAGCACGCTCGACTGTGCAGAGGACGTGCTCGAGACGACGTCTGATTGGGTTGTCTGACCTGTATCGTCTTTTCGGACACGCATGCTAGAGGCCCAATCCTTTAGAATGCATTCATCGACGACCGAGAGGACGGTATGCTATGTCCAACCCAGCCGCCAAGTACACCGACGAGTTCAGGCGCGAGACCGCCGACTACATCATCTCGACGGGCAGGCCGATAACGGAATGCTGCGCAGAACTGGGCCTGAATTCCAAGACCGTGAACAAGTGGGTGCAGAGCCGCCGGCGCGAGCTTGCCGGCGGGCCCGACCCCAAGGCCGAGGACCGCGAGCTTCGCGAGGCGAAAAGGCGCATACGCGAGCTCGAGATGGAGAACGCCTTCTTGAAAAAAAGCCGCGGCCTTCTTCGCCAAAAGCCAGGCGTAGCCGCATGCTACCGGATGATGTTGGCGGAGAAGGCCGAATTCCCGGTGAAAATGATGGCCCGCGTGCTCGGCGTGAGCCGATCGGGCTTCTACTCGTGGCTCTCCAACGGCTGCCCGCGAGAAGACTGGTCGGCCGAGCGCGAGGCGGTCCGGCGCGTGTGGCTGGAGTCGGACCGCAGGTTCGGCTTCCGGTTCGTGAAATGCTTCCTGCCCGGCGAGTTCTCCGGATTGACCCTGTACAGGGTGCGCAAGCTGATGCGCGAGCTGGGAATACGCGGCTGCACGTCCAACGCCAGGAAGCGCACCACCATCCCCGACCCGAAGGCCAGGCCCCGGCCCGACCTGGTGCGCCGCGACTTCACCAGTCCCGTTCCAACCTGCAAGCTCGTGGGCGACATCACCTACCTGCGCACCGGCGAGGGATGGCTGTACCTGTCGACGGTCATCGACCTCAACACCCGCATGGTGGTGGGCTGGTCGCTCTCCGAGCGCATGACCGCCGACATCGTGGTTTCGGCGCTGGCGTCGGCCAAATCGCGCGGCTACGTGGCCGGCAACGCGATATTCCACGCCGACCGCGGCGCCCAGTACACCAGCAGGCTTCTGGCCGAATGGGCGCGCGACAACGACGTGCGGCTGTCCTGCAGCCGCACCGGCAACTGCCACGACAACGCGGTGGCCGAGTCGTTCCTCGCCACGCTGAAGAACGAGATGTACTACAGGCGCAGCTTCCCGACCAGGGATTCCGCCAAGCACGCGGTGGTCGAGTTCATCGAGGCGTACTACAACCGCCGAAGGCCCCGCTCGACGATCGGCTACAAGGTGCCGGCCGAGGCCATGGCGGCCTTCTTCGAGAGAACCGAGCCCAAGCCCGAGGCCATGCCTATGGCCGCTTGATTCCTCGAGCTTGCGTGTCCGAAATCTTGACACAGGTCAGAAGGCCTCGATGCCAGCGCTGCGCCGATATGGGGCAGCGGCCCCCCCGTTGGCCGCCATGGCCCTGACTTCCGAGCGTATGCTGGCGCCGCTCGTCTTAAGACGTCGACCTCCATCCGGAGCCTGCGGTTCTCGCGCTCGGGCTCCAGGATCCGGTTCTACTCGGGCGTGCGGTTGTCGGCGGCGCGCGGCGAGCCGGTCTCGTTTATCGACTTGACCCGCCTCTCCACGGTGCTCTTGTCGAGGTCGCACTCGTCCATGGCCTCGCGCCTGGGCTTTCCGGCGTTGTGGAGATCGACTATCTTCCTCTTGAACTCGTCGGTGAAATGCCTCGGTCTGGGGCCGGTCGAGGCCGAGCCCCCGGTCCGGCTGGGGTAGCATGTCGCTGCGGACCACTGTCTTTCCTCTCGTTGAATATCTAGGCGCTGACGATTCTAGGCGATGGCCCTCTCTTGCTTCTTACACCTCGATTGTGCTCGCTACCCCCAGCGGGCCCGGATCGAGCGATTCGGGCCCGCTTTTGGGGCCTGCCGGAAACCCGGTGGTCAAAAAGGGCCAAATATGAGTACTGTTACCAGTTTGGTGGCAGCCAAATGGCCTCAAAAATCGGTGCCAGAGGCCAAAAGTGCATCGATTTTCGTTCTTCAGAGTCGCGATCGGGGGTAGCGCGCAGAGATGTGGTGTAAGAGGCGGGGAATGCCCCGCCTCCGCCCTTTCTTGAAAGGGAGGGGACACCGCCTAGAATTCGTCGTTGGA
>CABRCR010000071.1:0-39638 GCA_902469435.1 uncultured Collinsella sp. | reverse complement strand
CAGCGGCACAACCGCGCGCTCACGCGCGGGGCCGGCGGGGCATTTTTGCCCCGCCGGCCCCTATTCCAGCGCTATACCAGCCCCATTCCAGCGCTACTCCGGCTTAGTTTCTACCGTGGGAGTCTTGTCCGCCGCAACCGGAGTGCGGGCGGTGTCCATAGTCAGGCAGCGCTTGGGGCAGCTCTCGATGCACTCGCCGCACACCACGCAGGCATACGGGTCAATCGACCACGTTCCGCCCTTGCGATCGACCGCGAGTGCGCCCGCCGGGCAGCGACGCGCGCACATCCCGCAGCAAATGCACACGTCCATGTCGTTAACGATGTGCCCGCGCAAGCGCTCGGGCGCCGTCAGCTTCTCCTGCGGATAGCACACCGTTACCGGCTGCTTGACCATAGAGCCCAAGGCCGTCTTGGCAAATGTCAGTAAACTCATGCCGCGCCTACCTTTCCGTGCAGCTAATGCAGGGGTCGATGGTCAGGATAATCATGGGCACGTTGGCAAGGAGCACGCCCTGCAGCGCATGTGTCAGACCCGCCAGGTTCTGCGACGTCGGCGTGCGCACGCGAAAACGGTCCAGATTCTTGGTGCCGTTGCCGCGCACATAGTAGTACGCCTCGCCGCGCGGCTGCTCAATCACAACCTCGCCGCGCGCGCCGTCGGCTGGCGTAAGCTTGGTGCGCCCGCCGATACCGTCGTGCGGAATCTTGCCCACAAGCTCCTTAATAATGTCCATGGCCTGCGTGACCTCGGCACAACGCACCTGACAGCGGGCATAGCAGTCGCCGTCGGTGGCAACGATGGGCTCAAATGCAGCCAGGTCCGCATAGGCGCCGTCGCCGAACATGCGCACGTCGTAGTCCACGCCCGAGGCGCGACCAAACGGGCCGACCATCGAAAGCTCCAGCGCGTCCTTCTTGCTGATCACGCCCACGCCGTGCAGGCGCTCGCCACAGCTGTCGTCGTCCAAAAACGTATGCACCAGGGCCTCGTAGTCGGGACGCATGGCATCGAGCGTCTGGACAATGCCGGCCAGCTCGGAGTCCTCGATGTCGTGCTTAAGGCCGCCAATCTCGTTAATCGAAAGGATCACGCGGCCGCCGCAGGTGCTCTCGAAGATCTTGAGAATCTGCTCGCGCAGCGTCCACGAACGATAGAACAACGCCTCGAAGCCAAAGGCATCGGCGAGCAGACCAAGCCACAGCAGGTGCGAGTGGATGCGCGAAAGCTCATGCAAAATGGTGCGGATATACTGCACGCGGCCCGGCACCTCGATATTGAGCATGCGCTCGCAGGCGCTGGCATAGCCGTAGCTGTGGCCCACGGCGCAGATGCCGCAGATGCGCTCGGCGATGTAGCCAAACTGGTGCATGTCGCGCTTTTCGGTGAGCTTCTCGAGTCCGCGGTGCACAAAGCCGATCTGCGGAATTGCCTCGATAACGCGGTCGTCCTCGATCACCAAGTCCAGATGAAGCGGCTCGGGCAGCACCGGGTGCTGCGGGCCAAACGGAATAACGGAGCGATGTGCCATGGACCTTACGCCTCCTTTTTCTGCTTGTCGCGGGCGGCCTTGGCAGCAAGCGCCGCTCGGACCTTGGCCGCTTTCTCGGGATCCATGGCGGCGAGCTTTGCCTCCATCTCGGCAGCCTTGAGCGCCGCCTTTGCGGCAGCCTCGTCATGCTGAGCATCGGAGCCGGCAGCCGCAGCGGGCTGGGCGGCAGCAGCACTCGCAGCGCCCTCCCCTGCAGCAGCCGCAGCCGCGGCGGCCTTCTCGGCGGCGGCCTTGCGCGCCTTGGCCTCGGCGGCGGCACGGACCTTCATGGTTTTCTCGCGCGCGGCCTTCACCTCGGGCGTGATGACGCTCATGGGCTCGGCGGTCGAGACCTGGTAGAAAAAGCCCTTAAAGTCAATCTGCATGTCGGTGATGGCAAGCCCAAACAGGTCGTGCGCCTCGTTCTCAAACGGGAACACCGCCGGATAGTACGAGCTGATGGACGGAATCTCCTGGTACCGGTCGATGCCCTCGACTACCAGGTTCTCAATCGCATAGTTGCCGTCCTGCGCAATATGCTCCTGAGCAGCACGAACGTTGATAAACGTATAGACCAAGCGATACGAGCCGTCGTCGACGTTGCGTTCAGCGTGCATTTGCACAAAGCGCGCGCCGACGCCCTTGAGCGCCTGGACATGCGACAGGAGCTCGTCGATCCCGACGGTGGTATAGATTGCCTTTTGCATTACTCGGCCTCCTTTGCAGCGGCGGGCGCGGCGGGCGTCCCAGCGGGCGTGTCGCCAGCGGCGGGCGCGGCGGGCTTCCCGGCGGACAAATCGGCCTCGACGACGCCAGCACCATCAGCTCCGGCCCCCGCAGCCACAAACCCGTCCTCGCCCAGCTCAACGCCACCGTCCCAGGTAGAAGCGCCGCCCACGGTAAGCGGATCGCCGCCGGTGCGCATCACGGCCTCCTTCTGGTCCAGAATGCCGCACGCCTCAACGATGGCGTCGATCACGGTCTCGGGGCGAATGGCGCATCCGGGCGCGTACACGTCCACGGGAATTGCGCGGTCCACGCCGCCGATCACGTTATAGGCATCGCGGAACACGCCGCCCGAACACGCGCAGATACCGCAGGCCACCACGCACTTGGGCTCGAGCATCTGGTTGTAAATCTGGCGCACGACGGGCAGGTTCTGGGCATTGACCGACCCCGTCACCAAAAAGATATCCGCATGCTTGGGGTTGCCGGTGTTGACCACGCCAAAGCGCTCCGCATCGAACAGCGGCGTGAGCGAGGCCAGCACCTCGATATCGCATCCGTTGCAGCTCGAGCCGTCGTAATGAATAACCCACGGCGAGCGCGACATTTTATGATCCATGGATGCCGCCTCCTAAATAAATACGTCGACGAGGATGGGCATAAGGTTGAGCAGGCCAAACACCAGCGCCACGCCCCAGCCGAGCTTAAAGCAGCTGCGCCAGGTGCTGCGTGCGAAGGTGTTGTCGATCAGCACCTCGACAAAATACGTCGCAGCCATCACGACCAGGGCTACGACCCAGCTCACCGGGTTGTCCCAGACAAAGAACATACCCACCCACATCAAAAACAGCACGGTCTCGCACCAGTGCATGAGGGTCATCTTGGCCAGCGTGCCGCCGCTCATCTCGGTGGCGACGCCCTGGACAATCTCCTGATGCGCGTGATGCGAGTACGAAAGGTCAAACGGCGACTTGCGCAGCTTGATGGTAAGCACCGCGAGCAATGCGAGGAAAATGGGCGCGCTGTACACGATGATGGGGGCCGACTGCCCCGTCACGGCAATGGAATCGAAGCTGTCGGTGGCAAGGTACAGGCCCACGCTCATCAGCAGAACGGCGGGCTCGTAACTCATGACCTGCAGCAGCTCTCGGTCGGCACCAACCTGGGCAAACGGGCTTTGCGTCGAGGCGGACGCCAACACCACAAAGATCGCGGCGAGCGTCACCATGAAAGCGCACAGCAGCGTGTTGGAGCCCGACACAAAGATGCCGCCGCCCACGACGGTAAAGATGAGCGCGCATGCCATATAGGTATCGTCCATGGTGTTTACGCTGGCGGGGGCCTTGCGCAGCAGCTTGGCAACGTCGTAGAAGGGCTGCAGCAGGCGCGGGCCCACGCGGCCCTGCATGCGGGCGGACAGTTTGCGGTCAACGCCGTCGATCAGGCCGCCCACAAGCGGCGCCAGCAGGGCAAACGCCACGGTACCTACAAAGATGCCCACGACGCCCGAACCTTCAAAATACTTGCCGCGCAGCACCGAGGGCGCACTCATGGCAAGCCGCTCGGGCCCAATCCACGCGCAACACAGCAGCGCAAACAAGATAATGCTGCAGCACACGACGCTGCCCGCGGGGCCGATACGCTTCTCGCCAAGGGCGTCCTCCGAGTACCAATTGCGCTTTTCGGCCTTCACCTCGTGTCCCATCGAGCCGCGGAAATGGCGATATTTGTCGGTTCCCACGCCCGAAAGATATACGTTTACGTGCGGTTTGTTGCTCACGCGGAATGAAGTCAGCAGCACCACGGCGATAAACGCCACGATAACCACCATCAGATACATGGCGTCCTTGCCAATAACGTACGGCACGCGGCCAAACACCATGGCCAAGTAAGGCGACACCAGGCCGCTCGAGATAACCGGGAACGCCACGCAGCACAGAATCAGCAGCGCGGCGATGGTGTTGAGGGCCATCCATTCGGTCTTGTGGACATTGACCTCAACGTTTTGAGCCGTGGGGTCGACGCCCGAAAGCTTGGCAAGCCACTTGCCCCAGAAGAAGAACGTCGCGGCCGAGCCAAAGGCCAGCACCATGATCATGAGCACGTTGCCGGTCTGCGCAAACGCCACCAGGGCGCCCCACTTGGACACGAGCATGCCAAACGGTGCCACAAACATGCCCATAATGCCCAGCATCATCAAGCGCGTCAGGTGCGGCATGCGGCTGAACATACCGTCCATATCCTCGATATTGCGGCTGCCGATATGATGCTCAGCAGTACCCACGCACAGGAACAGCAGCGACTTTGCCACCGTATGGAACAGAATCAGGAAGATGGCCGCCCATACGGCCTCGGGCGCGCCGACACCCAGGCAGGCACTGATAAGACCCAAGTTGGAAATGGTGGAGAACGCGAGCACGCGCTTGGCATTGCTCTGCGAGATGGCCATGAGGGCAGCGAGCAAAAATGTGATGGCGCCCACACTCGTGACCATAAAGCCGGTTACGGGATAGATGGCATAGAGCGGGCTCAGCTTGACCATTAGGAACACGCCGGCTTTGACCATGGTTGACGAGTGCAGCAGGGCGCTCGTGGGAGTGGGTGCAACCATGGCACCCAACAGCCAAGTGTGGAACGGCATCTGTGCGGCCTTGGTGAGCGCGGCGAGCGACAACAGGATGACCGGCATCACCAGCAGCGCGGACTGCGCGGTTCCAGTGCCGGAAAGCTCGATCATGCCCGAGATGGTCAGCGGCATGCCGTTAACGTGCAGATACATAAGTCCGGCCAAAAACGCGATGCCGCCCAGCATGTTGAGGATGATTTGGGTAAAGGCGTTCTTGATGGCCTCGGGCGTACGCGTGTAGCCAATCATAAGGAACGAACACACGGTGGTGATTTCCCAGCCGCAGAACAGCCACTCAAGGTTGTCGCTCGTCACGATGACGAACATGGCCGAGAGGAACAGGAACATGAGCGCCAGGAACTGCGGGCGACGGTCGGGCGCGGTCTGCCCGCGCAGCGCGGCCTCGTGCTCGTCATGGGCCTGGAAGTCCTTCATGTAGCCCAGGGCATACAAGCAGATTAGACTGCCAACGATGCCGACGGCGAGGACCATGATCACGCTCATGTAGTCCAGGTAGAGTGGCGTTGCCGTGACGGCTTCGGCCGCGGGCAGCGTCATGGCTGCAAAGGCGAGCGAGCCCACCAGCTGGACTATGCCGAGCACCGTGGTGAGCGCGTTCCTATATTTGTACGCGTTGTACAGGATGACAGCGCACAGGATGACGTCGATAACGGAACTGATGATCGAGAGCACATGCGAGGTGCCGGGGGCAACCTCAAAGCTCTGCGGACCCGTGCCAAAAAACATGACGGCGACTACAACTGTCACCGCCATAATAATGCCGGAGCCTATGAGCCCCGCCGCATCGCGGGCGCGGTCACCGCGCGCGAGCAGCATGCCCAGCGCCGGTACCAGCGGAAACAGGGTAAGGAAATACAGTAGCGTCATACCATCACTCCCCCATGCTAAAACGCTGCAATTGTTTAACGTTATAGCTCAATTGAGGAGTAGCGGCGGCGGGTTTTCGGTCAACTGGGGAGTTTTAGGCGTACGGGGTAAGGGCACGCCCGCATTGGAGCAGAGGGGCGGCAAGAAAAATGCGCCCCTGTGGGTGCACCATCCCGTTTGCTATTCCGCCTTTTTAACGCGCGGCTTGCGACCGCGCGGCTTATCGACCAGTGCGGACTCACCGCTCTCGCGGTACTGACGGCACCAAGCCTTGACCGAAGACTCGCTAGGAATCTTGTGCTTGATCATGGCCTCGCGAACCGTTAAGCCGTTTTCCAAGCGGTCCTTGACCACGGCGAGCTTAACTTCGTACGAATAGGTGTGATGATGCGAACCGGCGTTGAGAACGGCGTCGGCACCGCCCACGGCATATGCGCGGGCCCACTGACGAGCCGTGGCCTGGGGAATGCCGAGCTCCGCGGCGAGGGCGCGATGACCGACCCCCTCTTGGGGGACCTCGACGGCGCGCTGCCTAACCTCGGGCGCATGCGTGCGAGTCCTTGTTGCTTCCGACATACCTGCCACTTCTTAGCCTTAACCGTTAATCTGCTTTCTTACGTGCATGTTAGATAGTAGCATTTTGCTGTTTGCGCGTAACAGTTAATTGAAAATCGCACGGCGGCATCTGGGCATTTGCCATTAATTTGCAACAGTTCTTTAGGTTTTATTTACGCAGCTAGTTAGCTCGCGGCTCATTGACGGTGTTTTACCAACCAGATTGGTATCTTTTTGTTTGGCTGGTATGGTTTGTGTAATTATTAACCCCTCTTCAGCCCGCACCTACATGTCAACTTTCCACTTACTTTCCAGCTTTCCACCTAGCTTTCCAGCTTTCCACTTAACTTACCACCTAAGGTGGAAAGCTGGAAAGCTAGGTGGGAAGCTGGGGCAGCAGCAGGCCAGGAGAACAAGAAAAGGGGCGGCAACCGGGTGGTTGCCGCCCCCTTTGCGAAGCCAGTTGGCTTCGGAACTAGTGGTCGATGCCGTTGAGGTTCACCCTCGTGAGCGTATAGGTCACATAGTCGGGCGATTGAGGCGTTGCGCTCGCCACGTCACCCTTAACCAGGCTCGCTGTCATCACCAAGCGATAGTTCGCGTAGAACTGCTCACGCTGTTCAACCTGCGTGTTGACCTTAACGGTAAAGGGCAGGCTAAACGTCGTATTACCGTTCTGCGTTTTGAACTTGCCATTCTCCTTCGAGTCAGTGAAGGTGATCGTGCTACCGGAGGGAGCGACCGCGGCAAGCTTACTCTCCGTCACTGTTACGTAGTTGGAGATATCATCCGTTACACTCTCATACGTGCCGTCGGTTCCGCGGCGCTGCAGCTCGAGCGTGTACACAACAGAGTCTGCGTTCGCAATTGCCTCGGCGGCGTTGCTGAGTCCACCCAGTTCATACGTGGCACCCAGACCAATCGTGCCATTCGCGATCGGACGCAGGTCGTCCACGTTAATGCCAAGCTGCGACTTCTCAGGCGCCGATAGCGTAATGGTCGTATCACCCGTGTCCATGCGATAGTACCCGACGTTACCGCGCTTCGTCTGCGTCAGGCTCGAGGTATTAAGGCCTTCCTTACGCGTCGAAAGCTTGGCGGTATAGGACATCTTGGTACAGGCGTCCTCGCCAGACTGCTTGGACAGGGAGATAACCTTGTTGCAGCCGTCCGGCGTAAGGCGAATCTCTTCCACTACCGTACGCACGGTAAAGGATCCGCCCGCTGCACGCTTGCGGATTCCGGCAAGGTCATGGTCGAGCGTGAGCCTCAGTGAGTCATCACCCGTATCCGTCACAATCTGTGTAAACGCAGGCGTCGAAGCGTCATACGGCTCCCAATCTCTGCCACTCCACCTGTAGTTCTGATTGCCGATGGCAACATAGAACTTCGCAATTGCCGAAGTTCCGCTCGGGAAACTGCTTACTCCCATTAGGTTGTTGTTGGCGCCATAGCGACACAGCGATGTATCGAGCTGATAGAACAGATGGTCGCTCTCTGTATAGTATTGGCTCGGGCTAAACGTAACCGTATCCATGACATCGAGAGAAAGAACGTAGGCGGCACCGTCCTCCGACTTCGAAACCGGAATGCACGCCCCATCTTTTTTGTCGACTACATTCTGCTCATAATTGGACAAGATGCTGTATGTCGATGCCGTACTGTTTTGAATATCGTCGCTGCCATCGGTGCGTAAAACATGATGCAGATTCCAAGATATGCGGCCACCCGAAGAATTCGAGTCAATAGACGAAGCCGTAAAACCGTTGATACTAGCTTGCGTCACGCCGTCGCCCGACTTGGGCACGTTGACAACTAGGTAGACGCTCTCCGATGCACGCTTCTCTCTGCCGGTATCCTTCTCCTTGGGTACCTTTAGCGTATAGCGACTGTTGCTGGGAACGTCAGCACCCGCAACCTTAAACAGCGTCCACTTGCCATCGAGTTTCGCTTTAGCGGTCGCCTCTGCCTCGTTATCACACACGGTCCATGTGCCGGCGCCATCCTGCGTGGCCGACACACCCAAGATCTCGCTCAGCCATCGCTCCTGATATGGATTGCCCGCAGAATCCTTAAAGCCGTCGTTTCCGCTCAGGGAAACGCTCGTTGCTCCGCCTTCGCCCACCGTATAGTGATACTCTCTGCCACCGGCCTTGCCATCAACGTTCGCATCGATGAGCGTAAGCTGGGTGCCCTGGGGCAACCTTCCGTCGGCACCATTGAAGAGGATACTCTTGCCGAGCCCCTTCATCGAGCCGCCAGCAGCCATATAGCTGTCCCAGCCAAAGTCGACTTCCTTCCCATTGGCAGAATTGTATGTCCAGGTAAGCAGACCCGTCATCGGCTCGCCAAAGCTCGTAAGCACGTGTGCATCTTTTCCAAGGTTAGCGTAGTCTTTTTCTTTAAATTGAGTGCCGTAATCATACGTTGCAGTGAAATCGATCTCGAGCTTGCGCTTAACGATGATCGGCACCTGAACGTTGTAGCTCTGACCCGCCTCGGTAAAGGTAACGGTCAGGAGCGTAAAGCGACCTTTGCCGTTGTCCCAATCGGAGCTTGGGCTAAACGACATATTGTTCTTGCCATTGTTCACTACGCGAAGCGTGGGATTGTTCGACGCGTCACCGTCTTTAACGAACACACCGTCCTTGAGTTGGAAAACCTCTGCTTTGGCCGTCACGTGCGGATTGGTGCCATTCTCGTTATTCAATCTGCAGGCATCGGAGAAGCCGCCGTTCGTGACGATGTTTAGATAGCTCTTGACCGTCGTGTTGTCGTTGCCAGAGATCACCAAAACAGGGAAATCCGCTGTGGCTTGGTTGCTGCTTGTATCATTATTCGAATTGAACTTACTGGCCACGGATGAGGCATCGTAGCTCGACTTATTTTGATAGGCGCCGTTGTCATTAATGCCGCCGATATTCGTGTAGGTGTAGCGATCGGCAACACCGGTGCCTGCCTCGCTCTGGACGGTCGCCGCGGTGTCGATGGTGGCGCCGTCGCCAAACAGGTAGCGATCGGTGGTGTCGTTGTCGGAGGCACGCGCCGCCAGCGTGCTTACGGGGCTCGTGGTCACATACGGGCTCGCTGCCGTGGTGGCGGTATTGTCCGCGCCGTAGAGCGTGATCCCCTTGTCAGGTGCTTCCAGTGTGTCGTTATAGTCACCAAACGCGATATACGACTTCATGTTTACGGCGGCCGCATTGGTCGTGTAAACCATCGGCGGCAGATCACGCGTGGTCTTGCCGTTGCCGAGCTTTACGTTCACGCCCGCTGCGGAGAGGCTATAGCCGTTTGTGTCAACCTCGCCTAAGAGCACGCCCTGCTTAGAGCCCAATTTGTAGGTATTGCTGTCCATGAGCACGTTTACCAGATGGAACTGGCCGCGTCCGTCGCCCGCAATGCCGCCGTTGGAGGTTCCGCCAAACGTTGTGTTAGATACCTTTGTGTTGGTGACGTTGATGACGTCGGCACCGCTGTTAATCGCGCCAAGTAGACCGCCGCTCCACCTGCCCTTGATCGTGGCGCTCTCAATCGCGATATTGTTGCAGGCTATGTTCACATTGCTGAAGTAGTAGCCGATAAGTCCGCCCGAGCATTGGTCGGTGCCGGCAATGTTGATATTCTCGACGCTACAGTCCTCAAACCAGTACGTGTTGGGGCTGCCACTGCTCGTGACCTCGCCAATCAAGCCGCCCGCATTACGGATGCTATTGTTCGTTCCGGTGGCATCGCCGATGATGGCGCTCTTGGCATCGCCTCCGGCATCAATGCGCACGTTGCTTATAGAAATAACGCCTCTATAGGCGCTTCCGACCACACCGCCGGCGCCCATGTACTTATCGGTGTTCGACCCGGTGGCGAGTACATTTACCCCAGAGATGACTGCCGTGCTCGATGCGACGGCTTCCGTGATGCCAATTTTGGTGTTCACCGATACGTTACTGGAGGTATAACCGAACACGCCGCCCACGTAGGGTGTTGTACCCGTGGCGGTTATGGTCGAGTTTTTGCCAATAGTCTTCTCGTATACCCCTGTGGCCGCGGTTGTCCACACGCCGCACGGCGAGGCGATCGCACCCACATAGCCGCCAACGTACTTCTCGCCCGTGACGCTAAGGCCAGTGTATGAGCAGTCACAGAGATTCGCGGGCGCCTGCGTGCCGGAGCCGAAATTGACCATATAGGTCACGTCGTTATCCGTCCTTCGGCTGGTACGGCCCGAGCTGCCAAGAAGCCCTCCTACGCTCTTTGCGCCCAACACGGTGCAGTTCTTCATCTGTACGTTGCGGTAGACGCCACGCGTGTTGCCGTCGTAGTTGGCCGTTGCGCCCGCCAAAAGGCCGGTGCCGATGAGGTCGTTCGATGCCGGTCCCGAGGCAATGCTACCGTTGGCGTCTTTGTACGTGAGCGATACGTTGCAGTTACTAAAGGTGAGGTCTTTGACCTGAGCGCCGTCATTCGCGGTGACGCTCTGCCCCACATTGGTTGAGGTGAACATCACGGTGCTGAATAGGCCGCCCACGCCCGAGACCTTATAGTCGTCATCGGCATATTCGACGACGCCGTAAGTGGCATCTTTGGTGCCCACCGTGATGGTGGCCCCGTTGCCGTCGATCGTTGCCACGTGCGGCGTGATGCGGTCGCGATCGGTGGACGCCTCGTTCGAGCTGCAAGCATTGGAATAGTAACGGCCGCTGAGACCCACGTATCCCGTGCCGTAGCCAGTCATATCATAGGTGGCATTTTCCTTGAACTCCAGGCTCATGCCGATCGATTTCGACGCGCACACGTAGCCCGTTTGGTAGTCGGCAGCGTAGGACGCCACCAGGTAGGGCGAATTTACATCGTCATCATGGTTGAGCGGGCCGTGCCACCCCTGTTTGCCCGGGGCCTTCTGGTCATCGTTTTTGGCGGTTTCGAAATCGCCGGAAGCGCTCGCAGGCTTGCCCACGCAGTCGTAGCTGGCATTTCGCACCTTACCATATTCCTTGTTGCCAAACAGGTAGCCGTTTATCGCCGGGTCCTGCTTATCGCTGCCCCAGTACGCCTTGGAGCCGCGGAACACGCCATAATTAGCGTAGTCAGTATGTGCCGCTCCAGCACCCGCACCCGAGCTAATGATGGCCGAGAGCACCAAAAGGCCCTGGGCGTTTTCCACCGTGGTCACGGGTGCCTCGGCATCAGTGCCGATATACTTGTTGTCGGTGCCCGTGGTAGTGACGCAGGCAGCTCCCTTGTTTGTGAGCTCGTTGATCTTGTAGTTAGCGTTACCGTTTTCGACTTTGCAGCCCTCGCTAAAGGCATAGCCATCAATCACACGACCAACGTAGGGATTGTCGTACTGCCGGAAGTTGCCCGTTCCAAGACCCTGAGACTTGTCGCTGGTTCCAGCGCGCCAAGACGTCCCTGACATATTGCGGAAGATCACACCGCCGCCCGCAATGGCACCAACGTAACCGCCGATGGGAACAAGATGTGGCTTAGTTCCGCCACCAGCAACCGTAAAGCCGGTTGTGGAGTTATCGGGCGTTGTCCCATTCACGGCCACACCGTCGATAATGTTATCGCCGCCAAGGATACAGCCGATAACGCCACCGAAGAACGACGTCGGAACACCGTCGGCATCCTTGGCAGAATAAGTAATAGTCGCCGACGCGTTCACATAGCGAATATTCAGATCGCGCACCACGCTGCCGTAACTATAGGGAATAAGGCCGCGAAGCGAACCCTCGTTATTCTCTATCTTGATGGTTGCCTTTTTATCACCTTTAGGGTTGCCAACGATGACGCCACGGAACGGGTTGGCTTTGTTGCCAAAACCGCCAAACGATGCGCCGTCGAGGGTGATCGTATTACCCCCGGTAGGTTCAATACTGTAGTACGCGCTTTGGATATAGCGGTGCATCATCTCGTCGGAAAGTGTGGCCGAAGGATCAGTGGTGTCGCCGGTCTTCTTTTCCCACTTCTTCCCAGTGTCTTTCGCCTGCTTATAGACGTACGTAACCTCATTGTCGGTTTTATTGTCGCTGCGGCGAGTACAGAGCGTACTCTGGTTGACGGCAATGGTGACCTCCCAACCGTCGAGCGCAGTTTGGTTGTTGATGTAGTTGGCGATGGCGTTCATCTCAGTCGCGTCCTTAACGGCATACGGATCGCCATATGTGCCGCATCCCTCTACCAGCTTTGGAATGCGCTGGTTGACTTTAATTTCATGATATTGGACGCCGCTCTCGGTGGCCTTTCCCTTATAAACATAAGGAAGATAGCCACCAAACCAAGGCCTGACGTCACCGTCCTTCTTACCATCAACCGTCACATAGCCGCTCACGGCACCATACGTCGCTTCGTCGTAATACCAAAGCTGCTTGCCCGGGTACTCCGTACTCCCATCAATCTCAGATCCGTATGTCACCTTGCCTGCATCGGCATCGGCATCGGCCTTAGTAAAGGTGTAGTCCGCAGAGCCCGTGCTCGTGCTTCCGTAGCCAAAACTCTCCAGCAGGCTCGCATGGGTGAAGATCGTTTTGTTCTTTTGGCTGGGCAAGCTGATTTGCTCAAACTTTGCCGTCACCTGATCGGCCTCACTGCCTACACCAAGCTTTCCGAACAGCGACGTAGCCGCCTTGGTGTCACTCGTGTACCCAGTAGTCTTGATATTCTTCGCGTTCAGGCTCACGTACTTCTGCATCTCGTTGATGAGCAGAGGCATATAGGCGTTAGCATCCGTGGCGCTGTTGGCGCCGTCGACAATCAGATTGTTGAGCGTAAGACCATCAATTGAGATCTTTCTAATCTTGGTGCCATTGCCGTCGCTGGACCCATACACGTAGCGGCACACGAGCGCGCCCGAAGAGCTTCCGCTTGCTCCATCAGTGTCTTCAGAGCTCTTTCCGTCATTAATAACGGGCCCAACAGTACCACGCAAAGTGACGTTTTTTACTGTGAGATCGCCGTTTGCCACCGTTCGAAAAAGACCGCAGTGCATGTTCTCGTGCTGGGTAGCATCGGAATTTAGCTTGTTGCCATTCTGCTCGGCCTTGATCTTGGAGTAACAGAAGGTAATGGTCGCATTCTCAACCGTCACCTCTCCGCTCGGCTGAGTGGGATAATAGCTGTAGCCGGCCAAATCGATTGTACCCGTTATGGTTATGGAATCATCGAGCCCTGTCGTGCCATTGGGAACGACTGTCGAACGAATACCTTCGGGAGCATAACGGTAAGCAGACCATAAGAGCAGCTTTTCCGCTGTATCGATTTGACTGCCACTAAAGCCGCCTTCACAATTCTTAGAGGCTATGTCGAGGTTGTAGAAGTAGCGGGTATTGCCGTTCGTATTCTGGCTTCGACCGAAAGACGAGCGATTATGGTAGCTGTTGTCTTTTGTGGAATCGCCGTCCATGTCCAGCTTGTTTTTCTGTGTGTGTAGCGAAACGACCGTGTTCCAGTCGGCGTCCATGAGCTTGCTGCCGTTGTTTGGTTTTACACCGCTGCCAACCCATTCATCGAAGGACGTTACGCCCGACGCAACGATGGCCCCCTCGCCGGTGGGCACCCTATAGGCGGTATCCCAATAAGCCCTGTCCTCCAAGTACAGGCCTAGGTAGCTCTCGACGCCATATGTCGTCTTATCATCCACCTTGCAGCCGCGGCAAACTAGAACGCCGAGCGTCTGAGCGGCGCCCGCATTAATGGTTGTGCCCGAGAGATCGATGGCATAGTTGTTGATAATCCAGTGGCCGCTCGCGGCGTATACAAGACCACCGAGTTCCTTGGAATCATCCGCAGTCGCGGTTATAGAAGCGTTGGTCGTTTTCAGAGCATAAGAGTTTTCATTCTTGTTAATGCTCTCATCTCCGATAGTTACGACCGCGTTGCCCCAGCTATAACCCAAGAAACCACCCGTGCCATTGAGCTTATCGCCGTTCCTGCCGACTTTCATTTCGAATGAATTGAACGAAAGGCCCGAAATGTTCACGTACTTATCAGCTGAGTTGGCTATTGTCCCTGCATTGTAGGTACTCTGTGCGATGCAGCCGATAAGACCACCGACTTGGGCAATCTTGCCGCCGGCGCAATCGCCAGTTTCGATTGATCCGGCGACTTCGAGGCCCGCAACATTGAATGACGAGCCATAATCGCCCGCATAACCAATGGCGCCGCCAATGCGACTATTGCCGTTAAGCGTTTTAGTTGCAGCGATGGTCGCTTGAGCCTTGCTGTTATCCTTAAACGCAACCGTAGAAGCCGCCAGCACGCTGCCCGCAATACCGCCAATGTTCACGTCATTGGCAAACGTATCATCGCACGCGATATTCGTTTTGCACGTTACGCCAGACAATGACAGGTTGCCGACGATGGCACACGCAAGCGACCCGGCATCGATAGCCGAACCGTTATCGAACTTCATGGAGCCAGCGATTGTGACGTTGGAGATGGTTGCACCGTTGACGGCCGCGAACAAGCCCAAGCGGCCGTGGCGGTAGATTTTGCCGTTGCCGTTGCTCGTGTTATTGCCGTCGAGCACGTCTTCACCACGCTTGCCGTACGCCTCGCCGACGGCAAGATTGATTGTGCCGCCACCGTTCAACGTTCCCGAGAAAACTTGCGAGCCGTCTGCACGATCCTGCGTGAAACCCGTCAGGCCCGTGCCCTTGAGATCAATAGTGCCGTTCACCGTAATGGTCGAGGACTGCAAGCCGTTAAGGTTGTTTTCGGTAACGCCGTCAACCATCGAGTAGTAGCCGTTGGTTTGCCAGGTAATCGCAAGCTTGGCGAAATCCTCAGCTGTGGTTAGGGCGTAGGCACCGTTAGCTGCCGTCAGCGAATCCGGCAAGGTCAACTTATGAGTGTCCACATCAAGCTTAATGAAGTCGCCGCCCAGACGAACAACTTCACCGTAGGTCGCGATGTCGTCCGTCTTTGAGGCTGAGTTGCTACGCTTGAAGGTCCAGACCGCAGCGCCCTTGTCTCCCAGATCACCATTAGAGCCATTGCCGGCAGCGAAGATCAGCGCGTTGTGGTTCTCGTATACGAGCTGACCCGTCGTGGCGTTCTCGGCAAAACTTGCGCCCGACAGATCCGTGATGCCGCTGAATTTGATTACAGCATTCCACGCGGATCCCGCAATTCCCGCGGCACGGTTGCTTTGCGCCTTACCGATAGGATTGTCGCTTGTAAGTTTGAAATCTCGCACGTCAAGGACATTGCGCGTATCGACAACGCCCACGGCGCCACCGAACTTTCCGGTACCCGTTCGCGCCGAAGCATCTCCCTTGCACGCAACCGTCACGCCGTTGAAGACAACGGCAACGGGCTGCGAGTTAGGATTTGCGCTATCGCCAACATAGCCAACAACGCCGCCTGCGTCGGACAACTTGCTCGCAAGGTCAAACTCAATTGAGCACGTATTCTTATTATCTGCATCCTTTTCAACAACAAAGGCGCGCAAAGCGCCGTCGTCGTCCGTTTTCGTCGCGAACACCTTGCCGACAAGGCCGCCGTAGCTGCCGTTGACACTAACATCTTCTGGTAAGGCGAGTTTGCTCTTATACGTCCCGCCTTGCACCACGATGTCTCCATTAGAGATATCGGCCATGCCAAAAAGAGCGCCGGCGCGCTGCGACGCACCAAGAGTCACAAGGTCGCCCAGGTCGAACATATTGGACGTAACGGCAAATCCTTGCGCAAAGCTCACGTCGCCGATAACGCCACCAGAGCAAGCGCTGTTCTCGTCGCCAATATTTAGAGGACACCCAATCTGCTTATTATCCGCGCCCAGTGTGAGCACGGTCGCTTTACCAATAAAACCGCCGCTGGCAGTTGTGCCCTTGACGGTGAGCGCGTGTAGGTCGAGAGCTTTCGCGACGTTGACCATGGCACCCGTGCTCGAGCCAACGAGTCCTACAACGCCACCGGCGGAGCCGTTCGTAGACTGGACGGTGGCGGTGGGAACGTTTGCCAGAGTGCCAATGCTCAGGGTCGCACCGTCCTTGACTTCGCCTACGAGCAGGCCAGCGTTGCCAGAGCTCGTTTTGACGGCTCCGCCTGAGGTCAGATCGTTGGGGAACGTGACGGACTCAACCGTCAAGCTCCCGCTCTCGACCGTGTTGGCAATCAAGCCAATGTTGCCCGTCGCATTCGCGTTGAGATTCTTTCGAGAATCGGTGAGGCTATAGGTAACGTTCGCAGCAAGGTCGCCCGTCGTCGCACCCAGGAGGGGTGCCGTCAAGGCGGAAGTCGCATCCTTCACATCAACGTTCACGGGTTCCACGATGTCAACCGACGCGATGAGTGTCTTGCTCTCTTCGCCGTTTTCCGCACCGCTGACCTTCGAAGCGACCATCGGTGCGCTATAGCTAGTCGCGCCTACCCACTTTATCCTGACCGTTTTGTTTTGGTCAGACAGCTTGAGGTTATTAAAAACCGTCCGATCAGTCGTAAGCTCGACGGGACTATCAACGTCCCTATAGATCCTGCCTTCAAACGGACATTCATCACTGCCAAGACCCTGGAAAGACATGCCGTTATTAGCCGACTCGGTGAGCTTCGCATCGCCCGTGATGATAACCTTGATCTGCGCATCATAGTAAAGCGAAGCGTCGGCGTTAGACAGGACGGCGAACGCCTCCGACGACTTGACATCGAGGCTTCGGATTCCGCTCTCGTCGTCTTTGCGCACGATGCTTTCCGCGCCGTTCTTCTCGAGCAGCTCGACGAGCTTATTCAAATCCGTGATCGTCGCACCCGCCTGGGCATCAGCGTCCTCCGAAGTCGCATCATCGGCATCTTGCTCGGCGTCGTCAGCGGCGGCATCGTCAGCGGCATCGTCGCCTTCCGTCTGGTCGCCCGTGGAATCGGAACCAGTGGCGCT
This sequence comes from uncultured Collinsella sp., assembly GCA_902469435.1. GTDB lineage: Bacteria > Actinomycetota > Coriobacteriia > Coriobacteriales > Coriobacteriaceae > Collinsella. The sequence goes on along the minus strand of CABRCR010000071.1, from coordinate 22,439 downwards.
ATCGGTGGTATCGCCTGCTGCAGCGTCATCCTTCACCGCGTCATCCCCAGCACTGTCGCTGTCGGCGCCGGCATCACTCGACCCAGACCCGATCGTGACATCGCCGTTGGTCTCGCCGCTCTCGGCAGTATCCAACGCCTTCGCAGATGCGGCAGCAATCTCGTTCGAGATGTTCTGCCAGCCTGCCGCCACAGCAGCCACCGTGGGCGAGCATGCTTGGAGCACCATGACCACCGTCATGAACTCTGCGAATATGCGCTTTGCCGTTCTCATCGATTCCGTACCTCTTATCCTAAAACTCCGCTTCCAGAGTTATCGAGTCTCCGTCGCGCCCGTCAGAGTAGTTCCGCTCACGCTAATGTCCAGGTCGCCCCAGCCACCGGGCGTTTTGCCGTCCGCTCGGTAAAAGTTGACGACCATCGAACCCGGCTCCATGGTGAACGTAGCCTTGCGAGCTGCAGCATCCACCGTCGCGCTATGGTTGGTCTCAAAGAACGGGTCGATCTCCACGTTCTCCCCCCACGTGAGCGTGACGTTTGCCAGTGCGCCCGTAACCGTCACGCGGTAGTTGTATGCAGCGTAATCAGCAAACTTGCCAGCCTCATCGACCAGCGCGCCCTCAACCGCAGCGGTCTTGACCTCGGCCCTCTTTGACGGCACGACTTTCGCCGCCAGACAGGCTAGCTCGGTGCCGGGGCTCTTCTCCGATACGACCGTGGCCTTAATCACAAAGTATGCTTGTCCCAACTTAGCCTCGGGGAAGGTCACGGTGTAGTCGTTCTTGGTAGGTTGATTCTCCGGAAGCGTGACGCTGCTACCGGGCTGGGGCGCATAGCTCCACGTGGCGCCATCGAGCCCGTGCCCCTCGACCGTCAAGGTGTATGTCACATTTTTGTCGTTGCAGAAGTTGCTGTTGCCCAGCAAGTAGTTGTAGATGCTAAAGGTAAAGTTGCACTGCCCGTTGTTGGGATACACCGTAACGGAGCGCTGGGCACGGGCGAGCTCGTCGGGGCTAGGCGCACTCATATAGCCCGTGAGCAAATCGCTTGCAAATAGGCTCTGCGCAGTGCCCGTTGCGGCGACGGACTTTAGAAATCCGTTGGCGGTGTAGGCGGAATAGGTAAAGTAGCCACCCGTCACGAGCGCCACGGCGCAAATAAGTGCCATTGCCGCCACAACCAGCTTGTTCTTGACTAGGCTCTTGCTTTTTGCCAGCTGCTCGCGCTCGGCATCCTGCTGTTTCTCTTGCTTCTCCATGTGCGCCCCCTCTCCTACTTGCCGCTCGTGTTGCGCGCGATCAGGTAAATCACGTCGGTCTCTTTGGCGCTCTCGTCCCACGAAAGCTTGATGATAAAGTTAAGCGTGTCATTGCCAGTCGAGTTGTCGAGTGTCTTAGCGTTGAGGTCGCCTTTGCCGAATTTCTTGTATCGGTAGAGCGGGCGCGCGTTGCGCTGGACGTTTTGATAGTCCTTGAATGTAGGGTCGCTTGCGCCCTCGCCCGAGTCTTCGATGGGCGTGAAGCTCTTCAGCAGATCCGTTTCATACGTTTTCCAGCTATAGGGCTTGCCGCCCGCAGTGCCGCTCACATCGTGAGCATCACCTGGGCCCGTATCCTCAGCTTTATACAGCTCGATAGTGAGACCCGTAATGTTGGTCGTATTCGCAAGCTGCAGCTCAAACCCGTCGCCGCCCGTCTGCACGCAAAACGGGCGCTTGAGCGTCACCGTGTTGCCGGTCTTGGTATCGCCGTATTCGGGGTTGTAGCTCAGGTCGACCTGCTCTGTTGCCGTAGCGTTGGGGCCCAGCACTTTGAGCTCCGCCGGCTCCTTGATCTTGCCAACGGTGGAGCCGCGATTGGCATCGACGAACCATCCGAGCGTCAATCCCAGCAACACGAGAAGCACGGCCACCAGACCCACGATGGCCAGGGATTCGCGACGGTGGTCGCTCACCCAAGCCTTGATGCGCTCGATGCGGCCAGCCGGACGCGCTTCGCCGTGCGAGCCGAACCCGTTGCCGCCGGGGTTTGCCGCTCCTTCGTTGTGTTTGATATCGCCCTGCTCGCGGGCATTAAGCTGCTCGTCCATTTATTTATCCGCCTCCTTGGCGGTGAAGCGCACGCGAATGTACTTGACATTCTTGCCGATAATCTCGTCGGCGTTGTTGTAGTAGCTGGCGCAGGTTTCCACATCCGCAGAGGACATGCCGGCTCCGACAGGCGGAACCGCGCTAGGCGCCTGACCTGGCACGCTCGTGCTATCGGCGCGGAAATAGCGCGCGTGGTTATTGTTGATGTCGCCGACGAGGGTTGTGTATCCCCCCTCGTCGCCTGTGTTAGCGAAAAGGTTGCCACCGTAGCCGGCGTTGCCCGTGCGAACATAGCTCTTGAACTGTTCCGGCCAAATCCAGTAGAGGGTTTTGGTGACGGTTTCGGTCGTGCTATTTGAGTCCGCAGCGTAAAAGCTCGACTTTGGGATGGTAAAGCTCTGCGTAATGACGGTGACGCTGGCCCCGTCCTGGGTCACCGTGGTGGTCGTGGGGACCAGCGGATTCGAGTAAAAGCCAGAGGCATCTTTGCCCTGAAAAACCAGGATATGACCGCGCACCAAATCTTTAAGCGAGTTGATGATCTCTTCGTTTTTCGATGCATCCGCAGCAGTGCCGCCCGTGCCCGCAACGCTCGTCTGAACAGAAATTTCCCAGGTCATCTCCACCGTGATATCGTGCAGGTCATTGCAGAGCGGCCTGACGTTGAGCTGGAGCTGGCCGGCCGACCCCGGAGAGAGACCGCCATCGGTGCTCATGTTATTGAGGTTGAAAAGATTGTTCACGGCAAGGCTTGTACTGTCCGACGCGTAGTTGTCCTGAGTGTCGTACTTACCCGCCGTGCCGCCCTGCGTTCCCGAGAGCACAAACCGCGGGCCCTTCGCCGCGATCGTGCTCCCCGTGGCACTCACTCGGTTATTCGCGGCAAACCAGGCCAGGCATGCAAAGATGGCAACGATGGCGGCCAGCACAAACAGACCGCTCACCAGGAAATCCTTCCAGAAATCCTTGAGGGTCCGCACGTGCTCGTCGGCAGCTTGGCGGTACTCGGCCGCCGTCTTGTGCTGCTGGAGCTCGCTATGTCGGTCCATGCCACTCATCGTTTACGTTTGCCCTGCTAGCGGGCGTGCCATCCTTTCCGCTCGGTCGCGTTTATCCGTTGTTCGCAGGTAGAGAATTCAGGCAGAATACAACACCATACGATAAGGTAAAAGAATAGCATTGACCTGCGGTTTGCTCCACAGCGCAAGCCTTAATGATGTCTTAAAGATTACGAATAGCAGCTTCTTCCATATGCCAAGGACATGGTGCAAACAAACCTGACCACTTGCACCAATCCGCAGCACCGGGCAGCGGGCACACGGCGTGCCGCCCCTTAACACCCCAACGCGCGCACGGGTATCACGTAGATACCGTCCTCGACCTCGCGGGCGTACTCACCCACCCCCACAATCACGGCCATAAACTCCGGCTCGCGTGTGCGTGAACGAGGATTTCCACAGACCTTCTTGCGAACGCGCTTGAGGCTCTCAACGCCGGCGCTCGCCTTATCTTCGCTCACCTTAATCTCAAAGGCGGCCCACCGTCCATCGGCTAGCTGCACGATGGTATCGCATTCAAGGCCCGAATCGTCGCGATAATAGCGCACGGGCGTGCTATCCAGCAGGTCGAGCGAACGTGCGTAGACCGAAAGATCGCGTATGACCAAATTCTCAAACACCAGACCAAATGTCTGCCAGTCGGCAAGCAGCGCCTGCAAGGACATACCTAGCAAGGCGCAAGCAAGGCTCGGATCTGCCAGATAGCGCTTGGGCTTGACGGTAAAGCGTCGTTTGTCGCGCGCGGCGGGAACCCAACCGGGGACCTCCTCGAGAATGAACATGCCTTTGAGGGCATCCAGGTACCTGCGCACCTTGGTCTCGTCGGTAAACGCTGCGGGTTCCCCCTCGGCACCGAACATATCCATAAGAATCGTTTTATACGTGGTCGCCTGTCCCAGATTGCGCGCGATCGATGCGGAGACTCGACGAGCAATATCGGGGTCGAGACCAACCGCCGGGAAGCTGCTCGAAAACGTAGTGTTGAGATATTCGCGAGCGATGAGCTGGGCGTCAGCCGAAACCATATCGATCGCCTCGGGCCAGCCGCCGCGGCAGGCGGCTTCGACAAGCCCCGGTGTATCGCCATTGCACCGACAGGGCTCAAAACGATGCTCAAACAAGCCCGCCAGGCTCACCTTGCCGCTGGACTCACCTGTCTCGGCAAGCGTCATGGGGTACATGCGGACGCGGCCGATGCGGCCGGCTCCACTATGCGCGGGTGCCTCCGTCTTTGAGCCAAACGCAGGCGTGGCGGAACCCGTGAGGATATAGGCGCCGCGCGTGCCCCGGGTGCGGTCAACCTCGTGTCTAACGTAGTCCCAAATCTGGGGAACTCGCTGCCACTCATCGATAATATGCGGACGGTCTCCCAGCAACATCATCGCCGGGTCGGCACGCGCGAGGTCGAGATTCTCGTCGACATACGAGGCGGACGCCCCGTGCTCAAGCGCGGCCCACGTCTTGCCGCACCACTTGGTGCCCGCAATCTCGACCGCGCCAAAGACGCGAAGGTAGCGTTCGATTTGCGCATCCACGATACGCGGGATGTATCCGTCCCGATGTAGCCTTTCGCCCGCCATGAGCCACCCCCGCAGATTTCCAGTTCCTGCTTTCTGATTCCTCTATTCCACTGTAGCAAATTCGGATTTTCGGGTGGTTGCGATTCGGATTTTCATGTTCTAAGGAGTCGGATTTTCTGGTGCATGAAATTCGGATTTTCTGAACCCGCTGGTCAGGGGCGCCCTCATTGGCAAAAAAGGCGGGGAGCGCCGATACGGCACTCCCCGCCCACTCAATACGCGATAGCTTTCTTACTTAGAGCTCGTTGGCCGCGTGATACGCCGTGCGAATGGCGCTCGCAATGTCGGCGGTGCGCTCGCCCGAGCAGTCGCCCACGCAGGTCACGGGCACCGTTACGCCGTCCAGGTCAAACCCGTTGGCCTTGGAGCCCACGGCCATCACCACGTAATCGCAGGCGATCTTCACCGGCTCCTCGGCGCCGTCCTCGGTGGTGCGAACGGCCTCCACGCCCTCGTCGGTAATGGCGGTCAGGCGGGTCTTAACATGCTGCTCAACGTTGTGGGCGGCAAAGTCGTTCATAATCAGCGGCAGAATGGTCTCGGACTCGCCTGCGGCAATCTTGTCGAGCATCTCGACAATCGCCACCTCGCAGCCGTTCTGCAGCAGGTACTCGGCAGTCTCGGTGCCCACCAGGCCGCCGCCGATAACGGCGACGCAGCCCGCGAGCTCCGCCTTGCCGGCCAGCACGTCCCAGCTCGAGACGACCTTGTCCGAATCGGCGCCCGGAACGGGGATGACCACGTCGTGCGCGCCCACAGCCACAATCGCGGCGTCGGCGGCGTTGAGGTCCTCGGCCGTAGCGGCATGGTTGAGCTCAACCTTTACGCCCAGGCCGGGCAGAATCTTCTCGTAATACTCCACCGAGCGCATGATCTCGTCCTTGCGCGGAGGCGCGGCCGCCAGCACAATCTGGCCGCCCAAGTGATCGCTCGCCTCATAGACGGTCACGTCGTAGCCGCGCTTGGCCGCCACGCGCGCGGCCTCCAGGCCGGCGATGCCGCCGCCCACCACGGCGATCTTCTTGTCGCCCTCGCCCGGCTTAATGGCGATGGTCGCCTCGTCGCCGTTCTCGGCATTGAGCACGCACGAGATGTATTTGCGGTTTTGAATCGCGTCGACGCAGCCCTTGTTGCAGTTGAGGCACTCGCGGATGGGCTCACCCGTGGCGGCCTTCAGCGCAATGTCGGGGTCGCACATGAGCGAGCGGCCGTAGGCGATGATGTCGGCCGCGCCGTCTTCCAGAATCTTCTCACCGGCCTCGACCGAGACAACGCGGCCGACGGTTGCCACCGGCACGGGGACCAGGGCCTTGACGCGCTCGGCCACCGGCAGCGTCCAGTTGTAGGGCATGGCGCCCATGGGCGGAATGGTGTCTCCCATGTTGCCGGTGTGGTTGGCCTGCGCGACCTGGATCATGTCGATGCCCGCGCCCTCGAGCAGCTTGGCAAACTCGCAGGCCTCATCGGGCTGCAGGCCGCCCTTGCCGCGCGGCGTGCCGTCGGGGTTCTCCATGATCACGGGGAGCTTGTACTCCACCATCAGCTCCGGTGCGGCTTCCTTAATGGCGGCGACGACCTCCAGCGCGTAGCGAACGCGGTTCTCGAACGAGCCGCCGTACTCGTCGGTGCGCTGGTTGAGGATAGCCGAGCACAGCGAGCCCACCAGACGGTCGCCGTGGACCTCGATGGCGTCGATCCCGGCCTGCTGTGCGCGAGCGGCCGAGGCGGCGATGGCCTCCTTGATCTGGGTGAGCTGCTCTACGCTCGCCTCGTTCACAAAGTGCTGCATGTCGTGATGCAGCTTGGCGTAAGCCTGGTTGCGGATCTCGTTGGACTCGGCCATCTTGGCGGCAAAGGTCTCCTCGTCGCCGGCGGCCTTGGCCTCCTGCGCGGCCTTGGCGGCAGCCATGGATCCCATGACCATGCGGCCGACACCGGGCACGTCGTACTCGGGGTGGAACAGCTGCAGCGCGACCTTGGCGCCGTGCTTGTGGACGGCGTCGGCCAGGGCCTTAAACGTGGGGATCTGAGCGTCGGTCGCCAGCTTGGGCGTGGGGCTTGCGGTCATAACGGGAGCGACGTCTCCGATGACGATGTAGCTCACGCCGCCACGGGCCAGGCGCTCGTAAAAAGCCAGGCTGCGCTCGCCGATGGAACCGTCGCGCTCCTCGTAGCCGGTGGTCAGCGGCGGGAACATAATGCGGTTCTTGAGCTCAAGGGGGCCAACCGTAATGGGCTGGAGCAGCTTGGATGCGGGTGCGGTCATGGATATTCCTCTCTTATAGGCGCGGCGGCGATGGTGCCGCGTAGTTATCTAGAGGATATGGCTTGGGGGCACAGTGGCGCAACGGAAATCGGCAGACAGCAGGTAGCGGCAGGTGGATGGGGCGGGGCGGCCCGTCGGTTTGTCTCAATCTGTAACAGTAAGACCCCATTTTGCCGAGCAACTGTTACAGATCGAGACAAACGGGAGCGCTCCGTCGGAAAATCTCGATCTGTAACACCTACAGACCAAAAACGACCTTAGATGTTACAGATCGAGACAAACGGGACCCGCCTGCAAGAAAATCTCAATCTGTAACAACAACTCGGCAAAATCCGTCCCTCGTGTTACAGATTTAGACAAACACGACCCAACCCACCGGTTTATCTCGATCTGTAACACCTGGCCGCCCAAATCGGGTCTAGATGTTACAGATCGAGATTTTGTTTGAGAGGCCGAGAATTGGACCGAAAACACGGTCCCGGAATAACAAAAAAGCTCGCCGGGTAGGCCGACGAGCTGCAAGTTCTTGGTCGCGGGGGCAGGATTTGAACCTACGACCTCCGGGTTATGAGCCCGGCGAGCTACCAGACTGCTCCACCCCGCAATGTCTGGGCGCCTCATGTGCGCAAGAAAGAATATTACGCGGGAGTTCGGTAAACGGCAAGGAAAATCTCGTAGAGCATAATTCCTTCATATTTAAACCCCTCAGCCCCTATCACCGTAAACGAATCGCAGCCGAGCGCCGTCGACGGCACGTATACAATGGTGCGCGTCCTTTTATGCCAACACCGGGAGTAGACATGCTGCTCGCTATCGATATGGGAAATACGCAGACGGCCATGGGCCTGTTTGACGGAGACGAGCTGGTGCAGTCGTGGCGTATGCCCACCGATCGCTCCTATACCGCCGACGAGATCCACGTGCGCCTGATGGGTTTCTTTAAGATGTACGGCCTCTCGCTCGATACGGTTGACGCGATCGCCTTTGCGGGCGTGGTGCCGCAACTCTCGCGCGAATGGCACGCCGTGGCCAACCGCATCGCGGCAGACGCCATCGTCATCGGGCCGCAGACGGCCGCCGTGACCAAGCTGCGCGCGGCGCGCCCCCAGGCCGTGGGCGCCGACCGCGTAGCCAACGCCGTTGCGGCCGAGACTTTCTACGGCGCGCCGGCAATCGTGGTGGACTTTGGCACCGCGACCAATATCGACGTCATCGATGAGGACGGTTATTACATTGGCGGGGCGATTGCGCCGGGCATCCGCATCTCCATGGACGCGCTTGCCGCCCGTGCCGCCAAGCTCGCCAGCGTGCCGCTCGAGGCGCCCGAGCACGCCATCGGTCGCGACACCGAAGAGTGCATCAAGGTCGGCGCCGTGGTGGGCGCTGCCGCCATGGCCGAGGGCCTGGTCGCGCGCATGAAGCGCGAGCTGGGCCGCGAGGATGCCACCGTTATCGCCACGGGCGGTCTCGCCGGCATCGTCGCCGATTCGACCGATGCCTTCGACGTGGTGGACGGCCAACTCACCATCAAGGGCATCTGCGAAATCTACCGCCGCATGCAGAAGCTGGGGGTAAAACAGGGACATAAGTCGAGCACGCCCGATGTCACAGCCCCGCAAACGTTCGCCAAGCCTATTCCTCAAAACTGAAAAATTTTCAATTTTGAGGAATAGGGCGCTGGCAACCCATTCACCAGATAGGCGAAACCCTCCCCGGCACAGGCCGAAGAGGGCTTCGTTGTCATCGTTATCTTTGAGCGCGGGCGCCTCGCGTTACAGTCCGCGAATCCGTACGGCCTCGGGCGGAAACTCCTGCTCGCCGGCATCGGTCTTGATGGTCGCGCGGCCCCAGATGTCCAGGCCCGCAAACACACCGACCGCAAGCGGCAAACCGTTGGGCGACACCGCCGCAACCTGACGACCCAGCAGCGGCACCATATCGAAGTACTCACCCAGCACCGGAGCCAGCGGGCCGGCAGCGCCCTGTGGTGTGTTGGCGGCAACCGCCCAGGTGTCCACGCGGGTCAGCACGGCGGCAGCCAGCTCCTCGACCAGCGCTTCGTCGGCCACATCTACACCGAGCTCGCTCAGCGCCGAACGCTCAATATCCACCGTCACGGCACCGAACATGCCCGCGGCACCGGCACCGCCGTTGACGGCGACGCGCGCGAACGACGTCTCGAACGCGGGCGCGCCGCACACGATATTGCTCGGCCACTCAATGCCCACCTTGCCGGCAAGGCCCAACCCCGGCGTCGAAGCCGTGCCCACGAGCGCGTCCATCATGCCCATCGCGGCCACAAACGGCAGGCCGTGGAAGGCATGCATGTTCACATCCGGACGCACGACCAGCGAAAACGTCAGCGAAGCATCGCCCACGCTCCACGCGCACCAGCCCGCGGACACGCCCTCGCGACCCGCGTCACGCGCCGCGTCGAGCTCAGTGCCAGCGACTACAGCGTTCATCTCGATCATCTACATACGCCCCAATTCACCCACGATATGGCCCACGCGATCCTCGGGCTCCTTGACCTCGACGCCGTTGTAGCGGAAGAACCGCGCCGGGTCGTGCATCAGATCCTCGAGCGGCACCAGCACAAAGTCGCGCTCGCCGATCAGTGGATGCGGCAGGCGCAGCTTTTTGCCGCCGTGGGTCTCGCCGTCCATCCACAGCAGGTCCAGGTCGATGGTGCGCGGGCCGTTTGCCTTGGCCTTCTTGGAACGGTCGCGGCCCAGCTCGGCCTCGATCTTCATGAGCTCGTCAAGCAGCACCAGCGGAGCCAGCTCGGTCTTGATCTCGATGACGGCGTTGGCAAACGCGTCCTGGCGCGTCTCGTAGGCCGGCTCGCTCTCGTAGATGCGCGAGCAGTTGGACACGCAGGTGAGCGGGATCTCGGCAATCATGTCGCGCGCGGCGCGGATGTTGTCGCAGCGATGCCCCAGGTTGGAACCCACGGCCACAAACGCGCGGCGCGGCTGCGGCTTGGCAACGGCCCAGTAACCGTTCAGGAACTGCGCAAAGCCCGCAACGTCGTGCACGCGCACGATGTTGGCGCCGGCCTGGATGGCGCCCAGGCACACACCAAACGTGGCGGCATCGCGCGCGGCGGCATCGGTCACGCCCGAGACGGCGCCCACAAAGCGCTTGCGCGACACGGCGCACATGAGCGGATAGCCCAGCGACGCCATCTTAGCGGTCTCGCGCTGGATGACGATATCCTCGTTGGCCGTCTTGCCAAAGCCCGGACCGGGATCGATGCAGATGCGGTCGCGCGACACGCCGGCATGGATGAGCGCGCGGGCCTGGTCGGACAGAAAGCCCATGACGCGGCGCATGATGGGCGCCGAATCGGGCAGGGTAAAGCGGCGGAGCTGCGAGGTGGGCACATAGGCTTCCTCACGGCGGGCACTGCGGCGCATCATGGCGGCCAGGTGGTCGCTGGGCTCTGGTGCGACTTCGGTAGCTGCGGGCACGGCCTCGGGCGCAACGGCAGCAGGGGCAGCCTGCTCGGTAGCCGGCGTCTCTGACTCGGCAACAGGCTCGGGCGTGGGCTCTGATTCGCCAAACGGCAGCGAGGGCTGTACCACACCGCCCGGAAGCTTGGTCTCAACCTTGGACTCGCCCAGCAACTTGCCGCGACGGCGACGAGCGGGCTTCTCGGCCTCGCGCGCGGCCTCGGCGGCCGCTTCGCGTGCCTTCTCGGCAACAAACGCCGCGGCCGAAGTATCGAGCTGCACCGTCGCGTGCGTGCGGGCGGGTGCGGCGACCTCGCCGGCGTGCATTACGATAACGCCGCAGGTGCTCGTCTTAACGAACTCGACCATCTTGGGGTCGGTGAAGCCCGTTACATCGTTGACAATCGAAGCACCGCAGCGCACCGCCGCCTTGGCAACCGCCACATGACGCGTATCGATCGAGACGATAGCGCCCTCTTTGGCGAGCGCGCGCACGACGGGCAGCACGCGACGCGCCTCCTCGTCGGGGTTGACCGGGGTAAAGCCGGGGCGCGTGGACTCGCCGCCCACGTCGATGATGTCGGCGCCGGCATCGAGCATCGCCAGGCCGTACTCGATGGCGGCATCCGGGTCGAAGTGCTCCCCGCCGTCGCTAAACGAATCGGGCGTCACATTGAGGACGCCCATGATGCGCGGACGATCAAAGCTGAGCTCGTACTTTCCGCACCGCCATGTCTTGCTGTCGTTCGCCATGAACATCCTCCTAAAATGCCCACGCCGCCGAGCTTGGGGAGCTGGCGGCGGGGTCGCTTTGCACTCAGTCTTTCTATTGTATCCGCGCACACGGGCTAGAACGCAAACGCGGCCGCGATGTCGCAAGAAATCAGCAGGTCGGCATTTGCATCCTGATCGGTAGGCGCCAAATTGCAAATGGCCAGCGTATCGCCAGTAAAGTAACGCGTAAGGCCTGCCGCCGGATACACCACGAGCGAGGTCCCGCCCACAATGAGGGCATCGGCCGCGGCGATGGCGGCAACGGCACCGGTCAACACACGCTCGTCGAGCGGCTCTTCGTAGAGCACCACATCGGGCTTGATGCGACCACCGCACGCGGGGCACACGGGCACGCCCGCGGCGTCCTCGTGCTCGCGCGAGCAAATCCACTCGGCGCTATAGACCGCGCCGCACGACTGGCAAATGTTGCGATGGACCGATCCGTGCAACTCAAACACGCGCTGCGAGCCCGCCATCTGATGCAAGCCGTCGATGTTTTGCGTCACCACGGCATCGAGCTTGCCAGCTCGCTCCAGCTCGGCCAGCTTGGTGTGGCAGCGGTTGGGCTTAGCGTTAAGCGCGATCATCTTGGTTCGGTAAAAGTCGAAGAACTCCGCCGGATGTGTCTCGTAAAAGCTATGCGAGAGCATAGTCTCGGGCGGATAGGCAAACTGCTGATGATACAGGCCGTCCACGCTGCGGAAATCGGGAATGCCGCTTGCCGTGGAAACACCAGCGCCGCCAAAGAACACCACACGCCCGTGGGTATTGAACAGCTCCGCCAGCGCGGTGGAGGCCTGCTTGGGATCTGTTATCGCTTGCGTCATGTTTGTCCTCCGTCCATGTTGGTCGGGGCGGCTGCGATTGCGCCGTCGCCCACGGAGCCCACCCCGCCCCTGTTGCGCTAATCTTAAGCCTGCCAACCCCGTCGAAAGGACACCATGCCTCAGACTTACACTTTCGCCTCGTGGAACGTCAACGGCCTGCGCGCCGTGCTCAAAAAGGACCCGAGCTTTATCCAGATCGCGCAAGAACTCGACGTCGATATCCTGGCGCTGCAAGAGACCAAGCTGCAAGAAGGCCAGGTCGATATTGACCTGCCCGGCTATCACCAAACCTGGAGCTACGCCGAGCGTAAAGGCTATTCGGGCACTGCGGTCTTTAGCCGCCAGGAACCGCTGCGCGTGCTGCACGCCGACGCGCTGCTACCCTACGCCGGCGAGGGTGAGGCGGCCGAGCTCGTCGCCCAAGCCGTAACCGAGGGCCGCGTCTGCGCGCTCGAGTTCGACAAGTTTTGGTTTGTCGACGTCTATACGCCCAACGCCCAAAATGAACTCGCCCGCATCGACGTGCGCATGGCGTGGGACGACGCCTACCGCGGCTTTTTGAACGCGCTTGAGCACGAGTGCGGCAAGCCCGTCGTGACCTGCGGCGACTTTAACGTGGCGCACGAGGAGATCGACCTTAAGAACCCCAAGTCCAACCGCGGCAACGCAGGCTTTTCGGACGAAGAGCGCGGCAAGTTTACCGAGCTGCTCGACGCCGGTTTTACCGATACCTGGCGCGCGGCAAACCCCGACGTCGAGGGCGTCTACAGCTGGTGGAGCTATCGCTTTAATGCCCGCAAGAACAACGCCGGCTGGCGCATCGACTACTTCCTGGTAAGCGACGCAATCGCCGACAACGTACGCGACACCGGCATCCGCGGCGACATCTTTGGCAGTGACCACTGCCCCGTCACCCTCACCCTAGAGCTCTAGCCCCAACTAATCCCCTGGGGACGGAGGAAAAGGGATCATTTTCACCTCGCGAGGGCATCCACGCGGCCCGCTTGTCACGAAACTGGCCCATCTACTACGTTTAAGCCACCACCCTCAACCACAGCGAACAACGCAAAAAGAAAACCGCAGGTAGAAAGCCTGCGGTTTTTCATAAAACGCGGTTGTGTTTGGGGGTGTCGGGCCAAACATAGTAGATAGGCCGATTCCGTGGCGGGCGGGTTCAGCTGATTCCCTGGGAACGTCTGGAGGCGAAAGAAAACGGATCAATTTGGCTCTCTGAGGGCCACGATGCCCGTCGTATCAGCCGGCTATTTCAAAACTATGCCGGTTTACGGGGCTGAATCGCGAACCCCCAACCATACGCAATTCCGAAATAATAAAACCGCAGGTAAACGGCTTGCTCTATTTCAAAAATAGCCGGCATGGTCTGCTTGTGCCAATCTGGCCCCGTAAACCGGCATAGTTTTAAAATGGCACTTCGGCAGTATTGATTCCCGCCCCGGCGCAACCAGCCCTACAGCCCGTACTTCACGACGACTCGGTTGATGCGGCGACACCAAGGCTTGTACAGGGCGACCAAAAACACGCAGGTCGCAAGGCCGTGCGTGATATCGAACGGCACCGCCGTGGCAAGACGCGCCATGGCACCCGCCCACGTGAGCGGTTGAACAAAACCGATAATGTCGTAGGCGTTGATCACAACGCCGTACAGCAAACCCGAAGCAAAGCCGTAGGTCAGCAGCGCCGGCATACGCACGGTGCCATCGGCGCGATCAAAAGCGCCGGCATGCGCCAGCGCACCGCCAACGTATCCCACGAGCCCCCAGGCATACATCTGCCACGGCGTCCACATGCCCTGTCCAAAAAAGAAATTGCTGCTCAGCGCCGCCAGCGCGCCAACCATAAAACCATTGCGGCGGCCAAGCGTCGCCCCCGCGATAATGGCGATGGCACTCACGGGTTTAAAGTCGGGAATGGGGCCAAACAAGATGCGCCCCGCCGCGGCCAACGCCGCCAGAACCAGCGTTGGCATAATCTGGCGCAGGCCCGGTCGCGACGCCTCGTAGCCTGCAAAGAACAGCGCAAGCACCAGCGCCACCACGACAAGCATGGCGAGTGCCGCCTGCTCAACGCCCGCCAGCAACGCCGCAGCCATCACGGCTGGCACCGCCAGCAGCAGCGGGATCTCCAGTTTTGCGAGCAGGTGCGCGACGCGATAATCCGTCATCCCATCACGCCCTATAAAACACGTTGTCGGCAAAGAAGTCGGTCGGCGGCTCCATGCAGGCGATCTCGCCATCAAACATCATGGAAATGTCATCGGCAACCTGCTCGGCAAAGTCTAGGTCGTGCGTCGCCATGACGACGGTGCCGCCAGCCTGCGCATGGTCGCGCAGGGCGCGGGCGATGATGCGGCGGCTGGCCAGGTCCAAACCCTTGGTGGGCTCATCGAGCAATAGCAGTTCGGGGCCGATCAACAGCAGCTTTGCCAACGCAAGCAGCTGACGCTGTCCGCCCGAAAGGTCATAGGGGTGGCGCTCCCCCAAGTCCGCGAGCCCCAGACTCGCCGCGCGCTCCCGCGCCATAGCCTCGTCGTACCCGCAGGCCGAAGCCCATTCCATCAGCTCGTCGCGCACCGTCTCGGCAACCAGCAGGGCCTTGGGGTTCTGCGGCAGCAGCGCAGCCGAGGCCGCCCCGCGCACCATACGACCACGTTGCAGCTTGGCAGTCTTGGCCAGCACCGAAAGCATCGTCGACTTACCGCATCCGTTGCCGCCCACGATCGCATGCACCGCACCGGCCGAAAACGCCACGTCGAGCCCGCGCAGCACCCAACCGCCCGCGCGATCGTAGCGAAACCAGCTCCCTGCCAGGGTGGTAGCCGACCCGCCGTACATTTTTTGGAGTATTCTGCTCCCATCCGTGCGCGGGAAGGCTTCCGAGCCGTTCTCGAGCGACGTTTGCGCCACAAATTCGGACGATTTGTCCAATTTCGAACTTTTTTTCGCGCTCGATACGTCCCCGGGCGGCTCCAGAGAGCCCAAATTGTCCTCACGCCTGCTGAATACTCCGTTTTTTGCACATCGGACGGCACCCCACCCCAACATGTCGTCGGAAAACAGCGATTCTCGGCGTCCCAAAGAAGCCATATCCGCCACCTCGCGCACGCGACCGTCCTCAATCCGGTACGCACACGTCGCGTATTCGAGCATCGGGCGCGGCTGGTGCGTTGCCACAACAACCGTGCAACCCAACTCGCGGTTCACGCGAAACAGCGCGTGCAGAAAATTTTTCTCGGCAACAGGATCGAGCTGGGACGTGGGCTCGTCGAGCAGCAGCACGCGCGGGCGCAAGGCCAGCACGGCCGCCAACGACAGCAGCTGCTTGCGTCCGCCCGAAAGCGCATCGGTATCGCGGTGAAGCCAATCTTCCAGTCCAAAGAAATAGCTGGTCTCAGCTACGCGACGGCGCATCTCGTCGCGCGACACACCCAGATTCTCTAGGCCAAACGCCATCTCGTGCCACACGGTTTCGCACACGATCTGGTTCTCGGGATCCTGGAACACATAACCCACGCGCTCCGCCGATGCCCGCACGTCCATGTCGGCGACGGGCTCGCCCAGCACGCGCAGCTCGCCGGAGCGCGTACCCGCCGGAACGATCTCGGGCTTGAGCAGCGACAGCAGCGTCGATTTGCCCGACCCGGTACCGCCAACAAGCAGCGCAAACGCACCTTGGGAAACACGCCAATCAAGTCCCTCGAGCACCGGTGCCTCGGCCCCGGGATAGGCAAAACTAAGGCCTCGCACCTCAATCGCCGGCGCGGCCGAGCCATATGCCACACCCGCCGCCGAGCTCCTATCAAACCGAGCCATCAGCCAAACCTCTTCTCATCAATCGCATGAAACGCGCAAGGCAGCACCATCCAGGCAGCGTACACGACATAGCCCGGCCACGGCGCCGGCACCGAGAGCTGCGGATAAAACGAATACTGCGTCGTCGCGGTCCACGCCACTGCCACCGCGGCAGCACCAAACAGTGCGAGCCCGGCCAGCGCGGCAACGTCGCTGCGCCCCAGTCGATACCGCGCATACGTCGTACGACGCGTCGCGGCACCCCACCCGCGCGAGCGCATCGCGTCCGCACGCTCCAGCGAATCTTCCATGCCCCAGCCCATCAACACGCTCGACGCCCGCAGGCGCGAGCGCACGGGGTCGGCCGGCGCGCGGCCCGGCACGTCAATCGCATCTTGCACCGCCAGTACCGTGCGGCCGCGGCGCAAAAACTGCGGGATAAGCCGCATGCACATCGAGATCATGAGCGCAATCACCGGTGCGGCATTGCCCAGCAGCGCGAGCACCTTGTCGTATTCGAGCATCGACGCCGCGGCCTCAAACCACAGCACGCTCGCCACAAACAGCCCGCCCATGCACAGGCCGTATACCATGCTCTCCAGATACACCGCGCGCATGCCAATACGGAACAGCTCCGTCGAGCCCGAGGCGCTAAACAGCGGATTGAGCACCGCGACGATCAAAATCACCGGCAGCTGCCAGCGGAGCGCGCCCAGCGTGCGGGCAGCCCCACGCGTCGCAAATCCATACGCCAGCCCGCCCGCAAGTGACAGCGCAATCAGTACCGGTTGCATCGAGAACATGGTGAGCCCCAGCGTCAGCACCATGTAGAGGGCCGGCACAGCCGGATGCGACATCGAGAATGCCGCGACGGGCTCGCCGCCAAACTCCTCTTGTATGTTGTCCACGGGCACCCCCGTCCCCTCGCTCAAACGACAGCTCCGCAGCACCGCCAACGCCGCATGCAAGCAGCGCAAACACCACGCCGGCGGCACCGACATCAGCGGCAATGCGCCAATCGTTACGCGCTCAACATATGCCTGCGGTATCATATTGCGCCGTGTATCGTTTCCAAGCACACGTCTCTATAACGTAACAGGAGATCACATGGACGCAACCGCAATTATCCTCGCCGCCGGCGAGGGCACCCGCATGAAGTCGAACCACTGCAAGGTTTCGCACAAGATCCTGGGTAAGCCCATGGTTCAGTGGATCGTCGACGCCACCATCAAGGCCGGCTGCAGCCGCGTCGTGGTCGTCATCGGCAGCCACGCCGACGAGATGCGCGCCCTTATCGACGGCGCCTACGCCAACAGCGCCACCAAGGTCGAGTGCGTCGAGCAGACCGAGCGCCTGGGCACCGGCCATGCTGTCAAGGTCGCGCTCGAGGCCTGCGGCATCACGCAAGGCCCCGTCGTCGTGCTCAACGGCGACCTGCCGCTCATCACCGCCGACACCGTCGCCAAGTTCGCGCAGACCGTCGCTACCGGCGAGCTCGCCTGCACCGTCATGACCATGACCCCGCCCGACCCCTTCGGCTACGGCCGCATCAAGCTGGGCGCCGATGGTCAGATCGAGCGCATCATCGAGCAGAAGGACTGCACGCCCGAGCAGGCCGCCACGCTGCTCGAGTGCAACGCCGGCTGCTACGCCTTCGACGGCGCGCAGCTCACCGCCCACATTAACGAGATCGGCAACGACAACGCGCAATCCGAGTACTACCTGCCCGACATGCTCGAGATCCTCAAGGGCCACGGCCAGGCTGTCTCCATCTTCCACTGCGACGACTACCGCGACGGCCTGGGCGTCAACAGCCGCATCCAGCTCGCACAGCTCACCGCCATCGCGCGCGACCGCATCAACGAGCACTGGATGGCCGAGGGCGTTACCTTCATCGACCCCACGCAGGCCTGGATCGGCCCCGATGCCGTTATCGGCCGCGATACCGTCGTGTGGCCGCAGACGCACCTGATCGGCCACGTCACCGTGGGCGAGGAGTGCCAGCTCGGCCCCAACAGCCGCCTCACCGACACCACCGTCGGCAGCGGCTGCGTCATCGACGAGACCATCGCCATCGAGGCCGTCATCGAGAACGGCGTCGACTGCGGCCCGCGCGCCTACCTGCGCCCGGGCACCCACATGCTCGACGGATCCAAGGCCGGCACGCACGTGGAGATCAAGAAGTCCACGATCGGCGAGGGCTCAAAGGTGCCGCACCTGTCCTACATCGGCGACACCACCATGGGCTCCGGCGTCAACGTGGGCGCGGGCTCCATCACCTGCAACTACGACGGCGTCCACAAGCACAAGACCGTCATCGGCAAGGATGCCTTCATCGGTTCCGACACCATGATGGTCGCGCCCGCCCAGATTGGCGACGGTGCACTCGTGGCCGCCGGCTCCGTCATCACCGAGCCGGTCCCGGCCGACGCACTCGGTCTGGGCCGCGCCCGCCAGGTAAATATTGAGGGCTGGGCCGCCGATTATCGCCGCCGTCTGCACGAGGACGACGAGGTATAACGTTTTACCAAGCACAAAAGGAGCTGTTCCATGGGGACGGCTCCTTTTTTCTATCGTGACCTGCGCGACCGGATGAGTGGTCGGTTCGTGTCCGTTGACGGTAAAGACGTTATCAAGACCCGATAAACCCCGCCGCACGGTTACAATGCAACAAGGCATCTATATGGCATTCGATATAAAGGAGAAGGGTAATGCCGATTAATGATCCCGAGAAGTCGGAGAATATGCGCAAGTCCATCCGCGTGTATTCCGGTTCCTCCAACCGTCCCCTCGCTCAGAAGATTGCTGAGTACCTTGGGGTCGAGCTTTCGGGCCTTACGCTAAAGCAGTTCGCCAATGGTGAGATTTACGCCCGCTACGACGAGACCGTCCGCGGCGCCGACGTCTTCCTGATTCAGTCCGTGGCCGGCGGCAACGTCAACGACATGCTCATGGAGCTGCTCATCGCCACCGACGCTGCCAAGCGCGCATCCGCCCGCTCCATCACCGCCGTTATCACCCACTACGGCTATGCCCGCCAGGACCGCAAGGCCGGCCCGCGCGAGCCCATCACCGCCCGCCTCGTCGCCAACCTGCTCGAGCGTGCCGGCGTCAACCGCATCATCACCCTCGACCTGCACCAGGGCCAGATCCAGGGCTTCTTCGATATCCCGGTTAACCACCTGTCCGCACTGCCGCTATTTGGCCAGTACTACAACGACATGCACTTCGACACCGACAACCTGGTTGTCGTCTCCCCCGACGTGGGTCGCGCCAAGGCCGCCAAGAAGCTGTCCGACATGCTCGGCTGCGACCTGGCCATCGCCCACAAGGGCCGTCCGCGCCACAACGCCGCCGAGGTCATGGGCATCATCGGTGACATCAAGGGCAAGACCTGCATCATCAACGACGACATGATCGACACCGCTGGCACCCTGTGCGCCAACGTCAAGGAGCTCAAGGCTATGGGCGCCGGCGACATCTACGTCTGCGCCACCCACGGCATCTTCTCCGGTCCGGCCATCGAGCGCCTGAACGATGCCCCCATCGTCGAGTGCGTCGTCACCGACGCCATCCCCGTCGAGGTCGGCGGCAAGATCAAGACCATCTCGGTCGCCGAGGAGTTCGCTCAGGCCATCTCCGCCGTTTACCACGAGGAGCCCGTCTCCACGCTCGTCGGCGGCGACTTCGCGCTGTAGTCCAACGCGTATCGCATCATCTTTGATGTTTTTAAAGGGTCGGAAGCTCGCTTCCGACCCTTTTTCTATTCCTCGCCAATCCGCCCTGGACAGTTAGTTCAGATACGTATTTTTTAAAGCTCCAAAGGTCCGTTCGGAGCCTTCTGAGCTCCCCGGCGGATGCCATGCCGCCCGAAGCTCATCGTTTTCGAGTACAACCGCCGCATATATTATCTTCAAATCGCCCTCGAAGGCCCTTAGAAACACCTCGAACGCCCGCCGCCTTATACGTATCTGAACTAACTGTCCAGTAGCCATCGTCAACCTTCTCGGCAGAGCTCAATTTCCTGCAATCCCCTCAACCGATTCCACCGATTTCCTAACACCCGGCCGTTCATGGCGCCCAGCACCCCGCTGAGCGAAAAGAACGGTATGGCGGTCGCATTCTGCCGCCAACTTAGTACGTTATAGCTATGACGACCGTGATTTCACATTTCTCCGCCCTCCGCGCAATTCGTCGCGCACGACGGGCGTACTCTGCCCTACCCTGGAGCTCCATTGATAGTGAACAGCAAGCACAGGCCTTGGCTAGCTGCATTCCCAATAATGACGCGATAGACTTTGGCGCACTTTCGATACTCGACGCCTGGAATGAAGATGATTCCGAGCTGCTCGATCTTCTCGTTTCAAACGAAGGCAACCGACGCCCCGACAAGCGACTTCTTCAGCATATTCTCTCCGCTCCGCTTCCTGAAGGTGCAATTATGCACGTCGAGGCCGACATCTACGCAACGTCTCCTGCCATGACAGCCATGCTTTGTTCTAAAAATGAATCAGTCGCCAAAACCTTGATGCTTCTCATGGAACTGGTCGGAACTTACTCCCTTCCTCCCGGGGCAACATACCCCATTGCCCATGACGACATCTGGCCCAAGGGCGATGGCTACGAAGCGACGGGCGATCTTGATTGCCTGGGCAACCAGTCAGCGGCCGAACAACAGAACGAAACCCGCTATGAACAGGCGCACTACAAATGCGAGCCCGCCACGACCATCGAAGAGCTCGAGGCGGTCGCACGGTTCGCCAAAAGTAGCTCATACGCCTCGTTTCGCACGGCAGTCAAACTCGCCCGGGCTGGATCCGCATCCCCAGCCGAATCCCTAATGTTTGCCGTTCTCGGAGCGCCCATGCGCTTTGGCGGATTCGGATGTTGCAGCCTGCCCATGGGAGGCCTGCTACTCAACCATCGAATCGACTTCGATACTCTTGCGGCCAACATGTCCTCGGGCATCCCCTATGCCATCTGCGACCTATATTGCCCGGCAGCCGGAGTCGACAACGAATACAACGGAATTGGGCATGAGCTTCAAAACGCTCGCATCCACGATGGCAATCGAAATAATGGCCTCAAGGCCATGGGCATCCACGTCCTGGTTATCAATCGCGACCAAATGAAAGACCTTGTTGCACTCGAAGCCTTCGCCCAAACGATGCATCGACTCGCAGGAGTCCGATTCCGGTACCGTATCAAGGGCTATCGCAAGCGTCAGGCCGCTTGGCTCAACGCTCTGCGGGCCGGAACCGGCCTCGCGCCGGTCTAAACGGCGAATCACCCGTGCGCCGTCGAGCAGGGCTGGGCAGTTAGTTCAAATACGTATAAATGGACGCATTGAATTAGACTGTTTTGCAGCTATCTCTATACCATTCGCCCTATTTGAAGGCAGGGTAGACTTCAAAACAGCGCCATATGGACTAACTAAAGCTCCAAAACAACGTATCGGCATTGAATTGAGTAATTCGAGTCCTCAGAACTTATACGTATCTGAACTAACTGTCCACCTCGGATTTCGACGTCCGTCCAAACGCCCCCAAACGCCCTCAATTACCCTCCATTTGACAGCGGCAACAGGGTCGCTCACCATAGCAGGCGACAAATCAACGAAAGGATGAACATGGCAGCTGCACAGCCGCTTAAGATTCGCATGGTTGCCGGACTCGGCAACCCGGGTGAGGAATATGCCGAGACCCGCCACAACGCCGGCTTTAAGGCGATCGATGAGCTGGCCCGTCAGGCCGGCGTCACGTACTGGAAAAACCAGGCCGGCGCCGAGGTCGCGCTCATCAATATCAACGATGCCGAGGAAGAGGGCGGCAAGCGCCAGATTGTGCTGGTCAAGCCGCAGTCATACATGAACACCTCGGGCGGCCCCATCTCCAAGCTCTGCCGCGAGTACAAAATCAAGGCCGAGGAGCTGCTCGTAATCCACGACGAGCTCGATATTCCCGCCGGCGATGTGCGTGTTAAGGTGGGCGGCGGCCACGCCGGCCACAACGGCCTGCGCTCCATCATCGACAAGATGGGCAGCCGCGACTTCAGCCGCATCCGCACCGGTATCGGCAACCCTCCCGGCAAGATGGCTGTCGCCGACTACGTGCTCAAGCAGCTGCGCGCCCGCGAGGCCGAGGACTTCCAGGACACCTGCGCCCGCGCCGCAGACGCCGCCGGCCTGGCAATCGTGCACGGCGTGATCTATGCCCGCGACCACGTCAACGGCGCCGCCTCCGCCAACGGCAAGCACTAAAACCTACCGTTTAGGGATGTTTATTTTGGCAGGTTTTATCTGCGGAAACGCCCCGGTGGCCGCATCGCAATAAACCCCGCGCCGCCATACACGCATAACACCCCAAAGGGGGCCGGCCTCATCACAACCCGAGGCCGGCCCCCTTTGCCGTTTTGCCTGATAAAACCTGCCAAAATAAACCTCTCCCCCTTTGGTAGGCCGAAGTGGATAAACCCTTTTCCCGACCGCCGAAGACACACGTAAGCGACATGTCCATGAGGGTATAATTTGCACCGTATGTCTGCACAACGCCTGTGCGCGTACGGTTTTATTCGGGCTACCGT
>CABRCR010000070.1:0-28119 GCA_902469435.1 uncultured Collinsella sp. | reverse complement strand
TATCGCGAGTTCCGCACGCAAAGGAAAGCACTTAATGTGCTTTCCGTCTTGCGCAGGACTGTAGAGCAGGAAACTTCATATGCGGCCCTCCCGGGCGCAAGCAAAAGGGCGACCCCTGTCCGGAGTCGCCCTTGCGGTGCTGGTTATGTACGGCTGTTACTCGGCGTCGTGGTGACGGCGGGGCTTGCGGCCTCCGTTGTCGCCGGGACGGCGCGGACGGTCGCTGCGCTCGGAGCGCTCGCGACGCGGACGCTCACGGCGCTGGAAGTGCTCGCCGTCGCCCTCGGAGGCACCCTCGGCACGAGCCGGGGCCTCGGGCTTGTCCAGACGATCGAGCGAGATCTTGCCGCGATCGTCGACCTCGATGACGACGACCTTGACCTCGTCGCCCACGTTGAGGACGTCCTCGACCTTCTCCACACGACCCTTGGCGACGCGGGAGATGTGCAGCAGGCCGTCCTTACCGGGCAACAGGTTCACGAAGGCGCCGAAGGGCTGGATGGAGACCACGCGACCGGTGTACTCCTCGCCCGGCTCGGGAACCTTGATGATGAGCTTGATGCGCTCGACGGCCTGGTCGACGGACTCGCCGGTGCCGCCGACAAAGACGGTGCCGTCCTCCTGGATGTCGACCGAAGCGCCGGTCTCGTCCTGGATGCCGCGGATGACCTTGCCGCCGGAACCGATGACGTCGCGGATCTTATCGGTCGGAACCTGGATGGAGACGATGCGCGGAGCGGTGCTGCGCGTGGTGTGACGCGGCTCGGGGATCACATCGAGCATCTTCTGTAGGATGAAGGCGCGACCCTCCTTGGCCTGCTGCAGGGCGCGGGCCAAGATATCGAAGGTAAGACCGGTGGCCTTGTTGTCCATCTGCAGGGCGGTGATGCCCTCGGTGGTACCGGTGACCTTAAAGTCCATGTCGCCCAGGAAGTCCTCGAGACCCTGGATGTCGGACAGGACCACGGTCTTGCCCTCCTCCTGAATCAGGCCCATGGCGATACCGGAGACCGGGCGCTTAATGGGCACGCCGCCGTCCATAAGGGCGAGCGTGGAGCCGCAGGTCGAAGCCATCGAAGAGGAGCCGTTGGACTCCATGACCTCGGAGACGACGCGGATGGCGTAAGGGAACTCGTTCTCGTCGGGGAGCACCGGAAGCAGGGCGCGCTCGGCCAGGTTGCCGTGACCGATCTCGCGGCGCTTGGGGCTGCCCATGCGGCCGGTCTCGCCGGTGCAGAACGGCGGGAAGTTGTAGTGGTGCATATAGCGCTTGCCCTCGGTGGGCTCGATGGTATCCAGACGCTGGCCCTCGTTGAGCATACCGAGCGACAGGACGGAGAGCACCTGGGTCTGACCACGCTGGAACAGGCCGGAGCCATGAACGAGCGGCAGGTAGTTGTCCTTCACCATGATGGGACGAATCTCGTCGGCGGCACGACCGTCGACGCGCTCACCGGTCTCGACGACCATGGTGCGCATGGCCTTCTTCTCGAGCTTCTTGAGCGCCACGGGGATCTCGCGCTCCCAGGCGGCCTGCTCCTCGTCGGTGAACTCGGCGCGGATGGACTCCTTCAGAGCCTCGACCTTACCGATGCGGGAAAGCTTGTCGGCGTCGCGCAGGGCAGCGGCCATCTCGTCGTAGTGGGCGAAGATGCGCTCCTGGACCTCCTCGACAGGCTGGTCGAGCGGGTACTCCTTCTTGACGATAGCGCCGTTGACCTGCTCCCACTCGGCGACGAACTCGTCTTGGGCCTGGCAGAAGGCAGCGAGGGCCTCCTGGCCAAACTTCATAGCGGCGAGCATGTCGTCCTCGGAGATCTCCTCGGCGCCGGCCTCGACCATCGAGATGAAGTCGGCAGAGCCGCCCAGCTCCAGGTCCAGATCGGAGTTCTCGCGCTCCTCATAGGTGGGATTGACGATAAACTCGCCGGTCTCCACGTTGCGGCCGATGCGCACGCAGGCAAGCGGGCCCTCGAAGGGCACGCCGCCGAGCGTCATGGCCAGCGAAGCACCCATGACGTTGATGACGTCGAAGGGGTTGACCTGGTCGGCGACGAGCGAGGTAGCGACGATGTGCACCTCGTTGCGGAAGCCATCCGGGAAGCTCGGGCGGATCGGGCGGTCGATCATGCGAGCCGTGAGCGTGGCCTTCTCGCTGGGACGGCCCTCGCGCTTAAGGTAGCCACCCGGAATGCGGCCGGCGGCGTACATCTTCTCGTTGAAGTCGACGGTCAGCGGGAAGAAGTCGTAATTCTTGCGCTCCTTGGAGACGACCACGGTGTCGAGCATCGTGGTGTCGCCCTGCTTGACCAGACAAGCGCCGGTGGCCTGCTTGGCAAGCTCGCCGGACTCAAAGGTGTAGGTCTTGCCGTACAGCTCAAAGGTCTTGGATACGAGTGTCATTGTTCTCCTTTACCCCACAGGCCCCTTGCCTGCGGGCTTCTCATGTGACGCGGGCCCCCTGCCCCCGCCACGCTTCAGAGCGTGATTGTTCACGCCCTTACACAAAAAGAGCGCCCCGCTGCGCAGGACGCTCTTAGCATGTACAAATCCGTTACTGGATGTTGTCGCGGATGCCCAGAGCCTTGATGAGCTCACGGTACTCGACAATGTCGTTCTTCTTGATGTAGGAGAGAAGACGACGACGACGGCCGACGAGCATGAGCAGGCCACGACGGGTGTGGAAGTCCTTCTGGTGGGACTTCATGTGCTCGGTCAGCTCCTTGATGCGCTCGGACAGGATGGCGACCTGAACCTTGGGGTTACCGGTATCGACCGGGGAGTTACCGAACTGGGCGGTCAGCTCCGCCTTGCGCTCTTTGGAAACAGTCATTGTTTCACCTTTCGTTTCGCGTCGCCTGTGGGCGACTCCATTCGCCTCGGACTGGGAAGCCGCCGGTGGAGCGAACATCCAAGGTCGAGGTACCAACAGGTTGGTATGTTACCACAAGCGGCGCGCGCCTGCGCATCATCACCGACCCAACATGAATTCCATCGCACGGAGCCGCTGATCGGTGTGCGTGGCGGCCCAAACATGCGAAAGCCCCAGCAAAAACGCAGCCGTATGCGGATCGATCTGCTCGTCCATAAGGGCATCGAACGTCATGGACATCAGAGCGCGCAGCCATGCGACCTCGCTGACCGATACCAACTCGGCGCCAGGCACGCTCGAGGCGCACGACCCGCACAGAAGCCCGCCGGCCTGGGCCGAGAAATGCGAGAGCATGGGATCGCCGCACGAGACGCATGCCGAGAAATCGGGGCGGTAGCCAACGTGCGACAGCAGTTTAAAGACAAAGGCCGCCACGAGCAGGTCCATATGTGCCGCGTCGAGCCCGCTGCCGACAAGTGTGAGCGCCCGCTGCGTGATGGCAAAGGTAAACGGGTCCTCGGCGTCCTCGAACGAGCACACGCGCGCGACCTCGGCGATCGCGCTTGCGGCGCATGTCATCTCGTAATCGGGAGCAGCGCCGAGCGGCGCCTCCATAAGCTCGGCCTGGGAAACCACGTCGAGCGAGCGTCCATGCGCGAGCAACATATCGACGGTACAGAACAGCTCGCAGCGCGCAGCCAGGCGTCCACCGGGTTTGCGGGCGCCCTTTGCCACGGCACGAACCTGCCGACCCCGCTCGTCAAGCATCGTCAGGATCAGGTCCGTCTCTTTGAGCTTCGTCTTATCGAGCACGAGCACTTTCGTGCGATATGTACGAGAACCTGCCATTCGCGCCGCGTGTCCCTAATCCTCGGCGTTATAGCCAAAGCGGCGAATCTGGGCCTCGTCGTCACGCCAGCCGGCCTTGGCCTTCACGTCCAGCTCCAAAAAGACCTGGGTGCCAAAGATGCGCTCAAGGTCGCGACGGGCGTCGATGCCGATATGTTTGATCATCTCGCCGCCCTTGCCGATGATGATGCCCTTTTGGCCCTCGCGCTCGACGTAAATGGTGGCGTGCACGCGCAGCACCTTCTTGGTCTGCTCAAGCGCATCGCAAATCACGCCCACGGAGTGCGGGATCTCATCACGGGTGCGGCGCAAGACCTTCTCGCGCACAAACTCGGCAACGAGCGTCTCATCGGAAGCGTCGGTACCCATGTCCTCGGGGAACCAACGCGGACCCTCGGGCAAAAAGTGCGCAACGGTCTCGATGAAGGCATCGACGTTAAAGTTCTTGACCGACGACGTCACGATCTCGTCGTCATATTCCATGAGCTCGTGGGCAGCCTTAAGCTGCTCCATGACCTGTGCGGGGTCGGCCTCATCGGCCTTGGTAAGCACCAGGACCTTCTTGCAACGGGCGCATCTGACGCGCTCGGCAACCCAGGCGTCTCCCCTGCCGATCGGCTTGGTGGCATCAATCAAAAACGCGACGACATCGACATCGTTCAGCTCGAACAGCGCGCTCTTGTTGAGCTCAGACCCTAGACCGTCCTTGGGCTTGTGGATACCCGGAGTATCGACAAAGACCAGCTGGTAGCCGGGGCGGTTGACGACGGCGCGCATGCGGCGGCGGGTCGTCTGGGCCACCGGCGAGGTGATGGCGACCTTTTTGCCATAGCAGGCGTTGAGCAGCGTTGATTTACCGGCGTTGGGGCGGCCGACCAAGGCCACGAAGCCACTGCGGAAACCGGGCTCAACGTCGCCAAAGCCCGCGAGGCTGTCGTCCTCGTCGCACAGGGCGTCGAGCTCCTCGTCGCTCATGCCCTCAAACGGGTCGAACTCCTCGACTTCCTCATAGGCCTCGGTCGCCTTAGCATCCGGGGACTCGTCGTCCAAAATTTCATCGATAGGCTGCATATTGTCGGACATGGGAATCCCTTTCTAAATAAAGCCGAGCGCGTGGGCAAATACCAGCAAGCCCACAATCGCGGCGGTGATTGAAAGTACGTATACCGAGGCGGCGGCGATGTCCTTGGCGCGTTTTGCCAGCGGATGGAGCTCCTGGGTCGCCAGATCGACAATGGCCTCCATGGCGGTATTGCACAGCTCGCCGTGAATCACCAGGCCGCAGCAGATGATGATCGTGGCCCACTCGGCAATGTCGAGCCCCACGATGCAGCCGGCAATGACGGTGCACACGCCCGCTACGAGCATGACCTTAATGTTGCGCTCGGTCTTGACGGCGGTGACGAAGCCCTCCATGGCGTAGGAGAACGACTTTAAAAAGGACGGATGGTCCTTGTTCGATCCGGGAATCATAAACGGCTCCTAGTCGTGGGCATGATTGGTGATGGGGCCGACGTGAACGAGTTTGGGGTCCTCGCCGCGCTCGAGCGCCAGATCGCGCAGGATAGCGTCCTCGCGGGCCTCCATGACCTCGGCCTCGTCGTCCTCGATATGGTCATACCCCAGCAGGTGCAGCATGCCGTGTACGAGCATCAGGCGGCACTCGTCGGCAGGGCTATTGCCAAAGCCGGGGGCCTGACGGGCAATGACCTGCGGGGCCAAGATGATATCGCCGAGCTCGAGCGTCTCGTCGGCGGGAATATCCTCGTCAAAGGCCGAGTCGCATTCAAACGAGAGCACATCGGTGGTGCGGTCGATGCCACGCCACTCGTGGTTGAGCTCGTGCATCTCGTCCTCGTCGACATACGAAAGGGAAATCTCGACTTCACGTTCAACGTCCTCGGCGGCAAGCACAACCTCGCAAATGTGCTCCACCTCCTGCGCGTCGAGCAGCGTATCGAGCTCGGCATCGTTGCTGATCAATACACTCAACGGGACTCCTTTCGGTCGCGCGAGCGCTGCTCACGCACGTCATCATAAGCATCGTATGCCTCGACGATACGACCCACCAGGGCATGGCGCACCACATCGGCGCGCTCCAGGTGTGCAAACGCCACATCGTCGACACGGCCCAAAATCTTCTCGACATCCGCCAAGCCACCACGACGACCCACCAGGTCGCGCTGGCTGAGGTCGCCGGTAATCACGAACTTGGAGTTGAATCCAAGGCGTGTCAGGAACATCTTCATCTGCTCGGGCGTGGTATTTTGCGCTTCGTCGAGCACCACGAAGGCATCGCTCAGCGTACGACCGCGCATATAGGCAAGCGGGGCGATCTCGATCACGCCGCGCTCCATAAGCTCATCGGTGCGCTCGCGATCCATCATGTCAAAAAGGGCGTCGTAGAGCGGACGCATGTACGGATCAATCTTTTCCTCGAGGGTGCCGGGCAAAAAGCCCAGGTTCTCCCCTGCTTCGACAACCGGACGCGTCAAGATCAAACGGCCCACCTCGTGGCGCTTGAGCGCGGCAACGGCGAGCGCCATGGCCAGATAAGTCTTACCGGTACCGGCTGGACCCAGGCCAAACGTGATGGTATGCGAGCGGATGGCATCCACATAGCGCTTTTGCCCGAGCGTCTTGGGGCGAATGACGCGGCCGCGATACGAAAGCAGCACGTCATCGCGAAGCGACGTAGCCTCGTGCTCACCGTCGCGCAAGACGGCCAGGCAGCGAGAGACATCGTCGGCAGACAGCGTGCGCCCGGCGGCCGCCTCGCGAAAGGCATGCTCGAAAAAGCGCGCCACGAGTTCGACCTCGTCCGGGTCACCGCTCACGGCGATGTTATCGCCACGGGCGACCACCTGGGCGCGAACCAAGCTCTCGAGCGCACGAAGGACGCCGTCGCCGGCGCCCAAAACGCGCGAGGGGTCAATCCCCTCGGGAACGGTAAGTCTAATCTTCGAGGCTTCCATGAACCTCCCTGCGCGCATGGACCAAGCCGGAATCATCGACTCCGATGATAGCAACATCGAGCAGGCACGGGGCTGTAAGTCCACAGGTATCGTCAAGACGGGCATGATGGAACGAACCGAGCGTCAGGTTGTCGCCATACTCGAGCACCGCACGCTCGACCGTGCCCACGCGACGACGAGCGTCGGCAATAGCGAGCTCCTGTGCGGTGGCCCGCATACGACGGCTGCGCTCGGCCATAACCTCGGGCGGCATCTGGTCGGGCATGTCGGCAGCAAGGGTACCGGGACGCTTGCTGTAGCGGAACACGTGCATACGCGAGAACCCCACGCGGCGGCACAGCGCCAGCGACTCCTCGAACTCCTCGTCCGTCTCACCAGGAAAACCGACGATGACGTCGCACGAAAGAGACGCCTGCGGCAGGATGGCGCGAATCATGCGCACCGTATCCTCAAACGCCTCGGCGCTATAGGGACGGCCCATGCGATGCAAGGTCGCCGTGCAGCCGGACTGCACGGGCAGGTGCAAAAACGGGGCGATACGCTGCGGATAGCGCGCCATAACCTTAAGCAGGCGCTCAGAGATATCCATGGGCTCGACCGAGGAAATGCGCACATGCGGAATAGACGTGCGCTCCATGATGGCCTCGAGCAGCTCATCGATTTCGACATGCTCGTCGGTCGCGCTCTTGCCATCGTAGGCACCCAGGTTCACACCGGTCAGCACCACCTCGGGCACGCCGGCCTCCTGGGCCTCGCGAACTTGCTCGAGCACGGACTCGACGGGCACGGAGCGCTCGGGGCCGCGTGCCTTCCACACAATGCAATAGGTGCAGCGATGGTTGCAGCCGTCCTGAATCTTCACGCCCAGGCGAGAGCGACCGAGCGCATCGACCACGTCGCCATCGCTACAGGCGGGCACGCTATCGGATTCAACACCCAGCACCTCGCAGACGCGCTCGGCGACGTCAATCTTGGACGGCTCGGCGATCACGCGATCGGAGAGCTCCAGCAGCTCCTCGGGATGCAGGTTGACGACGCAGCCGGTTACGACCACGTAAGGCTCGCCCGGATAGGCCAGCGCATGACGAACGGCCTTACGGGTCTTGGCCTCGGCCTCGCCCGTAACGGCACAGGTGTTAATGACGATCAGGTCGGCATCCTGGGGCTCCACCATAGCAAAACCCAGGCGCATAAGATCGGCAGTGATACGGTCAGACTCAACCCGGTTGACACGGCAGCCGAGGTTGACGACGGAAATATGGGGTGCGAGCACGCGGGCTCCTTAATCGAGGATATCGTCGAGGGCACTCTTGATACGGTCGGTCACCGACTTCTTACCGGAAGCGACGTCATCGCCCATCTCATCGGCAAAAGCACGGAGCAGCTCGCGCTGCTTATTGGAAAGATTGGTGGGAACGACCACGCGCAGTTGCACGATCAAGCGGCCACGCGAACCGCCACCGCCAATGCGCGGCATGCCGTAATTATTGACGCTCACGGTGTCGCCGTACTGGGCGCCGGCGGGGACGCACACCTTAACGACCTCGTCGGGCATAATGCCCTCGACCTCGATCTCGCAGCCGAGCGCAGCCTGCGCGATCGAGATATCGCTCACCAGGTACAGGTCGTCACCGTTGCGCTTAAAGCGCTCATGGTCGGCAACGCGCACGTTGACAATCAAGTCGCCCGAAGGCTCGCCGCGAAGACCGGCCTCGCCAAAGCCGCTCACACGCAGCTGTCGACCGGTCGAAACGCCGGCGGGAATATCGATGTCGATCTTTTCATGCGAAGGCGTGCGGCCCTGACCATCGCAGGTCTCGCAGGGATGGTCGATAACCGTGCCCTCGCCATGGCAGTCGGGGCAAGGCGAGGAAGACTGAACCTGGCCCAAAAACGATCGCTGAACCGTCGTGACATAGCCCGTGCCGTGGCAGCGGCCGCACTGCTTTTCCTGTGCGCCCTCTGCCCTACCGGTGCCATTGCAGTCCTCGCAAGGAGCAAAGCGGTCATAGCTGATTGTCTTTTTGCAGCCGAGCGCCGCCTCCTCGAGCGTCACCGAAAGCGAGATGGCCATGTCACGACCGCGACGACGCTCGCGACGGCTGCGGGCGCCACCGCCGGCACCGCCGCCAAAAAACGACGAGAACAAGTCGTCCATGCCCATACCACCAAAGATATCGTTGATATCGACGTAGCCCGAACCACCAGGGCCGTCGGCAGTGCCGTAACGGTCGTAGTTAGCACGCTTCTGCTCATCGGAAAGAACGGAATAGGCCTCGTTGAGCTCCTTGAACTTGGCCTCGGCCTCGGGGTCGTCCGAAACGTCCGGGTGTACGGTACGGGCCTTCTTTAGAAACGCGCGCTTAATCGTCCGCGCGTCGGCATCCTTGTCGACGCCAAGTACCTCGTAGTAATCCCTATTTTCCGACACGACCGAATCCTTCCGACTTTCATTATTGTCACAGTGCGTCCTATACCCAAGCTGGGCCAACCGCAAACAGAGGGTTTGATGTTATTGCATTCCGTAAGGCGAAAGCATGGCCCGTTGCGAGCAGCTCGCGAACCAAACCGACACGAGCGCGAACATGAAGCCATTGGCAAAACCGTTGGCAAACTGCATCGCACCGCGCTTCCACCACAGCAGGCTGCGATGAAGCACGCCGTCCGAGAGCACCATGAACAGGCCCATGGCAAACGGAATAAAGCACATCATGGCAAAGGCCGAGAACACGCCCGAGATGGCCGAGAGTACCAAAAACGGCGCCACGATGCCCATCAGGTAAAAACCGGTACGAGCTTTGCCTTCCAAGCGCTCGGACTCGACATGGGCACGGCCGACTAGATCACCGCCAGCGGCACCGTTAGTGCCGGCGTGACCCATGCCGCTAATGCGGACCTCGTCGCCATCGTGCGTGCCGGCAGGAAACTCAATCGTCTGCTCGGAGGTTACGCGAGTACGACCGCTGCCACCGCAATCGGGGCAGGGGTCGGCCACGACCTTACCGGAACCGCCGCACTCGGGGCAGACCGACTGGAACGTGCCCGCACCAAACAGGAAGGACAAGTCGACGTCGATGTGCCCGCGGCCACCGCAGCTCGGGCAGGTATGGGCATGCTCGGAGGAGACAGAACCCGAGCCGCCGCAGTGACCACAGGTATCGAAGCGCGTATAGCGGACGGTCTTGCGGGCACCGTCCTTGGCCTCCTTGGCGTCCAGTTTGATATCGACGACCACGTTGGCGCCGTTCTCGGGATTGTAGGCAGCCTGGCCGCGACGCTGCTGGCCCCAGGCACCGCCAAAAGGAAAGCCGCCCTCAAAGGGATTGCCATAGCCCGTGTTGCCGGCATAGCCGCCACCATAGGGCGAAGCCGTAGGGGCACCGGCAAAGGGATTGCCAGAACGCATGGCATCGTAGCGCGCACGTTTTTGCTCATCCGAAAGCACGGCGTAGGCCTCGGAAACCTCTTTAAACTTTTCCTCGGCATCCGGCTCTTTGTTGACGTCCGGATGGAGCTTACGGGCCTTTTGCTGGAAGGCCTTTTGAATATCACGCGAGGTGGCGTCCTTGGAGACACCTAGAATCTCGTAGTAATCTTTTTCGTTCATCGTCGCCATGCGCGGCAACCTCCTGCTCACAGCAGCGTATATATTCCGGTAATTCTACCCGAGCGGCCTAAGCTAGATCCCAAAACAGCTCGAACAGAACATTTCCATCGAGCCAGCCCAGGTGTGTCGGTGCTAAACGAGCTCGAACATGGCCCGCGACGACATCTGCCGAAGTAAAGGGTCCCTCATGGACCCCGAGCGTCTCGGGCACCCAAGTGGCAAGACCCAATTCGAGCGCGCGATCACAAGCGGCTGTCAGCTCATCGGCCGGGATGACACGAGCCGCGCGAACCAACAGGTCGGACGCAATACCGCGCGTCATGCGACAAGCGAGCATCAGGTCTTCGGCCGCAGCCTCTCGCTGCGACAGGTATTCGGCCTCAAACGACGTCGCGTCATCGTCGCGCTGAACCAAACGCACACGGTACGCGTCGCCTCGAGCAGACACGCCGGGGAACAAACCTGCAAGACGGTCGAAATCCCCAGTATCAAGCATACCGGCGGCAGAACGGCCCAGGCCCAGGTAGCCCCGTCCGGTCCAGTAGGCAATGTTATGGGCGCATTCATGGCCGTCGAGCGCGTAGCTCGCCACCTCATACGGGTGATAGCCGGCGGTACCCAGGAGCTCGCGCGCCACGTCCATGCAGGCGGCCTGAAAATCCTCGTCGGGCTCGAGCGACTCGTCACGGCACGCCATGCGATAGAGGGGCGTCCCCACCTCGAGCGTGAGCGGGTAAACCGACACATGATGCGGAACCGCCGCCAGCACGCCCTCGAGCGTACGCTTCCAACTCGCTGCGGTCTGCCCGGGAAGTCCGCACATAAGGTCGCACGACACGTCAAGCCCAGCGTCCTTGACCGTCGCGATGGCGGCGAGCGCCCGATCGGCATCGTGAATGCGGCCGATGGCGGTAAGTTCGGTGTTATCGAGCGTTTGCACGCCCAGAGAAACGCGTGTGACACCAACCTTGGCAAGCGCAGTAGCAAGCTCGGCGGTCAGCGACTCGGGATTGGCCTCGCAGGTAAACTCAACGGGGGCGCACCACGCACGAATACGCCGCGCCAGCTCCACCAGGCGCTCCCCCGCCAGCGACGGCGTGCCGCCGCCAACATAGACGGTGCGGATCTGGTCGAGGGCCCCAGCCTTGCCAAAAGCATCGAGACGCGCGAACAACTGCTCAAAATAGGAATCGAGCGCGGCATCCAAATCACACGAAGCAAAGCTGCGCGAGTCGAAGTCGCAGTAGCGGCACTTTTGGGCACAGAACGGCACGTGCACGTACAGCGCGGTAACGGCCACCCTTAAGCCTCCAGCGGATGAGGGGGCACCGATTCGCCGGCGGCAAGGGCAGCCTCGCAGGCCACCACATCATGCTCGATCTCATCGACCAGCGCCATAAACTCCTCATACGTGGAGCAGCGCACCACATGGGCACGCCAAGCGGCGGCATGGGGCATGCCTTTTAAGTACCAGCTTGCGTACGTACGGGCACGCGACATGAGCGGCAGGAGCTCATGCGTCAGCGTTAGGTGCTCACGCAGGGCGTCCAGGCGCTCGACAGAGCTGCGCGCCGGCACCGGTGTGCCATCGAGCGCAAGAGCGCGAGCATCGCCAAACACCCACGGGTTCCCGTAGATGCCGCGCGCGATAAACACCGCGCTGGCACCCGAGTTTCGCAGATGCACCGCGGCATCCTCGGCGGTGAACACATCACCCGAACCGATCACGGGAATCTCAACGGCATCTGCGACCTCATCGACGACCGACCAATCGGCCTGGCCGGTGTAGAGCTGCGTGGCGCAACGACCATGCACGGCGACTGCGGCAGCCCCTGCGCCCTCAAGCATCTGGGCAAATGTCGCGGCATTGCGGTCCTCGGCATAAAAGCCTTTGCGAATCTTGACGGTCACGGGCACGTGCGCCGCGCCCACCGTGGCCTCGACGATCTTCTCCGCCAGGTCGGGCGTGCGCATGAGCGCCGAGCCCTCGCCCTTGGTAACAACCTTGCGGGCGGGGCATGCCATATTGATATCGATGAGCGACAGGCGATCGCCAACGCGCTCCTCGACGGCAGCGACGGCGCTCGCAAACTGATCGGGCTTGGAGCCGAAGAGTTGCACGCAAATCTGCTGCTCCTCGTCGGCCGGTAGCACCAGGCGCCAGGTCTTGTTGCTGGCATAGGCAAGGCCCGCCACGCTCACCATCTCGCTGTAGGCAAGGTTGGCACCGCGACGGCGGCACATGATGCGGTAGGCAGGGTCGGTCACGCCCGCCATGGGAGCCATAAGGAACGGCTGCTCGGCATAGGCGCCCAGCAGCCGCTTGCTGTATTCAGAAAGCGCCATAGACCTACTCGTCCACCTTGAGGATCGCCATAAAGGCCTCCTGCGGGACCTCGACCGATCCGATGGCCTTCATGCGCTTCTTGCCCTCTTTCTGCTTCTCGAGCAGCTTGCGCTTACGCGAGATATCGCCGCCGTAGCACTTAGCAAGCACGTCCTTGCGACGCGCCTTGACGGTGGAGCGGGCAATGATCTTATTGCCGATAGCACCCTGGATGGGCACCTCGAACAGCTGACGCGGGATGATCTCCTTAAGCTTGTCGCACAGGCCACGGGCCAGGCCATAGGCCTTGTCCTTGTGGACGATAAACGACAGCGCGTCCACCTCATCGCCCGAAAGCAAGATATCGAGCTTAACGAGCTCGGAGGGACGGTACTCGTTGAACTCGTAGTCGAGCGAGGCATAGCCCTTGGTACGACTCTTGAGCTGGTCAAAGAAGTCCAGGATGAGCTCGGCGAGCGGCATGTCAAAGCGCATCTCGACCGATTTGCTCGTGAGATGGATCATGTCGGTTGTAATGCCACGGTGCTCGATAGCGAGCTGCATGACGGCACCCGTATACTCGGGCGGGCAGATGATCTTAGCCTTGAGGTAGGGTTCCTCGATACGCTCGATGCGCGTGGCCTCGGGAAGATCCTGCGGGCTACGGACATCAATCATCTCTCCGTCAGTCTTGTAGACGTGATAGTCAACCGAGGGGCTCGTGGCAATGAGGTCCAGATTGAACTCGCGCTCCAGGCGTTCCTTGACGACTTCCATGTGCAGCAGGCCCAGGAAGCCCACACGGAAGCCAAAGCCGAGCGCCACCGAGGTCTCGGGCTCCCACACCAACGACGGGTCGTTGACGTGCAGCTTATCGAGCGCGTCACGCAGGTTCTCATAGTCCTTGTTATCGATCGGGAACAGGCCCGTATAGACCATGGGCTTAGCCTCGCGGTAGCCGGGAAGCGGCTCGGGGCAGGGATTCGACGCCCACGTGAGGGTATCGCCCACGCGCACGGCCTCGGGGTCCTTCAGGCCCGTGACCACGTAGCCCACCTCGCCGACCGTCAGCGCATCGACCGGAGTCTCGGCGGGACGCTTGACGCCCACGCCATCGACCAAAAAGTCGCCCTTTGCCTGCATCATGCGCAGGGTATCGCCCTTTTTGATGGAACCGTCAAAGATGCGCACCGTGGCGACGACGCCGCGATACTCGTCGAAATACGAATCCAGGATGAGTGCCTTGAGCGGCGCGTTCGCATCGCCCTTGGGCGGCGAGATCAAAAAGACAATGGACTCCAGCAGATCGTGGATACCCTCGCCGGTCTTGCCCGAGACACACACGGCATCGTCGGCAGGAATCGCCAGGTCATCCTCGATCTCGGTCTTGACCTCGTCGGGGTGCGCCGAGGGAAGGTCAATCTTGTTGATGGCCGGAACAATGTCCAAGTTGGCGTTCATGGCGAGCGTCGCGTTGGAGACGGTCTGCGCTTCGACGCCCTGCGTAGCGTCGACGACGAGTACCGCACCCTCGCAAGCAGCCAGCGAACGCGAGACCTCGTAGGTGAAGTCCACGTGGCCCGGCGTATCGATCAGATTGAACTGATACGTCTCACCATCGTCGGCGTCATAGGAAACGCGGACGGCATTGGACTTGATCGTAATGCCGCGCTCGCGCTCGATATCCATGGTGTCGAGCAGCTGCGACTCCATGTCGCGCTCGTCGACGGTATGGGTGAGCTCGAGGATGCGGTCGCTGATCGTGGACTTGCCATGGTCAATGTGCGCAACGATCGAGAAGTTGCGGATGTGGGAAATGTCAATTGAAGTATTCATGCGGACTATCTTACCCGAGCGGTACAAAAAATGGAGCCTGTTCCATAAAACAGGCTCCATTTATGCGCGTAATCTGTGTGGTGTGAAATTTACAACTTAGGCGTTGATGCTGTTCACGAGCTTGGCAAGACCGGACTTGCGGTTGGAAGCCTGGTTCTTGTGGATAACATGCTTGGCGGCAGCCATGTCGAGACGCTTGGTGACGGTCTTGAGGGCAGCCTGGGCCTTCTCGGCGTCGCCCTCGGCGACGGCGGACTGGACGTGCTTGGTCAGCGTCTTGAGCTCGGACTTGACAGCCTTGTTACGCATGCGAGCTGCCTCATTGGTGCGGATACGCTTCTTCTGAGACTTGATGTTTGCCACTTCTGGAGTTCCTTTCGAGTTCCTTGCAAAAAATGTATGACACCTCTGAGACACGGTGAGGTCATGCAAGCGCCTACTATAGCACGCTCCCCCTCAAAGGGATAGAACGAATTTGTCAAATAGGCAGGTATCATCACGATTTTCTCAAGATGTTCGTAATCCAGAGCAAAAGCGCAGTCTGAGAATCGGCCGAACCCTTAAGCGCGAGCTCCACATCGACCGCGCCCTCGAGCGCCGCGACCAGCTCTGCCATCGAATAGCGGCGTGCCCAGGTCAGGTGATTTTTGACCTGCCAGGACTGGAGCTTGAGCGTTGCGGCAAGCTCGCGGCCCTGCCCACGAGAGTCAAGCGCCTTGGCGACGATCAGCTCACGGATGCGGCCGCACAGCAATGTGTAGGTCCACACGTAACTCTTGACGGGCAGTAAATTGAAGAGCTCAAGCGAGCGGCGTATATCACGAGCCGATACCGCGTTGAGAAAATCCCAGGGCTGGACCTCGGCCGTGCGGACGATCCAGCGTTCCACATCGGCAAGCTCAATCTGAGGGGCCTCGACCATCTGGGCAAGCTTGGCCAAGTCGTTATCGAGCATGCGGGTGTTCTCGCCAGAGCGCGAGACAAGCTCCTCGGCGGCCGCCGCCGAGATGGACTTGCCGTGTTGCGTCGCCATCTGCTGCACGCGGCGTGGGAGCTCCCAGCGCTTGGTGCCCGAGCAATCGACGATAGCCTTCTTGTCGATCTTGGCGATTGCCTTATACAGGCGCGTATTCTTGGCAAGTGAGTCGGCGATGATGAGGCAGACCGTAGTGGGGCTGGGACTCGCCAGATACCCAACGAGCGGCTCCGAGACCGCCTTGGCGAGCTTTGAGCAGCCATCGAGGATTACCAGACGAAACTCGCTGCCCATCGGAAAGGTGTTAAGCGATCCGATAATGGACTCGATATCGGGGTCCTTGGTCATGTCTCGCTCGTCGAGGTTGAACTCGACCATACCCGACTTTTCCAGACGCGCTTTCATACGCGAGACGGCGTGATCGCGCTTAACTCCGTCGGTACCGACGATCAGATATGCCGGCAGCAAACCGGTTTCGGACATTGCGCTCCCCTCCCGCAGGCCTTCGCATTCGTTCCGTGCCATTCTAGCCCAGGGGCCCACCACACGCCAACGACGTCGTCACGGTCGCTGGCATCGCATCACAAAGCCATTCGCAGTCGGTGCGACGGTAATGTCGCCGTGTTCGATGGTACACGCGAACACACCACCCGCTTCCTTAACGGCATCGATGCAGGCATCGGACGGATGGCCGTATCGATTCCCCTCACCGGCGCTTGCGAGGGAAAGCTCGGGCTTCAGGACGTCCAGCAACTCACCATCGACTGAAACCTTGGAGCCGTGATGCCCAAGTTTAAGTACATCGATATCCCCCACCTCCTGCACGAATTCCCGTTCTTGGTCGAGCTCGGCATCACCGGTGAGAAGTATTCGCAGGCCCTTACCTTCCTGAACATAAGAGAGCAGCAGGACAAGCGAGTCCTCATTTCCCTCGCCATCCACGGACTCGAATGGCCACATCACGCGGGCGCAAAATGAGCCGATGTCGACCGTATCCCCACGGCGCACCTGCCGATACTCCACGCCAGGTCGGTTCAATACCTCGGCAGGAGCATCCTCCAGCGCATCCGTCGCCACGGCAATCGTTCCGACCGAAAACTGTTCGAGCACGGCAGGCAAACCACCCCAGTGGTCCTCATCCCAATGCGTCACAAAGACGGCATCGATATGGTGCACGTTATTGCGAACCAACGCCGCCACCACGCGCTCGTCGAGCCCGCAGTCGACGAGAGCTACTGCGCCGCCTTGGCGGATAAGAATCGCATCGGCCTGGCCCACATCGAGCACCGTCACCGAAGGCGGAGCGAATCGATCCCAATAGACGTACGGAATCGCAGCCAAGAGCATCAGGCATGCAAGCCCCGCCGCCATAGGACGTGCACGGGGACGCGGCCACCAGACCAGCAGAACCGCCAGAAAACACGGCAATAGGTAAATCCACATGCTATCGGGCGGCACGCTCACGTATGCACCCGGCACGGCGGCAAACAGCTGCTCGAAGAACAGCGCGCAACGGGCGGCAATCATGGGCACAACGAGCGCCCAAGTCCGCAACGGTCCCACGAGCGAAAAGGGAACCAGCACGATCGACACAGCGAGCAGAACGCTCACCACCGGACCGATGACCGCATTTGACAACGGAGCAATGAGCGAGAATGTACCGAAGGCAGGAATGGTAATGGGAAGTGTCGCCAGTTGCGAGCACAGCGTGACGGAAAACACGCTGGTAACGCCCGATGGCACACCCAGCTCACCCAAAGCATGGGTCGCATAGGGGCAAAAGCACAGAATGGCTAAGACGCTGGCACATGATAGCTGAAAGCCCATCTCGAACAGCACCGTCGGCCGCAGTAGCACAAAGATGGACATGGTTACGAAGAGTGCCGAAAGGCCGTGCCGACGACGCCCCGCGTCGTTTACGACAAGCGTCACGAACACCATGCAGCACGCGCGCGCGGCCGAGGGAGACGCGCCCGTAAATGCAGCGTAGCCCACAAGCGTTATCGCCAATATCGCCCGCTGAAGACCACGTGAGCACCGAGTCTTTTGCAATACGCCCTCGATTACAAACCCCACGATAGCCAAATGGCTGCCCGAGACGGCGATAAGATGTGCCGTTCCCGTCACAGAAAACCAGTCGCCCGCCGGCTGGGCGCGCAGCTCGGCCGAACGACCGCAGACGACACCGGCTATGAGCGCACGCGCCGGGTCGGTCGCAGGCGCGATGGACGCAAGCAGCCCATTTCGCAGCCGAAGCAGCGGCCCCGGAGAACCCTCATCGACCGACACAATCCGAACGGCTTTAACCTTACGCACCTCGCCTCGGAGCACGCGCGATCGTCCATATGCCTCGTTCTCAAAACGCGAAACGCGACCGATAACACGCACGTGCGCCCCGACCTTGAGCTCACGATCACACGATAGGCGAACCGTTGCCAAGTTCTTACCGTCCGCGCGTGCCTCGCAGGTATAGGAATACACGTCGTCGTTTATGGATGGATCACCCTGCACGAAAAACTCGAGGCCGCTTGCCGCTCGACCGTCGAGCGCCTTCGAGGCGCTGAGCACACCCACAGCCCACCACGCCGAGACGACCGCTCCCGCCACGAGACCGGCGGACGCGGCATACAGCCACCGCTTCAAAGGGGCAAGCCGCGCACAAGAGTGAGCCAGCACAACGAAAACCGCTGCCGCAACGGGAATGGACCATAGCGGCCCGACCGCCGTCGCCCGCTCCCTCAGCAGCGCATCAGCGGCTATGCTGAGCACCAAGGCGCAGCTCACGCACATGCCGGCACACAGGGCCATCGTCCACGGAATCAGGGGTCGCGGAGGCATCACGTGCTCGCGCTCGGTCGCGCTCATACGCAGATGCAATCTTTGATTTTGGCAAGCTTCTTCTCGCCGATTCCCGACACACGCATCAGATCGTCAACCGAGGCGAAAGCACCGTTCTTTGTCCGCTCATCGATAATCGACTGGGCCATGGAGGGGCCGATGCCCGAAAGCGTCTGCAGCTCTTCTGCGCTTGCCGTATTGATGTTTACTAGGCCTGTTGCGCCACTAACGCCCGACGATGCGGAAGTCCCACCATCAACACCGGCTTCCGCAATGGACGCCTGCTGCTCCCCTACCGTTGGAACGTGAATTTTTTGTCCATCAGTGACCTTGGATGCACGATTAAGCCCCGTAACGTCTGCTTCGGGCGCCAGTCCGCCGGCGGCATCAATCGCCTGAGCCACCCGCGCCCCGTCTTTGAGGCGATATACACCGGGTGACACCACGGCGCCATCAACATCGACATAGACCTCTGCCGCGGCAGACGCCTTAGGCGAAGAGCCTTCGGATGTCTTTCCGCTCGAAGCATCGCCGGATCCCGGCTCCACTAACGTGCCCGAACCATCAGTGCGCTCAAACGACACACCGCCGGCACCGCCGCCAAGGTTCGCCATCGCCAGCCCACTCGCCATCGCAATGACGACCAGTATCGCCATCACCACTGCCTTATGACCGAGCAGTTTGCCCGCCCAGCGGTCCATCTTTTTGACTCGTTCGTGTTGTTCGCGCTGCGCCATAGCAAAACCTCCCAACACCATCGTGTCAGGAAAGGAGCTCCACAACAGCCACGCCCCAAAACCGGTTTTTGCGGTCAAACCAAAAACCGACCAAAACCTTGCACAAATCTGTCCATTTATTCAGGCACACGTCAGCAAATGAACGCTTAGCCGCAAAATGCCCAGATAGCAAAAGACCGACGATGCAGGCGCATCGTCGGTCTATGCACAAATTTACTCGTAATCTTGGTAAATCTCACGCGGAGCAAGCTCCGAGTGTTTGCGTTTTAAGGTCTTAGGGGCCTTATACGTGTTGCTCTCGAAGTCGATGTACTCGGTCTGCTTGAGCAGGCGCTCGATCATCTCCTCATGATCGAACAACTCCCAGGCCTCATGCACGGCATCGAGTTTAGCGTGCGTCTCGGGTCGGCGCGGCATAAACAGCGTGCAGCAGTCGGGAGCGGCCTCAGTCGAGATATCGAACGTACCGATCTCCTCAGCACGCGCGATGATCTCCTGCTTGTCCGAACCGATGAGAGGACGGAACACGGGGATCTTCACGGCCTCGTTGACGGCCATGATGTTCTCAAGCGTTTGGGAGGCAACCTGTCCAAGCGATTCGCCCGTAACGATGGCCTTGGCACCCTCGATGTGTGCGATGCGCTCAGCAACCGAATACATAATGCGGCGATACATGATCACGCGCAGGTTGCTGGGACAGGTGACCGAAATCTCACGCTGGCAGTCGCCAAACGGCACCACGTACAGGCGGCCGATCTGGACACCCGGCTCAAGCGCACGGATGATGTCCTGCACCAAATATTCGCTCGTATCAGGCGTCTGCGGACGACCGGAGAAATGCACCGGCACGCACACCGCGCCGCGACGCGCGAGCATCCAGGTCGCCACCGGAGAATCGATACCCGACGACAGCAGCGTCACGACCTTGCCGGCAGAACCCACCGGCAGACCGCCCACGCCGCGCTCGGAGCGCGCGTACACATAAACGCTACCCTGGACCACCAGTACGTGCACCATCGCATCGGGGTCGTGCATTTGAACCTTTTTATCGGGGAAGGCCTCACACAGTACCTCGCCCACCTGACGATTGATATCAATCGAGGTGAGCTCATAGTCGGTATTGGAGCGCTTGGCGTGCACCTTAAACGAATCGAAGGAACCAAACTCGCGCAGCGCCTTCACAGCGGCGGCGCAGTACTCCTGCGGGTCGCGGTTGGTGTGATACGCCAAAGACACACGGGCAACGCCGGGGACGGTGCGGATGACACGCGCCGCCTCGTCGGCCTGATGCTCGTTAAAGGTCACGAGGATATAACCGGAAATTCGAGACACGGCGTTCACGGAAAAGGCGGCCAAGGCCGCCTTGATGTTATCCATGAGGATATGCTCAAAATGTGCGCGGTTCTTGCCCTTCAGCCCAACCTCGTGATAGTGGACTAGGCAGACGCGAGCCG
The DNA here is from genome assembly GCA_902469435.1 of uncultured Collinsella sp. Lineage (GTDB taxonomy): Bacteria > Actinomycetota > Coriobacteriia > Coriobacteriales > Coriobacteriaceae > Collinsella. The sequence goes on along the minus strand of CABRCR010000070.1, from coordinate 7,649 downwards.
CCATTTAGGCTTCAGCAACCTTGTGGCCGAGCGCCTTCTCGTAACGGGCCTCGTCGTAAGAGATGTCGCCGTCGACAATCTCGTCCATAGCCATCGAGATGGTATCGGCACCGGAAAGCCCGATGGTGATGTCATCGACATCCTGGACGGCAAGCACGCGGTTGTGCTGGCCACGCAGCATGCTATTGATGTCGCAGGCGCGCTTGGAGGCAAGCGAAGCGAGCAGGAAGCGGTTGTGATCGGTCTTCTCCAGAAGATCGTCAATGCAAGGCTTTACAACGGACACGGACCTCAGATCCTTTCATGCATATCGAGAACGCGAACGAGCTCATCGGTCGCGCGGTCGAGATCGTCATTCACCACGACGTCGTCGTAGCGGTCGGCAAGGGCAAGCTCATCGGCGGCGTTTGCCATACGCAGCTCAATCGTCTCGGGCGTCTCGGTACCGCGACCGACTAGACGCTCGCGGAGCACCTCAAGCGAAGGCGGCTTGATAAAGATCAGCACGGCCTCGGGGAAACGCTCCTTCACCTGCAGGGCGCCCTGGACATCGATCTCCAAAATCAGAGACGAGCCCGAGGCGAGCTTGGATGTGACCTCGCTCACCAACGTGCCGTAGCAGTTACCGTGGACCTCGGCCCACTCAACAAACTCACCGTTTGCCACGCGGCGGTCGAACTCCTCGCGCGTCAGAAAAAAGTAGTTGACGCCGTCGACCTCACCTTTGCGTGGTGCTCGCGTGGTAGCCGAAACCGTCAGACCCAGGTTCGAGCGGCGCTCGCGCACACGAGTGACGAGCGTACCCTTGCCTGCGCCTGACGGTCCAGAAATCACAAAGAGCTTGGAATCCTGAGCGCTCACTTATTTGGTCAGCTGCTCGAGGAGCTGCTCGCGCTGACGGACACCGAGGCCCTGGACGCGACGAGTAGCGGAGATACCGAGCTCCTCCATGATCTTGGCGGCCTTGGCCTTGCCATAACCGGGGAGAGACTCGATGAGGGTGGAAACCTTCATGCGGGAAGCGATGGGGTCATCGGAGTTGAGCACGGACTCGAGGGACTTCTCGCCCTTCTTGATCTGCTCGCGAAGCTCAGCGCGGGCGTGACGTGCGGCAGCAGCCTTCTCAAGAGCCTGCTTGCGCTGCTCGTCGGTAAGCTGAGGGAGTGCCATTCGTACCTCCAAATAGTTGGGTTATATCTGATTCAATAATTGGCATTTTAGCACGTAGAACGCACAAAAAGCCTAATCGCGGCTCCATAGGTTAGACGATACCCGCAAAAAGTGCAATATACTGCGCCCAAAGTTAAGCCCCTGACCTGCGATTCCACACAAAGGATGGGAAAGTTTACGCAGGCACAGGGGCTATTTTGTGCTAATGAGACCCAAAAGTGGTGACTTAGGGGAATCTTTTACGCGACGTTTTCGACCAGCTCGGCGACGATGGCGTCAAAGGCGGCAACCGGATCGTCGGCACCGGTGATGGGACGGCCCACCACAATGTGGCTTGCGCCACGCTCGATAGCCTGGGAAGGCGTCGCCACGCGGGACTGGTCACCAAGGGCGGCACCCACCGGACGCACACCCGGAGTCACGATCAGGGCATCAGGACCCAGCAGCTCACGCATGTCGTGAGCCTCCATCGGTGAGCACACGATGCCATCGATGCCATTGGCCTGAGCAAGCTTTGCCAAGCGGGCGGCCTCCTCGGCCACGGGAGACTCGACGCCGATCTCGCTCAAGGCATCCTGATTCATGCTCGTGAGCACGGTGATGGCGACGAGCTTGGCGCGGTCCTCACGCGCCTCCTCGGCACCCTCGCGGCAGGCAGCGAGCATAGCACCCGAGCCCAGGCCGTGGACCGAAAGCAGGTCGGCACCGGCAAGCGAGGCCGAGCGGGCAGCGCCGCGCACCTGATGCGGAATGTCATGGAACTTAAGGTCGAGGAAGACCTTAAAGCCAAGGTCCTTAAAGGTCTTGACGATCTGGGGACCCTCAGCGTAATAGAGCATCATGCCGACCTTGAGCCAGGCGGCATGGCCCGAAAGCTCGTGGGCGAGCTCGAGCGCGCGCTCACGGTCGCAGTCGAGGGCGACGATAACACGGTCGCGGGCATCATTCTCTAGCATTCGAAAGCACCCACCAGCTCGTTGATGTCCTTTACGCCCTGGGACTCGGCCCAGGCCTCGAGCTCATGCGCGATCTTAAGCGAAGCGCACGGATCGACGAAGTTGGCCATGCCGACCGACACGCAGGTGGCGCCGGCCAGGATAAACTCAGCCGCATCCTCGCCAGTCATGACACCGCCGACACCGTTGATGGGGATATCGACGGCCTGGGCAACCTCCCAGACCATGCGCACGGCGATGTGGTGGCACAGCGGGCCCGAAAGGCCGCCCTTGGGCTTGGCCACGCGAGACTTGCGGGTATGGACGTCGATGGCCATGCCCTGGATGGAGTTGATGACCGAAAGGCCGTCGGCGCCGGCAGCCTCGAGGGCCTTGGCGATCTCGGCGACGTTGACCGGCGCCATCTTCACGAACAGCGGCTTATCGGTCACCTTGCGGCAAGCAGCCATAACGGAAGAGGCGCCCTCGGGCGTGGAGCCCATGGCGGCACCGCCGGCGGCGATATTAGGGCAGCTCACGTTGATCTCGTAGCCGGCAGCCCAGGGGCACAGCTCGACATACATCTCGAGTGCGCGGACAAACTCGTCAACGGAGTGCCCGGCAACCTGGCAAATGACCTGGCAACCGTCCTTGGACAGCTGCTCGAGCCACGGGCCGGACTCACGGGCAAAGGCGGCGACACCGGGGTTCTGCAGTCCCACGGAGTTGATCATACCGCCAGGAATCTCGGCCATGCGAGGCGCAGGGTTGCCCGGCCAGGGTTCGGCGGCACAGCCCTTGGTGGTAATGGCGCCCAGCTGGGAAACATCGAAGAAATTCTGGAACTGCCAACCGTAGCCAAAGGTACCGGCTGCGGTGTTGATGGGGTTCTGCATCTTGACGCCGCCGAAATCGACGGCCATGTTAACGGTACCCACTAGAAGACCACCACCTTAGAAGCATCGAACACGGGGCCGCACATGCAAGCACCCTTCATACCGTCGACCGTCTCGACATTGCAGGTGTTGCAGGCGCCAAAGCCACAGCTCATCATGCGCTCGAGGGACACCTCGCAGTACGCACCGGCCTCGGCGGCAGCGGCGGCGACTTTCTTCATCATGACAGCGGGGCCGCAGCTGGCGACGTAGTCGTAGCCGCCCTCGCCAAGCAGCTCAGCGGCAGGATCGGTGCAAAAACCGTGCGTGCCGAGCGAGCCGTCGTCGGTGCACACGTTGACCGTATCGCACAGCGCGCGGAACTCATCGACTCCCACGGCCTTGGACGCGGTGCCAAAGCCCAGGCACACGTCGACGGCCACACCCTGCTCGACGAGCATGCCGGCAAGGCACAGCACGGGCGGAACACCGATGCCGCCCGCAACGAGCAGCGCCTTCCTGGTGCCCTCGGGAACAAGCCAGCCGCGGCCGCCAGGGCCCAGCAGGTTAGAAGTGGAACCGGGGGCCATCTGCGACAGACGGCGGGTGTCGTCGCCCACGACGGCGTACCACAGCTCGACGGTGCCGGCCTGGGCGTCGGCGCGATAGAAGCTCAGGGGCACGCGAAGCAGCGAAGAGGCATCGCCGGGCACGGCGATGTTCACAAACTGACCGGGCTTGAGCGCACTTGCAAGCTTGGGGGCCGAGATTACGAGCGAGAAGATGCCCTCGGCGATCTCCTTGTTCGAGACGACCTCGAAGTCGTGCATGCGTGCAGTGGAAGGTGTGGGCATAGACGCTCCAATCCCCCATGCGGTTGCATGGTTCAGGCGAACAGAAAGCGCGGCACCGCAAGGGCGCCGCGCACAAAAGCGATAAGGCTATGCTAGCAGATGCAGCCGTCGGCGAGCGTCTGCTTGCCGCCGACAAACACATCGGTGGCACGACCGGTGAGCGTGCGGCCGGCAAAACCGGAATTCTCGGCACGCGACTCGTAGCCGTCCTCGCCGACCGTCCAGGTGGCAGACGCGTCGAAGACAGTCAGGTCGGCAACGGAGCCCGCCTTGACCTGAACCTGGTCGAGGCCCAGGATCTCACGAGGCTTGATGGCCATGAGCTCGACCATGCGACCCATGCTCATCTTGCCCGTGTTGACCAGCTCGGTGAGCACGAGCGACAGCGAAGTCTCGAGGCCGATCATGCCGAAGGGCGCCAGCTCGAACTCGCGGGCCTTCTCCCACGGAGTATGGGGAGCGTGATCGGTGACGATAGCGTCGACGGTACCGTCGATGACGCCCTGACGGATAGCCTCGGCGTCCTCGTCGGTACGCAGCGGCGGGTTGACCTTGAGCGAGGTGTTGTAGGTCTCGTCCAGGTCGTTCTCGGTCAGGAACATGTGGTGCGGCGTGGCCTCGCAGGTGACCTGCACGCCAGCTGCCTTACCGGCACGCACGAGCTCCAGGCCATGGGCGGTGGAGATGTGCTGGATGTGCAGCTTGGCACCGGTCAGCTTGGCGATCTCGATGTCGCGGGCGATCTGGAGCTCCTCGCCGGCAGCCGGCCAGCCCTCGAGAGCCAGACGGGTCGAGACCTTGCCCTCGTTGATCTGGCCGTGGCCGACCAGGTCCTCGTCCTGGCAGTGGCTCATAAAGACCTTGCCGAACATCTTGCCGTAGTCCATGCAGCGACGGAGCATGCCCGCGCCCTGCACGCCACGACCGTCGTCAGTGAAGGCGACGGCGCCGTGGGCGACCATATCGCCCATCTCGGACATGGCCTCGCCCTTAAGACCGCGGGTCATGGCTCCCGACGGATAGACGCGGCAGTGGCCGACCTCGGCAGCGCGGGACTTGACGAACTCCACGACGGTGCCGTTATCGGTGACGGGATCGGTGTTGGGCATGGCGCACACGCCGGTAAAGCCGCCCTTGGCAGCTGCACGGGTGCCGCTCTCGATGTCCTCTTTGACCTCGTAGCCGGGCTCGCGAAGGTGAACGTGCATATCCACCAGGCCGGGGACGAGATATTTGCCGGAAAGGTCGCGGACCTCGGCTCCCTCGACGGCGAGATTCTCGCCGACCTCGGCGATCTTATCGCCGTCAATCAGGACGTCAACGACACCGTCAAGCTCGACGGACGGGTCGACGACGTGGGCATTCTTAAGAAGCAAGGCCATTATCGGCACCTCCAAGCAGCAGATACAGGATAGCCATACGCACGCAGATACCGGCGTAGACCTGCTCCAGGATGACGGAGCGTTGCGGGTGGTCGGCCATATAGGAGTCGAACTCGACGCCGCGGTTGATGGGGCCCGGGTGACAGATGATCGCGTCGGGCTTCATGAGCTTCTCGCGGTCCTTGGTCAGGCCGAAGAGCTTGTGGTACTCACGAATGGTCGGGAACGGAGCGCCCTCGAGGCGCTCCTGCTGCACGCGCAGCATGTAGACGACGTCCAGCTCGGGGAGTACCGAATCGAGGTCGCTCGTCACGTGGTCGCAGCCCAGGACCTCGGGCGCCGGCGGCAGCAGCGTGCCGGGGGCGACGGCGTAGGTCTCGCAGCCCATGATCTTAAGGGCGGGGATCAGCGAGCCGCAGACGCGGGAGTGCGCGATATCGCCGACGACGGCGACCTTAAGACCGTGGAAGTCGCCCTTGTGCTCCCAGATGGTGTACAGGTCGAGCAGGGCCTGCGTGGGATGGTTGTGCTTGCCGTCGCCGGCGCAGATGACGCTCGCGGGCGAGTTCTGCGTGACGATGTAGGGAGCACCGGCGTGCTTATCGCGAACGACGATGCAATCAATCTTGTAGGCGTTGAGGGTCTCGACGGTGTCGACGAGGCTCTCGCCCTTGACCGTGGAGGTCGAGGAGCCGCCAAAGTTGAGGCTGTCGGCCGAAAGACGCTTCTCGGCGAGCTCGAAGGAGCTGCGGGTGCGCGTCGAAGGCTCGTTGAACATGTTGACGATGGTCTTGCCCTTGAGCGTGGGGACCTTCTTGATCGCACGCTCATTGACCTCGGAGAACGCCTTGGCGGTCTCGAGGATGAGCTTGATGTCCTCTTCGGAGTACTCGGTAATGTCGATCAGGTGCTTATGGTTGAACGCCACGGTACTACTCACCTCCCAGCGGCGCGGAGCCCACGTGGGAACCCGGCGCGACGTCGTTAATCTCGACGGCGGTGTGGCCGTCGACTTCCTTCATATATAGGTGCACGTTCTCCTCATGCGACGAGGGAACGTTCTTGCCGACAAAGTCCGGCGAGATGGGGAGCTCACGGTGACCGCGGTCAACGAGAACTGCCAGCTCGATGCGGCTCGGACGGCCCAGGTCCATGACGGCATCCAGAGCGGCGCGGATAGTACGGCCCGTATACAGGATGTCGTCCACCAGCACAACGCGCTTGCCGTCGACGCTGAAGGGAATGTTGGTAGCGTGGATCGCGGGAGCGAAATTGGTCGCATAGTCATCGCGGTAGAAGCTGATGTCGAGGCTGCCGAGCGGAACGTCGACGCCCTCGATCTCCTTGATCTCCTCGGCGAGCTTCTTTGCCAGAAGGTCGCCGCGCGTGACGATACCGACCAGAGCGAGGTCTTCACAGCCCTCGTTGCGCTCGAGGATCTCGTGCGCGATGCGGGTCATCGCTCGGTTGACGGCGGTCTCGTCCATGATGACCGCCTTGGGGGAAGTCGTGCCCATCGATCTCCTTCCTCACATGTCTTGACTGCTGACACAGTCAAAAAAATAGATGCCCGACCGCTTAAAGCGGACCAGACACCCACAGGAAGGGCTGCTCTTTGGCAGCAATATAATTCCATGTGGGTATCTCGTACCCCTTTAATGGTCAAGGGATAGTGTAGCCAACCTCGAGCTTAATTGCGAGCATAAATACAGAGCAATCCGTAAACGGGCGCAGGCGCTCCATAAACCTATATATATTTGTGGGACGAGCTTGAAAACGCACGCACGAGCTGGCATAATCCCCTCTGCTGCACGCAAATCGGATCTACGTCCAGGGCCGTAGCGTGAGCACTATCGCCAAAAGAGGAATATCTCTGTGTAGATTGCGCACAGGGAGCGACTTCTGTGCTATAGTTCAGGCTTGTTTGTTAACGCGACATGTTCGTTTGTCGCCCAAGGAGGGTCAGTTATGTCCAAAGTTTGCGAAGTTTGCGGTAAGCACCCCGTTGCCGGTCGCTCCATCAGCCACTCTCACCGCGTCACCAACCGTAAGTTCCGCCCCAACATCCAGCGCGTCTACGTCGTCGTCGATGGTCACCGTCGCAAGATGAACGTTTGCTCCACCTGCCTCAAGTCCGGCAAGGTTGCGCGCTCCTAAATAAGGTCTTACCAACAAGTACCTCGGACTCTCCGGGTCAAAGACCTCGCGTTCACGTAGAACTATAAGAAACCGCTTTCTTTTGAGGAGGCGGTTTCTTTTTCTATCTATCCAGGAATGCAAAACCAGGGCGAAAAATGGACTGCGTCCCAAATCTTGGACGCCCTAAATAGCGATTAGGCCGCGAGGGCCTGATTCCGGAACTCCTCCGGGGTCAGGCCCTTCAATCTTACCTGCCTCCGGCGCGTGCGCCAGTGGACTACGTATTCCTCCAGG
>CABRCR010000069.1:0-18547 GCA_902469435.1 uncultured Collinsella sp. | reverse complement strand
TCCGGACATGCCGTCCTCCGATCTCCCGGGGCCGGCCGGTCCGGCCCTCAGGGTATCGGATTCCCACATTCACCCGCACATGTGCGGATGAATGTGGGAGGTGTTCGGATAAAGTCGATAATCAAGGGCTGTACGGGAGTACACAGGCGCAAACATTTGTATATTCTGGTCAATGGTATAAGCCGTATAACCTCAATCCGATGACGGTTGCAGAGTATGAGGCTGCGTTGAATGCGTGGTGTGACTCGTTGGCAAATCCCGAGCAGGGCGTGGATGCGGCACGCAAGGAGCTTGCTGTGGCGCAGGGCGTTGCCGACGATGCCGGCAGCAAGGTGAGTGCAGCATCGAAGGCCGTTGCAGCAAAGCAAACCCAGGTTGAGCGCGCTGCCGCTAACGTTGATGTCGCGGCAACCAAGGCCTCGGAGGCCCAGGCTGCCGTGGCGCAAAAGCAGGCTGCAGCTGACGCCGCCGCGCGTGCCGTCAGCGATGCCCGCGCCGATTTGAGCGCTGCCAACGCCGCTGTTGCGACAGCGCAGGACGCCGTGGCCGCCAAGTCTGGCGAGCTCGACATTGCCAAGGGCAAGGTGGCTGCTGCCAAGCGCGCACTGGACGCCGCTCGTGCCGGTGTTGGCGACAAACGGGATGCACTTGCCGCGGCCCAGGATGAGCTAGCGGCGTACTCAGCCGATATCGCCGCTGCTCAGCGTGCGTTTGATGCGGCGTCGTCTGCACTCGAAAGCGCGCGTGCCAATCAGCGCGAGGCGGAGGCCGAACTTCTTGCCACCCAAGGCGATGCCGATCAGGCAGGCATCGATGCTGCTGCCACTCAGGTGGAGCTCGATATGGCGCAGCGGGCTGCAAGCGATGCCGACGCCGTCGTGGCAACGGCTCAGGCAAAATCTGATGCAGCTGCCGCCCGCGCCTCTCAGCTTAAGAATGCCGCCGCAGCACTTGCCAAGGCCACTGGGGACAAAGCGACTGCCGATGCCGCGCTCGATGCAGCGGCGATGGCCGTGAGCGATGCCGAGTATGACGTGGTGGAGGCTGACGATGCCGTGGTGGATGCGACTGTCGCGCGCGACGCCTCTGCCGCCGCGGTTGCCCGCCTGCGCAGAATCAATATTGCCGAAGCCATTGTCAACGGCAGCACTGACGATGCGGACGAGGTACTTAACGCCAAGATCGCTGCGGCCCACGATGCCGCCGAGCGTGCCGCGACCGCCAAGGCCGAACTCGATGACGCCGTGGCTGCGACGGATGCCGTGGCGCCGGCATACTTGGAGGCGCTCGCCAACTACACCGCCGCCAAGGTCGAGCTCGACCAGGCTATTGCCGAGCTTAACGCCGAGATCGCTCGCCAAGAGGCCGCCGACCGCGGAAACGGCGAGCAGACCCAGCCCGTCACGCAAGTGACGTACCAGGCCAAGCATGCGGAGGCAAAGACCGAGGCCACGACTTGGCAGACGGCGATGCCCGCCACGGGCGATGCGTCCGAGCTGCTGGGTGAGACCTTCGTGATCGGCGGCACGGTCCTGGTGGCCGCCGGCGTATTCCTGTCCGATAAGCGCCGCCAGCTGATCCGTTAGGGACAGGGAAGCGCGCTGTTTTTGGCGCGCACCGCAGGGGCATGGGCTCTGCGGCGCGCGCCGCCTTTTTCTTCAAGATTGATTAAGGAGGGATATATGCAAATAAGAGGAGAGGCCGCGATCGCCTGCGGATTCATGGCGGGTCTGGCAACGGGGTTGCTGTTCGATGGATGTTTCGACAGCTATATCAATCGATTCTGCGATTTTGGTTTTTCGAGAGGCAAGCCTTGGAAAACAGCGCCAGCTCGTCAAGAGGTGGCTGCGCCCATCGAGCCCCGTAGTGTGGATACCTCAAAAATCAAGGTAATCGTCACTAAGAACGGCAAGATTTACCACCGTTCTACGGGGTGCAAAAGCCTTCCTCAAAACGCCATTAAAACAAGCGTACCATTAGCGGCTGCACTCAAGCGAGGCAAGACGCCCTGCCCAACATGCTGCCCGCCAACAGTGTGCTCGATCTAGTTTTTTGGGTGTTTGATCCGTTTGGATGGAAGAACGAAGGGTAAGCCCTAAGGGATACAGATGCCGGCCCGGCCTGCAATTTCTTCCATTGATTTGTCCAGAGTCGCACAGCACGGAGGTGTTGTTTGATGTCTATTTTCGTTACCGGAGACGTTCACGGTGTTGCCGAGTATGGGGCGAGTCGCTTCTCGTCGCGCGTTTGGCCATTGGGTCGAACGCTGACGCGCGATGACGTTGTCATCGTTGCCGGCGACTTTGGCTTTATATGGAGCGGCTCGAACACCGACAAATACTGGCTCGACTGGTTTGAGTCCAAGCCCTGGACCACGTGTTTTGTCGACGGCAATCACGAGAACCATCATCTGCTGGCGGGGCTGCCAATGCGTGAGTGGAACGGGGGCCTCGTTCACGAGGTTCGCCCGCACGTGCTGCACCTGATGCGCGGCGAGGTGTTCGACATCACGGGGACCACGGTGCTCGCCATGGGTGGCGCCGCGAGCCATGACAAACAGTGGCGTCAGGAGGGAAAGACGTGGTGGCCCGAGGAGATGCCGAGTGAGCGCGAGATCAAACACTGTCGCGCCTCGCTCGATCGCGCGGGCTGGAAGGTCGACTATGTTGTGACGCACGAGGCGCCGGTCGATTTGGCTGACGAGCTGTGCATGGAGCGCAATCGCGAGTTCTACGACGATTCGCTGCAGGCCTTTTTGGGCGAGCTCGACGGGCGGCTCGACTACCGCACCTGGTTCTTTGGCCATTACCATGACGATGAATGGCGCGATGACAAGCATCGCCTTATCTACCAAGATATCGTGCCGATCGAAGCGCGATGTGCCGATGGGCAGGATGAGACGGCGAGTGACTATTTTGAGCAAGAGCGTTAGGAGGTCCCCATGATCTGGTTTACCAGCGATACCCACTTTGGGCACGAGAACATGCTGCGGCTCGCCGACAGGCCTTGGTCGACTGTTGGGCAGATGAACGACGCCATGGTCGCTAGCATTAATAGCAAGGTCGCTGCGGATGACGAGCTTTACATTTTGGGTGACTTCAGCTTTAAGATGACGGTCCAAGATGCCTACGAGCTGCGCAAAAGCATTGCATGCAAGCGCGTCCATCTGCTGCCCGGCAACCATGACAAAGACTGGACGCAGCCTGCGGTGGCGGATGCTTTTATCGTCGAGCCGCCCATTTGCGTGCTCAAGATCGACCGTCAAAAAATCGTGCTGAGCCACTATCCCATGGCTGACTGGCAGGGCATGTCGCACGGCAGCTGGCATTTGCACGGGCATATCCACAGTTGCGGCGGCGCGTACAACAATTTCAACTGCAGGCAGGGACTGCTGCGCTATGACGTGGGTGTCGACGCCAACGGCTACGCCCCGGTGAGCCTGGGGGAGCTCAAGACGTGGTTTGCGCAGGTCGACGAGCCGACGTGTTGCGTTAAATGGCCGTGGTGGGTCAACGCCACGGGCGACGAGCAGGTCGAGCGCGATCTCGAAGCCTATAAGAGGGAAGTGATGATCCGATGACGGTCTATGTGACGGGTGATGTCCACGGTGGTCTCGACATGCAAAAGCTGCGCGACTGGGATCTTGGGGATAGCCTGACGAGCGACGACTATCTGATTGTCGCGGGCGACTTTGGCTTTCCGTGGGATTTCTCTGCCGAGGAATGCGCCGACATCGCCTGGCTGGAATCGCGTCCCTATACCGTGCTGTTCGTCGACGGCAATCACGAGCGTTTCGATTACTGGGCGGAGCGCCCCCTGGAGTTGTGGCACGGTGGACTGACGCAACGCCTGTCGGACACCTCGCCTATACGGCGCCTGACGCGCGGCGAGGTTTTTGAGCTCGGTGGGTCAACGATCTTTACCATGGGCGGCGCCACGAGTGTGGACAAGGAATACCGCATCCCGTATTCCAGCTGGTGGCCGCAGGAGCTGCCGGGCGAGCGCAACTTTGAGGAGGCGCGGGCAAAGCTCGATAGCGTGGGCTGGAAGGTCGACTACGTGATCACCCATACCTGCTCCACGCGCATGCTCTCGCCCACGCTCTATCCGGCACCTGGCTGGAATTATCCAGCTGTCGATCGGCTTACGGCATTTTTCGACGAGCTGGAAGATCGCTTGGACTACAAGCGCTGGTACTACGGGCATTTTCATCGGGATGCCAACCCGGCCGAGCGCCACGCCGTGCTCTACGACTGCATCGTTCGCTTGGGCGACGAACTCCAGTCCTGGGATGTTGCGTAGAGGCGGGGTGGCTGGCTACTCGACCGTTACAGTGATGTTCTCCCGATGCGCGCGGATGACGTCCCAGCTAAAGTGCTCGACCAGCTGCTCGGCGGTACGCGGCGTGGTGTCCGGCGCGATGCCTGTTTGCCCGGCGAGCCATCCCAACAGTGCCTCGGGTGTGCCAAAGCGGGTGCGGAGCTCGCCCAGGTCCAGATCGCAATCGCGCTTGGAAAGGCGGCGGCCGTCCGGCGACATGAGCAGCGGAATGTGCGCGTAGCGCGGTGTGGGCAGTCCCAGCAGATGTTGCAGATAGATCTGGCGCGTCGTGGAACCAAGCAGGTCGCATCCGCGTACGATCTCGGTGACGCCCATGGCAGCGTCGTCGACCACCACGGCCAGCTGATAGGCAAACACGCCGTCGCTGCGGCGCACCAAAAAGTCGCCGCACTCGGTGGCGAGTGCCTCGCATTGGGCTCCGTACGTGCGGTCCACGAATTCGATCACGTCGCCGGCGAGGTCGTCGACGTCGGGCACACGCAGACGCGTGGCCGGAGCGCGCAGGATGCTGCGGCGGGCAACCTCCTCGGCAGAAAGGCCTCGGCAGGCGCCGCGGTAGATGGGCGTGCCGTCGCTCGCGTGCGGCGCGCTTGCGGTGTGGAGCTCGGCGCGCGTGCAAAAGCAGGGATAGGTGAGGCCGGCGTCTTGCAGCTGGTGCAGGGCGTCCTCGTACAAGTCCAGGCGATCGTGCTGGTAGTAGGGGCCTTCGTCCCACTCAAGCCCCAGCCAGGCTAGGTCGTCAATCAATTGGGCGGCAAGTTCCGGGCGCTTGCAGCGATCGTCCAGGTCCTCGATGCGCAACACGATGCTGCCGCCCTGGCTGCGGGCCGAAAGCCACGCGCACAGGCAGCTGAACACGTTGCCCAGATGCATGCGGCCCGAGGGCGACGGGGCAAAGCGGCCCACGACCGGCGCGAGGGCGGGGGCGAGCTTGCTGTTGGGCGCCGTCGACATGGCCACGGCGGGTGTTGCTATGTTGCATGCGTTGATATCCATGCGGACGAGTATAGCGCGGGGTGAGGTGAGGGGGCGTCGTCGATGCTCGCGAGTTGCCGAGGCTGCGTGTTGTGCGCGGCGGGCACCGACTCAACACCTCGATTACCGCCCCAAGCTCAGCCCCTTCAACCCCTCAAACGACAGAAACCCCGGCAGCTCTTCGCAACTGCCGGGGTTTCCGCGGAAAAGGGGGACATGATCCTCAAGCGAACGGCAAAGGGGCAAACCGTTTTCGCTCAATTGCTTTATGCCCCTCGCTTGCCGGCTTAATCGGCTCACGCCGCGCCCACACAAAGCCGCTACACCTGTGACGGAGCTATGAAGTGGTATCTATTGCCGGAGCGGGCTATGCCAACGAGTGTCCCAGATTGCCGGCAGATAAGGAACGTCCCCAGGTGCCGGCCGCGGGCGTGACTTTCGTCCCGTTTGATACTCCGCTGACCTAGATGTTCGTCACATGAACCCGCAAACGTGGGACAATGACGCTACTGGTATCACAGACAAAGGATGTGCCTATGAACGCCCCCGTTGCCAAGACCTGTCGGCAGCGCTGCCCGTTTGCGCGATTTGCTTCCATTTGTGCGCTCGTCGCGTGCGCGCTGCTGCTGTTGCCCGCCGTTGCACGTGCCGACGGGTATTCCATGACCCAAACCTACATCAGTGCCACGGTCGAGGCCGATGGATCGCTGACCGTTGTCGAGGGACGCCAGTTTGATTTCGACGACGACATCAACGGCGTGTTTTGGGAGATCAATACGGGCTCCAACCAGCAGGGCGGCACGGCGGGCGTCGACGTGCTGAGTGTCGAGGAAGAGGACACCGCGTTTAACAAAGTCGATAGCGCGAACAAGGGCGACTCTGGCGTCTACACGGTCGAGCAGACCGGTGACGGCGTAAGGATTAAGGTGTTCAGCCCTCACGAGAGCGGTGACAGCGCAATCTACTACGTGAGCTACACCATGACCGGTGCGGTTATGAACTGGGCCGATACCGCCGAGCTCTACTGGAAGTTCGTGGGTGACGGCTGGTCTGCGGATTCCGATGACGTCGAGATGGAAGTGTGCTTCGCGAATGCCGCTGCCGGGACGGTGGCCGTCAAGGGCGATAATTTCCGCGCATGGGGCCATGGTCCGCTGACGGGCGACGTGTCGCTCGATGAGGACGAGCCCATGGTCACCTATACCATTCCCTGCGTGCACCAGGGCGAATTCGCCGAGGCACGCATCGCCTTCCCTAGCGACTGGGTGCCGCAGCTTGCCGCTTCGGGCGAAGAGCGCATGTCAACGATCCTGAGCGAAGAGAAGGAATGGGCCGACGAAGCTAACGCCCGCCGTGAGCACGCGCGTGCGGTTGCCAGCGCGATTGCCGTGGTGTGTGTTGTTGTGGCGGTTGCCTATACCGGTGTAATCGTGATGCTCAAGCTGCGCAGGCCCAAGCCCAAGCCGCTCTTCCAGGACGAGTACTTCCGCGATGTGCCCTCCGCCGATCATCCCGCGGTGCTTGCAACTCTTATGAGCTGGAACGACGTGCCCGATCAGGCATATATCGCCACGCTGATGAAGCTGACCGACGACCGCGTGATCAAGCTGGAAGAAGCGACCGAGACCAAGAAGAAGGGTCTGCTCCGTCGCGAAAAAGAGGAGCAGACGTATCGCATCACAGTGACCGACGAGGCCTGGAAGGCTGCCAAGAAGGACGGCATCGATCGCGACGTGCTCAAGGTCTTCTTCGCTGGCGTTAAGCCCGATAAAGACGGCGTCCGTTCGCGCACGTTTAGCGAGCTGGAGGAGTATGCCAGCGAGCGTACTGAATCTGTTGGCGACAAGCTCGAGGACTATCAGAGCACGGTTAAGGGCAAGCTGGAGGAGCGCGAGTTTATCGCATCGGATGGCACTATCGCGATGGTGGCCGGCCTGGTTCTCGGCATCATCATTGTCTTTGGCATTTTGGGCTCTCTGTTCTATACCGACTTTGCGGACGCCAACGTCGGTGCCGCTATGATTTCGATCCCCGTCACGATCGTGGGCTTTGTCCTGAGCTGCACCTTCCGCCGTTACACGCCGGAGGGCGCCGAGGTGGCGGCTCGCTGCAAGGCGCTCAAGCATTGGCTCGAGGATTTCACACGCCTAAAGGAAGCCGTCCCGGGCGATCTGGTGCTGTGGAACAAGCTGCTGGTGATGGGCGTTGCCCTAGGCGTTTCGAAAGAAGTGCTGCGACAGCTGGCCGAGGCCGTGCCTGCGGACCTGCGCAACAGCGACGATTTCTACGACAACTACCCCTGCTACTGGTGGTATTACCATCACTACGGCAACGAGTCTCCGCTCGATTCGTTAAACGATGTGTATCACGAGACCATCCGCGAGTTGGCTTCGAGCTCCGATAGCTCGAGTGGCGGCGGTGGTGGCGGCTTCTCGGGCGGCGGAGGCGGCGGCGTCGGCGGAGGCGGCGGCGGAACGTTCTAACGGTCGTAAATTATGGGATGGGCTTTTCTCGACAGCCGTCGGGGAAAGCCCATCCCCTTTTTACGCGCTACCTACGAAGACTGTCCCCAGCGACTAGTCATTTAAGAATGTCCCCAACGACTAGGTGCGGTTGCTGCCAAGGGGTGTCCCGGAGTGCCGGCACAAGAGGAACGTCCCTAACTGCCGGGTTTAGGCGGTTAGGTCCAGCTCGTAGAGGAAGCTTTCGCGCGGCATGTCGTGGCGGCGCTCTTCGCGGTTGGCGCGGTGCGTGGCCGTGCGCTTAAAGCCGTGCAGCTCGTAGAACTTCCATGAGCAGTTGGAGTCGGTGTACAGGTGCGCTCTTGTCGCCCCGCGCGAGGACAGGTGCGAGACCGCGGCGTCGAGCAAGACCGAGCCAACGCCCAGGCCATGGACATCGCGATCCACGGCAAGCAGCGTGACCTCGTTGTCGTGTGGCAGGGGGCTGCTTTCGAGCAGACGGTTGTTGGTGCGGATGGTTGCGCGCACAAACGAGAGATACTCGGCGCAGGCATCGGGCTCCAGCTCACGCATCTGCGATAGCAGCGCGCGCTCGGTATCCATCCAATGTTCATTGACGGTGGCGCCGGAGCTTTGCCCCGCACGCGCGAGTGCAATGCCGCGCGCCTCGCCGTCAATCACCGCAACCTGCGAAAACGTCGATGACGAAAGGCAGTAGGCAAGGTCGCACGCGGCCTCAAGGCGGTTGTACTCATCGTTATCCGAATTGTTATGCCAAAGCTGCTGCAGAATCAGCGCGATGGCGTCGAAGTCTTCGGTGTCAAACGGTCGGTAGAGAACCCGCGAGACCATGGTGCCTCTTTCTTTTGCGGATGCATATCGAGCACAGTTCTACCACGCCATTGGCATCGAATTATGGTGCCCCTGTGTTCCATGAACTCACCGCGCCCGGTGCCGCGCCCATGCCCTCCGCTCGCAAGCTTTTTCTGCACATGCGACCGTTGCGGGGTGCATCGACGCGCTCGATGCGCTACATTGAATCAGTATTTTCAATGCCGCTGCGCGAGCGCTGCAGATCGACGTATCACCGACTCACAGAGCACGGCGGCGTACCAGACAGGAGGACTGCATGGGATCTGATGTGAAGATCGCACGCGCGTTGATCTCGGTTACCGATAAAACGGGCGTCGTCGATTTCGCACGGACGCTGGTCGATGACTTTGGCGTCGAGATCATCTCTACGGGCGGTACGGCTCGTGCTATCGAGGATGCGGGCGTTCCCGTAACCCCCATCGAGGAGTTCACGGGTTATCCCGAGATGATGGACGGCCGCGTTAAGACCCTGCACCCCAAGGTTCACGGCGCGCTGCTGGCCCGCCGCGATTCCGAGCAGCACATGCAGGAGGCGGCTCAGCATGGCATTAAGCTGATCGACCTGGTCGTCGTCAACCTGTACGAGTTCGAGAAGACCGTCGCTAACCCCGAGGTCACCTTCGCGGATGCCATCGAGCACATCGACATCGGTGGTCCCTCCATGCTGCGCTCTGCCGCCAAGAACGCCGCGAGCGTTACCGTCATCTCCGACCCGGCCGACTATGATGCCGTCCTGGCCGAGATGCACGAGACCGGTGGCTGCACCACGCTTTCCACCCGTCGTCGCCTGCAGGTGAAGGTCTACCAGACCACCGCCGCCTACGACACGGCTATCTCCCGTTGGCTTGCCGCCCAGGCAAGCGACGTGGCGGACACCTCTGCCAAGCTCGAGATCTCGCTGGAGAAGGTCGACGACCTGCGCTATGGCGAGAATCCTCAGCAGAAGGCTACGGTCTACCGCTTTGCCGAGGGCTGCGAGAACACCGCGAGCTCGCAGTTCCCGCTCGTTGGCTCCGAGCAGATCCAGGGCAAGCCGCTCAGCTACAACAACTATCTGGATGCCGATGCCGCTTGGAACCTGGTCCGCGAGTTCGACGAGCCGGCCTGCGTGATCCTCAAGCACCAGAACCCCTGCGGTTCCGCCGTTGCCGAGGACATCACGGCTGCCTACGACCGCGCCTTTGCCTGCGATCCCAAGAGCGCCTTTGGCGGCATCATCGCCTGCAACCGCGAGGTTCCCTTTGAGTTGGTTGAGCACTTTGCCGATCAGAACAAGCAGTTCGTCGAGGTCATCATCGCCCCGAGCTACACTGCCGAGGCGCTCGAGCGCATGGCCAAGCGCCCCAACCTGCGCGTGCTGGCTACCGGCGGCGTGGACCACGGCGCCCAGGTGGAGCTGCGCTCCATCGACGGCGGCATGCTGGTGCAGGAGGTCGACCACGTGACCGAGGACCCCGCGACCTTTACGTTCCCCACCGACCGCAAGCCCACCGACGCCGAGATGGCCGAGCTCGAGTTTGCCTGGAAGGTCTGCAAGGGCGTTAAGTCCAACGCCATCCTGGTCTCCAAGGGTAAGGCCGGCATTGGCATGGGCCCGGGTCAGCCTAACCGCGTTGACTCTGCGCTGCTTGCCTGCGAGCGCGCCGAGGACTTCTGCGAGCGCGAGGGCGTGGAGAAGGGCGGCTTTGCCTGTGCAAGCGACGCGTTCTTCCCGTTCCGCGACAACGTCGACGTGCTTGCTGCACACGGCGTGACCTGCATCATCCAGCCCGGCGGCTCCAAGCGCGACGACGAGAGCATCCAGGCCTGCAACGAGCACAATATTGCTATGGTCTTCACGGGCGCTCGCCACTTTAGGCACTAAGTTTCGCCTCGGGACAAAATAATCTCTACAAAAGACGGTCGCTCCGTTTGGAGGGCCGTCTTTTTGGTATAAGAGGACGGAATGACTAACACGAAAGGTATGACCATGCCCCAGATTGATGATGCCGAGCTGTTTGGCAATGCCGAGGATCAGCGTGCGTACGAGGACTTTTGCGCCAATCAGGAGGCGGTCGAGAAGTTCACGCTCGACAAGCCCGCGCTTGTCTGCCGTTGGCGCATGTCCAATAAAAAGGTGCCCATGCTCAACCGCCACATTCGCGCACTGTCCGAGCGCTTGGTGCAGGGCGAGCCGCTTACCCATAACATGCTCAGCTGGGCCAAGCAGCACGTTGAGTGGTCACTAGCCGAGGGCGATTACACCGCACACGACGGTGTGCTCATGCTGGTGATCGACATCAACGGCAACGCCGCCATGACAGTGGGGGAGTACGAGCCGCTCGCCGATACGTCGGCCAAGGCGCTGCGTGCCCGCTCCGCCGAGGCCCGCTCCGAAGCCGACGTGACCGGCGTGGCGCCCGAGCTGCTCGCCGCCGTCAACAACGGCGAGCTCGCCTTTGTGGCGCCGGCGGACGAGTGCCTGTGCGGCACGGCGACGCTCATCGAGCAGCTGGCCCAGACCAAGGGCATCCCGGTCACGCGCGTAGATATTCCCGCGCAGCTTAAGGGCGCGCTGTTCCTGGTGAGCGACGAGCACGGCGTGGTCCCCGCTGCCGAGACGGGCGCCGCCGAGGCTGACGCCGCGACGGTCGCCTTCTTCGCCGACGGCTACGAAAAGCTTCGCGCCCGCTGCTAAATGATTTTTCTGGGACGGGGATTAATAATCATTTGATCCCCGCGCCCGTTGCGAGCGAGGGGCGAGCCAACGCTTTCGTTCGCGAACAGTTCTGTCACCTTGTTGCCGCGCGAGGCGCGTACTTGCGGCTCCGCAGCCATAATGGTGGCAAGACAACCAAGAAGGGAGCGGAATCCATGGCGCTGATTTATATCGTTGAGGACGACGAGCCCATTCGTCGTGAGCTTATCGACATCCTTGCCCGCGCCGGGTTTGAAATCGAGGCCTGCGAATCGTTCGAGCATGTCTCGCGCGATATTCTCGCCGCCGCGCCCGATCTGGTGCTGCTCGACCTCACGCTTCCCGTCAAGGACGGCCAGCATATCTGCCACGAGGTTCGCCGCGAATCCGAGGTCCCCATCATCGTCCTCACGTCGCGCACGACCGAGATCGACGAGGTCATGGCCATGACGCTCGGCGCGGACGACTTTGTTCCCAAGCCCTATAGCGCCCGTGTGCTCGTGGCGCGCATCAATGCCTTGCTGCGTCGCACCGCGGCGGCGGGCGAGCGCAGCACGCTCGTCCACAAGGGACTGGAGCTCGACCTCGCACGCTCCATGGTCACCAACACGCAAACGGGCACCAGCACCGAGCTCACCAAAAACGAGCTGCGTATCCTCTCGCTGCTTCTGAGCCGCGCGGGCAAGATCGTTTCGCGCTCGGCCATCATGCAGGACCTGTGGGACTCCGACGCCTTTGTGGACGACAATACGCTCACCGTCAACATCAACCGCCTGCGCACCACGCTCGAAAAAATCGGCATCAAGGGGTATTTGACCACGCATCGCGGCCAAGGCTATTCGATCTAGGGGACGGCTATGTCGTTTGCCAAGTTCTTTAAAGACGCGCTGCTTCCCGTCGCCGTGTGGGCGTGCGGCGTGCTGCTGAGCTGCTTTGTGCTGACGGTCGCCGGCGCACCCGTTTCTATCGTGGTCGTGGCGGTCGGCGTGTCCTTTATCTTTGGTATGCTCGGCATCGTGATCGAGTACGCGCGCCGTCGTCGTTTTCTGCGCCAGCTGGAGCGTGCGGCCGAGGAGCTCGAGAGTCCCGCATGGGTGCAGGAGATGGTGCAATGCCCGACCTATGCCGAGGGCGAGCTCGAATACGAGGTCTTGCGCCGGGTGGGCAAGGCGGCATGCGACGAGGTTGCCGAAGGCCGGCGTCAGACCGATGACTATCGCGACTATATCGAGAGCTGGGTCCACGAGGCCAAGCTGCCTCTGGCGGCAGCCCATCTGATTTTGGAAAACCTGGACGGCAGCGAAGACGACCTGTCGCGCGTAGATGATCTCGGTCGCGAGCTTGCCCGCGTGGAGCGCTATATTGACCAGGCGCTGTACTATGCGCGCTCGGAAGTCGTGGAGCGCGACTACCTGATTCGTCGCTGGGACCTTAAGACCTTGGTGACGGGTGCGATTAAAGCCAACGCCCGCGAGCTCATCGCGGCGCACGTGGCTCCGGTGTGCGAGAACCTCGACTTCGAGGTCTTCACCGACGAGAAGTGGCTCGAGTTTATTCTGGGCCAGCTCATTCAGAACAGCATTAAATATGCGCGTGAGGACGGCGCAAAGATCGTGTTTTCGGGTGCGTTGCTGGACGAGGGCCTGGCAAGCGAGCGCATCGAGCTTACTGTCGCGGACAACGGCTGCGGCGTGAGCGCGGCCGACCTGCCGCGCGTGTTCGAGAAGGGTTTTACCGGCGACAACGGCCGCACCACCAAGCGCGCAACGGGCATCGGCCTCTACCTGGTGGCGCGCCTGTGCTCCAAGATGGGCATCGACGTCACCGCAGCATCGGAGCCCGGCGAAGGCTTCGTCGTAACATTCGCTTTTTCAACGAACAAGTTTCAATACTTTGAGTAACGCACACGGCAAACGCCCGTCCAAACAAAACGTGCCGCCCCAAACGGGTCGGCACGCCATTTTTCTATCAGACAACTCGTTGAAGTGAGGCTGCAAAGGCCGCGGGGCCGGGAGGGGTTTCCTAAGGGCACATCCCGCAGCCGCAACGCGGCGAGGACGTGCCCTTAGGAAACCCCGCAGGCCCCGCGGCCGGTGGGAGCAACGCTACTTTACGACCAAGATGTCGCAGTCCGTATTGCGCAGCAGGAACGTCGAAATCGAGCCCAGGAGCGCATACTTGATCGAGGACAGGCCGCGTGCGCCGCAGAGCACCAGGTCGGGCTTAACCACGTCGAGCATCTCGTCCTTGAGCGTCTCGCGAATGCGGCCGGCGCGAATCATGACCTCGACCTCGGGAATGTCGGGATTGGCCTTGGCCTCTTCGAGCTGCTTGGCGATGGAGTTCTTAAATGCCTCCTCTAGGCCGTTGACCAGATCGACCGGATAGGAACCGGCGCTCTCGAGCGCCGTGGAATCGATAACGTGGCCGATGATTAGCTTGGCGCCGTTGTTCGCGGCGACCTTGATGGCGCGTGCGAGCACAAAATCCTGCTGCTCAGTACCGTCGAGTGAAACAAATACCTTGGTGTAGCCCTCGTTCATGGTTTCCTCCTTGGTCTATCGCACGGGCGCGGGGCTCGTGCATCGGGCGGGCGCGGGCGCGTTGGCCGCCGGACACTTTATCTTGTTGCAGTTATACCCAAGGATTTGGGTTTGACCGCTCGCAATTCTGTGAACGGGCGAGTTTTTTGGTAAGGGTAGGCGCAGGCGCGCCGCCAACGGTTGATAATGGGACATCGCCCGCACCGTCCGCAGAACAATATCGGCGGGTGTCTAACGAGGGGGTCCCTTTGGATATTATCGAGCTTCTAAAATCTGCCTTCATGGGCCTGGTTGAGGGCATCACCGAATGGCTGCCTGTTTCGTCGACCGGTCACATGATCTTGGTGGACGAGTTCGTCAAGATGAACGTGAGCGAGACGTTCTGGAATATGTTCCTGGTCGTGATTCAGCTCGGCGCCATTCTGGCCGTCTGCGTCCTGTTCTTCCATGAGCTCAATCCGTTCTCACCCAGCAAGGGCAAGGAGGGCCGTCGCGGCACCTGGGTGCTGTGGGGCAAGATTGTGCTCGGCTGCATTCCCGCCGCGACGATCGGCCTGCCGCTCAACGACTGGATGGAGGAGCATTTCTACAATGCTCCCGTCGTGGCGCTGGCGCTCATTGTGTACGGCGTGCTGTTTATCGTGATCGAGAACTGGCGCGCAAACAAGCGCGAGGAAATGGCCGTTGCCGGTTCGTTTGGTTCGCGTGCTGTGGTGTCGGGTGGACGTCCCGCCGGTGCGCACTTTGCGGCGCCCGCCACGGCTACCGCTGAGGATGAGGACGATGACGAGAGCCTGGACTTTGGCTCCATCGCCACGCTCGAGGACCTCAGCTGGAAGACTGCGCTGGGTATCGGCTGCTTCCAGGTGCTTTCGCTGGTGCCTGGTACGTCTCGCTCCGGTTCTACCATCATCGGCGGCCTGCTTTTGGGCTGCACGCGCTCGGTGGCGTCTAAGTTCACGTTCTTCCTGGCCATCCCTGTCATGTTTGGCGCGAGTGCGCTCAAGCTGGTCAAGTACTTCATCAAGGGCGGCACGTTCGGCACCAACGAGATCGCCATCTTGGGCGTGGGCTGCGTCGTCGCCTTTGTGGTGTCGCTCATTGCCATCAAGTGGCTTATGGGCTTCGTTCGCCGTCACGACTTCAAGTGCTTCGGCGTCTACCGCATCATCCTGGGCATCGTGGTGCTCGCGTACTTCTTCGTTCTGGAGCCTATGCTCGGCCTGTAACTTGGTTGACGCTGCGCGGCGGCCATGACATCGGCGGTTTCGTGATTGTCAATAGATTGGTGCAAAGTAACCTGAACCCATTGCGCCAAATCCGATGGGGCGCGCCTGACGGTGACGCACGGAGTCGTGGTGTGATTTGCGTCGGTGTCCGCGCGGCTCGGTATACTGGTACGGCTCAAACTATGGCGCTGCCCGCAGGCGCGCCGTCCGTCAGATGAGGAGTCGCCCATGACCCAGCCCTTGCCCTGGGAAAAGAACGCCGCGGTACCCGTGCCGCCCGCGCCGGAACCCGTGCCACTCGATGCATACACCGCCCCCGCTGCGCCGGAGCCCGAGCTCGTTCCGCTCGACATCTACGACGCTCCCGCGCCGGCGCCCAAGCCCGCCAAGCCGCTCGTCGACATCGACAGCCTTAATCCCGCCCAGCGCGAGGCGGTCCTGTCCACCGAGGGCCCGTTGCTGGTGCTCGCCGGCGCCGGCTCGGGCAAGACCCGCGTCTTGACCTTCCGTATCGCACATATGCTCGGCGACCTGGGTGTTAAGCCTTGGCAGGTTCTTGCCATTACGTTTACCAACAAGGCTGCGGCAGAGATGCGCGAGCGTCTGACGGCACTCATCCCCAGCGGCACCCGTGGCATGTGGGTGTGCACCTTCCATGCCATGTGCGTGCGCATGCTGCGCGAGGACGCCGATCTGCTGGGCTACACCGGCCAGTTCACCATCTACGATGACGATGACTCAAAGCGCATGGTGCGCGACATTATGCAGGCACTTGGCATCGAGCAAAAGCAGTTCCCCATCAACATGATCCGCAGCAAGATCAGCTCGGCCAAAAACGCCATGATCGGGCCCGAGGACATGCTCAAGTCCGCCGATAGCCCCAACGACAAAAAGGCCGCGCAGGTCTACTTGGAGCTGGAGCGCCGCCTGCGCGCCGCCAACGCAATGGACTTCGACGACCTGCTCGTGCGCACGCTCGAGCTGCTGCGCACCCGCCCTGAGGTACTCGACAAGTACCAAGAGCGCTTCCGCTACATTAGCGTTGACGAGTATCAGGACACCAACCACGTCCAGTACGAGATCGCCAACCTGCTGGCCGCCAAGTACCAAAACCTCATGGTCGTAGGCGACGATGACCAGTCCATTTATAGCTGGCGCGGCGCCGACATCACCAACATCCTGGACTTTGAGAAGGACTTTAAAAACTGCAAGACCGTCAAGCTGGAGCAGAACTATCGTTCCACGGGTCACATCCTGAGCGCCGCCAATGCCGTGGTGCGCCACAACTCGCAGCGCAAGGACAAGCGCCTGTTTACGGCCGAGGGCGACGGCGAGAAGATCCAGGCCTTCCAGGCAAGCGATGAGCGCGACGAGGGCCGCTGGATTGCCGGCGAGATCGAAAAGCTGCACTCCAAGGGCACGAGTTACGACGATATTGCCGTGTTCTACCGCACCAACGCCCAGTCGCGTATCCTCGAAGATATGTTCCTGCGCGCGGGCGTGCCCTACAAGATCGTGGGCGGCACGCGATTCTTCGACCGTGCCGAGATCCGCGACGTCATGGCCTACCTCAAGATGATCGTGAACCCGGCAGACGAGATGAGCGTCAAGCGCGTCATCAACACGCCGCGCCGCGGTATCGGCTCCACCTCGATTCAAAAGATTGAGCAGCTGGCGCGCGACAACCGTTGCTCGTTCTTCCAGGCTTGCGAGATCGCGTGCGCCGAAACCGGCATGTTTAGCGCCAAGGTGCGCAATGGCCTGTCGAGCTTTGTGTCGCTGGTGCGCGAGGGTCGCCGCATGGACGGCGAGCTCAAGGACGTTGTCGAGATGATTGTCGATAAGACGGGCCTGCTGCAGGCGTTTCGCGCCGAGGGCACCATGGAGTCCGAGAGCCGTGCCGAGAACATCCAGGAATTCCTGGGCGTCGCCGCCGAATTTGAGGAGACGCACGAGGATATCGAGGGTACGCTCGAGAGCTTGGAAGAGCTGCGCGCGGCCGGTGTTGCCGATGTGCCTGCCGGTGCCGAGCCCGAGCCCGTCGTGGTGAGCGCGCCCGCGCCCGAACCGGGGCCGTCCGCCTCGGCATCCTCGTTTGAGGCACTCGTCGGCGCCCGTGACGCCGCGGGCTCTAATCCGCTCGATAGCTTGGCCGCTCCGGCGCTGTCTCCGCAGGATGCCCTGGCCGCCGCCATCGCGGGCAACGCGTATGCCGCGCCGACGGAGATGCCGGCGGGTGCCATGCATGCCGACGAGATCGAGCGCACCTACGGCCCGCTCACCTGCAAGGCGCTGCCGGCACTCATGGAGTGGCTGGCCCTGCGTTCCGACTTGGATTCCCTGGCCGGCGAGACGCATGCCATCACCATGATGACCATCCACTCCGCTAAGGGCCTGGAGTTCCCGGCGGTGTTCGTGGCCGGCATGGAGGAGG
Source organism: uncultured Collinsella sp. (assembly GCA_902469435.1). GTDB lineage: Bacteria > Actinomycetota > Coriobacteriia > Coriobacteriales > Coriobacteriaceae > Collinsella. The sequence continues at coordinate 1,013 of CABRCR010000069.1, read as the reverse complement.
GTATCTTTCCGCACGTGCACGACTTTGGCGGTAGTGACGATCCGGGCAAGCTCGAGGAGGAGCGTCGCCTGGCCTACGTTGCCATTACGCGCGCTCGTAAGCGCCTGTTCTTGACCTATGCGGCCACGCGTCGCACCTACGGCTCGACTTCTGCCAACCCGCGTTCGCGTTTCCTCAACGAGATTCCGTTTGAGGACATCGAGTTTAGCGGCATCGGTTCTGCCGGTTTTGAGGGCACGGGCTGGGAGAAGCGCGGCGACCGCCACGGCACGTTTGGCTCGGGTATGGGCTCGGACATGTATGGCGGCAAGGTGTTTGGCTCGCATACGCGCTCGACCGGCGGTTCCGGTTCGCGCGGCGGATCGAGCTTCGACGATTTCTTTGGCGGCAGCAGCTACGGGACCGAGCGTCATCGCGGGGTCTCACCCGACGCCGGCCGTGTCGCCTCGACCTTTGGCTCGGGCGCGCCGCGAGCCAAAAAGCCGTCGTCCAAGGTGTCGCCGACGGTGGAGCGCAAGGTCGATCGCGCCAGCGCGTCGCAGGACTTTGCCGCGGGCGATACCGTGAGCCACAAGACCTTTGGCACGGGTACCGTGATCTCGGTCGCCGGAGACATGATCGAGGTCCAGTTCGAAAAGACCGGCCAGACTAAAAAGCTCATGAAGGGCTTTGCACCGATCGTCAAGTTGTCGTAATCCCGGCGGACCCGGGCGGGCGTATGGGGCAACATCGCCTGCTCGGACAGTCCTGCGCAAGACGGAGAGCACATTAAGTGCTCTCCTTTGCGTGCGGAACTCGCGATCGATGTTGTCCCATACGCCCTCCCAGGTCCTTTGATAACGCTGCTTGCGAACGTCGCTTTGCTCGTTCGTTTTTTGGTCTGGAGAGCCGGGTGGGCTGATAGCTAGATATGGCAAGGGGCTCCTCCGTTGATGAACGGGGGAGCCCCTTGTTGCGTTGTGATTGTTGTTGCTAGTCGGAGGCTCGCCGGGACGGGGCGCGGGGTTTGGTCG
>CABRCR010000068.1:0-3233 GCA_902469435.1 uncultured Collinsella sp. | reverse complement strand
CCGATCGGCGGCCCCTCGGGGCTTGCCCGTATCGTAGGCAATGCGCCGAATGCTCGCCATCGAAATTTATCGATGGCCTATTTCAGACTGTAATGGGCGAATGGGCTTCGTGGTCTGTCTGGCAGGCTTGGCACCGGCGCTATTTAATCACGCGCACGCGATACATCGACGGAATCTGCTTGAGCGCCTCGATCGTGCTGCCGTCCAGGTGCTCATCGGTGTCGAACATGGTGTAGGCGTTCTCGCCAGCGGACTCGTTGGTCATGCGCTGCACGTTGGCGTTGTCCTTGGCGAGAATGGCCGTGATCTGGCCGATCATGTTGGGCACGTTGGCATGCAGGCAGGCAATGCGGCTTGCGGCGCGCGCCTTGCCCATGCTGCAGGCGGGGTAGTTGACGCTGTGCGCGATGTTGCCGTTTTCCAGGTAATCCTTGAGCTCGCTGATGGCCATGTCGGCGCAGTTGGCCTCGGCCTCGCCGGTGCCGGCGCCCGAATGCGTGGTGATAAACGTGTTGGGCATCTTGACGGTCTTGGGCGTGGCAAAGTCGCAGCTAAACCAGCTGAGCTTGCCCTCGCGCAGGGCAGCGTCGACGGCGTCCTCGTCAATGATGGTTTCGCGCGCGTAGTTGATGAGCACGGCGTCGGGCGCCAGCAGGTCGATCTGCTCGGTGCTGATCATGCCGATGGTGTCTGCCTTGCTGGGCACGTGCACGGTGAGGTAGTCGCAGCCGCGGCACAGATCATCGAGCGTGCCCACGCGCTGCACCTCGCGGCTCAGCACCCACGCGTGCTCGACGGAAATGAACGGATCGTAGCCGTAGACGTCCATACCCAGGTCGACGCAGGCGTTGGCGACCTTGGAGCCCACGTTGCCCAGGCCGATGACGCCGATGCGCTTGCCCTTGAGCTCGCGGCCCACAAAGGCCTTCTTGGCCTTTTCGGCATCGACCTGAATCTCGGGGTCGTCGGCGTTGTTGCGCACCCAGTTCATCGACTGCACGACGCCGCGGCTCGAAAGCACCAGCATGCCCAGGACGAGCTCCTTGACGGCGTTGCTGTTGGCGCCGGGGGAGTTAAAGACGACGACGCCCTTCTTGGCGTACTCCTCGACGGGGATGTTGTTGACGCCGGCGCCGCAGCGGGCGATGGCGCGGATGCCCTCGGGCAGCTCGTAGCCGTGCAGGTCGGTGGAACGCATCAGGATGGCGTCGGCCTCCTCGGCGGTGCTCACAAACTCGTAGCCCTCGCCAAACTCGACTTCGCCGTCTTTGGTGATGTCGTCGATGGTCTTGATCTTGCGCATGGAAAACTCCTTAGCAGGTTTGTTTGAAACAAGTGGTTTGAAGTGGCTGGTCGGCCCGCGGGTTGCGGGCTAGTTAGATCGCGGGCTCAAACTATGCTGCGCTTCGAAGTCCTTCATGTACGTGGCCAGCGCCTGAACGTCTTCCATGGTGACGGCGTTGTAGACGCTGGCGCGCATGCCGCCCACCAGACGATGGCCCTTGACGTTTTGAATCTGGTGCTCGGCCGCGCCTGTGACAAAGGCCGTGTCGAGTTCGGCGTCGCCGGTGCGGAAGGTGACGTTGGCGATGGAGCGGCTGCCGGCCTGCGTGGTGCCATGGAACAGCTCGCTGTGCTCGAGCAGGTCGTAGAGCAGGTTGGCCTTGGCCCAGTTGCGCTCGGCCATGGCGGTAAGTCCGCCGGTCTCCTCGACCCAGCGGAATACCTTGCCGCATACGTAGATGCCAAAGGTGTTAGGCGTGTTGAGCATGGAGCCCTTGGCGGCCTGGGTCTTGAGGTCCAGGTACTGCGGCGTCTGCGCAAAGGCGGGGCCTTCGGCGATGAGGTCGTCGCGAACGATGACCACGGTCACGCCCGCGGCACCGGCGTTTTTCTGCGCGCCGGCGTAGATGAGCCCGTAGCGCTCAACGTCGAGCGGCTGCGACAGAAAACAGCTCGAGACATCGGCGACCAGCGGCACATCGCCGCAAGCGGGCAGCTCGTGGTACATGGTGCCAAAGATGGTGTTGTTCTGGCAGATGTAGACGTAGTCGAGGCCTTCGCCCGCGGCCTCGGCGGCAATGCGTGCGTTGACGTCGGCCATGTAGGGAATGCGGTCGAAGTTGGTGTCCTCGGAGCTCGCGAGCAGCACGGCCTCACCGTACTTGGCGGCCTCCTTGTACGCCTTGTTGGCAAAGTTGCCGGTCACGACGTAGCCGGCGCGGCCGCGGCGCATGAGGTTCATGGGGATGCCCGCAAACTGCAGCGTGGCGCCGCCCTGCAAAAACAGGACGCGGTAGTTGTCGGGGATGCTCAGCAGACGGCGCAGGGTTGCCTCGGCGTCGTTGATAATCTGCTGGTACATGCTAGATCGATGGCTCATCTCGAGCACGGACATGCCGCAACCGCGGTAGTCCATCATCTCGTCGGCGATCTCGGCGAGCACGCTTGTAGGCAGCGCGGCCGGGCCAGCTGAGAAGTTGTGCACACGTGCCATCTTCTAGTTCCCCTCGTAGTCGTTTGAACGTTCGGGATACTTTAGCACAGTGGAGCGTCAGGCGCGACCGAATCACAGCAAAACCCGAGTGCGCCGCTATGATTTACAGGATGGTTACATGGGGGAGGGATTATCTCGAGGCTCGTATCCGATCCGCCTCGGCCTTTGCTTGTTTCCAGGGGCGTACGCGACCGTTGGTGAGGTCGTCGTAGCCACGAGCGATGGCACGTTGAATGTGATCTTCGCGTTCCTGAATGGTAGTTAGTGCGCGCGTCTGATCAGAAATAGACTTTACGACAGACATATGAAGCTCCTTACATAGAAGCATATGTATAACTCTATGTTGAATATAGCGGAGGATGGCGTTGGGCGTGTGCGTGCCTGCATTCGTAAGCGCGGTTGTCTGGCAAGTGTGATTTGGGGACCTCGTCAAAGCTTCTGAGCTGCGAAAATGACCGTTAACCGGATTTAATTTTGTTGCTCAACATTTGACACTCTGGGCGTGGTAACTTTTTTACTAACAGGTATGATTATTGTCATGTGCGCCGCACCTGCCTGCCGGGTTGCGGCGCACTTGTGACAGCCTTTGACACCCTTGGAGCGTGTACTGTGGATATAACCACAAAAAGCGTTCGGGGGGGGGTGTTCCTATAGTTTTGTCAACTGGGAAATGCTCTCCGTGCGACCGAATCGCGGCATGCTGACGCCAAGCCATTAGGCCGGTGGGCTTCAGTCT
>CABRCR010000067.1:0-12074 GCA_902469435.1 uncultured Collinsella sp. | reverse complement strand
GAAGCGGCTCAGGGCGATATACGCCGTGATGCGCGACCGGGTGCCCTACCGGGAGTAGCCCCGACGGTTGACAAAACTATAGGAACACCCAATGACTAGTGACGGCGGGCGTTGAGTTCGCCGGCAAGCTCGTCGAGGGTGATACCGTAGCGCTCAAGGGTTACGAGCAGGTGGTAGACCAGGTCGCCGGCCTCGTAGCGGATGTGATCGTGATCGTTATCCTTGCAGGCCATGATCACCTCGCTCGACTCCTCGGCAAGCTTTTTGAGCAGCTCATCCTCGACGTCGGTCAGCAGACGCGCGGTATAGCTTTCCTGAGGCGATGCATCACGACGACCATGAATCACCTCGGCGAGCCCCGTCAGCGTCTCTCCGATATTTCCATCCTGAACGTTTGCGGTGCGCACACCCATAGTTCAATCCTTTCTGGTTGGCCAAGCGCCTAGTCGAGCGCCCGCCCTACGCGAGTTTCTTAAAGAAGCAGGTACGGTTGCCGGTATGGCAGGCCGGACCCGGCGAGTCGACCTTGACCAGCAGCGTATCGCTATCGCAGTCGGCCCAGAGCTCCTTGACCTCCTGCATATTGCCGCTCGTCGCGCCCTTGTTCCACAGCTCCTGGCGGCTGCGACTCCAAAACCACGTGGTCCCGGTCTTGAGCGTAAGCCCCACCGACTCCTCGTTCATCCAAGCAACCATAAGCACCTCACCGGTGTCATACTGCTGAACAACACAAGGAATCAGCCCGCGGGCGTCGTATTTGAGCTCGGACGCAGTTGTCACTTGCTCCATTTAAAAATCCAATCTCACGGGAATACCCTGCGACGCCATATACTCCTTCACCTGGCGAATGCTGAAGGTTCCAAAGTGAAAGACGCTCGCCGCCAGCACGGCATCGGCCTCGCCCTCGATCACGCCCTCGGCAAAATGCTCGAGCGTACCCACGCCGCCGCTCGCGATGACGGGAATCGGTACCGCGCGCGCCACGGCGCGAGTGAGCGCCAGGTCAAAGCCGGCCTTGGTGCCGTCGCGGTCCATGCTGGTCAGTAGGATTTCGCCGGCGCCGCGACGAGCCGCCTCCTCGGCCCACGCCACCGCATCGATACCTGTGGCGTTGCGGCCGCCCGCCGTGAAGACCTCCCACTTGTCGGCATCTGGCTCGCCGGGCAAGCCGACGCGCTTGGCATCGATCGCCACGACCACGGCCTGGCTGCCAAACGCCGCGGCGGCCTGGCTGATCAACGACGGATCGCGCACGGCGGCAGAGTTAAGCGACACCTTGTCGGCGCCGGCGGCAACCATGGTCCGCATGCCCGCCAAGTCGCGGAAACCGCCGCCCACGGTATAGGGAATAGCGAGCTCCTCGGCCGCGTGCGCCGCCATCTCGATAGTCGTCGCGCGGTTGTCGCTCGTGGCGGTAATGTCCAGGAAGACGACCTCGTCCGCACCCTCGCGGTCGTAGGCGCGCGCCAGTTCCACCGGATCGCCCGCATCGCGCAAGCTCACAAAGTTGACGCCCTTGACCACACGGCCATCCTTGACGTCCAGGCAGGGAATCACGCGCTTGGTAAGCATGGGCTACTCCTCCCCTCGGGCGGCGGCCAGCGCCTGTGCCAGCGTAAAGTTGCCTTCGTAGAGCGCACGGCCGGTAATGGCGCCTTCAATCGCGACCTCGCCCACCGCGGCCAGCGCGCGGATGTCGTCGAGCGTCGAGATGCCACCCGAAGCCACGACGGGAAATCCCGCGACCTCGGCCACATGGCGATACGCCGCCACATCGATGCCCGTCTGCATGCCATCGCGCGCGATGTCGGTATACACCAGATGCTTAAAGCCCAGCTCGGTAAGCTGCGCCACGGCATCGTCGAGCGCCACGCCAGCGCCGTCGCGCCAGCCGTTCACCTTAACCTGGCCGTCGCGCGCGGCAATGTCGGCGACCAGCAACTCGCCAAAGCCTTGGGCCGCCACCTCGGCAAAACCCGGCTCGGTCACCAACACGGTGCCCAGCGCAATGCGGCGAGCACCATAGCCGGCCAGCTCGTCGATGCGCGCGAGCGAACGAACGCCGCCGCCCACGTCCACGGACAGACCGTCGACGCCGCAGATGGCCTTAATCGCCGTCGAGTTGGCGGCACATGCGCCCTCGTCCTCGCCAAAGGCAGCGGACAGGTCGACGACATGCACCCAGCTTGCGCCCTGCTCGGCAAACGAGCGGGCGACGGCCACGGGGTCGTCGGAATATACCTTGCAGCGGCTCCGGTCGCCGCGCTCCAAGCGCACAACCTTGCCGCCGATCAGATCGATTGCGGGAAACAGAATCATCGGCCGGCCCCCTCGACGATGCTCACGAAGTTCTTAAGAATGCGCTGACCCAGCGCGGAGGATTTCTCGGGATGGAACTGGCAGCCCCACACGTTGCCATGGCGCACGATGCACGGAAAGCTCCGCGTGTAGTGCGTGCGCGCCAGCACATCGGTGGCATCGGCGTTGTCGGCCACCGCGTAGCTGTGGGTAAAGTACATGTTGGCGCCCTCGGCAAAACCGGCAAGCAGCGGATCGGCCGCACCGGCGGACGTCATGTGCACCTGGTCCCAACCCACGTGCGGCACCTTCAGGCGGCTCGACTCCAAGCGTGTGCACGAACCGCGCATAATGCCCAGGCCATCGACCCAAGGGGCACCGGCCTGCCCGGAGGCGTCGCCGTCCGCGGCAACACCCTCATCCGCAGGCACGCCCTCGTTGCCGCGCTCAAAAAACAGCTGAAGGCCCAGGCAGATGCCGAGCAGCGGAGTTCCGGCGACGACGGCATCGAGCACCGCGTCCGCCTCGCCGTTCTGGCGCATAAAGGCGATCGCGTCATAGAACGCGCCCACGCCCGGGATGACCAGGCCGTCGGCATTGCGGATCTGCTCCGGATCGTCCGACGTGCAGGCGGCGGCACCGGCGCGCGCAAGCCCGCGCACAACGCTCGACAAGTTGCCCTTGTGGTAGTCGACCACCACGATCTTCGGTTCGCCCACGCGACCCTCCCTTTTCCCATTCAAAACCTGCCAAAAAGGGACAGGTTTATTTTGGTCGGTTAAACGTTCACCCACCACATGAGACGGCATTTCCGCAGATAAAACCTACCAAAATAAACCTGTCCCTTTTTGGTAGGTTACAGCGAGCCCTTGGTGCTGGGGATGCCCTGCACGCGGGGATCGAGCTCGCAGGCGTGACGCATCGTGCGGCCCACGGCCTTAAAGGCCGCCTCGATAATGTGATGCGAGTTGCCGCCCGCCAGTTCGCGCACGTGCAGCGTGAGCTTGGCGTCGCGCGCGAAGGCGTAGAAGAACTCGACGGCTAGCTCGGTATCGAAGGTGCCCACGCGCTCGGTCGGCACGGGCAGCTCGCAGTAAGCCTGCCCACGACCCGAGATGTCAACGGCGGCCATCACGAGCGTCTCGTCCATGGCGATCGCCGCGTCGGCAAAGCGCGTAATGCCCGCCTTGTCGCCCAGCGCTTGGCAAAACGCCTCACCCAGCACGATGCCCGTATCTTCAACGGTGTGGTGCGCGTCGACTTCCACGTCGCCTACCGCATGTACCGTCAAATCAAACAAACCATGGCGGCCAAAGGCGTTGAGCATGTGGTCGAAAAACGGCACGCCGGTCGAGATATCGCACGTACCGGTTCCATCCAGGTCGAGCTTGACGACAATGTCGGTCTCCCCCGTCTTACGGATTACCTCGGCATAACGGCCCATCTACATCTCCTCCTTCACCAGCGCGGCAAACGCGGCCAGCACCTCGTCGTTTTCCCGCGGCGTACCCACGGTAATGCGCAGACAATCCGCGAGCCCCGGCGCATAGCTAAAGTCGCGCACCAAAATCGAATACTCATCGCGCAGGCGCTCGCGCACGCGCGTGGCATGCGGCGTGCGCACGAGCACAAAGTTCGCCGCGCTCGGCCACGCCTCCACGGGCAGGCCCTTGGCAGCCATCGCGCGCAGAGCGGCCAGCTCGCGCTCGCGCTCGGATGCGACCTGTGCCACCACGGGCGCGTACGCATCGCGGGCACGCACGCAGGCAAGCGCGACGGCCTGGCTCAGCACATTGACCGAGTAGATCTGGCGAATCGCCGCGAACACATCGATAACCTCGGGCACCGCGATCACATAGCCCAGACGCGTACCGGCAGCGCCAAACGCCTTGGACAGCGTATGCAGAATCACCAGGTTGGGATGCTCGACGATAAGCCCCTGCGCCGTGGTGGCCGCGCCAAACGAACCGTCCGCAAACTCCACGTAGGCCTCGTCGACCATCACCATGCCGGGGCATGCATCGCACAGGGCAGCGACAAAGTCGAGCGGCGCCGCGTCGCCCGTAGGATTATTGGGCGAGGTCACGATGGCCAGGCTGCACTCGGGCGCCGCGGCGAGCACGGCTGCCCGGTCAAGCTCAAAGGTCGCAGGGTCGCGCCACACGTCGCGCACCTCGGTCTGGCACAGAGACGCAAAGAAGGCATACTCGCTAAAGCACGGCGGGCAGTTGAGCAGGGTCCTCCCCGCTCCGCCAAACGCCAGCAGATAGTTATAGAGCAGCTCGTCGCCGCCGTTTCCCACGCAAATGTTCTCGCACGTCACGCCATGCCAGGCAGCAAGCTCGTCGCGCAGGTCGTTCGACATGGGATCGGGATAACGGTTGAGCGGCGTGGCAGCCAAGGCCGCGTCGATCGCCTCGCGCGCGCCAGCAGGTACGGGATAGGTGTTCTCGTTGGCCGAAAGGTTGATGCGCGTGGGCGTAAAGTTGGGATCGTAGGGCTCAATGCCGGCCAAGTAGGGCTGGACGAGATCCTTCATACAGGGCGTGAGCTCGGCCATATTAGGCCTCCTTGCCAGTCGCGCCGGCGCCATCCGCGCTTGCAGCCGCCAGGTCCACACCCTCGGCAACCGTCGCCACGGCGTCGCCCGGCCAGGCGACCTTGGTCAGGTCGGCCGCGGCCAGCGACTCAGCACTCACGGCATCCTCGCCCTGCTCCAGCACGCGGCGACGCAGAGCAGCGGAAAGCGCGTGTGCCCACAGGCCCTCGGCCTCGGCCAGACGCTGTGTAGCGGGAGCGTCGGAGAGCAGACCCTCGGGCGTATAGCAAATGACACTCGAGCGCTTAACAAACTCTTCGACCGAAAGCGGGTTGGAGAACATGGCGGTGCCGCCGGTCGGCAGCGTGTGGTTGGGGCCGGCAACATAATCGCCGAGCGGCTCGGAGCTCCAAGCGCCCACAAAGATGGCACCGGCGTTGCGGATACCGCCAAGCAGGCCCATCGCGTCCTTGCAGTGCAGCTCAAGGTGCTCAGGCGCCACGGTGTTCACCGCCTCGACGGCGGCAGCCATGTCGGCGGCCACCACGATGGTGCCCTCGTTATCGAGCGAGGCGCGCGTGATCTCGGCGCGCGGCGACTGCGCCACTAGAATATCGATGCCCGCCTCGACCTCGCGCGCAAACTGCTCGTCGCAGGTCACCAGGTAGCAGGCAGCCAGCGGATCGTGCTCGGCCTGCGCCATCAGGTCGGCCGCGACCACCATGGGCTTGGCCGTGGCATCGGCCAGTACGCAAACCTCGGAGGGGCCGGCGACCATGTCGATACCCACGTCGCCCGAAACAATCTGCTTGGCCGCGGCGACAAAAGCGTTGCCCGGGCCGGTGATCTTGTCGACGCGCGGAATGGTCTCGGTGCCGTACGCCAGCGCGGCCACGGCCTGGGCGCCGCCCACCATATAGATCTCGTCCACGCCGCCAAGCTTGGCCGCGGCGAGCGTGTAGGGGCTGATCAGGCCATCTTTTTGCGGCGGGGTCACCATGACCACGCGCTTAACGCCAGCCACCTTGGCGGGGATGGCGTTCATGAGCACCGTGGAGGGATACTGCGCGCGGCCACCCGGCACGTAGATGCCGGCAGCGGCAAGCGGGGTCACCTTAACGCCGAGCATCGTGCCGTCCGGGCGCGTGGTAAACCAGCTCTGCTCGACCTCGCGCTGGTGAAATTCACTGATCTGGCGCGCAGCCTTCTCGAGCGCGGCGACAAAGGCCGGGTCGAGGCCTTCGAGCGCAGCATCGATCTGCTCTTGCGGCAGACGGAAGCTCTGCAGCTCAACACCGTCAAAACGCTGGCAGTAATCGCGCACCGCGGCATCGCCGTTGGCACGCACGTTGGCCACGATGTCGCGGGCGGCGTCGACGATGTTTTGCGGCAGCACACCCTTGCGGTTGAGCTGGTTGGTAACGAGGCGCTCACCGGGAGCAAGCTTGATAGTCTTCATATCGGTATCCCCTATCGATCGAGGTTTTGTTCGAAAAACGAGAGACCGGGCGGCGGCGTCAGTCGGCCCGCCGCCCGGACGTTGGGGCGCCCGTGCGTGCTCGCGCTATTGTGCCGAGCCCGCAACGGGCTCAAAATGCTTGTCCTTCACGGCAGCAGCCAGGCGATCGGCAAGATCGCGTACGCGCGGATCCAGGCGAGCGGCACCCGGATTGACAAAGAAGCGCGCTGTGCAGTCCATGATGCGACCAGTAATAATCAGGTCGTTATCGCGCAGCGTGGCACCCGTGGCGGTAATGTCCACGATGCGATCGGTCATACCGACGATGGGTCCCAGCTCGATGTTGCCGTGCAGCGAGACGATATCGGCGTTCACGCCGCGCTCGGCATACCAGGCACTCGCGATGCGCGGATACTTGGTTGCCACGCGAAGCGAACCGCGGCGGGCATAGTTGCGCTCGGCCTGACCGACGCGCCACGCGGGCTCTGCCTCGATAAACGTGCACAGGCCGTAGCCCAGATCGACCAGCTGCAGCAGGTTGAGGTCGGCCTCGATAAGCGAATCCCAGCCGCAGATGCCGCAATCGGCACCACCGCAGCCCACAAAGGCGGGCGCATCGCTGGGGCGCACAATGACAAACTCGATATCTCCGACCGCGCCCTCGCCGGCACGCGTATCGCGACCGCGCACGATCAGGTGACGGCCGGGGTCGCGCAGCCCGGAGACGTCCAGGCCCGCGGCCTCGAGCACGTCGAGCGTGTCGGCCTTAAGCGAGCCCTTGGGAACGGCGATGCGCAGCGGACCCTCGGCACCACGGCCCGCGGCATGATCGCCGTCCGGAGCGGCGTCCTCAGCCGAAGTGCGCGCGGCCTCCAGACGCTCGAGCGAAAAGGCAAATCCCGCCGCCGGTACCTCGATGCCATCGCCGAACGCGCCGGTAAAGATGGAGTCGTAGCGACCGCCCGAACCGACAGGATCGGGCAGGCCGCCGGCATAGGCCTTAAAGACCAGGCCCGTGTAGTAATCGAAAGAGTTCATGATGGAGAAGTCGAAGGACAGCACCTGGGCATCCTCGGGAGCCAGGCCCTCGACCAGGGCACGCAGCTCGCACGTCAGCGGCGCGGCGATACCGGCAGCCTCCAGCAGCGCATCGACGCGGTCGAGTACCTCGGCACCGCCGTGCAGACGCGGCAGCTCGCCAATGGCGGCCTTGACGGCATCGGACTCGGCGCTTGCCGCCACGCGGGCATCGAGGCCCACAAAGTCATTGGCGTGCACGCAGCGCAGGGCCTCGGCAGCCAGCTCGCGATCCTCGCACGCCGCGAGCAGCTCCTTAAACGGACGCACGCTACCTGCGATAATGCGCGCATCGGGCAACGCCAGTTTGCGCACGGCCTCGGCTACCAGCGAGACAATCTCGACATCGCCCGCGGCGTCGCCCGCACCGATGAGCTCAAAGCCCAGCTGCGTAAACTGACGCGAGCCGCCGGCATTGCGCTGGCATTCGCGAACCACCGGCGCCTCGTAGCGCAGGCGCAGGGGCAGGTCGGCCGCGCGCATGCGGGTCGAAACCAAGCGCACGATCGGCAACGTGTTGTCGGGACGAACCACCAGCAGACGCCCATCATCGTCAAAGAGCTTAAACGGCGTGTCCGCAATGCGGCCACCTTCCTCGAGCGAACCCTTGTCCTCGAGCAGCGGCGTCTCAACCGGCAGGTAGTGATGCTCCCTAAAGCAGCCCTTCACCGTATATGCGATCTCCTCGCGCGCCTGAGCCTCCTCGGGCAATATGTCCCGGAATCCCCACGGTGTGGCCGTCATCTGGTGAGCCTCCTCATGCTGCATTTCATATAGAACAGAAGACCGGCATAGCTCCGCCGGTCTTCTGGGTACTTTAGCATACTAGAGTGCTTGCGGGGGAAATCCGTCGCAGCCGCTCACACCGTATTCATTTGGAAACATGGGGCAGATTGCCGCAGCCCAACCCCACCTAGGCGCCAATCGCACGACGATACTCTGCCATTACCTGCGCATCGGCAGCTGCGGGGTCGGCAAAATAGCGCCCGTCATAGGTCTCGGCCGAAACAACTCCGCGATAGCCGCGCGCCACCAGCCTATCCAGGTCAGCGCGTATATCGCGGTCGCCGTCACCCCAGGCAAGATGCGTCGTGCCATCTGCCGCAACATCGACAAAATGCACGTGGGCGACATCATCGCCAAGCAGATCGAAGTAATCGTCGATGGTATCCCCCGCCACCGCCATGGCGCCCATATCCAGACACGCCTTAAGTGCCGGATGATCAACTGCCTCGATCATGCGCTTCGTATCGGCCGCCGAGTTCACGATCATCGACTCAACCGGCTGTAGAGCTTCGAGCACCAGTCGCACGCCGCGTTCTCCCGCATGCTCGGCAATCGCACGCAGCATCGAGGCGCTGCGACCCCACGCGTCCTCGATCGGCTCGTTCAAAAATGCCCAGCCGCTCGAGACCATGACCTGCTCGGCTCCAAGTTCCGCCGCGATATCCACAACGTTCTTAAAGTACGCGAGCGTGCGGGCACGCGCCTCATTCCCACGCGCCGCGATATTCCACGGCTTGGGGTTGTTCTGTTCGGGACAAAGCCCCACAATCCGAACTCCATACCGCTGCGACAGCTCCCGCACCTGCTCGCGCGAATCGTATCCATGGCAATCGACATACAGATGCATCGCCCCGGTCCAAAGCTCGCAACACGTGTAGCCCGAGGCCGCTGCCGAGGAAAAGAATTCCTCAAGGTCAAAATAGCGATGGCTGATATTCATGACGGCAAGCTGTGGATACTCCATCTTGTCCACCTTTCGGCAAAAGGGCGCCGCAGCACAGTGTGCGCGACGCCCCCTCTTACATTGTTTTAATTATGACGGATACCCTACTGGACACCAAGCACTCCAAAGAACGCGCCGGCGATACTCACGAGTAGGATCACGAGCATGATGAGCAGCGGATTCATCTTCTTCTTGAGCATGAGATAGACGATTCCAAACAGCCCCATCGTGACAAAGCCCGGGAAGATTCCGTTGAGCAGCTCGGCAAGCGTCTGAGCGCCATCGCCCGCGCCGACCATGAGCGGAATGTCCACGGTGACCATCTCCATGGTCATAGCACCGATCACCATGGCGCCCATGATAGAGGCCATCTTGACGATCGTGTCCATAATGCCCGATTCCTGGACCTTGCTGATCATGTCCGAGCCAAAGCGGTATCCCACAAACGTCAGCAGGTAACGGATGATGTAGTGAGGGACGTTGAACACGAGCAGGAACAAAATTGGGCCAAGAATAGAGCCCTGCAGCGCCAGCGACGTGCCGACACCCGTTGCCAAAATTCGCAGCGTGCCCCAGTAGAAGGCATCGCCCACGCCGGACAGCGGTCCCATCAAAGCAAGCTTGACATTAGAGATCGCGCTCGTGTCAAAGCTATCGTCAGTAGCGTTGACCTCTTCCATTGCGGCAGCAATGGACATGGGGAGCGTCGAGATGTACGGCGTGACGTTATAGAGCTCCATATGGCGCTTGAGTGCGGCCTTAAAGTCTGCATCCTGCGGATACAGCTTGCGAAGGATCGGCATAAGGGCCCACATAAAGCCGATATGGCCCATACGCTCGTAGTTCCAGGAATGCTCATAGGGAATCGAGCGCCAGAACAGCTTCTTAAGGTCTGCGCGGGAAATCAGCCCGTCATAAGAAGACTCAAACTTAAAACTCATCGAACCCACTCCCAATCGCAGGATCCTCGGTTGCCACTGCGGGCTGCTCCGCCTTTTTCTTCTCGCCCAAAACCGTCATCGCGACGACGATGATCGCGGCAAAGATCGCCACGCCCGTCGTGCTAATGCCAAAGTAGGCGACGAGGAAGAAGCCAGCGAAGAAGAACGGAGCCACCGTTTTGTTCATAATCATCTGCGCCAGCATCGCAAAGCCGAGTGCGGGCAAGAAGGCGGCGGCGACATCCATGCCGGTCTGAACGAAATCGGGGATGATGTTGAGCAGGCTGGCGACGGCATCGGCGCCAAAGAAGAATGCCAGGGGAATAATCAGCAGGCCGCACCAGCTCTGCGCATAACCCGCGATAAGCATGTTGCGCGTGATGGCCTTGGTGTCTCCGTCCTCGACGTTTTTGTCGATACGGTGCACCAGCAGCAGCATCACCGGCTGGCCCAGGGCGGTATCGAGCGCCAGGACGATCGTTGCGATGGGAATGCCCAGGGTCAGGGCCGCCGAAGCGTCCGCACCGGCCTGCATGGCAAGCGACACGCCCAGGATGGTTCCGGAAATCGTATCGGGCGGGTTATACGCACCGACCGAGATGGCGCCGACCATGGCAAGCTCCATCGTGGCGCCCATGATCGTGCCGGTCACCATGTCGCCCATGACAAGGCCAACCAGAGGTCCGAGCACGATCGGGCGCTGGAGGTAGCTCGTGCCCGTCAGCCACTCGGAATAACCCAAAAGGGCAATAAGGAAAATCAGGATTGTCTTGATAACCATGATGGCCCCTAACCGATGACCTTCGCGGCGTCAGTCTTCGCATCTGCCGGAATCATCTGAATGAACAACTCATAGCCCTCGCCGAGCAGCTCCTTCACGTAGGCCTCGTTTTCGGGCGTAAGGAACACGCTCGTCGAGACCTGGCGGGCATTCTCGCTAAAGGCAACGTTGCCGAGGTTGATCTTCTTGACGCCCATCGCCTTGGCGACGGCACCGGCCTGCTGGATCGTCTCGCAAACCACGAAGAGCTTGTACTTATCGGTCACACCGCTCTGGAGCGCCTTGACGGCATCCTCGGTGTTTTTGACGACGACCTTGCAGCCCTCCGGCTTTGCAAGGGACAGGGCCTGCAGACGAAGCTTGTCATTGAGGACCGTGTCGCTCACCAACAGGATGCAGTCGGCACCCAGAGCCGAGGTCCAACTAACGGCAACCTGGCCGTGCAGCAGTCGATAATCTACACGAATCATCTGAATCATGATGTGCTCCTAACGATTAAAACTCATCGAGTTCGGCCTGCCCCAGCAGGTCGTTGACGTACTTGACCTTGGTGTCGTCCGCCTCGACGATCTGGCGAATGGCCTCATCGATCGGGGTGGAGTCGGGCGCGAACAGCAGCTGAATAAGGAGTGGCAGGTTCATATTGGTCACCAGGTGCGTGTTGGAGCGCGTCTGGACGATCTTGGTGAACTCGTTGTTGACGCTGCCGCCAAAGAGGTCGGTGCAAACTACGACCTCATCGTCCGCGGCAAAGCCGTCCAGAATCGCTGCAGCCTCCTTGACCAGGTCCTCGTTTCCGTCGACATAC
The DNA here is from genome assembly GCA_902469435.1 of uncultured Collinsella sp. Taxonomy (GTDB): domain Bacteria; phylum Actinomycetota; class Coriobacteriia; order Coriobacteriales; family Coriobacteriaceae; genus Collinsella. The sequence continues at coordinate 442 of CABRCR010000067.1, read as the reverse complement.
ATAGACAGCGCATGGACGTTTTCGCGCTCGCCGGAGAGCAGGCCGATGCTCTCGACGATTCCAGACGCGAAATGAGCATGGGACGCCACGATAAACTGCCTCATTCGATTCCCCTTTCTTGCGAATTTCGGCATAAAAATGCCCGGACGCATGCGCCCGGGCAGGGTGCTTCTTGATCAGTAGCTTATTTGTCACCGATTAGTAGTCGAACTGGTGATAGTAACGACGGTAGTTGAGGTTGTGCTTGGTGACCGTCTCGTAGTAAGCGGCAAGGCGATCGGTGATCAGCGAGGAGAGGATCCACGGAGACACGATGACGCGGAACTCGTCGTCAAGGCCGGGGATCGCGAACTCGGCGGTGTCGATGATGTTGATGTCGGTGTCGCCGGTCACGCCGCGGTTGAGGAACGCGCGGACGCGCTCGTCGAGCTTGCGGTTCTCG
>CABRCR010000066.1:0-1934 GCA_902469435.1 uncultured Collinsella sp. | reverse complement strand
CGAGAACCGCAAGCTCGACGAGCGCGTCCGCGCGTTCCTCAACCGCGGCGTGACCGGCGACACCGACATCAACATCATCGACACCGCCGAGTTCGCGATTCCCGGCCTTGACGACGAGTTCCGCGTCATCGTGTCTCCGTGGATTCTGACGGTGCTCGTGACCGACCGCCTGGCTCGCTACTACGAGACGGTCACCAAGCACAACCTCAAGTATCGTCGCTACTATCACCAGTTCGACTACTAAAGAAAACGGGTGCGGGAACGTGCCGGGCTATTGAGAGGAACACAGAATGAGACAGTACATCATCGCCAGCCATGCGCACTTCGCTACCGGCATCAAGGAGAGCGTCGAGCTGCTCTCGGGCGCGCGCGACAACGTCCACGATCTTTCGATGTTCGTCGATGACCGCATGGACGTGGCCGAGGAGGCCCAAAAACTGCTGGCGGGCATGTCTGCCGACGATGATGTCGTTGTCTGCACCGATCTCTTTGGCGGCAGCGTCAACAACGAGTTCACCAAGATCGTCCAGACGCGTCCCCGCACGTACCTCGTTACCAACATGAACCTTCCTCTGCTCATCCAGCTGCTGTTCTCTGACGAGTCGGCGCCGGTTGAGGAGACGATTCGCGCCATCGTCGCTGCGGACGATACGCGCGTGAAGTTTGTCAACGACCTGCTGGTCGATGACGACGAGGAAGAAGAGTTCTAATCCGCAGCACCTATTGACATGCCGTAAGACGGCGCAAGACCTTTGGGGGGTCACATTATGATTCAGCTACTTCGCGTTGACCATCGCCTGCTTCATGGCCAGGTCGCAGTTTCCTGGGTTCAGGGCCTCGGCTCCAACTGCATTTTCTGCGTGGGCGATAAGGTCGCCAACGACCCGGTGTGGAAGACGACGCTCAAGATGGGCAAGCCTGCCGGCTGCAAGCTCGTCATCAAGGATATGGCGAATGCCATCGAGGCCATTAACTCGGGCGTGACTGACAAATACAAGATGATCATCTGCGTCGCCACTATCGCTGAGGCAAAGCAGCTTGTTGAGGGCTGCCCGCAGATCAAGTCGGTCAACCTGGGCAACACCAAGCCCAAGGACGAGAAGCGCCCCGATGCTCGTCAGGTCTCTCGTCAGATCTTCCTGACTGCGGCCGAGGAAGCCGATGTGCGCGAGATGCTGGATCGTGGCGTTGAGGTCGAGATTCGACCCCTGGCCGATGACCCCAAGGTTGACTGCGCCAGCGTGCTCTAGGCGTTTAAATTCGAAGAGTCTGAGCTCTTCGTAGTGTCCTATATGGAAAGGGGGATGTATGCTTACCCAAGCAATCCTCATCGGACTTATCGCCGCATTTGGTAAGTTCGACTACCAGCTCGGTACGCTCTACGCGTTCCGCCCCATCGTCCTGTGCCCGCTCGTGGGTCTGGTCCTGGGGGACCTGCAGTCTGGTCTCGCGATTGGCGCGAGCCTGGAGCTGCTGTTCATGGGCTCGATCTCCATCGGCGCCTACGTGCCGCCCGATGAGACGATCGGCGGCGTGCTTGCCTGTGCCTTCGCTATCCAGCTGGGCCAGAGCACCGAGGCAGCCATCGCGCTCGCCATGCCCATCGCCACGCTGTGCCTTGCCATGAAGAACATCCTGAACGCCGCCCTGCCGATTCTGGTTGACCGCGCCGATGTCTTCTCCGGCCAGGGCAACCTTAAGGGCGTCTATGCGATGCACTTCCTGATCGGTTCCACCGGTTGCATCATGGCGTTCCTGCTGTGCTCGCTGTCGTTCTATCTGGGTGCTGACGCTATCCAGGGTATGCTCGACTTTATCCCCGACTTTGTCCTTGCCGGCTTCGGCGTTGCCGCCAACATCCTGCCGGCCATGGGCTTCGCCATGCTCGGCCGCCTGGTGCTCACCAAGCAGCTCGTGCCCTTCTACTTCCTGGG
>CABRCR010000065.1:0-15663 GCA_902469435.1 uncultured Collinsella sp. | reverse complement strand
GCACCCAACGGGCCCTCTCGGGGGCAGGGACGTTCGGCCGTGCGCGGGCGCCCGGTCGGCGGCCCGTTCTGGGCGCGCCTCAATCGTAGCCCGAGACGGTCCCGGGCTGACAATTTCGACTGTAATGGACGTTCTTAAACGACTAGTCGCTGGCGACGTCCCTCGCCGTCGGCGGATTTTGGGACATGTGGCCCGCTTTTTGGGCCCGCCTGTCGGTACACTAAAAGCACTATGGGTACCCGCGAGCGACATATCGGCCACGCGACCGCCCGATCCGCGCCCGTGGCGGATCTTAGGGGCGGCAGGCTCTTCGCCATGCCGCGATTCCTTGTTGGCATATCGCATGGCGTGTATCGCCACCGCGTCTTTGTTATCGCCGGCGCCATTACCGCGCTGTTCCTTATGCTTTTGGCAGTCTTGCCGGCACTGTTCGCCTCCGACCCCAAGCTTTCCAACACCGTGCCCGCCTATAGCGAGGTGTCCGAAGAGGTCGTGGATGCGCTCGTCCACTCGAGCTCTCTCCCGCTGCTTGTCGCCGCAATTGCATTTTCAATCTGGGGTGTGTTGGCGTACCTACGCTGCTTGGACTACGTCTTGCGCCGCCGCCTTGTTGCCATCGCCGCCATTTGTGCCCTGTGGATGATCGAGGTCATCCTCAAATATAAGTCGTTCACGCCGTTCTATGCCACCGTGCTGTGGTACCTGTACTACGTGCCCATGACGCTCATTCCGCTGATCTACCAGCTGTGCGGTCTGCGCCTCGCGGGTTTGGAACAGCATCGTATGGGGCGTCGGTACCGCACCGTTTTGTGGGTCATGGCTGTCCTGCTTATCGGCTTTGTGCTTACTAACGATGTTCATCAGCAGGTCTTCCATTTCGATCGATCGAGTGGAACCTGGAGCAACGATTACACATATGGTTGGGGCTACGGTACCGTTCTGGTATGGACAGCCTTTAACTTCGTTGCCTTTTTTATCTTGGTAGGACGGTCCTCGTCTTTTCGTATTCAGCGTTTCTCGGGCACGGCCGCGCTTGTCCTATTGGGCGGCGCGTTCTTTGCCATTTCATATGCGCTGCGTGTGCCCTGGGCATGGAGGCTTAATTTTTCACTTGTCTACTGCGTCCTGTGCGTGGTGGCGATGGAAATCTGTCTCGATTGCGGTGTCATTCCGTCGTATCACGACATCGCCGGCATCTTCGACACCTTGCCGCTCGACCTCAAAGTTCTAACGCGCGACCTGCAGGAAGTCTATGCCACGCCGGCGTCAAAGCCAATGCCGGTAGGCGTGCGCGAGGAGTTGCGGACCCAGGAACACGGGCACGCTCACGCCTTTGCCGTGGCGTCCGATCCCGATGTAATGTATCGCGCCTTTCCACTGCTGGGCGGATCGGCCCTGCTTGCCCAAGACGTGTCGGAGCTCAACGAGCTTAACCGTGAACTGGCACATCGTCGCATGGAGCTGCAGCGCCAAAATGAGCTGCTCACGGCCGACTACGATCTTAAGACGCATCTGGCAGATCAAGAGGCCGAGACCTTGCTGGTCCAAGACGTGGACCAGGCGCTTGCCCGCGCGTTCGAAGAGATGTACGACCTGCTGAGCTCGCTGCCACCGTTGACCGACGAGGCGTCTTCACACGAGCGTTACCGCATGCTGCAGCGCGCCAAGATGCTCGTCGCCTATTGCAAGCGCAAAGGGTCGCTCACGTTGGCGCAGCACGGGGAGAGCGGTTTTGATCGCGACCGCATTCAACTCATTGCCAACGAGCTCGCAAGCGACCTGCGCACCATCGATGTCGATTGCGCCTCGATTATCGCCATACGACGCCCGATGCACGCCAGTACGGTAAGCGCCCTGTACGACTGCGTGTATGACTTTGCGTTTTTTGCCTACACCACCGACCATCCGGCGCTTATGTATCACTTGGGCGACCATGACCGGTGCAGTGTCGAGCTGCGCGCCACGCTATTTTCCAACGATGATGAAGATCTTTCGCAGACGCCCGCTGCGCAAGAGCTCGAAAGCGCTCTGCAAGGGCGCAACGTGGCATACCGCCTTGAGGGCGAGCCCGGCCAGCTGCGTATGATCGTCTTGATGCCGAGGGCGGGTGAGTGACGATGCAGATTTCGTTCATCCTTCCCCAAATCGTTGCGCTCGATGTTGTCTTTGCCCTGGCTGCGTGTCTGCAGATGATCCACGTCCCGCTCATCGCATCGCGCCGCTCGTCCTATAACCGTAAGGTGATTTGCGCCTACGAGACGAGCCTTGTGCTTCACCTGATGATTTCGGCGCTCATCTTATTCGCGTCGTCTGGCTCGTATCTGGTGGCGCCGCTTGACGTTTGCGCCAGGGCAATGGGCGGAGTGCTGTGGCTCAATGCCGCGATCTTTGCCTATGGCGTGGTCCTTATGGTGCACTATCGTCGCCCTGTCATGCTGGCCGAGCTGCTGCTTGTTGGCGCCGTGACACCGCCGGTGGTTTTTGCCATGGGCTCGGTGTGGGCCGTTGTCCTTATCGCAGAGGGAGCGTTCTTCCTGTTCCGTTCCGTCGCGGCGCTCTTGATGGACGTCCGTAACCGCCAGGAGGATATCACCGCGTTCTCGACGATCGAAACCATCAACGTGATTCCCGTGGGCATCCTGTATCTGGACTCGAGGGGCCGTCCACTGCTCATGAACCGCTGCATGCGTAAAAACCTGGTGGAGCTTCATATGCCCACCGACCTAGGCGATATGAGCGGTACATGGAACGACCTGCGCAAGCTCAGCATGCAAATGCCTGAAGGCGGTAAGAACCGCGTGCGGATCAACCTGGACCGCTTTGGTGAGGCGCGTGCGGTGGTCGAGGTTTCTCCCGCCGAGATTCGCCTGTTTGTGTGCGATGGCGTTATGGTCTCGGGCCGTTCGTTCGAGCGCATAATCGGTCTGGATGTGACAGAGTATGCGCATGCGCATGACCGCCTGGCGCAGGCCAACCACCTGCTTGAGCTTGCGGGCCAAGAGCTCCAGGCCCAGATCGAAGAAGTCAAAAAGGTTGCTGACAATGCGGCCTATCTGCGTATGCGCGCTCGCGTGCACGACGTGATCGGGCAGCGTCTGTCCATCCTCCATCGCTATTTGGAGGAGGGGCGCTTGGACGACGAGTCGCTCGAGCAGATCGACCCGCTGCTGCGCTCAATCGCTGCCGATCTGCGCAGCGGGGGCGACACCGAACCGGCAGAGCAACTGGGCGATATCGTCCATGCTTTTGGCCTGGTGAGCGTGCAGATCGATGTTGAGGGTGCGCTGCCTGAGGACGCGCGTGTCGCCGCTGCCTTTTTGCAGATTATCCGCGAGGCCTCGACCAACGCCACCAAGCATGCGCAGGCGCATCGGGTCCATGTGCGCTTGTGGCAGGAGAGGACGGATGCTGACGCCGTCGCGCACATGACGATTTCTAACGACGGGTCCCCGGCCCCCGTATCGTATCGCGAGGGAACGGGAATCCCAGGTATGAGGCATGTCGCGCAAGATCTGGGTGGCAGCCTAGAGGTCCACGCCACCCCGCCCTTTACGCTTACGGTATCCATTCCGCTTAACGCCAACGACACGTCCCAAAGGAGAAACTCATGATCCGCGTGTTAATTGTCGAAGATCAGGCCATCCTGCGCGAGAGCCTGGCGCGCTCCGTTGGCGACCAGCCCGATATGACCGTCGTTGCCGCGATCGCCGATGCCTCCGAGGCCTTGGGTGTCGCGCTCAAGGAGCGCCCGGACATGATACTGATGGACGTGTGCACCGAACACGATTCAAACGGCATCGTGGCGGCGGCACGCATCAAGGAGCAGCTGCCCGAGTGTCGCATCATTATCATGACAGGCATGCCCGAGATCACCTTTGTCGATCAGGCCCGCGAGGCGGGCGTCGATAGCTTTGTGTACAAGAACGTCGGTATCGACGAGCTGTTCGCCGTGATGCGCTCCACGTTGGCTGGCTACTGCACGTTTCCCAAGCCGCCCGAGAGCATTTTTTCGGGTACAGCAGCCCTCGACGATGTCGAGCTATCGATTTTGCGCCTTGCCTGCGAGGGCAAAAGTCGTCGCGAGATCGCGGCCGAGCTGTTTATGAGTGAGGGCACCATCAAGCGCCGCATCTCGGAGATCCTGAGCAAGACCGGCTACGACAACATCATGCGCCTGGCCGTGCATGCGGTGACCGAGGGTAGCATCGTTCCCAACATGGAGCGCCCGTAATCGACGCGCTCACCCGTGTTCCGGCACCGCAAGGATAGGCCGCCCACCGTTTCGCATCTAAAAACGGCGGGCGGCCTGCTTGTATGGGCAGTGCTGTCGGCATAAAGCGACGGGGCCGCAGGATCATCTCCTGCGGCCCCGTCTGGTGTGCGCGGATGTGTCCGCCAATCCGCGGCTGATGTTACGTGCCGCTACGCGATGGTTGCGCTGTAGGAGGCGACGTCCTCGTAGGAATCGGTCAGGTAGGCGTCGATGCCGATGGTCGTGTTGACCAGGTCGTCAAGGCTGTCAAGCTCGCCGCTCGAGAAGGTGAACTCTTCGGTGGCGTTGGTGCCGGGCATCAGGTGGGCCGAGAACCAGGCTTCCTTCATGGTGCCGTTGACGTTTGTCTTGCCGGTGGGAGCGTAGAAGGTCAGGTCCTTGTCGCTCTTGTTGACGATGTTGACGACAAAGCCGATGTCGCCCCAGTCGTCCTGGAACTTCTCGGTGATGGTGATGGTGCACAAATCGTCATCGGCGACGGTGGCGGCGGGGGAGATTTCGACGCTCTGGACATCGCCGTCTTCGACGGCCTCCTCGACTTCCCCTTCCTTCTCGGCGGCCTCGCGATCCTTCTTCACGGTACCGGATAGGTCCTTATCGGACTTGCTAAAGATGAGCTTGTCCTCGCCGTCCTCAAGGACAAGCTTGCCGTCCTCGAGCTTCACGTCGGTCGTCTCCTTGTCGACGGTGATACTCGCGGTGGTAGCGTCCTTGGCCTCCCACTTTAGGTCGGAAACTTCGGAGAACAAATCGAGGCTGCCCGTGCCGTCTTCGTCTAGGACCAAGATGCAGCTGATGCCCCATTCCTCGAACATATCCATATACTCATCGGTCAGCTCTTCGCCCTCCGTGGTTCCACCCGAGAGCTTCCAGCTGCCGACAAAGTTGGCCTTGGGGTCTTTGCCGTCGCCGCTGCAGCCCGTCGGGGCAAAGGCGAGCGCAAGGACGCATGTCAGAAATGCGAGTACGGACTTTTTGAACGTTGTCTTCATGGTGTCCTCCTTTATCGAACGAAACCCATAGAAGCAAATGCGGGGGTGGCGGACCCCCGTCAATTACCAGATAGAGGGGCTAAGGCCTAGGTGTTCCGCAGTTGCTGCAGAACTTGCCGCCGTTTTCGCTGCCGCAGTTGGGGCAGAACCACTTGGCCGGTGCCGGGGCGGGTGCGGGACTGCCGCACTCGGAGCAGAACTTGCCGGTGTTGGTGGCGCCGCAGCTGCAGGTCCATGTGCCGGCCGCGGGGGCAGCGGCAGGAGCCGGTGCGGGAGCGGGTGCCGGAGCCGGCTGCGGGGCGGCCTGCTGCTGTGCCTGGCCGGCGGCGAACAGCTGGCTGGCGTTCATGCCGCCCATGCCACCTGCCATGCCCATGCCCATAAAGCCTGCCATCGCGCCGTTGGGATTGGCGGCTGCCGCGCGCATTGCGTCGCTCTGGGCGCTGGCAATGTTGGCTGCCGCCATAGTGGGATCGCGCATGACGGCGGCTTTCTGCAGGTCCTTGATCATCTGCTCGTCCTCTTGCGAGGCAGCGATGGAGTTGACGCCAAAGCTCACGATCTCGACGCCGCGCAGGTCACGCCAGTCGGCAGAGAGGACCTCGTTGAGCGCGCGGGCGAGCTCGGTGGTGTGGCCGGGGATGGCGCTGTAGCGGATGCCCATTTCCGAGATCTTGGCAAAGGCGGGCTGCAGGGCGGTGAGCAGCTCGGACTTAAGCTGGCTGTCGATCTTGTCGCGCGTGTAGCTATCGGTCACGTTGCCGCACACGTTGGTGTAGAACAGCAGCGGGTTGGTGATGCGGTACGAGTACTCGCCGTTGCAGCGCACGGAGATGTCAACGTCCAGGCCAATGTTGTTATCGACCACGCGGAAGGGCACGGGCGAGGCGGTGCCGTACTTGTTGCCGATGATCTCCTTGGTGTTGATGAAGTAGACGCGCTGGTCCTTGCCCGCGTCGCCGCCAAAGGTAAAGCGGCTGCCGATATTGGCGAAGGTCTCCTTGATGGAATCGCCCAGGTTGCCGCTAAAGACGCTCGGCTCGCTGCCGGTATCGAAGACGAACTCACCGGGCTCCAGTGCGACTTCGATGTTCTTGCCGTTTTGCACCACGAGCATGCCCTGGCCGTCGTTGACGGCGATGACCGAGCCGTTGGAGATGACGTTGTCCTCGCCGCGCGTGTTGGAGCTGCGGCCACCGGTGCGTTTGCTGCCCTTGCAGGCCAAGACGTCAGCAGGCATCGATTCGCAATAGATAAATTCCTTCCACTGGTCGGCCATGACGCCGCCGGCAGCACCCAATCCAGCTTTCAAGAGTCCCATGGTGATCTTCCTTTCTCGTCAAAGGCCGGGTGGTATTGGTCGGATTGCTTAGTCGTCCTTGTCGTCTTTCATGACAACGGTGGTCTCGGTGTGGTTGAAGGTGTCGTGCTTCTCGGTCAGGTCGAGCTCGCCGCAGTACTCGTCGGCGTGGGTGGCCTCGTTGGCCGTCTTGAGCTGGCCTACCAGTAGCACGTCTCCGATAATCACGATGATCAGCGGCGCGACGATGTTGATGAGGATGCCCTCGATATCAAAGGCGAGGTAATCCGGATCGAAGGCGTTCTCACCCATAAAGAGAATCTGGGAGAGGATAAATCCGATCACAAAGAACAGCACCGAGGCAATAGCGAGCTTGGGCTTGGAGCAGGGGAGCTCGCCGACCAAGCGGCCGGTCTGGCCGTTCATGGCAAACAGGTAGCTCTTGCCGTTCCACGAGGTGGAGAGCATCCAGACGGGGAACAGGGCGTAGTCGCTGTCTTCCCAGGTGTAGTCGAGCTGCTTGCTTTCGACCGTGGCATCGTCGTATTCGTCGACGACAGTCTCGCGCAGGGCCGAGATCGTGCTTTCTTCCATACGGCGCTCGGCGCGCGCCTTGCAGGTCTCGCAGTCCTCGTCGTAACGGTTGGCGATGTAGCCGGGCATATATGCGACCGAGAACGGACGCAGCGCGTCGTAGTCAAACGGCTCGATGGCGTCCATGTGGCCGTCGGGCATCTTGGACGATCCGTCGACGGGCACGCGCTTAAACGAGATATTGCCCTTGCGATAGGCATCGTAGTGGTCGGTGGTCGTGACGGTGCGGTCGGATTCCTCGGTCACGGTCTCGTTGGTCGCGTCAAAGTACACTTCGCCGTCCACGCGGGCGCCGTAGAGCCAAAACGGCACGTAGACACCTTGGACCTCGTCGATGTGGTTGCCGGTGACAAAGCTCTTGGGCAGCAAGATCTTGCCCTTGTAGTGTCCCTTGAGTGCGGCCGTGACGTCGTCGCGCCCGAGCTTAAACGGAATCACCAGGTCGGGCGAGAAGTCGCCAGAGAGCTGGCCGGGCGCCACGGCGGAGTTGCCGCAGTACGGGCAGGTGGTGACGGCGACGGTGCCGTCGGACACGAGCTCGGCGCCGCACGACGAGCAGATGTAGCCGGCGTTTTGGGCGAGCTCCTGCACGGCATCGTCGGCAGCAGGTTTGGGAGCTGCGGCTGCGGCATCGGCTTTGGCATCTGCCTTGTCCTGGCGCTCGCGATAGAGGGCCTCGACTTCTTCGACTTCAAAGCGTGAGTCACAGTAGTCGCAGACAAGCTTTTGCTCGGCGCTGGCAAAATGCAGGGGACCACCGCAGGCAGGGCACTGATAGTTGACGCTCTCGAAGGCCATGATCGGTCCTTTCCGTGCCGGAGGCTATGCGCCGATGGCGCCGCCGCAGTATTCGCAGCGCCCACTGGCATCGGGAATGGTGGTGGCTCCGCAGAAGGGGCAGGTCACCGCGGTCTTGGGGGCCTTGGCGGCCACGACGCTGTCGCGCGTCTCCTGGCGCAGCTGCACCAGCGCGTCGCGGACCTCGGTTGCCTGGCGCTTGGCCTCGCGGTATTCGATGGAGCCGCGCTGATCGATGGTGGAGTCGTTCACGCGCAGGTTGATCTCGGTAAAGTACGGCGTGTTGACGTGAATGGTCAGATTAAAGTCGTAATCCAGGTCGTAGCGCGGCGGATTGTAGCTCTCGCGCTCGCCGTCCTTGGTCTCGCGATAGATTTCGGTGCGATGCTCGTCGATATCCATATCGCAGCCGAGTACCTGCGAGAACTCGATGATGTCGGGATTGGCGTCGCGCCAGCGGCTCTGCGAGGTGATGATCAGCAGGCCCGCGTCCTCATCGAGCATGATGTTGGTGCGCCCGGCAGAAAGCGTGCGCGTGGGGTTGAACGACGCCAAGCGCTCGGCATTGGCCTCGCGGTAGGCGATCTGCTCGCGGATATCGTCCGCGGTGCTGGAGCGATAGCCGCGAAAGTAGGGGGAGAGCTTGCCGGCGCACTCTTTGCACAGGTAGCCTTCATTGATTTTTGTCTTACCTAGAAGTCCCAGCTCGGTACCGCAAATCGCGCACTCTTTCTTCTCGAACATCTTGTCAAAGAAGCCCATGGCTGCCTCCCATCAACTGGTAGCGTGTGTCACTTTTGATGATGGGGGAGTGCGCAGCCTTTCACGATACCCAGACGGCTCAACGAGTCTCCACAACTGGGACACATGGCCCATTTTTGACTAGTCATTGGGGACGTACTTAAATGAGTGAAACTACTCATTTAAGTACGTCCCCAATGAGTACCCGCAGAATGAGAGTGGATAATCTCCCGTTTTTGGCCTGTGTGCAGGCTCAAAGTGGGAGATTATCCACTCTCGTCATTTGGGCGTCAAAAAATCCTCGTTCGTTTGGCGCCTGGGGACACTCTTTGTCGAATGCGGCGGCTGCCGAATGTGGGCGCCGTCCTTGCTATGCCACGGTTACGGCGACCTGGGCGTAGCGGCTGCAGGGGCGCTCGGCGCGCGTCTGCACGGTAAGGGTGAGCACAAGGCGGTCGCCGGGTCGCGCGTCGGCGGGCACGATGAAAGCGGTGTCTACCGTGCATTCTTGCCACAGCGACAGATCCTGGGCGCCTGCATAGCTCGACGGGTCCACGGCGACATCCCAATGTACATCGAAGCCCTTGCCGTCGGGGTCGACGATGGTCGCTGTAAGGTCGACGCGCTCGCCGGCTGTGGCGCTGCGGTCGGCCGTGGCCTCGACAACATGTGCCGGATGCGAGCAGGCTGCCGGATCATGGGCACACCATTGCGCGCGGGCGGCAAAGTCTTCCTGATAGGCACGCAGGTAGGGATTGAGATTGTCGTCTGCGGGCGTGCCGATGGAGGCAAAACCGGCGGGCGCCTTCGTGTCGGGGCGCCCATCAAAAAACATGCGGCCCAGCAGCGTATCGAAGTCGCGGTCGTCGATGCCGCGCAGGCCAAACGGCAGCAGTGGAATATAGGTCATGCTGTCGCCTTCGGCCATAAAGTCGCCGCGCTCAAACTGCACCGCGGGCATGCCTTCCAGGCCCCAATCCAGGCGGGCATGCTTGCCAAACTGAAAGCGCTCGGGTTCGTTTTCGTAGACCTTACCATCGCCATAGAGCATATAGCGCGCCATGAGGGGGCCGTTGCCCTGCGTGAGATTCCGCTCGGGCCAAGGAGCCTTAAACAGCGGCAGCGTATCGGGCTGAGCTGTTTTGGCGTCGAAATAGTTGCCATACATATAGGGCGTACGCCAAAAGATGAGCTCGGGAAAGAGCTCGCGCCCATGGTCGAGCCACGAGTTATCCTGCCCCACACCATCGGCAACGCCCATCACGCGCACCTTCTGATAGACCCGCTGCTGTACGGCGGGCCACTCGGGCGTGGCGCGATAGCGCTCGGCAATACTCATGAGGGCGCGAACGATCGTATTCATACCACCCCAGCTGAGCAACCATAACGTACGCGGATCATCATCCAGAATCGCCTGCGCAATTACGCGAGACCCCTCAGTTTCCTCAGTCACATCACCCTCAAAGGCAACATTTCCCACAAAGGTGCGCTCGATCATCTGGGCGGGCGTGGGAAACGGCGGCTCACCGGCAGCGGCCGCATTTGCCTGCAACTGCGGCCAAGCCTGGGCATATTCATTACTCCAGAGACTCTCAATCCAATGCTCGGGAAACGGCCGATACTCACGAAGCTCGCCGGCTAGCGGATCGGGCTCATGAGGCACAACAGCCCACTCATAAGAGCGCCGCCCTTTGGTCCGCCAATGCGAATTCACCTCGCCGAGCGTATGAACCCCATCCCCAAGAAAGTGATACTGCGAAGCCGTATACACCACAGCCTGAACATCAAGCAAGTTGAGATACAGAGCCAAATGAACAAGTGAGTTCATATCATCGACTTCCATATCAGTGGTAACAATCACCCGAGTCAACTTCTGGGACATAGGAACAGCTCCAATCAAAATCAATTCAGCCAGTTACGCGCAAGGCAAGACTAAACCCCGGTCCCCGCGATGGGAGGGCTTAGCGGTCGACCCTGGCCGACCACTCCCAGCAGCCCACCGGCTCGCCGTCGATGAGTACGTTGCCCCCGTCGAAGTCTTGATAACACAGGTCGTTGAATTGGTGGATCCACACGCCGTGGTTGAACGTCTTCTTGGCCGAGCCGTCGGCCTCGCGATACACGCCGGTCAGGTCCTCGACATGGCTAAAGTAGGTGAGGTGCACGTTGGCGCCGGCATCGCGCAGGCGCGCCGTGAGCGGCAGCACGGTCTGTTGCGGTGACACGAGCTCGTCGCCCTTAGAGTGCGTAAACCACAGCGGCGTCTTGGCGAGCGCGGCCACGTCCTCGTCCGTGGCGTTGTACCACGGGGCGCAGCAGGGAAGGCCCGCGGCGAAGAAATCGGGGTAGTCGGCGCACAGGCGCAGGGTCATAAAGCCGCCGTTGGAAAGACCGGCGACCACGATGCGGTCGGTGTCGATGCGGTCGGCATGCTCGGCGACAAACTCATCGATAAGTGCCTTGAGCACGGGGGAGTAGATGCTCTGGTTGGAGTGACCAAGCTGCTCGACGCCGTTGTCCATCCAAAACGTGGGCGACTGCGGTACGAGCACCCAGGCAAAGCCGCCAAAGTAGCGCTGGATCTGCGCCTGGCTGATGGCCGTCACGCGGTTGCCGATATAGGCGCGCGTGGCGCCTTCGCCCTGCGTGGCGCCCTTGCCCTCGCCGGCGCCGTGCAGATACACCACGAGCGGTGCCTTTTGGGGCACGGCCGTGGCCTCGGGCGCAAAGGGGTTGAAGCATGCCGAGTCCTCGGCCTTAAAGCTGGGCTCAAAGAAGCCGTATTCGAGCGCGATACCGTCGACGGCGGTCTTTTGCGTGTCGTTGCTCCAGCCTTTGAGCGCAGGGCAGATATCGCCACGGCAGGTGTCGAAGACCAGGCCGCAGGTGGGATCGTCGCCGTCGTTGCCGGGAAGAGCCGCGAGCTGCGTGATGTGCAACTGGTCATCGAGCATGCGCGAGCCCATGACGCCGCCTTCGATCTTTTTGGTCAGGCGCTGCTCGGCGACCTCGAGCGCCACATGGGTGCCCACGGCGAGCTTACGTCCGTTCTCGTCGCACGGATATGCGGCGAGAATGTCGATGTAACCCACGGAGGGCGCGGCATGGTCGGCGCCGCGTTCCTTGCGCATCAGAACATCGCCCGAGCGCTCGTGACGCTCTACATATATATGGAAGGTGTTCGCGTCGATGTCGTTGGCGCGCACGGTGCAGGGCGGGTCGAGTACGACCTTGCTGATCCAGGGGCCAAAGTCGCCCAAGGTGGTGACGGTTGCGTAGGTACACAATTTGAGTTCCATGAGCTGCCTCCCTTGCGCCGCGAATGCCTGGCATCTGCGGCAATACAAACTAAACATGTTTAGTGTAATCTAGAATTGAAGAATAACCAGATGAACTCGGTAAACGGCAAAAATGAACACGTCGTGAGCTACTAAACATATGTTTACTAGCTTCTAGCAGGGATTCTGTTGATGAGTTAACAGATCAGTGAGGTGTTCATCAAAATAAAATCCCACGTAAATGGCTATATATCAATAGAGGGTCAAAGAGACCATCTCCCGCCATTCAAATACGTTCACCCCCGATTTCCTACCGTTCACCGGACTGTAGACGGCAAAATTGCCATAAATTCGGCGCTCCGTGTAAACTAAAGCCCGTAAACGTTCAGTAAACACCTTGTTTACAAAAGCGTATCCAAGGGTCCGGCAACCGTAAGGGGTTATAGTCGCCGGGCCAAAGGCGTGCCTAAGCCCAAGGGGGCTGGCACACGAAGATATGGGGAGGGGTCCCATGGCAGTAGATAACAAGCAGATTGCCACCGATGTCCTCGAGCTCGTGGGCGGTGCGGAGAATGTTTCCGTTGCCACCAACTGCATGACGCGCCTGCGTCTGACGCTCAAGGATAACAGCAAGGCCGACGTGGAGAAGATCAAGAAGGTCAAGGGTGTTCTGGGTTGCCAGTTTGCCGGCAGCCAGCTCCAGGTCATCATCGGCCAGAACGTGCCCAAGGTGCTCGCCGAGTTCGTCGCCATCTCCGGTGTCAAGCAGGGTGAGGCCGTCAACGAGAACCTCGATGCTCCCAAGGAGAAGTTCGAGCTCAAGAACCTGCCCAATATCATCCTCGACTATCTGTCGGGCTCCATGACCCAGCTCATCCCGCTGCTCATGGCCGGCGGTCTGTTCCGTACCATCGCGGCCGTCCTCGGCCCCACCATGCTCGGTGTGCTCTCGGCCGACGACCCGACCTATACGTTCCTCTACACCACGCTGTACGAGGCCACGTTCACCTTTATCCCCATCTACCTGGGTTATGCCGCGACTAAGAAGCTCGGCGCCAGCCCGGTGCTCGGCATGCTGCTCGGTGGCGCCCTCATGGCTCCTTCCGTGGTGAGCGTCGCCACCCAGGAGGGCGGCGGCATCATCTCCGTCTACGGCATCCAGATCGCTGCTGCCAACTATCAGCAGTCCGTCCTGCCGATCATCCTTTCGGTGCCTGTCCTCTACTTCGTCGAGAAGTTCTTTAAGAAGGTCATGCCCGACGTGCTCTCCACGGTCTTCACGCCGTTCTGCACCATGATCGTCACGATCCCCATTGCCTTCATCGTCCTCGCTCCGATCGGCAACGAGATCGGTACGCTGATCGCCAACGCCCTCTTCGGCCTTGCTGACCTTGGCGGCATCGGCATCCTGATCGTCATGGCCGTCCTCGGCGCCTTCTGGCAGCTCTTCGTGGTCTGCGGCATGCACATGCCCGTCATCCTGCTCGCCCAGGTTCAGATCATCGCTGCCGGTTACGATCCCTTCGTCTTCGTTTCCACCAACTGCGCTATGGCCGCTGTCTGGGGCTGCGCCTTCGGTGCCTTCCTCAAGATGAAGAACCCCGACGAGAAGTCTCTCGCCATCGGTTACGTCATCTCCGCCATCGCCGGCGGCGTCACCGAGCCCGCGCTCTTCGGCATCCTCATGCGCTTCCGTCGCACCATGTTTGGCATGTTCATCGGCGGTGCCATCGGCGCTGTGTTCTCCGGCCTCATGGGGGTTACCTACTACCTCGCAGGCGGTGCCTCCAACTTCCTGGTCTTCACCAACTACCTGCAGGGTGGCCAGATGAACACCGTCTGGGCTATCGTTGGTATGGCAATCTCCTTTGTCATCGCCGCTGCCGTCGTCTTTGTCTCCGGCTTCTCCAAGGAGGAGCTCGCCGAGATGGAGGCCTAAGGCCAAACCGTTCGGTCGCATAAGACCTCACCTACACGACAGGGCCCCGTCAGGCGTAAGCCCGGCGGGGCCCTTCTTGCAAGGTAGACTGATGGAGGCGGGTGAGATTCGCCCGCGAGGGTTTGCCAAGCGCCGGGGGCTTTCGCGCGGGGTTATCGCGAAAGCCCCCGGCGGTTCGCAAATCCTTTATCAAACGAAAGGACATGCAGATGAGTTTGGGAAAGCTGACCGCCAACGGTCGCCAGGACGGCTTTTTGTGCGAGGGCAAACCGTTCTTCTGGTTTGCCGATACGTGCTGGAGCGCATTTACGAGCATCGCCGAGAACGACTGGGATTACTACCTGACCCGCCGTGCCGAGCAGGGCATGAACGTGCTGCAGATCAACACGTTGCCGCAGTGGGATCGCTGCTGTCCCGACCTGGGCATTTGGCCCTATGCCAGCGAGGATGGCGTGCACTTTGATTGGTCCTGCCCCAACCAGGCGTATTGGGATCGTGCCGCCGCCATGTGCCGCGCGGCCGTCGAGCACGGCATTCGTCCGGCGCTCGTGCTCATGTGGTGCAACTACGTGCCCGGTACCTGGGGTGCCAAGATCGCCGAGCGTTGCGGTGCCGAGATTATGCCGCGTGAGGAGGTTCGCGCCCACGTTGCCCGCGTCGTCGAGAACCTGGGCGAGTTCGACCCCGTCTACGTGGTGGCGGGCGATACCGACTTTGCCGGCGACGAGGCGATCGCCTATTACGAGGACGCCCTCGACGAGGTCGTCAAGCGCGCGCCCGAGGCACTGCGCACCATGCATATCAACCGCGGTAACCGCACCATTCCGGCGCAGTATCTGGACCGTCTGGACTTTTATATGTTCCAGCCCGGCCACAACTACGAGGGCCAGCCCGAGGCATGGCGTCTGCCGCAGGACTTTATCGCCAACTATCCCAAAAAGCCGATGGTCAACTCCGAGCCTTGCTACGAGCAGATGGGTGCGTCGCGCAACGTCTACTGGCGTTTTACCGCGCAGGATTGCCGCGCGAGCGTATGGTCGTCGATTCTTGCCGGCGCCAGTGCCGGCGTGACCTATGGCGCACACGGCGTGTGGAACTGGCAGACATCGCGCAGCCAGGGCTCGGTCCTGGGCGAGGGCTTTGACATGCCCTTCCGCTGGCAAGAGTGCCTGCAGTTTGCGGGTGTGTGGGACTTTGGCGCGATCGAGCACGTGCTTGCCGCCCTGGGCGCTACGGCTGCCGACGATGCACTTGCCGTGGTTCCGGCGCAGGAGCTCCTCGACGACGCGCGCGAGTCCATCCGTGTGGCGCGCGTTGGCGATCGCATCGTCGCGTACCTGCCGCGTACCACGGCGCTCAAGTTTAAGCTCGACGGCGCGCGTGGCTGGACGGCGACGGTCCTCGACATGGAGGACAAGCGCATCGCAAAGCTGCCCGTCCGTGACAACGGTGACGGCACCGTGCGCGTGGCGCAGCATCCCTTTGAGCACGACGCGCTGGTGATCCTGGCCCCCGGGCGCTAACGGCTCTTCTCCAACATTTACAACCCAGTCCCTTTCATTAGGCTGCGACGGAATGGTTCCTGCATGACGGCTTCAAGCTGCCAAGGGGAGCCATTCCGTCGCACCCTTTGTTTACTCATTGGGTACTCATTGGGTGTTCCTATAGTTTTGTCAACCTTCGACGCTACTCCCGGTAGGGCACCCGGTCGCGCATCACGGCGTATATCGCCCTGAGCCGCTTCCTCG
>CABRCR010000064.1:0-1832 GCA_902469435.1 uncultured Collinsella sp. | reverse complement strand
GGCCCGAACCCCGTGAGGGCCGGCGCCTTTAGACGCGTGCCGGAAATCCAAGGGTTATACCCTAAGAGCAAACCACCCCTTTTAGGGGTGGTTTTGATTGCCTGCATGTCCTCGGCAGCATTTGCCCAAATGGTGAATGCTGGTGCCGGCAGGTTGCCGAGCGTGTATCGCGGGTATACCTCATGCGTACCATGATCCAAACACTGTGAGGTGTCTGCGCGTGTGCGCGATAATTCATTTTGGAACTGACGGTTGGCGCGCTCGCGTCGATGAGGACTTCACTGCCGATAACGTTGCCCGTATCGCCGATGCCGTCGGCGAGTTGTGGCAAAAGACCAATCCGGGCAAAACGGTATATATAGGGTTCGACACTCGGCCCCTGGCGCGCGAGTTCGCTGAGCTTGCGGCGGGTGTGCTAGCAGCGCACGGGCTAGACGCCGTGCTCGCTTCGCGACCTGTTCCGACCCCTGCCCTTACGTGGGCGGCGGCTTATGACGGTGAGGCGTGCGGCGCGCTCATGGTGACGGGGTCCCATCATCCGCAGGGTTATCTGTGTCTCAAGATTCGCATGGGTGACGGCTCGACCGCCAACCAGGATGTCATCGAAGAGCTCGAAGAGACCATGGCTCCCGAGCCAATGGGGATCGAGGGGCAATATCGCACCGCGGATATCATTCCTGACTATATGCAAGCGGTGGCATCGTTTGTCGATGCCGAAGCCATCCGCGCCGCGCACCTGCGCGTGGTTGTTGACCCCATGGGCGGCGCAGCCCAGGGCTATCTAGCCGACTTGCTGCGCGAGCTTGGCGTTGAGGTGCACGAGATTCACGCCGGGCAGGCGCCTGACCAAGAAGATATCTGCCCCGACCCCGTTGAGCCGTGGGTGGACGCTTGCGAGCATACGGTTATCGAGGACGGAGCTTGCGCTGGCCTGGTGACCGACGGCGACGCCGACCGTATCGGCGCGGTTGACGAGCGCGGCAGATATATACATCCGCATCAGATCATGGCGCTCGTTTTGGGCGACTTGGTTCAATTTCGTAATTTGGAGGGGCGCGTCGTCGTCAATCTTTCGTGCTCGACGCTCGTGCGTCGCATTGCCGAGGCGCTTGGCTGCCGCGTGACCGTCAAACCAGTCGGTTTCAAATATATAGCGGCAGAGATGAAGAAGGGTGGCGTCCTCATAGGCGGCGAAGAAGCCGGTGGTATCGGCATCGCCGCGCATATGCCCGAGCGCGATGGAATCCTCGCCTGTCTGATTCTGTGTGAGCTTATGGCAAAGACGGACGCGCCTTTGGGCGTTCTGGTCGACCAACTCGAGGACAGATTTGGTAAGACGAGTTACGGTCGACGCGATTTGCGCCTTGAGGCCGAAGATGCCGAAACGTTACGAACCCTGCTGCCGGGCGTAAACCCCAAGTCGATTTGTGGCAAGGTACCGCAAAACGTTAGTCATATGGATGGCTTGCGTTTAGCATTCGAGGATGATACGTGGCTGCTGGTCCGTCCTAGCGGGACCGAACCAGTGGTGCGCGTCTACGCCGAGGGGTTCTCAGTGGAAGAGCGTGATGAGTTGCTCGATGCTGGCTGTGCTTTAGCTAGGGGAACGTATCCGCTTTAACCATGAGACTGCCTTATATAAAGAGATGCTCGGCGAGCGGTAGTTAACGGCTGGCAAACGTTAGTCGGATCCCAAATTGTGTAGGAAATGTGTACGCCCAGATTCCCGCCCCCGGCGCCCCTCCGGTCTGGCAATATATCTCCTTGCCGCGCGGCCCGGTCGGACCGGATGAGCCGCAAAGCGTGCACCTTGAGAACCGGATACTGCGAGG
>CABRCR010000063.1:0-51117 GCA_902469435.1 uncultured Collinsella sp. | reverse complement strand
TGCCGACCCGGGGGCCCGAATGGGACCTCGGGGGCGTTCGGCTAGCTGCGGGAACGGCCTATTCGCTCAATGTGTTCGGCTGAGATCGGAAATCAACCCGAAGAAAAAAGTGAGCCTCTGCCCGCCGTACCTGTAGCGGTCGTTTCCCCTAACGGGGCGGTGCTGTTGGGGGCTGTCTCGATCTGTAACAGTAAGACCCGGTTTTGGTCCGTAGATGTTACAGATTTAGACGTTTTGTCGGGGCGGTTTCCGTTTGTCTTGATCTGTAACAGTTAGGGGTCAAAAGTGGGTCTAGATGTTACAGATTGAGATTGTTGAGGATGGGTGAGGGTAGCTAATTCGGACGGGGCTATTTTAGCTACCCTGCAAGTGGGGTAGCTAAAATAGCCCCGTCCCTTTTTAAACAATGGAAAATCGAGCGTGGCAAGCGGAGGTCTTCGGGGTATAAGACGGCTAATTGTATGCCGCCTATGAAAGGAACCCTCATGCCCAGCGTTGCCGTTCTCGCCGCCGATGGCTTTGAAACTATTGAATGCCTGACCATGGTCGATGTCATGCGTCGCGGCGGCGTGCGTGCCACGCTCGTCTCGATCATGCCCACGCGTGAGGTCGTAAGCTCGCTGCAGATCCCCGTGACCTGCGATGCGCTCTTTGATGAGATCAATTTTGACGAGTACGACTGCGTCGTGCTGCCCGGCGGCCTGCCCGGCGCCACCAACCTGCGCGCCGATCAGCGCGTCTGCGACGTGGTCTGCGAGTTCGCCGCGACCAAGCACGTCGCCGCCATCTGCGCCGCCCCGTTTATCCTGGGTGAGCTCGACCTGCTCGAGGGGCGCCACGCCACGTGCTTCCCTGGCTTTGAGAAAAGCTTCCCCGAAGGCGCCTATACCGGCGAGAAGGTTACGCAAGACGGCAACATCATCACCGCCAGCGGCATGGCCCAGTCGCTCCCCTTTGCGCTTGAGCTGCTGCGCACGCTCGCCGGCGACAAGGCCGTCGAGAAGGTCGCCGAGGGCATTCAGCTATGATTTTGGCTTCGCAATCACCGCGCCGCATCGAGTTGATGCGCGAGGCGGGCTATGACATTCGCATCATTCCTGCCGATATCGACGAAACGCCGTTTGATGGCGAGGCCCCGCTTACGCTCGTTGAACGCTTAGCACGCGCCAAAGCCGCCGCCGTTGCCGCCGAGCATGCCGAGCCCAATGAGCTGACGGTCGCGGCCGACACCATCGTCACCTTTGACGGCAAGATTCTGGGCAAGCCGGCAACCGAGGACGAGGCGTGTACCATGCTCCGTGAGCTTTCGGGCCGCACACACCAGGTCGCAACCGGCGTCTGCATCGTTAAGGCAGGCGATACGGCCGCCCCACATGCCGCCGAGAGCCTGTCCTTTGTCGATGTGACCGACGTGACGTTCTACGAGCTCAACGACGAACAGATCGAGCACTACGTCGCCTCGGGTGAGCCCATGGACAAGGCCGGCGCCTACGGCATTCAGGGCACAGGAGGACGCATGCTCGTGCATGATATATCGGGCGACTTCTATAACGTGGTGGGCCTACCCATCGCTCGCGTCGCGCGCGCGATTCAAAAACTCTCGTAATTGCATCTGGCGCTGGGTATCCCCCAGCGCCTACAATTTTGGCGTACCGTACGGATCCCGACCGGGCACATGGCGCGGCGGAAAACCGATAGGAGTTAAACATGGATACACTGCTCGAGGCCATTGACGTCTGCGATGTCGATGGCTTGTGCTATGGCAACTATACGGACGAGGAGGCCGGCACCGGTTGCACCGTAATCGTGGCACCCGAGGGCGCCACCGGCGGCGTTGACGTTCGCGGCGGTGCTCCAGCATCGCGCGAAACCGACCTGCTGCGACCCGAGAACACCGTCGACAAGGTCCACGCCGTCTGTCTTTCGGGCGGATCGGCCTTTGGTCTGGAGGCCGCAAGCGGCGTCGCCCGCGAGCTCGAGAGCCGCGGCATCGGCCTGCCCGTCGGTCCCACACAGGTGCCCATCGTGTGCTCCAGCTGCATCTTCGACCTTGCCTTTGGCGACCCCACGGTGCGTCCCGACATCGAGGCCGGTATCGCTGCCGTGCGTGAGGCACTGGACCACACCCCTGCCTCGCTCGAGCAGGGCAACGTGGGCGCCGGCACCGGCGCCACCGTAGGTAAGCTCATGGGATCTGCCACCTGCATGAAGGCCGGCCTTGGAGCCGCCGCCGTGGCGCTCGGCCCCGTCAAGGTGGGCGCCGTGGTCTCAGTCAATGCCTGTGGCAACGTTGTCGACCCCTTCACCGGCGAGTGGGTCGCCGGTATGCGCGCCGCAGCCGATAGCGACCAGATCGTCGACATGGAACTCGCAGCCTTTGCCGCCGCCGGATCCATGCAGATGCCGCTCGACCGCACCAACACCACCATCAGCTGCATCGTCACCAACATGGAGCTCACTAAGGCACAAGCCACCAAGGTCTCTCAGATGGCCGCAGACGCCTACGCACACGCCATCCGTCCCACGCACACCACCAACGACGGCGACACCATCTACACCCTCGCCAGCGGCAAACTGGGCGCCCAGGCAAGCGCCGCCGTTCCCCTAGACCTGCTGGGCATGCTCGCCGTAAGGGCCCTGGAAACCGCCATCGTAAATGGAGCCAAAACCGCCAAAACCTCCCACGGCATCCCCGGCGCCGCGAAGTAGCCTAACCTGACCGGTTGCCCGGTGGGGCTTGGTTATGTTTGCTGCTCTACAGTCCTGGCTCGCACGAAGAGCACATTAAGTGCTCTTCGGCTCGTGCTGAACTCGCGACAAACATAACCAAGCCCCACCGGGCAACCTACCAACCAGATTCTTTTCAGCCCAGGCCCCTGTGTACCGCGCGTCGAAGATCTTCAAATTCAAATAACCTGACAATCGATTCTTATAGCAGAGGCCCCTTGGCCTTTAGTTTGATACAAGTTCCGCACGAGCCGGAAAGCACTTAATGTGCTTTCCGTGCGAGCAGGACTGTTCGCAGTAGCAAACTAAAGGCCAAGGGGCCCAGTCAACCTATCAGCAGCGATTACTCAGCAGCTAGTTGAATTTGAAGATCTTTGAGGCAAGACGGTATAGGCCGAGTGTGGTTTTGTCTCCGGCCCGTCCACGCAGGTTGGTGAAGAAGCCGACCACGCCGTAGCGGGCACGACGATACATGCGCTCGTCGTAGGCCTTCAAATCATTCCACAGCGTCTTTAGGCGCTCGTCGGCACAATCTTCCTCAGAAAGCTTGGTGAGCACCGAGCAGATCGCCATCATCATGGTGAAGTAGCCCATCATGTACGAACGCAGGCGCGACGACTCGACATCGCTGTACAGGTGGTACGACTCCATCATGATACGCGTAACACGGAACTGCTGGTCCAGACGCTTGACCATCGTTGCCTCGTTGACGCTCTGGCCCTCGCGACCGATAAAGTAGCGGTAGAGGTCAATGTCGGCGTAGTACATGGTCTTGCAACGCGGCAGCGGCACGTAGGCGTAGATGTTGTCCACATAGAACGTGTGCGGCGGCATGGGAAGGTTGGACTCGCGCAGCACATCCGTGCGATAGCACAGGCTGTGCATGAGTAGGTTCTGGTCCAGGCGGAAATGACCGATCTGATCCCAGGAAAAGATCTTCTTGCGCGGCAGGGCAAATTTGTAACCGATAGCGGTATGCGTTCCCTCGTAAACTTTCTCGTACACGTAGTTCGAGATAAACAGGTCAACGCGCTGGTCGCGCTCCTCAAAGCCACGCAGAATCGACAGCATGGTCGAAAGGGCAGCGCCGTCAAGCCAGTCGTCCGAATCAACAACCTTGTAGTAGGTGCCCTGCGCCTCGCGCAGGCCCGAAAGGACGGCAATACCGTGACCGCCATTCTCCTGGTGCACCGCGCGGATGATTCCAGGATAACGGGCCTCCCACTCGTCGGCCTTGGCGGCCGTCTCGTCCTTGGAGCCGTCGTCCACCACGATAATCTCGATATCGGTGGCGTAATTGCTCCCCTCCAAGATGGAGGTGATGCAATGGTCCATGTCCTTGGCGGCGTTATACGAGGGAATACCGAATGTTATGACTTTATGCATGGCAGGCGATAATCTCATCCGAAAGATCGAGGGCGGAATTGGTCACGGCGTCCATATCGTAGTAACGATACTCGGCCAGACGACCCACCGGGTGGAAGTTCGTCAGGTTCTGGACGCGCTCGAGATAGCGCTCGTAGAGCTCGCGGTTCTCGGGCTCCAGAATGGCGTAATAGGGCGTCTCGCCCGAGTCGGGCGTATAGGCCTTGGAGTACTCCTTCATGATGGTGGTCTTGCCGGGCAGGACCTGGCCAGTCATGTTCTTGAACTCGGTGATACGCGTGTAATCCTCGCTCGTGGTGTAATTGACGGTGCCCACGGGCTGGAACTGGTCCATATCGAGCGTCTCGAACTTCATATCGAGCGTACGGTACGGCAGAGCGCCCAGGTCAAGGTTGAACAGCTCATCGAGCGGACCGGTATAGACAATC
The DNA here is from genome assembly GCA_902469435.1 of uncultured Collinsella sp. Classification (GTDB taxonomy): domain Bacteria; phylum Actinomycetota; class Coriobacteriia; order Coriobacteriales; family Coriobacteriaceae; genus Collinsella. The sequence goes on along the minus strand of CABRCR010000063.1, from coordinate 46,576 downwards.
TCGCCGCCGTAGACCTTGCCGTCGACCTTGACGGTGGTCTCATCGATCTCGAAGAGGTCGCGGGCGTCCACGTCGCAGAACACATCAATCAGATCGTGGTCGAGCATATGCTCAAACAGCGCGGTATAGCCGTCCTGCGGCATGCCCTGGAAGGGAGCTTGCGGGAAGTAGCGGTCATCATCGCCCACAAAGACGGGAACGCGGCCGGTGATCGAGGGGTCGATCTGATCGGGCGTCTGGCCCCACTGCTTCATGGTGTAATGCAAAAAGACGTTCTCGTATACGTAATCAGCGACCTCGGCCAAGTCGGGGTCGTTCTTCTTACGCAGCTCCATAATGGGCACCTTGACATCCTTGCCAAAGGTCTCCACGAGCTTCTGATACAGCTCCTCGCCGCGCTCGTCACCAAAGGCGAGCTTGAGACTCGCATGGTTGAAGGGCACGGGCATAAGGGTACCGTTGATGTTGGCGAGCACCTTGTGCTGATAATCCGTCCACTTGGTAAAGCGCGACAGGAAATTGTGCACGCGCTCGTTAAAGGTGTGATAGATATGCGGACCGTACTCGTGGATCAGGATTCCGGCCTCGTCAGTGCAGTCATAGGCATTGCCCGCAATGTGGCTACGGCGCTCCAAAACGGCAACACGATAGCCGATGGTCTCGGCAAGACGGCGGGCGCAAACGGCACCGGCATATCCAGCACCGACGACAATCATGTCGTACGCGCCGGCGTTAAAGCCTTCAGGCAGGCCTGAGGTAATCTGCATCGATACTCCTTGTCAAAAGCCACGGGCTCGTTAGCTGGGCTTTTCTCGAACATTCTTCGAGACATATTTATCAGAGCGATTATAGCGCTAATGCGTCCTATAATGAGCTTGCCACACAAGGAAAGCTCAAGCACCGCGGCGTACAAATTTGAAAGGTAAACCCGCTAGCAGCGGGTTTATTCGTGAACAGCCGGGCGCCTGGAGCTTAGTGAAACGCTTGTAAGGAGTAACATGAGCGATTTCCTTAACCGTATGAAGTCTGCCGCCAAGGCCGACCTTAAGACGATCGTCCTGCCCGAGGGCGAGGATCCGCGCACCATCGTCGCGGCCACCAAGATCATCGAGGAAGGTCTGGCAAAGATCGTCATCCTGGGCAACCCCGACGAGATTAACGTTCCCGGCGCTACCGTCATCGACCCGCGCAATGCCGAGAAGCACGAGGAGTACGCGCAGAAGTTTGCCGAGCTCCGCGCCAAGAAAGGTGTCACCATCGAGCAGGCTCGCGCCCAGGTGATGGACGCTACCTACTTTGGCACCATGATGGTCAAGATGGGCGACGCCGACGGCCTGGTCTCCGGCGCCTGCCACTCCACCGCCGACACCCTGCGCCCCGCGCTGCAGATCCTCAAGACCGCCCCGGGTACCAAGCTGGTCTCGGCCTTCTTCGTGATGTGCACCGACACCCCGCAGTTCGGCACCGATGGCACGCTGATCTTCGCTGACTGCGGCCTCAACATCAACCCGTCCTCCGACGAGCTCTCCGAGATCGCCATCGCCTCCGCTCACTCCTGGTCCACCTTCATGGGCAACGTCGAGCCGCACGTGGCTATGCTCTCCTACTCCACCATGGGCTCCGCCGGCGGCGAGGTCGCCAAGAAGGTCCAGGAGGCCGTGAAATTCTGCAAGGAGAAGGCTCCCGAGCTCGCCATCGATGGCGACCTGCAGCTCGACGCCGCCATCGTCCCCACCGTCGCCCAGCTCAAGGCTCCCGGTTCCTCCGTTGCCGGCAAGGCCAACGTGCTCGTGTTCCCCGACCTTGAGGCCGGCAACATCGGCTACAAGCTGGTCCAGCGCTTCGCCGGCGCCGACGCCTACGGCCCCATCCTGCAGGGCATCGCCAAGCCGGTCAACGACCTGTCGCGCGGCTGCTCTGCCGATGACATCGTGGGTGTCGTGGCCATCACCGCCGTCCAGGCTCAGATGGCTGAATAGCAGACATATCCCCTCGGGACCCTACAGGGTAAAGCTCTGAAAACGTCCTCGGACATGTCGGAAGCCCCCGCTGCGCACTACGTGCGGCGGGGGCTTCCTCCGTCCTGCGGAATGTTTTCAGAGCTTTGCCCTGCAGGGTCCCTGCCGTCACGCAGCAGTCAGGGAATCTGGAGTGGGCGGCGGCTTGGCTACGAGCTGGGGCTGAGGATCTGAACGAATGGGTGACGTTGCTGGGAGCGCAGGCGTTGCCGGCGATGATCACTTTGGAACTGGAATTTCCGCCTGCTAGTAAAAAGGCCTCCGGGCTGTTGCTCTGGAGGCCTTTTTGTCAATTACAGACGAATGCGTTAGTTGTTCTTGGTCAAACGCTCGACGTCGTGGGCGATCATGTATTCCTCGTCGGTGGGGATGACCATGACCGTGACGGCGGAACCGGCGGCGCTGATGACCTGTGGGCCGCTGCCCACGGCCTCGCGGTTCTTGTTGTTGTCGATGCGCACGCCCAGCCACTCAAAACAGTCGCAGAAGGCCTTGCGGATCGACCAGTCGTTCTCGCCGATGCCGGCGGTAAAGGTGATGGTATCCACGCCCGCCATAGAAGCGATCATAGAACCGGCCTGCTGCATGGCCTTGTAGGCGAACATATCGAAGGCGAGCAGGCAGCGCTCGTCGCCCTCGGAGGCGCGCGTACGGATGTCACGGGCGTCGTTGGAGATGCCCGAGATGGCAAGCAGACCAGACTGCTTGTTCATCATGTCATCGACTTCCTGGTAGCTGTAGCCGCCCTCGCGCTGCAGGTAGCACACGGTAGCCGGGTCGATGGAGCCGCAGCGGGTTCCCATCATCAGGCCGTCAAGCGGCGTGAGGCCCATCGTGGTGTCGCGGCACACACCGTCCTCGATGGCGGCAAGCGAAGCGCCGTTGCCCAAATGGCACGAGAGCAGACGGTGGCAGCGCGAGCCCAGGATCTCTTTGGCCATCATCCACTCGTAGCGGTGGCTCGTACCGTGGGCGCCGTACTTGCGCACGTGGTACTTGTCGCACACGTCCTTGGGCAGGGCGTAGGTGTAGGCGACCTCGGGCATGGTCATGTGGAACGAGGTATCGAAGACAGCCACGTTGGGCAGCTCCGGATACTTCTCGCGGCAATATTCGATTGCCGCGGCCTCGCCGTAATTGTGCAGCGGGGCGAGCGGGGCCACCTCAAGGATCTTAGCCATGACCTCATCGTCGACGACCGCGGAATCATCGAAGTGCCAGCCACCCTGAACGATACGGTGGCCGATGCCATCGATCGTAAAGTCGGTCTTCTCGAGCTCCTCGAGCACGCGCGCAATGGCGCAGCGATGATCAGGAAAAGGAATCTCCTCGGTCTGCTTGGCACCACCGTTCTCGGAGTGGCCAAAGATGCCCATCTCCGAGCCGATACGCTCGCAGTTGCCCTTGGCGAAAACCTCGCGGGTATCGGTATCCAAAAGCTGATATTTAAGGCTCGAGCTGCCGGCGTTGACAACAAGTACGTTCATGAGACTCCTTCGTGATTACAGTACGGTCGGCAAACCTATAAGGCGGCCGTACCCTTAATAAGAAGTTATCAGAATCCAATAAATATCTATTAAACTCTTCGCCCAAAGAGCATAAAAGGGGGCTGAACGGCACAAGGCCATCCAGTCCCCTCCCCTTGCATAAATTACTTACCGCTGACGATGCGCTCGACGTCGGAAGCGATCATGAACTCCTCATCCGTGGGGATGACGAAGATCTTGACCTTGGAATCCTTGGCAGACAGGCACCAAGCGCCGTCGCCACGCAGAGCGTTACGGGCATGGTCCATCTTGACGCCCATAAAGGCCAGGCGGTCGGCCACGCCGGCGCGGACGGCAGGAGCGTGCTCACCGATGCCGGCAGTGAAGACCAGGGTGTCCATACCGCACATGGAGGTGGCCATCTCGGCAGCCTTGGCGGCAATCTTGTAGACGAACATATCGAAGGCAAGCTGGGCCTCGGGGTCACCGGCGGCGGCGAGCTCCTCGACGTTGCGGCAGTCGTTGGTTTTGCCGCCGGTCACAGCCAAAAGGCCGGACTTCTTGTTCATCATCTCGTCGACCTCGTCGAAGGTGTAGCCGCCCTCGCGCTGCAGGTAGCACACGGTAGCCGGGTCGATGGAGCCGCAGCGGGTGCCCATCATAACGCCGTCGAGCGGCGTCAAGCCCATGGTGGTGTCCATGCACTTGCCGTCCTCGATGGCGCACAGGGAAGCGCCGGAGCCGATATGGCACACGACGACCTTGCGGGCCTCGCCGTTGGTCATCTCGGCGACCTTCTTGGAGATGTAACGGTAGCTGGTGCCGTGGGCGCCGTACTTACGGATGTGCAGCTTGTCGCAGACGTCCTTGGGCAGGGCGTAAGTCTTGGCGACCTCGGGCATGTTGAAGTGGAAAGCGGTGTCGTAAACCGTGACGTTGGGCAGGTCGGGATACTGCTCCAGGCAGTACTCGATAACGTTGGCCTCGGGGTTGTTGTGCAGCGGGGCGAGCGGAGCGACCTCGCGGATCTTGGCGAGGACATCCTCGTCGACGAGGGAGGAATCGCCAAAGTACCAACCGCCCTGAACGATACGGTGGCCGATACCCTCAATCTTGACGCCGTTGGCCTCGAGGTCCTTCAGGACAACCTCGATGGCGACCTTGTGGTCGGGGAACTCGATGTTCTCGGTCACCTTCTTGGAGCCGTTGGCAGCATGGGTGAAAGTGCCGCCGGTAAAGCAGACGCGCTCGCAGGAGCCCTTTGCGGACACCTTATGGGACTTGGTATCGATGACCTGATACTTAAGGGTCGAAGATCCTGCGTTGACGACCAGAACGTTCATGTGTCTCCCTACTAACAGGCGGTGTGGCGCCGCCAGGTTACATACGCTTCAATAATAAACCCAAACGCCCTCGCGCTCGGGTTTATTGCGTTGATATATAAGTTATCGGTGCCTAAATACTCATGTCCTCTGGCTTGTAAGACGAAATAACGCGGGGATATACACAAGGGAAGAAATCCCGAGCGCGACAAGCAATATGACTCGAATGCCCGCGATGCCGCTCAACGCAGCGTTGAACAGATAGAAAAGGATGGCACCCACCGCCACCATCTGGCTTTGAACCGAAATCAGTGAACAGCGCATCGAAGGATCGGCTGCTTTTTGAAAAATTGAGTATTTAATTGGAGCAAATAACGAGTACGCGACCGTCTGCAGCACATAGAACACGGGCAGCAAATAAACCGGAGTTAAGGGAATCAAAAACAGAGCTGTCAGGAAAAGACGCACGATGCCGCAAATACGCGCAAAGCGGCCCTTGTCGACATGAGCAATCGCACAGGGCACAATAAGTCCCATGGAGGCCGAGGCAAGGAGCTGAACCGCAATGGTCACACCCGAAGCGACGGCATTCATTCCGCGACCCGCAAGCAGCAGTGAGAAAAAGTCTTCCAGGGCGACAAAAGCAAATGCCTGAGAACAGTCCATGATGAACGCTGAACGAAGAATGCCATTACCCGCAATAGCGGCACCGATCATCTTCGGGCTAATCCCATGTTCAGGTGTCGTCGCAGTGCCCCCTCTTCGCATCTCAGGAATGCAGACAACGACAACCAACGTCAACACCATTGCGATGATATCTGCCGAAAGACCAATGAGATATGCACCGACGGACGAAATGAAACCGCCCACGCAAGCGGAGATGGCATAAGAGGCATAGAAAACAAATCGCTCAACGACATTAAGTCTTACGAGCTGGTCCTGAGAGACGCTGTCAATGAAAATCGCTTCTATGGATCCGCTCACACATGCAACGGCAAAACCTTTAAGAGCGAACGCACCGATTAAAAGCAGGGGAGAACGGACGAGAAGCAGGGCGGCGTAGTATCCAAGCATTCCTGCGACGCCAACGAGACCGCTTGTCTTTCGTCCAAACCTATCAGCAATATAGCCAGTGGGAACTTCAAGGATGAACTTGCTCACTTGGTATGCAATCATCATGCTAGAAATCGCCACCATCGAGAATCCGACGAACTCAAGGTAGACAGTTAGAAAAAACAAGATGGTGCTGAAGTTCGACAGAAAAACGAACGTCATATAAAGCAAAACCGTACGGTTTTTCATGCTCCGCCCTCCCAGAGTCAGCAATCTAAATCGGAATCTTGGAAAAGCATGAGGGCAAAGCTCTCAGCTATGTGTTACAAGGCGTCAATAATCACTTGACGTCTCGAAGCCAATTAATCTCACGAAGCAAGATGACGCAATAGGTGAAGAAATACCGTCTGGTGTCGATCGGTCCAGGTATTTTGTCGATAGCAAAAGTAGATGGGCAAGGCTACGTCACGCGATCCTTCAATGGAGCACTCACTCACTTCTGACCCATCCGATGCGAGAGAGGACCCAGACAAACTCAATATCAATCCCCCGGCTTGAAGAAACTCAGTCTGAGCCCTGCTTCCGTATTCAACATCACGGAAGCGAAAATTGACGAGCTGGGCTTCGGGACATTGATTGATTGCATTGAGACAGGGTGACAAATTAATGGGAACAGCGAGCCTGCCGCCCAGTAACTCACGAACGGTCATAGCGCCCACAGATTGATGACCCGCTGGGCACGAAAGAACCTTGAGCTCCTTTTCACCCAAGTATTTCGAAGAAAGGACACTGTCCCTTGGTTCCTCAAATGAGATGGCCGCATCCGAAATACCAAGCACAAGTGATTCAAAGCATGTAGCCGTTGGCTGATGCCACACATCAAGGTGAATCTGAGGATGTGAGCTTTCAAACGAGTCATACCAGTTTTCGGCAAAAAGGCGCCCCCGCCCATGAAGGCAGGGGGCGTAAAGACGAAAGTGGCCATCGGGCGAAACGCCGTCGCTCCCCGATTGAGCGTACTTTTTGAGATCGTCGACTTGTGCCAGGATCACGCGTGCACGACGCGCAAATTCTCTACCCGCCGGAGACAAAACAGCCTCCCCCGCCGATCGGTCGAGCAAAACAATCTGATACTCAGATTCCAACTTTTTGATTGCCGACGAAACAGCCTGCGGACTCACATGAACGGCGCGAGCTGCTTTGCGCACGCCGCCATAGTTCGCTACCGCTTGAAGGTATTCGAGTTGAGAAAGCTGCATAGATTACTCCAAAGGCAGCCAAGTCGACGGACCAAGCGCCCTCAGATGAGGTTCTCGCCCAGGTTTTTGCCGCCGAGGACGTGCATGTGGAAGTGCATGACGGTCTGGCCGGCGTTGACGCCCTTGTTGGAGATGACGCGGAAACCGTCCTCCAGACCCTTGGCCTTGGCGACCTCTTGGATGGCGTGAGCCATGGCGCCCATGGTCTCGGCAGGCACGTTGTCGGCGATGTCGCTGTAGTGCTTCTTGGGGATCACGAGCGTGTGGACCGGCGCCTGGGGGTTGAGGTCATCGAAGGCGATGACCTGGTCGTCCTCATAGACAACGGTCGAGGGGATCTCGTGGTTGGCAATTTTACAGAAGATGCAATCACACATAGCTGGTTCCTTTCTCACAGACCAAGGTAATTATATTTGGTCGAGATGCTTAGAACGAGAGGTTGTCGTCCGTGTTGGCGGCTTCGCCGTCGGCGAGCACGTCGTTGCCGTCGACGTCCTTAAGGAGCACCGAGACCTTCTGCTCGGCATCGGACAGGCGGGTGCGCAGGCTCTTGAGGAGCTCGACGCCGCGGGTGTAGCTCTCGAGCGACTCCTCGAGCTCCATATCGCCCGACTCCAGGCTGCGGATGATGAGCTCCAGCTCCTGCGAGGCCTGCTTGTACGTAAGCTGCTCTACCGGGGTCTTCTCTGCCATATCTGTTTCCTTTCCTAAGGGTCTATCACTGCGAAACGCGGTCTACTCGACCGCGTTGACGGTTGCCGACACGTTACCGTCCGCCATGCGCACGCGGATGGCGTCGCCCGGCTTAAAGGTCTGGGCACTTATAGCCACACCATCGTCGCTGTACGCGATGGAATAGCCGCGGGCAAGTACCTTAAGCGGCGACAGGGCATCGAGCGAAGCCGCTGCACGGCCCAGGTCGGACGCTGGTTTGCTGAGCATCGTGCGCCCCTGATGCTCCAGACGGGAACTCGCAAGCGTGAGCGCATGGCGTTTGCCGTCGAGCCCTGAGGTGCTTGCAACCAGACGCTCGGGCAGACGCTCGAAGTTGGAGCGGAAGACCCCGACTGAGCGTACTATGGCGCCCGACAGGCGATCGGCAGTCAGTGCAAGCTCCGATTCGCGACGCTCGACCATAAATGTGGGGTCGTTGAGGCACGGGCGACACGCAGCCGCATCGAGCGCATCGCCAAAGCGAGCCGTATAGGTATCCCAGGCACGGCGACCGCGCTGATCGAGCATCTCCAGGTCGACCTGGGCCGACCCAATCATCGATGCCATCGCGGCACCCAGACGCTGATGGCGCGCCTCGAGAACGTCGGCCAACTCCGTCATAGCCGGCGCCACCGATTCTGCCGCCGCCGTGGGCGTGGAGGCGCGTCGGTCGCTCACCATGTCGCAAATCGAGGTATCGGGCTCATGGCCAATGCCGGTCACCACGGGCACAGGACAAGCTGCCACCGCGCGGGCAAGCTCCTCGTCATTAAAGGTCATGAGGTCCTCAAAGGAGCCGCCGCCGCGCACCAGCAAAATACAGTCGGGCGCCGGCGTAATGGAAGCGGCGCGGCGCAAGCCATCAATGAGCTCGGCCGGCGCACCCTCGCCTTGAACCTTGGCGCCCACGCAGACAAGCTCGACGAGCGGGTTGCGACGGCGCAGCGTACGCTTGACGTCGTCGATTACCGCACCGGAAAGCGAGGTGACGACCGCCACGCGTGAGCAAAACACCGGGATGCGGCGTTTGCGGGACTCGTCCATCAGTCCCTCGCGGCGTAGCTTTTCGGCCAACTGCGCCACCTGTTGACGCAGCAGACCCTCCCCCGCCAGCGAAAACGAGCGAGCGACAAAGCTCATGCGGCCCGTGGCCTTATAGAGATTGAAGCTGCCCTTAAAGCTCACCTGCATGCCGTCACGCAGATCGAAGGTACGCTTGAGATAGGCGCCCTTCCAGATGATGCAGTCGACGGCGGCCGAGTCGTCTTTAATCTGGAAGTAGCAGTGGCCGCTTCGGGCATTGGGACCACGGAAACCCGTGACCTCGCCCAGGACACTCAGCTGCGGAATGGCATCGAGCGCACCGGCGGCGATCTCTACCGCCTGGCTCACGCTGAGCTCCTTACGCTCCTGCTCGTCCGAACCGTCGAACTCGGCGGAAACGGCATTGCCGGTTAGATTCCAGCCTGCCACGCAGCCTCCTTTCGTCATCGTGCACAAGGGCTTCGGCCCTGCGCAAATTCAAGTCCAACACATAGTACAGCGCCGCGAGGACACGAATCCCCGCGGCGCCCAGCGACCCAATTTGTTATCGGTTGGAGTTTCTGTTGTATCGAGCCATAAGATAGAGCAGCTGAATAATCGAGGTGAGCGCCGCAGCCACATAGGTAAGCGCGGCGGCCGTCAGCACCTTCTTGGCACCGTTGACCTGCTTGGAGCTCATACCCGACTGCTCAATATACGCCACGGCGCGCCGACTAGCATCAATCTCGACCGGCAGCGTAACCAGTTGGAACAGCACGCTAAACGAGAAGAAGATCAGTGCGAGGGTCGTGAGTCCCGCGATGTTCATAAACAGGCCCATGAGCAGCACGATGGTCCAAGTGTTCTGGGTAAAGTTGACGACCGGCACGAGGGCGGTGCGTACCTTCATCATGGCATAGCCGCTTTGACGCTGCGCGGCATGGCCTGCCTCGTGACAAGCGACAGCAACGCTTGCGACCGAGCCGCCCGAACGGTTGGAATCCGACAGATACAGATTGTTGTCCTGCGGGTTGTAGTGGTCGGTAAGCTCACCAGCGACGCCCTTGATACCCACGGCATTGCAGCCGTTGGCGTCGAGCATGCGGCGAGCGACCGTGGCGCCCGTGTCGCCGTCCGAGCGAACCTTGGACCACGTCTTGTACGTCGAATTGATATAGCTCTGCGCGGCAAGGCCAAGCACCGTGCAGACAAGCACAACCAGCAGGTACAGCGGGTCGATACCAAAGCCGTATCCATAGTAATAGGGCATGCGAATTCCTCCAAATCGAGTTACACGTTGGAGGCATTCTACCCACTCAGCAGACTAGGCTTCCCTATAACAACTCAATCTTTCCGTCCTTCACGGTGAGTCCCATATTGCCGGAAAGCAGATCGTCCAGGCGCGAGCCCACAAGCTCAAAACGCCAGCCTTCGCGCAGGGGGCTCTGCTCGGGGTGCTCAATATAGTCGGCCAGATCATCGCGCGAGGCAATGACCGAGGTCGCCACGCCCGAGCGCTCGGCAACCAGGCGGATGAGCGCATACATCAGGTCCGTCACGCTCTCCAGCTCCGGCGAGATCTGACGGTGTCCGCGCACCATGAGCGGCAGGCGATCGTGCGGGCAGCTCGCGCCGCGCTTGATGGCCATGAGCGCACCGTCCACGTCGCGCTCCCCCAGCTGGTCGGTACCGCGAATGCTACGGAACTCCTCAACGCGGACGGGATTGCGCTTAACGAGCGCAAGCAGCGTGTCGTCGGACATGACCCACTTGCGCGGGATGTTACGGCGCTCGGCGCGGTCCTCGCGCCAGGCGGCGAGCTCGCGCGCGATACCCAGCTGGTGACGGCTGCACGAATTGATGCGCTTGACCTTGCGGAACGCCTCGTGGCGATCGGCGCGATAGTGCGACTCGTCAGCCAGCGGGCGCAACTCGTCGAGTACCCAGTCCACGCGGCCCAGCTCGCGCAGACGGCTCATCATCTCGGTATAGGCGACGATCAGGTACTTGACGTCATCGATCGCGTACTCAATCTGCTTATCGGTCAGCGGGCGACGCGACCAGTCGGTCAGCGACTCAGTCTTGGGCAGCGAGACGCCGCAAAACGTCTGCACGAGCGCGCCGTAGGAAATCTGCTGGCGCTCGCCTAAAAAGGCGGCGGCCACCTGCGTGTCAAAAATCGGACGCGGCAACACGCCTACGGTATGAAGCATAACTTCCATGTCCTGCGAGCAAGCATGGAACACCTTGGTCACGCTCTCGTCGGCCATGAGTTCGGCCAAGGGAGACAGGTCGTCGATCACCAGCGGATCAACCGCGACGCTCTCGGCAGGAGTGGCAATCTGGACCAGGCACAGGCGCGGATGGAACGTGCGCTCGCGCAAAAACTCGGTATCGACGGCAATCGCGTCAAACTCACGGGCGCGCTGACAAAAGTCGAGTAGAGCCTGATGTGTGGAAATGTACATATCAACCCATCGAATAAGGTTAGGCCCGAAAAACACGGGTAGGATATCGGCATTGCCTTACAACTATACTCGGTTAGTCACAGAACGGGAACGTAAGTATGCGCTGCCTTATCATCCACAACCCGGCATCGGGCCCCAGCTCAGATGAAATCTACGCATTCACGCACGCCCTCGCGCAGGGCGGCGACGAGGTCGTGATGCGTTTTATCGGCGATGGCATGGAACCCGAAGACGCCGTGGCAGACGTGCGCGAGTTTGATCGCGTGGTGATTTCGGGCGGCGACGGCACCGTCTCCAACGTACTCGACCAAATGCGCGGATGCGGCGTCCCCACGCTCGTCTTCCCCTCCGGCACAGCCTGCCTGTTCTTTAACAACATCGGTAATGCCCCCGAGGCAGCGGCACTTGCCAAGGCCTGCCGTGCCGGTCGCACGGTCAAAGTGGACATGGGCGAGCTCTTTTGGCTCGACGAGAACGGCAACGAAAAGCGCCACGGCTTTATCATCATCGCCGGCTCGGGCTTCGACGCCGAGATCATGATGAAGGCCGCCCCTACCAAAAACGACATCGGCGAGATCGCCTACTTCCTCTCCGCGCTCGCCACGCCCAATCCCACGGTGGCGCACTTTACCATCGAGCATGACGGCATTGTCGAGGAGCTCGATGGCATCTGCTGCATGGCCGGCAACACCTCGGTCATCCAAAACGACATCAACCTGTTCCCCAACTGCCGCATGAACGACGGCATGGTCGACATTGCGGTCATCGAACCCGTGCGCACCGTGCAGCTGCTGCCTACCGTGATCACCGCTGCGCTTGACCCCGCCGGCAAGGTACTCGGGCGCCCACAGTTCAAGATCATCCAGACCAAGGAAGCCAAGATCACCTGCACCCCGTCACTGGGCATGCAGTTCGATGGCGAGATTATCTCCAGCAATTCGGGCGTCTTTGGAGCCCGCGCGCTTCCGCAATGCCTCGACCTCATCGTCGACGAATTCTCCCCGCTCGGAAAATAGGAGGACCCTATGAACGACAATCCCCTGATCGGCTTTATTGTCATCGTCTTGGCCATGCTCGTCGGTTACGCCATCAACGTGATTCACCGCCGAAAGAAGTAAATCCACATTGGTATGATATTCATCCAGTTATCGACTCTCCCGCTGTTTATGCAAATCCTAAACAGCGGGAGAGTTTTCTTTTTGAGCGCCGTCTAGTGCTTTATTCAGCTACAGTAAATGCAGGGTGCCTTTATTTAACTAAAGCTATAAAATGAGTATTATTATCCGTTCATCGTATATTTCTTCACGCTCATCGAGTAAACGCTGTTGTCGAATGAATACTCTTTACGCTTCCTTTAGGCTAGTAGATGTATTTATTAGCTGAAACTCCGTACGGTTTCGCGGGGTTTCAACAGTTGGGAGGGATTATGAGGTTTACTCATCCTGTCAACACGCTCAAGAAGCTCGGCTGCGGCCTTGCGTTTGGAGCAGCGGCCATCATGGCCATGCCGACTTCGGCGCTCGCCTGCACCCAGATCTACATGGGCAGCAAGCTCACGGCCGACGGCAACACGTACTACGGCCGTTCCGAGGACTTCGGTCCGCGCTACATCAAGCACTTTGGCATTGAGCCCGCACACAAGGACGGCAACGAGTACACCTCGGTCGAGTCCGGTTTTGAGTACAAGTCCAAGGGCGCAACCTACCGCTACACCTTCGTTCGCGACAACCCCTCGCAGTGGGAAGATCGCTACGACGCATATTCCGAGGCAGGCATCAACGAGAAGGGCGTCTCCTGCTCTGCCACGTTGAGCACCTCCTATAACGAAAAGGCCGAAGAGGCCGACCCCATCACCGAGGAGACTGGCATTGGCGAATACAACTACGCCAGCGTCATTCTGGGCGAGAGTGCCACGGCCCGCGAGGGTGTCGAGCTCCTCGGCAGCCTGATTGACGAGCAGGGCGTCTGCTCCAACGACCAGATCATCATTGCCGACAACAACGAGACCTGGTTGTTTGCAGCGCTTTCCGGCCATCAGTGGATCGCCATGAGGCTCACTGACGATATCGCCTCGCTCAACCCCAACATCGGCAACCTCACCTATGACGTCGACCTCGACGACACCGAGAACTGCCTCCACTCCGAGGGCATCGAGTCTATGCCTAAGGAGAAGGGCTTTGCCGAGTACACCGACGGCAAGTTCGACGTCGCCAAGACCTACGGCGAGGAGATTGGCGAGGCCGGCATGCACCAGTGGTCGCGCTATATCCAGGGCCGCGATTACTTCATGGCTCCGCTTGCTGAGGGCACCGACTACGAGATCGTCAAGGACGAGCGCGAAGACGCTCGCGCGACGACCGGCGCCCTGGTCCACGAAATGCAGCCGCTGTTCTTCCAGCCCGGCAAGTCCGACTGGAACACCTTTGAGATGATTCGTTCCTTCGCCGCTCGCGGCGAGAATGTCGCCGGCCTCAACGCCAACACCGACGGCGCCTATGCCATCGGCTCCAACCGCAACACCGAAATCCACACCTTCCAGATCCGTCACGGCATGGACCCCGAGATCGCGACCATCCAGTGGGAGATGCTCTCCAACGCCGAGTTCTCCGTCGCCATCCCCCTCTATTCCGCACTGCTCACCGAGGTCAGCCCCTACTTCAGCGGTCAGGATGTCTCCTTCGATCACTGCGAAGAGGAAGACGTCGTGAACAACGAGGAGCCCAAGAACTCCATCAACTACGTCCTCATGGACATCAACACGCTCGCCTATGAGAACCGCGACCACTGCGCCACCGGCGTCCGCGCCTATCTCGACGCCCTGCAGAAGGAACTCATCGAGCAGAACCTGACCGTCGACGAGGCCATGCAGGCCGAAAAAGGCACCGAAGCCCGCACCGCCCTGGCCAACAAGGCCGGCAAGGCTGCAACCAAGAACACCTATGTTAAGTGCAAGGCCATGCTCGAGGAGATGCGCGACTACCTCCAGGAGGGCGATTTCTCCGAGGAGTTCGTCCCGAGTGACTACGATGCTGACAACGACTGCCTGGTCGAGTCCATCACCTACGCCGACGAGGCCCTTTCCGATGAGGACGTGGCCGAGCCCGAGGCCGAAGAGGAAGAGGTCACCGAGGAGAAGTCCGAGGGCAACAACATGGCCGCCATGGCCGTTGGCGCCGTCGTCATCATCGGTGTCTGCGCCTACGTGATCTATCGTCGCAAGAAGGCCTAAGGCCCTCATGTCTTAGCTGAGCGGACAAGGCAGCAATGGCAGCCTCGCCCGCTTAGCCCGCTCTTTTGACCGACGGGAAACCCGCCTGAAATCTTTTTAAAAAAGATTTCCCCGCACACACTTCGCTGTGCTATAGTGCAGCGGAACAGCAACTAGGTGCGACCGCGCCACGGCATCACGAAAGGAGCCACCAACATGAAGAACACGATGAAGTCTCTCAACAACTGGTGGTGGCGTGATGCGAATACGATCGGTCGACAGTGAGTCCCTCACGCCTGTTTTTGCGCTCTAGGTGATTGGAAGGCCTCCGGTTTCGACCGGGGGCCTTTTTCTATCTCGAGCCCGATCGCATTCGCATCACGCGCCTCCGCTTTTCTCTTGCAATCCCCTTCCGAAAGGATTTTCACCATGTCTCAGAACACCACCGCCACCCAGCCCCGCACCGTCCATACCGCCGATCGCGGCAAACTCGATGTCCGCGCCCTCGTCCTGCTCGCCATCCTACTCGCCGCCGGCTTCATCCTCAACTTCACCGTCGGCAAGGCAATCTCGGGCATCTCGGGCGGCATGATCAGCCCCGAGTTCATCATCTCGGCCTTCTGCCTCACCATCCTGGTCGTTCGCCCCAACATCGGCCAGGCGCTCGTCATTGGCCTCATCTCGGCTGCCGTGATCCAGATCACCACCACTTCGCCGTTCGTCGATTTTGCCGCCGAGGGCATCGCCGCCATGCTCATGGCCGGCATCGTCAACGCCGCCGGCAAGAACGGTCAGGTCAAGCCCGCCATCGCCATCGTCGCAACCTTCCTGACCACCTTTGTCTCCGGCGCCATCTTCATGGTCATCAAGATGGCCATGCTCGGCGTGGTCGGCGAGCTCGCCGCCGCCATGTTGCCCGTCGTCGCCATGACCGCCGTCTTTAACGCCATTCTGGTCGGCGCCCTCTACCTGCCCATCCAGAAGGCCCTGAAGCTCAACTAACCCACAGTGCCCCATCGGTAAAGACCGTCCCAAACAACTAGCTCTTGGGGACGTTCTTAAACGACTAGTCATTAAAGAACGTCCCCAATGACCATGAAAGGTATCCATGGAAACGATCATCAACGTCGACGATGTCTCGTTCTCCTATGGCACGCAGACCGAGCAGGCGCTCAGCCACATCTCGCTCAGCGTGAACAAGGGAGATTTCATCGGCATCATCGGGCCCTCGGGCGCCGGCAAGTCCACGCTTGCCGCCTGCCTGTCGGGTGCCGTGCCCCACCACTACACCGGCACGTTCTTTGGGGCCGTCATGGTAGACGGCCACGACACCTGCGAAGCCTCGCTCACCGACGTGTCGCAAATCGTCGGCAGTGTGCTGCAGGATATCGACACGCAGATGGTCGCTTCGGTCGTCGAGGACGAGATGCTCTTTGGCCTCGAGAACTTTGGCGTTCCCCACGACCAGATCGAGCGGCGCGTGAGTGAAACGCTCGAGACCGTCGGCATCAGCGACCTGCGTGACCGCGAGATCGCCACCCTCTCGGGCGGACAGAAGCAAAAGGTGGCCATCGCTGCCATCCTCGCCATGCGTCCGCGCGTCTTGGTTCTCGACGAGCCCACCGCGGCACTCGACCCCGCCAGCTCCACGTTGGTCTTCGAGACGCTGCGTGAGGCAAACCGCGCGCTTGGAATCACCATCGTCGTCGTTGAGCAAAAGGTCGCCCTACTCTCGGAGTACTGCAACCGCGTGCTCGTGCTCAACCATGGCGAAATCGCGCTGCAGGGCGAGCCACACGAGGTCTTCGCGCATACCGACGAGCTCCGTGCCATCGGCGTCGACTGCCCTCGCGTCACGCGTATCTTCAATAGCCTCGAGGCCGATGGCCTGGTAAGCGGTACCCCTTGCTTGGATGTCGATGAGGCCGAGCGCCTGATTTCGGGCATCGTCGACCCCGCACACGCAAGCAGCGACATTCAGGCACCCGCCGGCTCACCGCACGCACCGTCGTTGCGCCCGCACGCCAAGGACGCCGAGCCCGTGCTCACCTTCGACCATGTTGAGTTTGCCTATCCCAATGGCGGCGCCGCCGTCCACGACCTCAACCTGACCCTCTATCCCGGCGAGCTCGTGGGCATCGTCGGCCAGAACGGTGCCGGCAAGACCACGCTCACCAAGCTGCTCACAGGCCTGCTTAAGCCCGCCTCGGGCAGCGTGCGCGTTACGGGGCTGGATACCGCCGCGGTCCCCACGAGCCGCATTGCCCGCGAGGTCGCAACGCTCTTCCAAAACCCCGACCGCCAGATCTGCAAGGATACCGTACTCGACGAGGTCGCTTTTGGCCTGGAACTTGGCGGCATGGACCGCGCCGAGGCTCTGCGTCGTGCTCAACTTGTTATCGACCGCTTTGGCCTGCCTGCCGATGAGGCACCTTTCTCGCTTTCGCGCGGCCAGCGACAAATGGTGGCGCTTGCCTCCGTCGTAGTGGTTGAGCCCAAGATCGTCGTGCTCGACGAGCCCACGAGCGGCCTTGATTACCGCGAGTGCATGACCGTCATGGAAACAGTGCGCACCATGGCCGAGCGCGGTTGCGCCGTGATTATGGTCTGCCACGATATGGAAGTTGTTTCCGACTTTGCCGAGCGTATCGTAGTAATGGCCGACGGTCACATCCTCGACCGCGGCCGCACGCACGAGCTATTCTCGAACATCGATCTCATGCGGCGTGCCTACGTGGAGCCTCCCCAGGTTATTGAACTCTCGCGCCGTCTGGCATCCTCCGTCTCTCCCGTCTTTGCACAGGTGAGCGAGGTCACCGATATCGTTCGCATTACCGAGGAGATGGTCCACCGTGGTTAACGTCATCGACTATATGCCGGGCGACACACTGCTGCACCGCTTGAACCCGGTCGTCAAACTGGGCCTTGCCGCCGCCATCATCATCGGCATCTTCCTGTCCGACACCTACGTGGCGCTGTTGGGCTTTTTGGCACTCACCCTCGCACTGGGCGCCTATGCCGGTGTCGTCGACCGTCTGCTCTCGCTACTCAAGCTGCTGATTCCGCTCGCGCTTATCATGCTGGTGCTCCAGCTGGCCTTTATGCGCGACGGCAACATAGTGTGGGGCTTTATCACCGACACGGGCCTCATTACCGGATCGAAGGCCTGCCTACGCCTGTTGGGCGTGGCGCTGCCACTCATCCTCATGCTTATGGTGACCAAGCTCAACGACCTCGCCAACGCCTGCGTCGAGGTGCTGCACGTGCCGTATCGCTATGCCTTCACCTTTACCACGGCGCTACGCTTTGTGCCGGTGTTTGGTCAGGAGATGAACGCCATCATGGAAGCGCAGACCGCACGCGGCGTCGAGTACGACACCAAGAACCCCATCAAGAAGCTTAAGCTCATGCTGCCACTGTGCGTGCCACTGCTCATCTCGAGCGTGGGCAAGACCGATGCCACAGCCTTGGCGGCAGAACAGCGCGGCTTCTATCTGCGTACACGCGCCAGCTCGTACAAGCGCTACCCCATCAAGGTCCTGGACATCGCCGTGCTCATCGTCAGCATCGCCCTCATCGCCATCGGCTTCCTGTTCTAGTTCGCCACCGGCAGCAACCGCCCAACGCAAAAGGCCTCGGCTCGCACCAAACGAGCCGAGGCCTTTACTGTTTCACCAGATAAAACCTACCAATATTAACCTGTCCCTTTTTGACAGGTCGGAAGCTAGAGGCGGTAGGGGGCGCCGCTGCGGATGATGGATTCGCGCACCAGGACATCCATGGCATCGAGGGTGATCTCGGGCATCTCTCGATACTTCTGCAGCACCGATAGCTCGGTGCAGGCCAGAATGACACGGTCGCAGCCGCTACGGGCGAACTCCCACATCACGCGGTCGAACTTATCCATATCGGGCTCACGTCCGGCCTTCACATCATCGTAGATAAGCGACATCACATCGTTCTGACGTTTCTCGCTGGGATAGACGACCTCAACACCCGCAGCCTCGCATTCGCGGCCGTAGACGCCCGCGCCCACGGTTCCGTCGGTGCCCATGATGCCAATCTTGCGCACCGGCTCGGCCGGCATGCTCAGGTTGGGGTCGAACTCGCACTCCCCCATCACCGCACCCGCAAGGGCATAGCGCACCGACTCACGCGGCATGTGGATAATCGGCACCTTCGTAAACGACTGGATCTGGTCGTAGAAGTAGTGTGACGTGTTGCAGGGAATGGCAATGTGCGCACAGCCCAGCGACTCGAGTGCCTGGGCACACTCTTTCATGGTCGCCAGCAGCTTGGCGTGCTCGCCGGTCTTAATGGCCAGCGTGCGGTCGGGCATGGTCGACTTGGAGAGCACCACCATGTCGATATGATCCTGATCGCAGGCAGCAGCCGTATGACGCACTACCTGGTCGTAGTAATACGACGTGGCCTCGGCGCCCATGCCGCCGATAACTCCCAGCTTTTCCATCGCCGCCTCCTTGGTGACGCTTGCGCAATTGCGCGTATCATACCCGCGCCCGCCCGATGTAAACCGGACGGGCGCCGCACTCATCTACTTGTAATACGTCTTGAACAGCTTAAAGTGGCGCAGCTTGGTGTGCCACATGCGCAGCCAGCGGTTAAAGACAAAGTCGCCCTTCATAAACGAAGGGTCGGCGCCCTTGCCTTCCTTGTCCAGGCGATGCACCTTAGCGCGCAGCTCGGGATCCTTGACGTACTTGTCGACGACGCCCATGGGGACGACCATCCACAGCGCCTCGTCCTGCGCCGTCACAAACTCCGGCTCAAACGGGCGGTTGAACACATACTCGTCCACCACATACTTGGCAACGTTAAAGCCGCTGTTAGTGACGTAGTAGTTGCTGCGACCTTGGCGCGTGTTGAAATCGAAGAACTTAAACGAGCCGTCGCGCTCGTCGTACTTAACGTCAAAGTTGGAATAGCCCACAAAGTGAAGGTCCTCGAGCAACTTGCGCACGCCGCCCATGAGCTCGTCATTGGGCTCGGTGATGATACAGGCGTGGTTGCCGACACCGTGAGGCTGATGCTCCTCGAGCAGCACGTGACCCAGGCACATCATGCGCACCTTGCCGTTGCGGTCGGAATAACTGGTGAGCACGCGCATGTACTCGTCATTGCCGGGCACGCGATCCTGCAAGATCAGGTCGTCGGTGTAGCCGCTGGCATACGAGTCGCGAATGACCTGTTCCAGCTCGGCACGGTCGGCAATCTCATAGGCCTTTTTCTGGCCCTCGAACTCGTGCTGCCACCACATGATGCCGTCAGAAGGCTTCAGAATCATCGGGTAGGGAAAATCGATCTGGTCGAGCACTTCGGCAGGCGCCTCGCCTTGGGCGTTCAGCATCGCCATGGTGAAGGTAAAGGTATGCGGATAGGGCACGCCATGCTTCTCGCACAGCTCGTAGAAGATCTCCTTCTTCTGACACTGCTCAAGCATGCTATAGGGAGCGTAAGGCGCGACGATGTTATCCGCCAACTCATGGGCATCCTTGGCCTGAGCCACGAGGGCAACATAGTTATCGCCACAGCCCACAAGGACAATCGTCTTGTCGGCATGCGCTTGGGCAATGCCGTTGACGGTCCTGAGCATCACGGGCATGGTATCGATATCCACGTTGGGCGTGTAGTCGATAATCTGGCTGCGGTACGCGGGACCCGTCTGATACTTGCCAAAGACCAGACTCTTGACCTGGTACTCCTCATAGAAGGCGCGCGCCACCGAATAGGCGTTGATGTCGCCACCGAGCAGCACGGGAATGAACTCGCGCTCTGTAAACTGCAATGCCATGGAAACTTCCTATCATGAACTGCCCACACAACGGGCGGTCTTTGCGCAACTGATTTATTCTAGCGTGCCAAGCCGCCGGCGCCCAAAGCTCCACCGTATCTATGGCAATCGACGTAATCGTCCAGCATAAAGGCCGCACTCACCGCGATGGGGCCTTGTAGCTGCAAACCCCCTGTTGAGATAGCTTTCACGACCGAAAGCCCGTCCGCAAACAGGCCCCCGTAACGTTAAAGTTGAACTCTATGGTTTCTCAACAATTCATCATAACTGCAGGTCAAAGCCAAAGTCTCAAGTTCAACTTGACCCTTTGGAACCTTTAAGGTTCAAGTTGAGGTCGAAAGCAGTAGTAGAATACCGTTCGAACCATAACCTACGATTGATTGCAGAGGGACTGGATGCAGCATTCGAATCATCGCACCGCAGCGCTCATTGCGTCGAAGCCGGCTCGTATCATCACGAGCGCCGCGCTCGCCGTTGCGCTGACGGCCACACCGATGCTCTCCCCCGTTGCGGCGTATGCCGCCTCGCAGGCAACGCAGGACCAGCTTTCCGCAGCCCAGCAGAAGATCGAAGCCGCCACGAGCGCCTACAACGACGCTCGCACCAAACTCGATGACCTGCAAAAGCAGATTGACTCCAATGAGGCAAGCATCGAGGAAATCGAGGCTAAGCTTCCCGAGCAGCAGGCCAAGGCAAGCTCCGCCATGCGCGATCTGTACAAGTATCAGAAGGGCACCAATCCCATCGTGAGCTTCCTGGTCAACGCGCAGAGCCTGGGTGAGTTCATCACGACCTGCAAATACACCAACCAGATCACGAGCTCGAGCGTCGACGAGATCGAACAGCTCAATAACATGCAAACCGAACTCGAGCAGAACAAGGCCGAGCTCCAGCAGGCCAAGTCTCAGCTTGAGGCAGAGCAGAAAAACACCGAGGATGCGCTGGCGCAGGCCCAGCAGCTCCGCAGCGAGGCACAGGCAAAAGCCGAGCAGGAAAATGCCGCCGAGCTCGCCAAGCTTGAGGCCGATAAGGCCGCTGCCGCCGAGAAGCTCTCGGGCGAGGGCGTAAGCGGCAGCAATTCCAGCAGCCAGGCCACCAACACCAACACCACCATCAACACCACGGTGAACAACTCCAATACCGGTAACTCCGATTACGATTCGTTCATTAATGAGTGGACGAGCCGCATCGACAATTATCTCGCCGGCTCCCCCATGGCAGGCCAGGGCTATAACTTTGCCGTCGCCGCTTGGAATACCGGTGTCGACCCCCGCTGGTCCCCCGCCATCGCCTGCATCGAGAGCACCAAGGGCGCTTATTGCGCCAATTCTTACAACGCCTGGGGCTGGAGTGCACGTGGCGGCGGTTGGCGCAGCTTTGGCAGCTGGAGCGAGGGCATCTCCGCTCACGTTGCCTATCTGGGCGCCAACTACGGCTCCACCCTTACCCCGGCAGCGGCCAAAAAGTACTGCCCGCCCACGTGGCAGGACTGGTACAACAAAGTCGCCGCTCAGATGAACCGTATTTAAGTGCAACTGCAAAGGGGCCCCAAACGGGACCCCTTTTCTTTGGCCTTGCTAGACCAGAATTGGCATGCAGGCATAAGTGAGTGTTGGAAAAGTCGCTTGAGACTGAAACCCCTTCCGAAGGCAAGATGATCCCACCACAACGCTATGGCGCGAGCGTGTCAACGGGAGCAACGATGATGCCATCGGGCGTTGTATGAACCGGCATGCCGAACCCAATGATGATGAGTTTTGCCACAGGCGGCCTCTCGCCACGCTCGACCAGCTTTCGCTCCAGCCGAAGCAGATTTGCGGATGCCTCGGGGATTTGAGGGCTTCCAAGCTTCACCTCCACGGCAATCCAAGTTCCATCGCGCCTGTGGATAACTGCGTCAACCTCGAGATCGTCGGCATCGTGGTAATGGGACACCAACGAGTCATTTGCGGCGGCGTAAACCTTGAGGTCGTGCAGGACGAGGGATTCGAAAAGCAACCCCAGTGTCTTCGGGTCAGATGCCAACGACTCCGGATTTGCTCCGAGCAGCGCAACGGCAAGCGAAGGATCGGCGAGATGCCTCTTCGCCCCCTGCCGCAGCTTCACCGGAGACCTGAGCGCTGGATGCCAAGCGGGGATATCGTCGACGATATTGATTCGTCTCAGGGCGTCCATGTATCTGGAGACCGAGTTCTTCGAAACGCCGGTACCGATATCTTTGTCAATAGACTTTGAGCCAGCAAGCGTCGACTCATTCCGCGCTAGCGATGCCAAAAGAGACCTGACCTTGACCGGATCGCGCTTAACGCCATCAGTTCTAGAAACATCCGATTCGCATACGCCATCAACATAGGCAGCGGCTATCTGCATGGCATCGTCAGTCGTTTTCCCCATCGCCTGAGGCCAACCGCCACGACACAGCAAATCGGCGATTCCGGCGATGCCGGAGATTGACCCGACAGCCTGCTTGGCAGGGTAACCGGAAAGAAGCGTTCCAATCGACACCGCGCCAGAAGAAACGCCAAGCTCGAACATCGTCATGGTGTCCATTCGCAACCTAACTATTCGCCCAACGCCGTTATGCATCGGCCGCATCGAATCCCGAGGCGTTGCCGAACCCGTAAGAATAAACTGACCGGATTCTCCCCTCCTTGCATCGCACTCGAAACGCACGGCATCCCACAGCTTCGGCTCTTCCTGCCATTCATCGATGAGCCTGGGAGATCGCCCTGCTAATGCTTGCGCCGGATCGATCCGTGCCAGCTGGAGAGCGGAATAATTTCCAGCCGGATCGGAAAGAGACAAGGATGAATTAGCAAAACGACTAGCCGAAGTGGTCTTTCCGCACCACTTTGGACCCTGAATAAGGACCGCACCGAAGATATTGAGATTACGGCTGATTGCCTTATCGATGCATCTATCTACATACCTATCCACACAGCCTCCTTCTTGACTTACCAATATTATGTATTTTACCAGCTGCGTGGTGACGATTGACGGAAATTTGTGGTGAGGATTGACGGCGAATTATGGTGACAGTTGACGGAATTCTGTGGTGATAATTGACGGCGCTTCGAAGCACGGAGCAATTTAACCGTCACAACACCTATGGCGATGGGCACTCGCCCCGCCCACGAGGCAGGACTGGTACAACAAGGTTGCAACCAGATGAACCGCATTTAAGCGCTACTGCAAAGGGCCCCAATCGGGGCCCTTTGCAGTAGCGGTACATTGCATTAAGCGACTATGCCGGTTGCGTTGCCGACGGCAATAATCACGATCATGATGACGCACATAATTCCCAGCGCCTTAAGCCACAGCGTGACAAACTCACGGCCCCGATAACGATCAAGCACGGGAAAGCGGCGCCGAAGCCTGCGGCGGTCGAGCACGCCAAACGAGATGAGCACCACCATGCCATCGACCATAAGAAAATACTCAAGGGCCAAAAACCACGTTGGATAGCTGCGGTTGGCTCCCGTGGGCTGGAATACGGCAAAATGGCTTCCGACCAGTAGCAGCAAGGTTGCCGCATAGATCATGCCGTTCCATATACGCCCAATGGGTTCCGGGATCCGTGAAAGCAGGCTCTTGCGGCGAGGAGCCACCGAAGAGACTTCCTTGGGCCGCCGCCCGAAAGACGGCGCCATTTGCGGAGCAGCCTGCGCCATTGAAGGCGCCGTCGTGCTATTCGAGCCAGGCTCAGGCAGACACAGCCCGTATGCCGCGCGCGCAGCGTGTCCGAGCGCCTCGGCACTTCCAAAGCGCTTGGCCGGATCGAGCGCCATGGCCATGCAAATGACATCAGCCAGCGCCACGGGGACGTCGCACGCCTCGCATTGCTCGC
Source organism: uncultured Collinsella sp. (assembly GCA_902469435.1). Taxonomy (GTDB): domain Bacteria; phylum Actinomycetota; class Coriobacteriia; order Coriobacteriales; family Coriobacteriaceae; genus Collinsella. The sequence continues at coordinate 22,365 of CABRCR010000063.1, read as the reverse complement.
GCATATTCTGACCCGGCTTAGGGTCAGCCCCCGTCAGACAAAAGAACAGAAGCGCGCCGAGCGCATAGACATCGCTGCGCACGCTCGTCTGCCCAAAACCATATTGCTCGGGTGGCGCATAGGGTCGCGTTCCAAACTTAACCGTGTCGGCATCGGCCCCGTCACGCCACACCCGCGCGATTCCCAGGTCGATAATCACCAGCGACGAGAAGGTCATGCCGGTATCTGCCGTATAACTGACACCCGAAACGATAATGTTCGAGGGTTTCAAATCACGATGAATCACCGGCACCGGATGCTCTCCGGCCGCCGCAAAGCCGGCATGGAGCTCATCGGCTGCATCACAAAGGGCGCCAAACAGCTCGCAAGCATAATCGGGTGTCGCGCCCAAACGTCCCACCAGGGCCTCAAGCGTCTCGCCTTCGATATATTCCATGACCACGCAAAGCTCGTCGCCCACACGGTGGCAATCGACGATTCGGGGCAAGTGCTCAAAACGACGACCGGCGCGCTGGGCCGCAAACAGGCGCTCATATGCTCCGCCAATCTGCGCCGAAGCATCGATGCGCTTGCGGACAAAGGGACCGAGAGACCCGCCACCAGAGCCCTCAAAATAGACGAGTTCGGTCGTCTCGACATCCGAGAGCTTGAGCACGCGCTCCACACGATAGCTGTCATCGCGGTTGAGCGACGCCAAATGATCGACAAGTGAAGCAGTCAGCTCGTCATCGGAATATGTTGGGCTCTGAGTATCCATAGCGTCCATCATAACGCAGGGTGCGGACACCCCATGTTGTCCGCACCCCGTTCGTTTGCATGGTTGTTCTGGTGACACAACCGGCTCAGCCATCGGCCACTAACTCACCGTTTCCTCGCCAAAGCGATACAGTTCCTCGTTTACCTTTTGCAGGCTGCAGCCGCGATCGATACAAAAGATGACAATCGCATCGCGACGGTCCTTACAGTTGAGGACGCTTACCCCGGCGGCTGTCAGAGCGCGGTTGGTCTCCTTGAGCGTCAACGCCATCGCAAAGGCAATCTGCAGCACCTTATTACGGCTTGGGTGGCGCGCACCGGTAAAAATCTGATAACCAAAGGTCTCGTTGAGGTCGGCCATGCGCACCACGCGCGAACGCTCTAAGCCCTTTTCCTGCAGCAGCTGCTTAAGGTAGTCCGAAAGCGACGGGGCGGCAAAGTCGTGTTCTTTGATATAGCCATCGATGTTTGGCGCGTCGAGGAGCTCATTGAGCAACTCGTCAGTCAGCTTTTTATCGGGCATACGGCTTCACCTCCCATACGGCGCAACGGTAGCGACATGCTAGGCCAGCACCCAGCTTGCAGTGGCAGACTTATCAAACATGTTGGCAAAATACAGTGCCTTCTTGATATCGCCATCAAAGTAGATATTGCCCGCCACGGAGCCACCGGCGGCAAGGGTACCAGGCTGCAGCTCATCGGAGCCCTCGCTGTAGTAACCCTGATTCTGTTGAGCGCCGTTGGCGTCCTCGCCCTTCCAGTCGTAAATATTGTAATCTGCGCCCTCATCGCCATTGTTGACGTACGTGACGTGAATACCCGTCATGGTCGAACCGTCAAAATTTGTGAGACCGGGCTGGACGGAATCGACGACGACGGAAAGGCCAGCAGTCGTGGTCACCGTCGTGCCAACAGCCAGGTCAGTCGTAGGCTGCTCTTCCTTCTTCGCCTCTTCCTTCTTGTCGCCATCGCCAGCGTCCTCGGTGACGGTCGCCTTATCGCTACCGCAACCGGCAAGAAGACCGGCAGCCCCCAAGGCGACGGTGGCGAATGCGCCCAGTGCAGCGCGACGGCTCAGCAGCACTTCGTTTTCGAGCTTTTTCATCATGCATCCTTCCTACGATCCGGCTACCGCGCCGGCACACAGCACATCGTAGGAAGGATTGAACTTGAATTCATTAGCTGTGAGCTAAGGTTGCGGTAAACGGCCCATGCAGTTATCCAAACGCCGAGCAAACGCACTTTGCGCGACCGTCCGCTGGCAGTACATCAACCCACCGTGACGGATTCCCCGGTAAAGGTGCTAATGAGCAGCAGGATAAAGAACGCCAGGTAACTGATGCTCAGCAGATAGGCAATAACCAAAAAGATGGTCCATCCAACATTGCTCTTGCCTTCGGCACGACGCTGTTCGCGAGAACGACACAGCCAGATCGTCACGCCAATGGCCACAATCAACAGCACGAGTGCCGCTGCTGCCAACCCGGCAAGCGCAAACATCACGCCAATGCTCACGGCAATAACCGGAAGCAATAACAAGCCGCATCCACACCCACCGGGACTATAAACGGCAGATTGTCGGCGTCGCCCCATCGTCACTCCAACCTCAACATCTTTGAACACTACAATGCTATAGCCTGCTGAACAGGGACGATCTTATCCAGTTCCGGTTCGATGCGCCTCTTCTCCGCCTCGAGATCAAACGCTATCTGGGCGCGCAGCCAATAACCATCCGTCAGGCCAAAGTAGCGGCAAAGGCGAAGGTCGGTGTCGGCCGTCACGCGACGCCTTCCCAAGATAATCTGCCCAATGCGCTGGGCCGGAATCCCGGTCTCCTTAGCAAGGCGATATTGCGAAATGCCCATGGGGACAAGAAAATCCTCTTTGAGAAGCTCACCAGGAGTCACCGGCGGCAGCAAATCGGACGCAGTCTCATCACTTGTGATAATCGACGATTTCGACATTCCAAGCCATCCCCTGTCTCCACTCAAAACAGACCCGATAGCGCTCGTTAACACGGATGCTATATTGACCGGCACGATCGCCCTTCAAAGCTTCCAGGCGGTTGCCCGGCGGAACGCGAAGATCATCAAGCGAAGCACAAACCTGCAGTTGGCGAATCTTCCTCAACGCAACACGCTCAAAGGGCACGAACCTCCTGACCCGCGCACCCATCGCAAAACGTTCGGTATCCTCATCTTTGTACGATGCAATCATAGTATCGCCTTACGTTAATAACGTCAAACGTTTCTATAGACTTACATCTCTATTATAGCGTACATCTGTTCGTATTTTCGAGAAGATGCGTCCCCGTCGACTAGCCAAGCAAAAGCAATCGTTTGTAGACATCGAGACCTTTGAGCAGGATTTCCTCATCAAAGAGCATGGTATCAGTATGCAGGGCGCTCGTGGCATAGGCCGGACAACCATCCGAATCGATCGGGTTGTCCAGGCACTCCGGCATACCCGTGCCCAACAGGAAGAAAACGCCCGGCAAATGACGCTGATAGAAGGCAAAGTCCTCGGCAATTAACAGCGGCTCATCCACAAGCTGCAGCTCGGGCAAGACAGGCAAGACGCTGGCAAACAGCTCGGGGTCGTTATCAACTGGCGGATACCCTTCAGCAAAGTCAAGATCGTACGTACAGCCTGTTGCGGCGCAGGCCTCGTCCAACACGCGGCGCACGCCCTCGCGCGCACGGTCGAACATACCGTCCGTAAATACGCGGAGGCTGCCAGCCACATGGGCCTCCCCCGCCACCGCATTGCAGACGGTGCCAGCCTGCAGCAGGCCGAACTTACCAATGCAGGGCTCGTCGGCACCTAACTCGTCCATGAGCTCGCGCTCGGAAACCAAGAACTTGGCCGCTGCCAGCGCGGCATCATGCGATTCCTCGACTGGAACGCCGTAGGTCTTGGCGATATGGATGCTCGCGCCATGGATATGAATGTGCGTCTCGCTTGAGCGCGCCAGCAGCGGACCGGAACAGCTCGCCAACGTGCCGGCGGGCAAATCGGGCCATACGTGGAACCCGAAGATACGGTCCGCCCCGTAGCGCTCAAACACGCCGCTCTCGCATACCGTCTTGGCACCACCGGTCGTTTCCTCGGCAGGCTGGAACACAAAGAGCACGTTGCGCTTGATGGCACCCGGCTGCTCACGAATCGTGCGATCGACAAAGGTTGCCGCCGCAAGCGCCATAGCCATGTGTCCATCGTGGCCGCAAGCGTGCATCTTGCCAGGATGAGACGAGGCGAACACCGCCTCCGTCGCCTCCGCAATGGGCAGCGCGTCCATATCGGCGCGAATCGCCGTGGCATGCACGGCGCCCGTGCCAGCGTCGAAGAAAGCACAAACACAGCTGGGGCAGGGATGGATCACTTCACAGGCAAGCGAGGCGAGCACGCCCTCGATATAGGCTATGGTTTGAGGAAGATCGAAATCGAGCTCCGGAATGCGATGCAGGTCGCGGCGATAGCGACGGAGTTCTTGGAGCTCGGTCATAGAGGTTCCTTTCATGGGTGCGCGTCGGTTGCCATCTATTGTGCCGCAAGATTGCTACACCCTTATTTCCAGCATATCCTTGCATTTTTTAAACGTTATATACGAATACTCTTGTTTGGTAAAGTGCAACGTGGTAGGGTCTTTACCACTTGATAGAGGCGCGGGCACGAAGAACCGCGGGCGAGCCGGCAGGCTTTGACCCCGTGGGGAGGCGAAACCCGCCGAACTGGGTTTTTCGGGCACGAACAACCTGGTGGGCCTGCGGGAAACACCCGCAGGACTGTCTGCAGCAATGCGGGAGCGCTATCCGGACATTGGGTCCACGCTATGCGGATTCGATGCGCAGGTAGCGCCGTCTGGATAGCGAGGTTTACGGGACATGTCACTGACTCCCAACGAGGCATATGCGGCAAAGCAGCCGTTTGTGGACAAGGAGACGCTCGAGCATATCGTCGAGCAATTCTCCACGCCGTTTCATCTATATGACGAGGCGGGCATCCGCCGCAACATGCAAGAAGTGCGCGACGCCTTTGCCTGGAACCCGGGCTTTAAGGAATACTTTGCCGTCAAGGCCAACCCCAACCCAGCGCTCATCTCCATTCTCAACGAATACGGCTGCGGCTGCGATTGCTCGAGCTATACCGAGCTCATGATCGCCCGCTCGCTGGGCATCACGGGGCACGACATCATGTTCTCGTCCAACGACACGCCCGCGGCGGACTTTGAGCTCGCCGACAAGCTGGGCGCTATCGTCAACTTCGACGACGTCAGCCACATTGAATTCTTTGAGCGCGTTGCGGGGCCCATTCCCAAGACGGTCAGTTGCCGCTTTAATCCGGGCGGCCTGTTCCAGCTCTCCAACGGCATCATGGACAACCCGGGCGACTCCAAATATGGCATGACCACCGAGCAGCTCTTCGAGGCCTTCCGCATGCTCAAGGCCAAGGGCGCTGAGGACTTTGGCATCCACGCATTCCTTGCCAGCAACACCGTCACCAACGACTACTATCCCAAACTCGCGCGCATTCTCTTTGAGCTTGCCGTGCGCCTGGAGCGCGAGACCGGTGCACACGTCGCCTTCATCAACTTATCCGGCGGCGTCGGCATCCCCTACCTGCCCGAGCAGCAGGCTAACGACATCCATGCCATCGGCGAGGGAGTGCACACGGCATACGACGAGATCCTGGTTCCCGCCGACATGGGCGATGTGGCCATCTGCACCGAGATGGGCCGCTTTATGATGGGCCCCTACGGCTGCCTGGTCACCAAGGCCATCCACGAGAAGCAAATCTACAAGGACTATATCGGTGTCGACGCAAGCGCCGTCGATCTGATCCGCCCTGCCATGTATGGCGCCTACCACCACATTACGGTGATGGGCCAGCCTGGCGGCGCCGACAAGACTGCGGCACCCGTCACGGACACCTACGACATCACGGGCAATCTGTGCGAGAACAACGATAAGTTCGCCATCGACCGCGAGCTGCCGCAGATCGACATGGGCGACCTGCTTGTGATCCACGATACCGGCGCGCATGGCTACTCCATGGGCTACAACTACAACGGACGCCTGCGCTCCGCCGAGGTGCTGCTGCGCCCCGACGGCTCGGCCGACCTCATCCGCCGCGCCGAGCGCCCGGGCGATTACTTTGCCACGCTCGACGTGCTGCCGTACGGCCGAGAGTTACTGGCCAAGTCGCGCGCCGATGCCGCCCGCCGTCGCGCCCAGGACGAGCGCCTGGCCGTCGCTGCCCAATGGAACAAACGCATCCAGATCGCGGAAGCGAAGGAGAAGAACATGGATATCCGCAATCTCGAGGGCTCAATCGTCGCCCTTGTCACGCCGTTTAAAAAGGACGGCAGCGTCGACTTTGATGCACTCGAGCGCCTTATCGATTTCCACCTGCAAAATGGCACTGACGCCATCCTCACCCTGGGCACCACCGGAGAGAGTGCCACGATGACCGACGACGAGGACAACTCCGTTGTCGCCGCAGTGGTCAAGCAGGTTGCGGGCCGCGTCCCCGTCATCGCCGGCTCGGGCTCCAACTCCACGCAGACCATGCTCACCAAGTCGCTCACCTACCAGGGCCTGGGTGCCGATGGTCTGCTGCTCATTACCCCCTACTACAACAAGTCTAACGAAGAGGGCATCTACCAGCACTTTAAGACCGTGGCCGACGCCGTGGACATCCCCTGCATTCTGTACAACATCCCCGGCCGCTGTGGCTGCGGTATCAGCGAGCACAACGTAGAGCGCTTGGCCGCGCACCCCAACATCATGGGCATCAAGGAGGCCTCGGGCAACGTCGCCTACGCGGCCAAGATCGCCCATCTGCTGTCCGATGACTTCCGCATGTACTCGGGCGAGGATGCACTCACCGTGCCGCTCATGAGCCTAGGCGCTTCGGGTACCATCAGCGTGTGGGCCGACGTACAGCCGCAGCTCGTGCACGACATGTGCCGCGCTTATCTGGACGGCGACGTAGCGCGCGCCCGCGATATCCAGATTGCCGCACAACCGCTCATCAACGCCCTCTTTAGCGAGGTCAACCCCATCCCCGTTAAGGAAGCGCTCGCCCAGATGGGCATGATCGAGGCAAACTACCGCATGCCGCTGTGCCCCATGGCAGACGACACGCAAGCCGCACTTACCGATGCTCTGAAGGGAGCTGGTCTGCTTGATTAAGACCGTCATTATGGGAACGGGCCGCATGGGCTCGCTCATCCGCACTACCGCCGAGGGTATTGTCGATACCGCCGGACAGCCCGTTTTCGACATTGTGGCCCAGATTGGCTTCGATTTGAGCGAGCTCGAGAACGCACCGGCTGCCGATGTGATTATCGACTTCTCGAACGTCGTGACCTTTGACGCCGTCGTCGCCTATGTCGAGCGCACGGGCGCGGCGTTGGTCTCGGGCACCACAGGCTACACTCCCGAGCAGATGGACCGCCTGCGTGAGCTGGGCCAGAACGCCCGCGTCATGCACTCCGGCAATTACTCCATCGGCATCGCAGCCCTGCGTCATCTAGTGGCCCAGGCCACGCGTGAGCTGCCCGGCTTTGACTGCGAGATTGTCGAGACTCACCACAACCAAAAGGTCGACGCCCCCAGCGGCACCGCAAAGCTGTTGCTCGACGCCGTAGTCGAGGCCGAGCCCGAGGCAGGCTACCACCCCGTCTATGGCCGCGAGGGCATGTGCGGCGCGCGTGACCCCAAGGAGATCGGCATGCACTCGCTGCGCGGCGGCACCGTCGCCGGCGTGCACGAGGTGAGTTTCTTTGGCCAGGACGAGGAGGTCACGCTCACCCACCGCGCCACGAGCCGTCAGATCTTCGTCAACGGTGCCTTGGCAGCCGCGCAGAAGCTCATCACCCGTGAACCCGGCTTCTACACCTTCGACCAGGTCATGTTCGCCTAACTAGTTATCAACCATACCCCCTCAAAGGAGAGACAGCATATGAGCAACGCAGCCGAGATGGATGCACAGGAGATTATCAACTACATCGCAACCGCGCCCAAGAAAACGCCCGTCAAGCTGTACGTGCGCGAGAAGCCCGGCATGAAGGTTGCCTGGGGCGACGCGCATGTCTACGGCGGGCGGCGCGGCAAGACCGTCTTTGGCGACTGGGATGAGCTCAGGGCAATCCTCGACGCCAACGCCGACTCTATCGACTACTACGACGTAGAGAACGACTGCCGCAACTCCGCCGTGCCCATGCTCGACCTTAAGGGCATCAACGCCCGCATCGAGCCGGGCGCGATCATCCGCGACCGCGTCGAGATCGGCGACCGTGCCGTCATCATGATGGGTGCCATCATCAACATCGGCTCCGTTATCGACGAGGGTTCCATGATCGATATGGGCGCCGTGCTGGGCGGCCGCGCCACCGTGGGCAAGAACTGCCATATCGGCGCCGGCACCGTGCTGGCAGGCGTTGTGGAGCCCGCCAGCGCCACGCCCGTCATCATCGAGGACGATGTCATGATCGGCGCAAACGCCGTGGTCCTGGAAGGCGTGCGCGTGGGCAAGGGCGCTGTTGTCGCCGCCGGCGCCGTGTGCGTCGAGGACGTCCCCGCCGGCGCCGTCGTGGCCGGTGTCCCCGCCCGCGTCATCAAGATGCGCGACGAGAAGACCGACAGCAAGACCGGCCTCGAGGAAGGTCTGCGCCAGCTGTAGGGTTACGCGGGTTTACCAACCCGCGTAACGGCTCGACGCTGCAAACGCCCCAGAGCGGCAATCTGACGTTCAATCGTCGGGCATGACCAAAAGGTCAATGCCCTCCTCTTTCACGTCACCTTGCTCGCTCTGGGGCGTTTTCGCTGACTTATGCTCAACCAGTAGCGTAATTAAGCCCCAAGTAAAAAGGCCGAAGCCCTCATCCGAGGCTTCGGCCTTTATTTTTTGCAGCGTCCAAGCGCAGTTTATCGATTCTCAATTGACCCGATATTCTTGAGCTCGATGGAGATGAGGCCGTTGGGTTCGTTGACGAACTCGATGTACTCGGAGTTCGAGCCCATCTCGGCCGGAAAACTGATCTCGATGCCCGTATCGGTACGAATCTTGTGGTTGCGCACTGCCGCACGCTCGACCTGCTTGCGCTCCACGGGAACGCGCTCGGGAACCTTCTCCTCGGTCAGTGCCGCGCGTACACTTTCCTTGATAACCGGCTCATCCTCAAAGACCTCGTCGACGATATCCCAAGGCGGCAATTCCTCGTCATCCTCGACCTTTTCAGCCACGGCAGCCTTGACCTTAGCAAGCGCCACAGCAGTGTTGGCGCCGTGTTCCTCGGCGACTTCCTCGACCACGCGCGTCACGGTGTCGATGACCTCCTTGCCCGACACCCCCGTATCGCACTGCAGCAGACCGTCGGGAATGAGCATACGGTCTTCGCCGGCAATCTTGCGCTTCTTGTCCACATAGCCGATCTCCATGGTGCTCGCGCGCACGATGGCATAGCTTGGCACCTTTTGCGAGGGGTTTGGCAGAATAGCGTAGTGGCGCGCGATGTCGTTGCGCACCTCCCCCTCCTCGCGGCCCACCTCGTGCATAAAAGCCTGCTTGGAGCCCAGCAGCATCACGGCAAACCAGCGGGCATCCTCGTCGTCGTCAAAGTCGGCCACGAGCACATCGGTGGACTCGGCTTTTTCGGCCTTGGTAAGCTCGGAGGAAATGAACTCCGCAATCTGCTGCGACAGGTCTACGAACTCGCGCTCGCCAAAGAAATAGCCCTTGAGCTCGCCGCCAAACGCAGAGTTCTCGGCAAACGTGGCGCGCTTATTGTCGGCCGAGGTTCGTGCGCGGCGCAGATGCGTGGTCACAAAGTTGCGCACGGTACGGCTCTCGATATCGAGCTCGCGCTGGCTCATGACGTTGACGGCAGAGTCAAAGTCCAGGATATGCAGAATCGCGTGATTGATTTTCATATACGGCATTCCGTTCTAGATCGATTTCGGCACGAACCAGTATAGCGGTCGGGCCCGCCCCAGGCGCATCGAAGCTTGATGCATCGGGGACAGGTTGCTTTGCACCAATGGTTAGCGCAGGAGCTCGGACTGCCAAGCCTCGAGCTGTTCTGCCAAACTCTTGCCGGCAGCGGGCATGTCGATCTGGGGTCGTTTAGGCAGCAGTGCGCATTTAAGGATTGCCACGATGGTCTGCGAGACAAAGCGTCGCGTATCCTCGTCAAAGCCTTGCGCAGCCTGGAGCATCACGGGCAGGCTCTCGCGCAGATTCCCGGCGATATCCGCAAACCGCTCAGCACCCGTAGCCTCAAACACGGAGAACAACGCATCTACAAAACGCTCGCGCTCGCTAGGCGACACTGCAAGCAGCATCTCGCGAATGGAGCCATCAACGTATCGAGCACCGGCGGACAGGCGCTCACAGTACACGAAGTCGCGACCATCAACCACCCAGCTAAAGGGATTATGCTGCAGCAGGCTGAACTCGGTGCTCTCAACGATGGCATAGTCCTCCTGTGTCTCGAACATCATGCCAAAGATCGACGACCGAGGTAGCGTCTTGTCGATTCGACCGGAAAGATCGGCAAAGGCGTTGCCGTTCAGAAACTCCTCGACGAAGCCCGGACCATCATGGGAATACACCCGTTCAATTCGCTCACGGGCGACATCGGAGCACATCGCCGCACCGTACACCGCAAGGTTTCCACCCTTGGAATGACCTCCGCACAAAAGTGGCCCGTCAATCGCATCCACCGCCTCGTCCACATAACGCGCCGCGGATTCCTGGGCCGGCACAGGACACCGGAATGCCATGTTAAAGTCCTCTTTCCAGCCCACAATCGTACTGTCGGTCCCCCGGAAGGAAAGATAACTAAACCCCGCCGGAAACCGGAACGCCATGGCTGCAAACTGCTCTGTCGCCACCACATCGCTCACGGCACGATAGCCGCAAACGCGCACGCCACGGTAACGAGGGCTTGCTGCCACGGCCTCCAACAAGGCCCTGCTCCCCTCTGGGTCCCACAAGTCACCAATCATGTCCCGGTAGTACTCGGCACGCAGCAACTCGCGTACGTCTAGGCCCTGCCAGTTCGTCAGCTCCGCCATATCACCCGGCAAACGCAAATAGGACAACCACGCAAAGACCAGGCTATCCACCGCACAGAACGGCTGCTCCTCAAACGGATAAAACGCCGTCTGGGCATAGGTCAAAAAATTAGGCGAATCCGACATGGCCCTCCCATCAACTATGCTGCATTGGGGTCAGGTTACTTTGCACCAAAAAGGCGCCCGGGCCGTGTGGGCTCGGACGCCTTCATTGTAGCTTTTCGCGCTTGCGAGCTTGATTTAGCAGGAGAAGTCGACGCTGTCGATGATGTCCTTGAGGGCCTTGGCAGAGGCGGTGAGCTCATGCTGCTCGTCATCGTTCAGCGGCACGGGGACGCGACAGACGACGCCGTCGCGGCCAACGACCGTCGGCATGGAGATGGCAAGATCGGACAGGCCATACTCGCCCACCATGAGCGAGGAGACGGGCAGAACGGTCTGCTCATCGCGCATGACGGCGGTGCAGATGCGCTTGACGGCCATGGCGACGCCATAGTAGGTGGCGTGCTTCTTCTCGATGATGGTGTAGGCGGAGTTCTTGACGTCCTCGGCGATGCGCTTCTCGGCAGCTTCATGCTCCAGATGACCGTGAAGCTCGCAGAAGGTGTTCAGCGGAACGCCGGCAACCTGGGCGCTGGACCAAGCGACAAACTCGGAGTCGCCGTGCTCGCCCATGACATAGGCCTGGACATCGCGCGGGTCGACCTCGACGTGGGCACCAAGCATCTGCTGCAGACGGCCGGTGTCGAGCACGGTGCCGGAACCGATGACGTGGCCCTCGGGCAGGCCGGACATCTTGATGGCGGCGTAGGTCAGAACATCGACCGGGTTGGAGACGATGAGCAGAATGCCGTCGAAGCCGGACTTCTTAATCTCGGGGATAATGGACTTAAAGATGTTGACGTTCTTGTTGACCAGGTCCAGGCGGGTCTCACCGGGCTTCTGGGCAGCGCCAGCGGTGACGACGATCATGGCAGCGTCGGCGACATCGGAATAATCGCCGGCGTAGATCTTCATCGGCTCGGCAAACGTCATGCCGTGCGCGATATCCAGGGCCTCGCCCTCGGCGCGGTTCTTGTCCACGTCGATGAGGACCATCTCGGAGAACAGACCACTCTGCATCAGCGCGAACGCCGAAGACGAACCGACGAAACCGCAGCCGACAATAGCGACCTTCTTCTCGTTAACCATTAGAAACTCCCATCTCTCTCCACAAACAAGCCGCCCGGGAACGACCCGAGCGGCTTGCCGTAATCCCAATACATCCAATCGGGACTTTGATTATGCTCCTATTCGCAGCCAAATATCGACCGTTTACCGAAATTATTTGCAGTATTCGTAAAATAACTGCACGAAATCGGTTTCGAGCTATTGACGAGTCGAAACAGGTTTCTAATACAGACCCGCCTCGCGGATGGCCTCGACAGCCAAAGCAATCTGATCGGGCGGCAGGACCAGCGCCATGCGCACGTGTCCCTCGCCCGAAGGACCAAAGCTCGCGCCCGGCGTCACCACAACGCCGGCCTTCTCCATGAGCTCCTCGCAAAACGCCATGGAATCGGTGCGACCACCGGGAAGCTTGGCCCACACAAACATAGAGCCATGCGCGTTGGGACGCTCCCAGCCCAGGCCCTCAAGACCGTCGCACAGGGCATCGCGGCGCTCCTGGTACTTCAGACGCTGCGCCTCGACCTCATCGCGCGGACCGTTCAGGCAGGCGATGGCGGCCTTCTGGATCGGGAAGAACATACCGAAGTCGATCTGGCCGCGCAGCTTGGCAAAGGCAGAGACCACATCCTCGCGGCCGACCAAAAAGCCGATACGCGCACCGGTGACGTTAAACGACTTGGAGAGCGAGAAGAACTCAACGCCCACCTCGAGCGCGCCGGGATACTGCAAGAAGCTGCCGCCCGGCTCGCCGTCGAACACGATGTCGGAGTACGCGTTGTCATGGACGATGAGCAGGTCGTGCTCGCGGGCGAAAGCGATGATCTCCTCGTAGACCTCGGGAGTGCCCACCGAGCCGACCGGGTTCGCGGGCAGCGACACGATCATATACTTGGCACGATCGGCCACCTCGGGATCGATACCCGCCACATAGGGCAGGTAATTGTGCTCCGCCACCAGCGGATAGTATTCGAGCTTGGCATCGGCGATCTTGGCACCCGCCTCAAAAACCGGGTAGCACGGATCGGGAACCAGAATGGTGTCGCCCGGATCGAGCAGGGCCAGGCCCAAATGACCCACGCCCTCCTGCGTGCCGCTGCACGACTGCACCATGGACGGCGTAATGCCCGAAACGCCAAAGCGGCGCTCATAGTAATCGCACACGGCCTGCTTGAGTTCGGGCAGGTCGCGCAGGGCATACTTCCACATCTCGGGATCTTGGGCTGCCTGCATGAGCGCCTCGACCACGTGGTCGTACGGCTTAAAGTCGGGCGTGCCCACGCTCATGTTGTAAATGGTCTTGCCCTGAGCCTTCAGCGCGAGAAGCTTGTTGTTGAGCGAGGCGAAGACCTCCGCGCCAAAGCGGTCGAGACGCTGCGATGCCTGCATGGTGCCACCTTTCGATATAAAAAACGCGGCGCTCCGACAAGAGCGCCGCGCGATACGGGCCATCAGATTGCAAAAGTGTAACGCTTGCAACCCCCGTATTGGTTCAATTTAGCCAACCTTAGTCAACTGGATTGAGCGCGTCGATCTGCGCAAGCCACAGACGCGAGCTAGCGTCACTCGGCATACGCCAATCGCCGCGCGGGCTGAGCGTCACCGAGCCCACCTTGGGACCATCGGGCAGGCAGCTGCGCTTAAACTGCTGGGCAAAGAAGCGACGGTAGAACGTACGTAGCCACGTGTGGACGGTCTTGGCGTCGTAGACGCCCTCGAAGCTCTTGAGCGCCATGCGGTAGATCTTGCCAGGCTCAAAGCCAAAACGCAGCAGGTAGTAGAGGAAGTAGTCGTGCAGCTCGTACGGGCCCACCAAATCCTCGGTCTTCTGCGCAATCTCGCCGTCGCCCGTGGGCGGCAGAAGCTCGGGGGACACCGGCGTATCGAGGATATCGAGCAAAACCTCGGCAATGCGCCCGCCAAAGACATCGGCCGCATAGCGCACCAGATGGCGTACGAGCGTCTTGGGAACGCTCGCATTGACGGCATACATACTCATGTGGTCACCGTTGTACGTGGCCCAGCCAAGCGCCAGCTCACTGAGATCGCCCGTGCCGATGACAAAGCCGCCGGCTTGGTTGGCCAAATCCATGAGAATCTGCGTGCGCTCGCGTGCCTGGCTGTTCTCGTAGGTCACGTCCTGGACGGTCGGATCGTGCTCGATATCCTTAAAGTGCTGCTCCACGGCCGCATGAATCGAAACCTCGCGGAAACTCACACCCAGGTCGCGAGCAAGCGACTCGGCATTGGACTTGGTGCGGTGCGTCGTGCCAAAGCCGGGCATGGACACGGCCGTGATACCGGTGCGCAGCAGCCCCAGTGCATCGAAGGCGCGCACGGTCACAAGCAGTGCTAGCGTGGAGTCCAGGCCGCCCGAAAGACCGATGACAGCCGCCTTGGTACCCGTATGGGCAAGGCGGGTCTTGAGGCCGGCGGTCTGCAGGTCGAGGATGGTCTCGCAGCGCTCGGCCAGATCACCGTGGTCGGCCGGCACAAAAGGCGCGCGAGGGAAAACGCGGTCGATATCAAGCGCATCGCGAAGAACAGGATCCTTCGCAAGCACGCCCTCAAACGAAAACTCAACGGTCGTGGCCTCCGGCGCATCGTCCGCGCGCGTCCACGTCGTCGAGCGACGGCGCTCGGCAACCAGGCGGTCAAGATCAACGTCGGCGATGGCCATATCGCAGGTAAGCAGTTTGGTCGCGGCGAGCTTGGATCCGTTTTCGTAGACGAGGTTCTCGCCCGCAAAGACCATATCGGTCGTGGACTCGCCCTCGCTCGCGTCCGCGTAGGCATAGGCGCAGTACAGGCGCGCGCTCTGGTTGGAGATAAGGCTGCGGCGGTAATCTGCCTTACCGATAATCTCGTCCGAGGCCGACGGGTTGAGAATCACCGTCGCACCGGCAAGCGCCATCTCGGTCGAAGGGGGTGCCGGCACCCACAGGTCCTCGCACACCTCGACACCCAGCACCATATCCTCGGCGCCTTCATCACAGCAGCGGTAGACAAGCCCCGAACCCAGCGGAACCGGACCCTGACCGGCAAACTCGACCCACACAGGATCTGCGGGCGCCGGAGCAAACCAGCGGCACTCGTAGAACTCGCCATAGTTGGGCAGATACTTCTTGGCCGTGAGGCCCAAAAGCTCGCCCGCGCAGCACACGGCGGCGCAGTTGTAGATATTCTCGGCAACCGCAACGGGAAGACCGATGGTAAAGACAATCGACAGCTCACGAGTCTCGTCGAGGATATGCACCAGAGCAGCCTCACAGGCATGCAGCAGCGTGCGGTTATGGAACAGATCAGCCGCGGTATAGCCGGTCAGGTTAAGCTCGGGCAACACCAACGCGCGAACGCCACGCCCGGCAGCATCGCGAACAGCCGCCAGCGCAACCTCGACATTGCCCTCGACATCGGCGACGCGAATCTGCGGCGATGCCGCCGCAACCCGCAGAAAGCCGTCGTTCTTATTAGCCGAAACGCAGCATTGCCTTGTTGATCTGGACACTGGAGGCCCCTTCTACCCTGAGATTCAGTCTAACGGACGTTCACATATCTCTAACTAGCCAAAGCAACCTCCCGGTTTACTGAGACGCTAACCTGTGCTAAGAGCATGTATTCCAAAAAAATCTTTAATTAAAAAAGGAGAAATCGATAATCGACTTCTCCTTTAAGCGAGGCAAGAAAATTCCGAAACTAATGGCAGAATTTATCCATGTAGTCCTCAAAGTCGAACACTTCTACCACGACGCCCTCTTCCTGAGACTCTTTCAGTTGCTCCAAGAGATCTTTGTTAATAACGTCCATGCAGAAACCTCCTCTATCTAATCAGTTGTAGTATATCTGCTTTCATGCAATTATCAACCAACTTGTTTAATTGCTCCTCGCTTGTCGATAGTCCCTCTTTTTTCAAAATGTCGCGCACCTCGTTCTTAGTAATCGGCTTTTCAAACAACGAAAGCAAAGCGAACGAAAAATCATTAACCGCACACATTCTATGGGTGGCACAACTCAGCAGTACTCTTAACCCCTCTTTTGAGCGTCCGACTTCTTTAACAAACGAACTTTTAACCAATTGAAAACCATTATCGTGCATTACATAATCGGCATCGATATTTGTATTCAGCAATCCATAATGCAACAGTTCTTCTATCGCCCTTGTCAGCTCGAGGTCGCCCTGATCAAGAATAAGAGAAATGCTACAATCGGCCTCCAATAAACGGGCCAACTTATGGTATACCAACTGGGAAACAGCATAGACATGATGGTATTCAGAATTATAGAAGTAGGCAAATGGCTCAACGAGCACGACAGAGGTCTTGGAATCCAGCCAGATTCGATCGGCTGGATTTAGACTAGTTAGCCGTCGCTTTACTTTGGTCAAATGTCCCTTATACCTGACAGCGTGAATAGAATCTAGGATCCAGGTCACCTCTGAAATATGAAGCCGCTGGGGCAAGTCAATTGTGTCGCTACCGTTTATGACCTCTTGCATATAAAAATCAATATGATGCTCATCAGATAAGGATTTTGCTTCATTTAAAGTTAAACCAGTGCCTGAAACATAATCTACTTCGAGGCGCAAATCCTCATATTGGGACTGCGGCATTACAGAGACACCATACTTATCGGGATGATTCCAAACATCCGACCCCATAACGAGACCAAAATTCGTAAATCCTCTCGTGGAATATGGAACACCACATACCTGTTTTGAATAATTCAAAACATTCTCTGTATAAGCTAAGGTGTTCAGAGCCTCTTCTTTAGTTTCGGTCGGAAAGCCAATCATAAAAAATAGATGAACAGGAATACCCGCATTGAGACAATCATGGATATTGCGATCAATCCAATCAACTCTCGTGTTCTTCTTCATTAGATCAAGAACTCTTTGGTTGTATGACTCGAGGCCAAACTGAATCTGCCTACATCCACTTTGGTATATCTTGTTAAAAACGTCTGTACTTAGGGTTGGAGAGAACCTCGTTTCTCCATGCCAGAAAAACGTTTTTCCCGATGCGTTTATTTCATCCGCGAGTTGCTCCATTCTTTTGCCTTCGAATGTTTCATCCACAAAAGAGAAAACTCTCGTGCCGTATTTTTCATTTAACCGACACATTATTTCAAATACTCTCGATATAGGCATCTTTCGGTAACAACCACCGGTAGCACCGGGAATGGTGCAGAAGGCGCAATGATTAAAACACTGCCTAGAGGAATAAACCGGCAATATTAGCTCAGGCATGAAGTATTTAGAAAGGGCGAAGCCATCGAAATCGGGAACTGTATCGTTGATAAATGTTTGCTCAATCCGATGGTTTTTATATATCTTTCCACCTTTAGCATGGCAAAGGTTTGGAACACAGTCGAGATTGTCATCACCAGAGTCAAGAGCCTCAAGAAGACGTGCAAGCGGCTCTTCGCCGTCATACATCATTATCGAATCAATGTATTCAAAAAAGGGATGCCATTCTTTCATGCAGTCATCTGCTAAACGAGTAATGTAATTGCCGCCCAATGAGACGTGTTTAACAGATGGACATTCTTCTTTAATCAGTTTCGCTAACGTAACTGCAGAAATCAATTGGAAACAGCCGCTCACCGAAATCCCAATAAACTCGATTTTTTCCCTCTGAATACGCTTAAGAAAGGCAGTTTCATAGAAGGAAATAAACGGATTATGCAAGGTATCCGCAAGCGATTTCATTATTTCTGGTGTCGAATAATAATCATAGGGCAGATCTATGGAGTTGAACGTGTATTTAACTCCATATGAGACGTGATTTATGATATAGAGTGCATTTCTAAAAATGTTTTCAGCATATTGTCTTTCTTTTAGATTAAAGTATCTCTTCGATCTGAAAATATCTTTTGCCTCGTCAACATTAAGTGCCGACTTTTGTATCAACTCGATTGTTAATTGGACATTCGAACTAAACGAATCCTTTGATTCCCGATACCTTTTACAGCACTCTTCGACATGTCTAAAAGATAGGAGGTCATCGTAAAATTCCACGTTTAAGTCAACAATGTCAACTTTGTATTGTTCAACCTTTTGAAGATATGACTTCAAAACAGGCAAGGCAAGATACGGCCCCACTGGACTCCATCCTGGGGGAAATACTAAAAGCGTTTTAGGCATATCAACGTCACATCTTTCGCAAATAATTCAATTGAAACACAACTACCATCATAATTGAAAATACACCAAGTCCTGTAACGAGAATTGAGAACATCGCGATGCTCGTGAACAGCGAAACAAGAAGTGTTGAAATAACAACAGCAACCGATTGCAAAGACTCCCTAATTGAAAACAGGCTTATCGATTCAGATCCGTCTCTCGCCAAATCCTGCAGCGATGTTATGAGAAGCACATCTTGAATGGCGTTTCCGGCACCGACGATAAAAAGGAAAATAAACGATATCCCAGACGCATAGCGATAGCCAAACGCCAGATACGCACCGAGCGCAAGATACGTCACAAAACAATATGATTTAACGCAATCGGAACCACTGATTAAACGACCATATATTGTATTTCCGAACAACAGTCCGATTGTAAGACTACTCTGAAGGAATCCGTATTGTATCGATGACGAGTCAAATTGCAATTGCGCTATAGCTGGCAAAAGAGAATTCAGAGAGCCGAATGCCACGCCACTAGAAATATCGATTAATAGGAAACCAATTGCCAAGTGCTTCGCGCTAAGATCACTAAATGCAGTCCTGTTTTTTTCATTTTTGCTTATTCCCTCTTTATCATTAACCTCGATAACCGACGGAACATCTCGCAGCAACCAGAACGACGCGGCAAAAGAAAGCGCGTCTAATGCAAGAACAGCCTCCGCCCCAAATTGAGCGACAACAAAACCGCCGGCAACTGGCCCCAGAACCATCATCAAATTCTGCAGGAACCCAAACGAATTATTAATTACGTCGCGATTGATACTATTCGTATTGGCTCTTAACAACGAGTAAAAGCAGGGCATTTCTACCGTTCGGCAAAGCGATACCGCGCACGTAATAGCAAACATACTCCATTTACTATCAACAAAAATATAGCAAACGAATAATCCCGCGCGAATTAAGTCTGCCAATCTCATGGCCTGCAGTGTCCCGATACCCATCTTCTGAGGCAGCTGCGCGAGCGCAACTGAAAACAGAGAGGGGGCAAATCTGCAGCAGACCATCAAAGCAGTTGCAGAAACATCGTGAGTTACCTCGTAAATTAGCATTGGCAAAGCAATATTCGCACACCAATTGCCTATTTCGCTTATCCCTCTAGCAATATATAGGACCCGAACCGGACGGCTAGCTCTCAATACCGTGAACATCACGATTAACCTCGTATTTCAGGCCTCGTTCATCCCTTAATAGGAATCCATAATCAACCAAGTACCGCCTCAACACGGCATAATCAGGATAGAGCTGTGACAGCACACGATTAACCTGAAGCTCCGTATAACTTGTATTTAATTCAAAGAAAGAGACGGCCCATAGCAGCATGATTCTTTTATAGCTTTCCTTTTTTGGAATTGAAACCAGCTCGCCATTCTTGAGAAATCGTTTTTTAAAGTCTATTAGCTCATCCATTCACATCCTCCATTTCATACGCATCTAATACTAAAAATGCATACGCTTTAGGTCATCGCATTCAGCTTCTTTATTCGAACTAAACTCGAACTAATCTAAATTATTTGCTCAGACACTCTTCGAAAGCTCGTTTTTCACTCTGAGTAAAATGCCCTTCCCAGTCAGTCCACGAACAGGAAGGCAACTCACAACGAGCGGAGTCGAAACCCTCTGCCGTCGGTCGTTCAAAATGCACGATAACCTTTTCGATATCGCCATCTGTAATCAGGTCAGAATGAATGACCTCGGTTCCATCTTCGAATGTCATATACGGGTACATCACGTAAACCACCTCGCAAACATAAATCCAGTTTAGCATCAAGCTATCGCACCAAAGACAGCAAGCCCCCTTGATGAGTTGATGGTATCTGTTAAATGTCACGTACGATTCACATCTGGTGGGTACCCTGATGGCTACACGAAACGAAGCAGATTTACACCGGGAGGACCCCGTATGACAACCAAGTACACCGACGCGCCGCGCACGCGCGTCATGACGCCGGCATCACTCAACAACGGCGTGCACGAGAACCATTCCATCGGACAGACCATGGCCATCGCGCCCAAAAAGGGCCTGTTCGACGACATTTCCATTCCCCAGATCATCGCCGGCGCCGCAGCTGCCGCCACGAGCGTGGCGCTTGCTTCAAAGATCGGCATTGCCGGCTCGGTGATTGGTGCCGCTGTGAGCTCAGTCATCACTGTTGTGTCCTCGCAGGTCTATCGCCACTTTATCTCCGCCAGCGCCGAAGCAATCAAGGGCACGCATGCCGCTGTCGACTACCCTACCGGCGCCTACGAGCCCGTTGAGCCCAATGTCGAGGAGCACCTAGGTGGTGCCGCAACCACGCAGGAGATGCGCCAGGTTGCGGGACGCGCGACCACGGCGCGCGTCGCTCCCAACAGCCTGCGCGCCAAGGCGGCGGCTGAGCGCAGCCAGACGCAAAAGAAGGTCATCGTCTTCTCGATCGCTATCGCCATCGTCGCGGTCATCGCCTGCGCCGGCGCCATCCTTATCACCACTGCCGGTGAGGGTCTGGGCGAGCGTCCCGAGCCAATCCTGTCGTCGCGCACGACCGAGAGCGATGCAAATGGCAACACCCAGTCGCAGGATCAGCAAGCACAGACGGACGATACGCAAGACAGTTCTACCTCTGCCAATTCGTCCTCGAACACCCAAAACCAATCGCAGGGCACCGATTCCTCTGCGAACAACAGCGGCACGCAATCCGGCACGACTGACTCAAGCCAAACGACTGACGGCTCTCAACCGAGCACGGGCGGCCAGACGAGCGACACCACGTCGGGAACGGGCACAGCAGGCAGCAGCAACAGCAATTCGAGTGACACCACATTGGGCACGACATCTAACAGCTCGAGCCAAGGCACGGCATCGGGCAACTAAGCACTGCATCCCCAGATAGGCAACCTGTACAACGGGCGCGAATCGATAGCGGTTCGCGCCCGTTTGCCTTGGGTGCCGCCATGGCGAACGCTATGCGATGGTAAGATGCTTTACGTGTGTAAAGAGGAGATTTGCCATGAGCAAGACAATAGTTAGGCCCACGCTATCGCTGGGCAACCACATCTATCTGTATCGCCTGCTGCGCGACGCGATTGGGTGCGGTAAGCAAACGTTTATGACGCAGGTCGAGGAGGCGCTCGCCGCCGGCGACATGGCCGCTTATGACTTGGGCTTCGAGTCCACGCGCGAGTTGCTCGAGGAACTCGACGACTGCATTAAACTGACCGTCTTTAAGGGCGGCCGCCTGTATGCCACCGTCATCGCCAACGAGGCATGGGATGCCGCCCTTGCCAAGGACGAGGACAAGCGCAAGGCTACCAAGGGCGCCAAGCAGTCCTACAAAAAGAAGAAGCACGGCAAGAAGGACCTGAAGGCCGTGCGCCCCAAGCACGTTAAGCGTCCCGAGCCCGAAGCCATGGTTGGAGCCGTGCCGGAACCCGAACCCGAGACAGAGATCGAAGTCGCTATTGGAGTAACAGCAGAGGCCGAAACCGAAATCGCCGCCACGACCGATCCCGAAGTCATATCCGAGCAGGAAGCCACTGCGGAGCTCAACGAGGCATCCAAGTCGACAACCGAAGAGGCGGCTGGCCAGCCCGAGGCGCCCGTGTTCCAGAACCACGATGTCTTTGGCGACAACACCGAGGACAATCAGTCCGACGAGCTCGCGGATCAAGATGCTGCCGAGGCAACACCGGAGCCCGAGGCGCCCCAGCCTGCCATCTCGCTCACGGTTGTCTACGACCCCGAGAACGCCAACGCCGGCATCACCACCATGGTATCCACGCCGGTCGAGGCCAAGCCGAACGTCGAGGCAGAGGACACTCCGCAGGCCGATGCCAAAACCGGGACCGAAGACACGTCCATCTCCGTGGAACCGACAGATTCCATAGCTAAGCCAGAAGCGGCATCTGAGTCTGCACCTGTCATTGAGTCCGCATCCGCACCCGCCTGTGACCAGGCTCCCACACCTGCACCGACTCCGGTCCCCAATTCAGCACCGGCCCCCGCTTCCGCAGCACCAACCATCCCCGGGGACTTCCCCATCGATTTCGCGACCGAGGTCTTCTGCCCTAGCCCGCTGCTGCACCAGCTGTCGACTTAGATCGCGTCGAAAATGTTGGTGTAAGGGTGACGCCCCAGCGCCCGTTTAACGAAGAACGGCCTTCGTCCTAGAATCTGAAATCACCACAACAACAGGTT
>CABRCR010000062.1:0-5096 GCA_902469435.1 uncultured Collinsella sp. | reverse complement strand
TGCCGCCATATATGAACTTTATCGCGAGTTCCGCACGAACAGGAGGCCACTTAATGTGGCCTCCGTCGTGAGCAGGACTGTCCGAGCAGGAAAGTTCATATATGGCGGCAGGCGCCCGCCCCGCTCCCGAGGGGCATCTCTCAAGCAAAAACTGTCGTTCGGTAAAGTCCGAGGTCAGTGGCGTTTTATAACGAGAAATTCAAAAGAATTTGAAAATCCATTACAAATTTGCGTTGACTTTAGGTAACTAAAGTTTCATACTGCTTTTCATCCACTGGGGGATGTGAACACGCACGGATTGTTCGCATCATGATTGAAGAGGATTTCCTAGACATGTTCACGCATCAGCTAAACATTATCAGCGTAGTAATTATCTGATGCGGGTTAGCACATACAGCTAGCCCGTACGATAACGGGCGGCTGATGAAGATGAGGGCCGTCGAGCGCAACCGACGGCCCTCATTTTTTATGTCTAGGAAGTTCTTTTTAGAGGAGGAAATGTAATGAACGGAGTTTTGCTCATGGTTGTGGCCGCGGCGGTGCTCGCCTGTGGCTATCTGGGCTACGGCCGCTGGCTGGCCAACAAGTGGGGCGTTGACAAAGAGGCCCTCACGCCGGCCAAGCGCATGAAGGACGGCAAGAGCTTCTCGCCCGTCTCCGCCTTTACCGCGTTCTCGCATCAGTTCAGCTCGATCTGCGGTGCTGGCCCTGTCACGGGTACGATCGTCGCCATGGCCTTTGGCTGGCTGCCCGTCGTGCTCTGGGTCCTCGTCGGCGGCATCTTCTTTGGCGCCGTCCACGACTTTGGTGCTCTGTACGCTTCGATGAAGAACAACGGCAAGTCGCTCGCTCAGCTCATCGAGAAGTACATCGGCAAGACCGGCCGTCGCCTGTTCCTGCTGTTCTGCTGGCTGTTCTGCATCATCGTCATCGCCGCCTTCACCGACATGGTCTGCAAGACGTTCATGTTCACCCCGGCCGTTGACGCTTCTGGCGCCGCTACCGGTGCCATCGACTTCACCAAGTCCTATGCCGCTGGCTGCGCTGGCACCATCTCCATCCTGTTCACCTTCGTCGCTATCGCCTTTGGTTGGGCCCAGAAGAAGTTCAACCTCACCGGTGCTACCGAGTTCGTCACCGGCGTGGTCCTCATGGTTCTCATGTTCGCCGTCGGTATGCAGTTCCCGGTCTACCTGGATAAGTTCCAGTGGTTCGCCGTCGTCATGGTCTACCTGGTCTTCGCTGGCGCTATGCCCATCCAGATGCTCAAGACCCCGCGTGACTACCTCACTTCCATCATGATGATCGTCATGATCGCCTGCGCTGTCCTCGGCATCGTCGTCCTGGGCGTTAACGGCCAGGCCACTATCACCGCTCCGGTCTTCACCGGCTTCTCCACTGCCTCCGGCATGATGTTCCCGGTCCTGTTTGTCTCCGTCGCTTGTGGTGCTCTCTCCGGTTTCCACAGCCTCGTTTCTTCCGGCACCTCTTCTAAGCAGGTCGAGAAGGAGCAGGACGCCGTCAAGGTCGGTTATGGCGCCATGATCGTCGAGTCCTTCGTCGGCATCCTTGCCATCATCGTCGCCGGCATCATGTTCTCCGATATGAACACCGCCGGTACTGGCGCCCTCAACGCCGGTGTCGCTTCCACACCGTTCCAGATCTTCGCCGCTGGCATCTCCCGCGGTATGCAGGCCTTCGGTGTTGACGGTACGCTCGCTACCGTCTTCATGACCATGAACGTTTCCGCTCTGGCCCTGACCTCGCTCGACGCCGTCGCCCGCATCGCCCGCACCTCGTTCTCCGAGTTCTTTGCCCAGACCAACGACGCCCTGGCCATCGAGTCCAAGGCCGGCTACATGAAGGTTCTCGGCAACCCCTGGTTCGCCACGGTCGTCACCCTGCTTCCCGGTCTCGCCCTTGCCTTTGGTGGCTATGCCAACATCTGGCCGCTCTTTGGTGCTTCCAACCAGCTGCTCGGCGGTATGACCATGATCACCCTCGCCGTGTTCTGCAAGTGCACCGGCCGCAAGGGCTGGATGCTCTACGTGCCCGTCGCCTTCCTGCTCTGCTGCACCTTCACCTCGCTGGTCCAGAGCGCCATGGGCTGCATGACCGCTGTCCAGGCTTACGGCTTCTTCGGCACCATCCCGGCTACCGCCACCACGGCCGCCGTCTCCGTCGCCGCCACCAAGGGCTTGCAGCTCGTTTTCGCCGTCCTGCTGATGGTCCTGGGCCTCATCGTCGCCGTCAACTGCCTCAAGGAGTTCTTCGGCAAGGAGGCCGGCTCCATGCCCGACGAGGAGCCCGAGTGGTCCGAGATGGGCAAGGCTGAGTACGGTCGCGCCGCTGCCGCTGAAGCTCCTGCCGACGCCGAGGCCGCCAAGGCCTAGTCGGTCGGACGGGTTGAATCTCCCATCTATTTGACTCGGAAAGACCGGGTCCGCAATCAAGCGGACCCGGTCTTTTTTCTTGTGAGAACAGGTGGTGCAAGGGCGTTCTCGCAGATGTTTTGCGTGGATAGGCTCGTGCGTTGTACCATATGGACGTATATGTGTGCATATGAAAGGGGCCCCGTGGCCAAGACGGTATATTCCGATAATCAAAACAATGTCGACGCTCTGGCTGAGCGTCTGAGCAGCCAGACATCGCTTTCTGCCGAGCGCGCCAAGCTGGTTGCCTACGACCTGCTCTGCCGCAAGGCGCTCAAGATTAAGTCGAGCGCGCTGGCGCAGATTTTCCGCTCCGTCGATAAGGAATGCGACACCAAGGCGATGCGCGATGAGCTTATCGCGGCAAATATCGTGACCAAGATCGAGGGCAGCGGCATTAACGGGCGCCCGGCGTTCTATACCATCAATGTCGAGATCCGCGATGCCCAGGAGCAGCCTGCCGAGTCCGTCGAAGATTTTGTCGTCGAGGATTCCGCTGACGTGCCTGCTGTGGAAGAAGCTGCTCCGCGTGAGCATGTCGATACCGATGAGTTGCTCGATGAGAACGTCGTGCGTGCCTTTACGGCCAAGGCAGGACGCGGCGGTTTTGGCGGGGGTGGCAAGCGCGATGCGCAGCGCCGCGCCCAGCAGGAGCGCTTCCGTCGTGCCGTTGCTCAAAAGGGTGAGACGGATGCCGAGGCTGTTGAGAACGAGGTTGCTGCCGAGTCGCAGAGGCCCGCGAAGGAGCAAAAGCCCGTGGAGGCCCAGGAGCCCCAGCGTCGCCGTGGTGCCCACTTTAAGGCTGCGCAGCAGGATGTCGCGCATGAGGTTGAAGAGCCTTCCGAGACTGCAGACGATGTTGAGGAGTCTGCCAAGAAGGCTCCGGGTTCATGCCGTCCCGGGCGTGGTTTTGCGAGGCGCGCGTATCCCGTAAGGCGTCAGGAGAAGGGCGAGCCGGCTTCGACCGCTCAGGCCGAGAAGGCCGAACAAACCGAGAAAACCGTTGAGCCGGCGGCTCGCGAACAGAAGCCTGTTGAGCCGCAGCTTGAGGTTGCTGCCGAGGCCAAGGGCGAGCAGCCTACTGATGGGCAGACGGAGCAGGGCGCGTCGAGCAGGCCTCGCCGCCGTCGCCATCGCGGGGGCCGCAGTTCCCATGCCGAGACTGCAGCCGAGAAGACCACGCCGCAGGACGAGGATGCGAAGGCCGAGGTTTCTTCGGGGCAGCCTAAGCGCCAGCCGGCGAAGGAGAGCAAGTCCGATCGTCCGCAGAAGCAGGCGTCTATGCCGAAGCGCGAGCGCAATTCCCAAGGCGATTCTAAGCGCAGGTCTCAGAAGAAGCCGGAGTCTGCCGCAGTAGATGCTGCTGCCCAGCAGCCCGAGCCGGCCGTCCACGGCGAGGTATCGGCGTTTGCCCTTGCCCGCGTTTTAGGCAGGCAGCTGCTCAAAGTTGTCCCTACGCCTACGGCGCTCTCTAAGATCAAGGAGCAGCAGACACAGATCGTAAAGGTCGAGGGCAAGGACGGCAAAAAGGCTCCGCAGCGCACTCAGCACAACGAGATGTCCAACCGCAAGATTGCCGAGGAAATCGCAATCATCCAGGCTTGGATCGAGCAAAACCGAGGTGCCGATACGCCGGTTGCCTCGCGCCGCCAGCGTGCCTACCAGATTTTTAACGACGAGAAGGCTTTTGACGGCAAGCACGGTGAGCGCCTGATAAGGCGCATGACCGAAAAGGGCATCAGCATGCAGGCGATCAAGGTCGCCCCCAACCGCCCCGTGCACTTTACGGGTTTCTTTACGCTGGGCGCCGATAAGCCGTTCATTATGGTCGAGAACCTGGACACCTATGACGAGATCGTCAGGCTGCTGCGTGGCCGCAAGCACGCCAAGCTCTTTGGCATCAAGGTGGGCGGCGTGATTTTTGGCGGCGGATGCAAGGCGAGCGTCTCGCATGCCCTGGACGATTATCTGGCTGAGATCGGCTATCGCTTTAACTACGTCTACTACGTGGGCGATATCGACCGCGAGGGCGCGCGCATCGTCGAGCAGGCTCGCAATGCCAATGTGGTTGAGATTCGCCTGCATGCCGGTATGTACCGCGCCATGCTCGCCGAGCATAAGCGTCGCGTGAAGGCCGGCGGCGAGTGCGAGCGCGCGGCTGCCAACCAGGGCGTGCCGCAGAACTTGGCGGCGACGATCAAGGATCTGCCCATGGTCACGCGCGTGCAGTTCCGCAATGTGCTACGTGAAGGCGGGCGCATTCCGCAGGAGATTCTGATGACCGCCGACTATCGGGATGGCGACTCGGGAAGCTTCGACCGCATGCTGAACAACTAAATTCCGCCGGCCCCGGGAGAGCGGGGACACCGGCTTAGGTTTCCTGCTCTACAGTCCTGCTCACGACGGAGGCCACATTAAGTGGCCTCCTGTTCGTGCGGAACTCGCGATAAACCTAAGCCGGTGTCCCCGCTCTCCCGGGGCCTGTCGTGGCTTGGCCGTTGCATGCGGCTCGCTTTTCGGAACGGGGCTGACGGACACGTTCCGAAATCTACCACCGTCGCTGTACAGGGTGTCTATAAAGAGCCGTGGCCAAAAAACGGCAAATATGAGTACTGTTACCGTTGTAGCTACATTATTTTCGTTAATAAAAGAAGATCTTAATGA
>CABRCR010000061.1:0-93590 GCA_902469435.1 uncultured Collinsella sp. | reverse complement strand
GGCGAGGAGTCGGGCAGCAGCGCGCTGGAAGAAATGCAGGGCCTTATGAACGAGATGGGCGTCAGCGAGCCTCCGACGTTCGAGGAAGCGGTCGAGACCATCCATAAGGCTGGACTAGAGCTGCCGCCAGTGTCCGCCGTGACGAATCAGCTGGCAGATGCCGCTGTGCAACTGGTCGACAACGGTTTCTTTTTCCTGGCGCGCGGTTGTATCTTCCAAATGTGGCGCACCATGGGCAACGACGAGCTCGGCTCCCTCAACCGCTCGCTGGGGTAGGGGCGAAAACTGCAAGGAGGAAAGGCCGCCGGGCAATTAGAAAATTCCCTCTTGCCCAACTTCGACTGTTTGGTTACTATAGAACGGCTGTTACGGAGAGCTGACCGAGAGGCCGAAGGTGCTCGCCTGCTAAGCGAGTATGCCCCAAAAGGGCATCTGGGGTTCGAATCCCCAGCTCTCCGCCAGTACGAATTTGAAGAAGGGTCCCATTTGGGGCCCTTTTTATTATCAAGAATGGCGGCTGGGGATTCGAACCCGAGAGGGCACGGGCGTTAAGCAAACGCGAAAGCGTTTGTAGCCCGTGGGCGAAAAGCCGCCAGGCTTTGAAGCCGGAGGGCATGCGCAGCATGCCCGGACATCCCCAGCTCTCCGCCAGTATGACTTGAAAGAAGGGTTCCGAAAGGGGCCCTTTTTTAGTTGAACCACGTTAGCTGGGGATTCGAACCCTCAAAAAAAGAGGCATCCTTTCGGACGCCTCCTTTCAGTGGGCTTATTATTCTTGCGCACTACACCTCGGGCGCCTTGGCGACGGTCTCGCTTTCTGCCGTGAGCGGGCGGTTGTCGATGCGACGGCCCAGACGGTCGAGCTTCACAAGGAGCCATTCAATGGGATTCGGCCCAGCGCCTTCTTCGTCGGCAACCAGGTCCATGACGGCGATCTTGGTGCCGTCCTGCTTGAGCGTAACGCTACCCACCTTATCGCCCACATGCACCGTGCCCGAAAGATCGTCGTAGCTAACCTTTTCGGTCACCTCGCCGGCAAGGGAAAACACGGTCGCTTGCGCCGTAGGATCGGCGAGCGTGGCGTCGATCGTCTTATCCGTCCAGTCGGTTTGGCCAATACGCGCCATAAGCGGGTTGCCGTTGGCGGTCTTTTCCTGCGTGTTGGCGATTGCGACCGTCACCTTGTGACCGTAGTACCAATTGGCAAGGGTTGCGGTATCGGTAAAGCGCTGGTCGGTGGTGGTGGAGTTCAAAACGACGGTGTAGATCTCGTCGCCGTCGCGGTTGTAGGCACCCGTAAAGCAATAGCCCGCGTCGTCGGTGGTGCCGGTCTTGCCACCGATGTTGCCATCTTGGCCCAGCAAATAGTTATGCGTGTCCATGGAATGCGAATGGTCGGCGCCGTCGGCGCCCGTGACCTCGATCCAGGAATCCTCGCTCGCTACGACCTCGCGGATCGTGTCGTTTTTCATGGCCTCCTGCATCATCAGCGCTACGTCGTGTGCGGTTGAGTGCATATCGCCAGCCCACTCATCAAAGTCCAGACCATGCGGGTTTTCAAAAAGCGTACCGGTGCAGCCGAGCTTTTTGGCGCGCTCGTTCATGGCCTTCACAAAGGTTGCCTCGGCATCTTTGGTCTTGGGGTCGATCTTTTTGCCCACGTATTCGGCAAGCACGATGGCGGCGTCGTTGCCCGAGGGGATCATCAGGCCGCGTAGTGCCTGCTCCACGGTGAGCTCGTCGCCTTCGAGCAGGCCGGCAGTCGAGTTGCCTACGGTGGCGGCAGCGTTGCTCACCGTGACCTTCTCGTCCATCTTGCAGTTTTCGACGGTCAGGATTGCGGTCATGACCTTGGTGATCGAGGCAATTTTTACCTGCTCATCGGCGCCGCGTCCATAGTAGACGGTGCCGTCCTTGCCCATAACAAGGGCATTAGTTGCCTCGATATCGGGCAGGTTTTCTGTCGTGATGCCGCGGACGTCGGCGGTCTTGCCGCAGACGTCGTCGGTCGTGAGCACTTGGGCGCCGGCAACAGCGGGCGCGCCGGCAACAAGGGCGATGGCGCAGGCAAAGCCAGCGGCAAGCTGGGCGGAGCGTTTTGCAAAAGAGGTGAGGGACTTCACAGATTTCGCTTTCGACGGGATGGTCTCTTATGGCACTAGAGTATATCGTTTGCCGGCGACGACGATCGTTGCGAGCGCGCATGGCCCGCATTCGTGCTCGAACGGGCGCAAGGATGCTTAAGGTCGACTTAATCGCCCACGCTTGTTGTGTGTGGCGGGCGCCGCCTCGGGCATAATGGAGCGCGAGAGGAGCACGCATGAACGAGCGCATACTGGTAGTTGATGACGAGAAGGCCATCGCCGACCTGGTTGGTATCTACCTTACAAAGGAGGGCTTTGACGTCCAAATCGCCTACAGCGGGGCCGATGCGGCCAAGGCAATTCTGGAACAAGAGTTTGACCTGGCGCTGCTCGATGTCATGCTGCCTGATATCGACGGCTTTGAACTGCTGCGCACGATTCGTGCCAGCCATACCTATCCCGTAATTATGTTGACGGCTCGCGATGCCCAGCAGGATAAGATCGAAGGCCTTTCGCTTGGCGCGGACGATTACGTGGTCAAGCCGTTCCGCCCGCTGGAGCTCATCGCGCGCGTTCATGCTCAGTTGCGTCGCTACACCAGCTACGGTAGCCGCGCGCAGGCGACCGAGTTGCCGACCCTCCAGCTCGACGGCCTCGAGATCAACCGTGACGCTCGCTCCGTGACGGTGGACGGTGCGCCGGTGCGCCTCACGCCCATCGAGTATTCCATCTTGCTGTATCTGGCCGAGCATCGCGGCAGCGTAGTGCCCGTGGAGGACCTGTTCCGCGCGGTGTGGAACGAGGACTTTATGCCCGGCTCCAACAATACGGTGATGGTGCACATTCGTCACCTGCGCGAAAAGATTGGTGACGACGCTCAGAAGCCGCGTTTTATCAAAAACGTCTGGGGCGTCGGCTACATCATCGAATAACGCTTTTCGCTTGTGAGGATATTGATATGACAAAAGACGATAGGCAGGCGTTCGAGGTGCCCGATCGGCTCTTTGAATACGTGAGGGCGGTCGTCGATAATCGCGCGCTCGCGACGGTGCTGCTCTTTTTGCTGAGTCTGCTGCTAATCGGCATTGATAACATCGCCGGTATCTTGGCGGTGCTACTCATCGGCTTCTTGCTGATCGATCGCTTTGAAATCGTGCGTCGTTGCGTGGTAATCGGCGGTGCCGCGTGGGTCATGACGCTGGCGATTGGCACCGTGGCACTCGGTGGCATTAAGGGACCGGTGCTGTTCGATGCCGGCTTTGTATTCAACATGCTTGGCTTTGTCCTGGCGCTTGCCGTGTGCGTCTTGTTCTTTTGCGGCCGTGCTCTGTACTACCAGGGCTATGAGCAGGGTGAGCAGCATTCCGACCGCGTGCTTGCGGCCCGTATCCAGGACCGCCTGATCGATCATCCTGACGCCTGGGACAACATCGACGGAGACTTCCTGGAGGTCGAGGGTGCGCTCAACCGCGCGCGCGATCGCGAGCGTAAGGTGCAGCAAGCCCTACGCGACGAGTCGCATCGCAAGGACGACTTGGTCACATACTTGGCGCATGACTTGCGCACGCCGCTTGCCAGCGTGGTGGGCTACCTCTCGCTGTTGCAGGAGGCGCCCGACCTGCCGGTTGAGCAGCGCGCGCACTTTACGGGCGTGGCGCTCGACAAGGCGCACCGACTCGACGCGCTTATTGAGGAGTTCTTTGATATCACGCGCTTTGACTTCCACGATATTGTGCTCACGCGCGGCTACGTCGACCTGGGATTGCTGCTGGCGCAGGTGGCCGATGAGTTCTATCCCATTCTCAACGAGCAGCACAAAGATGTCCAAGTTGATGTGCGTGAGGACCTGACGGTGCTCGTGGATGGCGACAAGATGGCTCGCGTGTTCAACAACATCATGAAAAACGCCATCGCCTATAGCTACGAAGGATCGACCATCACGATTGAGGCTGGGCGCCAAGATGACGGCGGCGTGCGAATTCGCTTTATCAATCAGGGTGATCCGATTCCGGCGGCTAAGCTCAAGGTGATTTTTGAGAAGTTCTATCGCTTGGACGCGGCACGTGCGACCAATCGCGGCGGTGCTGGGCTGGGTCTGGCCATCGCCAAGGAGATTGTATGCGCGCATGGCGGTACCATCGCGTGCGAATCGACGCCCGAGCATACCGTCTTTACCATCGAGCTGCCCGCTGCGTAGCGTAGGTGCCCTTACAAACACCTGACAATGCGCTCACGTGCGTATGAGCTGCGATTTCTACTATCGATACTGCTGAATTGAAATCGATATGGAGGTATGCGGTATGACGGCTGCTGCGGCGATGGAGCCTACGGAGCTTGAGGAACTCATGGAGGCGCAAGCCGAGGCCGCGCACGAGCGCGAAGTTGGGGATGCGACTCACCCCACGGCGCAGGACCTTGCCGCCTCGCCGACGCGCATCGATGTTGAGGGCCTTGACCTGTTTTACGGCGACCATCATGCGCTCAAGGACGTGAACATCAAAATTCGCGACAAGCAGATCACTTCGTTCATCGGGCCTTCGGGCTGCGGAAAGTCGACGCTGCTGCGCTGCTTTAACCGTATGAACGATGGCATCAAGGATTGCCGCATTGAAGGCAAGATTGCACTCGACGGCCAGAATATCCTGGGCGATTACGATATCTGCCGCTTGCGCCAGCGCGTGGGTATGGTGTTCCAACGCCCCAATCCGTTTCCCATGAGCATCTACGACAACGTCGCCTACGGTCCTCGCGGCATGGGCGTGCGCGACCGCGTCGTGCTCGACGAGCTGATCGAAGACTCCCTGCGACGCGCCGCACTGTGGGACGAGGTCAAGGACAAGCTCAAAGAATCGGGTCTGGGTCTTTCGGGCGGCCAGCAGCAGCGTCTGTGCATCGCCCGTGCGCTGGCCGTGCAGCCCGACATTCTGCTGATGGACGAGCCCACGAGCGCCCTCGATCCCGTGTCGACGCTGGTGGTGGAGCAGCTTGCCTGCGAGCTCAAGGAGACCTGCACGTTGGTGGTCGTTACGCACAATATGCAGCAGGCGGCGCGCATCTCCGACTCGGTCGCGTTTTTCTTGCTGGGCGAGCTGGTGGAGCACGCGCCCACCGCTCAGCTCTTCAAAAAACCGACCGATTCGCGCACAGCGGATTATTTGACGGGACGTTTTGGCTGATACCATCTCGTAAAGGTACCTTTAGGGTTAAGATGCGGTCATGCCGGCCGCAAAGGGGTTCAACATGATCTACTACGTCGAGGACGATGACAACATCAGGGATTTGACGGTCTATGCGCTGCGCAAGCAGGGAATCGAGGCCGAGGGCTTTTCGTGCGACGGCGAGTTTAAGGCCGCCGTGGCGCGACGGGTACCCGATGCCGTCCTGCTCGACATCATGCTGCCCGATACCGATGGTTTGGCGATTATGCGTCGCCTGCGCGCCGACCGCCTGACGGCGACGGTGCCCATCATGATGCTTACTGCCAAGGACACCGAGCTCGACAAGGTGATGGCGCTCGATGGCGGTGCCGACGATTACCTGACTAAGCCGTTTTCGCTCATGGAGCTTGCGAGCCGTTGCCGCGCACTGCTGCGTCGCGGCGGCATGGTCAAGCAGGCGAGCGATGTGCTCAGTGTGGGCGACATCGTGCTCTCGCCCAGCCATCGCGAGGTGACCGTTGCCGGCGAGCCGCTTAAGCTCACCCTGCGCGAGTTCGACCTGCTTGAGTATCTCATGCGCAAGCCCGGCGTGGTCTTTACCCGCGAGTCGTTGCTGCAGAGCGTGTGGGGCTGGGACTTCGACGGCGGTTCGCGCACCGTTGACGTGCACGTGCAGACGCTTCGCCAAAAACTGGGCGAGCATGCCAGCGCCATCGAGACCGTGCGCGGCGTGGGCTACCGCTTGGCTGAGCCTTCTGCCGGTGATGGTGCCGAAGGTGACGACACCGCGTCCACCGCATCGGAGGAGTAACCCGTGGTCTTCGCCCCCCAGGGAAAACAAACGCTATCGCACCGCGTTTTTGTGACGATCTTTGTTTGCGCCATGGCGGTTATCGTGGCGTTTACGGTGCTGGGTGCGTTCTTTGTGCAAAACACCTTGGCGGATGCCACGAGTGCCAATCTGGCGCAGGAAACCGAGCTCATTGCTGCCGCCCTCGACGAGCAGCAGGAGCCCATCCCGTTCTTGCGTAGCCTCGATCGCGAGGACTTACGCATCACGCTGATTAACAAGGATGGATCGGTTGCCTACGACAACGAGGCGTCGCCTTCCACACTGCCCAACCATGGCGATCGCCCCGAGGTCATCGAGGCCTTTGAGAGTGGTTCGGGTTCCGCGGAGCGCGCAAGCTCTACACTCGACGAGATTATGCTGTATCGCGCCGTCACCCTTGATAACGGCCAGGTCGTTCGCTTGGCGCAGGCCCAGCCTGGCGTTGCGGCGATTTTGCTGTCGATGCTGGCGCCGATGCTGCTTATCGCAGCAGCGGGTGCGGTACTCTCGTTTTTCATGGCGCGCCGCGAGTCCCGTGCCATCATCGCGCCGTTGCAAGAGGTGGATTTGGATCACCCACGCCGTAGCTATGAGCACGCCTATGCCGAGATGGTCCCCATGCTTGAGCGCATCGAGTCGCAGCGCCAGGAACTCAAGCGCCAAATGGCGGTGCTAGCGGACAACGACCGTATGCGCCGCGAGTTCACGGCGAATATCACCCATGAGCTCAAGACGCCGCTTACGGCGATTTCGGGCTATGCCGAGCTCATCGCAAATGGCATGGTCGAGGGCGAGGACGACCTGCGCAACTTTGGCGGTCGCATCTATCGTGAGGCGGGCCGCTTGGCAGCGCTTGTCAACGACATCCTTACGCTGTCTAACTTGGACGAGGCCGAACGTGCAACTGAAGGCGAGGCAGTGCCCATTGGGTCCACGGAGCCTATTGAGCTCTCGCGTGCGATCTACGCGGTTGAGCAGCGTCTTGAACAGGTTGCCCGTCAGGCGAATGTGACGATAAGTCATGAGACCAAGCCTGTGGTCATCGAAGGCGTGTCGCGCTTGGTCGACGAGCTCATCTATAATCTGGCAAGCAACGCCATCCGCTACAATCGGCCCGGCGGTACGGTTACGCTGCAGTGCGGCACCAACGACGAAGGCCATCCGTTCCTCGCTGTCGCCGACACGGGAATCGGTATCGCGCCTGAAGAACAGGGCAAGGTATTTGAGCGGTTCTATCGCGTGGACAAGAGTAGGTCCAAGGCACGCGGCGGAACCGGCCTGGGGCTTGCCATTGTCAAGCATGCGGCCCTGTATCATCACGCCACGCTTGATCTGTCGAGCGAGTTGGGCGTGGGAACCACCATTACGGTGACGTTTCCCATACAGCAGGACGAGCCATTCGCATAGCGATACAACACAGATATTGATGTAGACGCCGCATTTGACTTTCGGGTGCGGCGTTGTTGTGCAATTTTACGATTGCTTCCGACATTTTTACAGGAGAGCCTGTTTCTTATGTATAGAGTTTGGTCTCGGTAAAAAGATGCGATAACATACGGACAGTTTTGTCAATCCGAACTGGGGAAATGAAAGGCAAGCTGCATGACCCTTCTCGAACTGTTCCAGCTGCTGAAGAAGCACCTCAAGCTGGTCATCACCCTTCCGGTGGTCTGCGCGATCGCCATGGGCATCGTGTCCTTCGTTGCGATGGACAACACCTATACCGCGACGACGAGCATGTACATTCTCGCCAAGACCGACGATAGCGGTCAGATGAGCTACAACGATCTCTCGGCGAGCCAGATGCTTTCCAACGATATCGCCACGCTGCTGGATAGCGATAGCGTTAAGAGCGGCGCCGCCAAAGAACTGGGCCTCACCGATTTGGATGACTACAAGGTGTCTGTTTCCTCCGAGACCACCACGCGTGTCATTACGCTTTCGGTTACCGGCACCGATGCCAAGGAGACGGCTGAGGTCGCAAAGGCCATTGCCAGCTCGGTGAGTACGGTCGCTCAGAACGTCGGCGCTGCCCAGAGCATCAACGTTATCGACGAGGCTAAGACCCCCGAAGCCCCCAGCGGCCCCAAGCGCACGCTGTATATTGCCGTCGCGTTCCTCGCCGGTATCTTTATCGCAGTTGCCTATGTCGTTTTGGCAGACATGCTCAATACCCGCATCCGCGGTGCCGAAGAGGCAGAAGAGCTCCTGGGTATTCCCGTTGTTGGCCGAATTCCGGCTATGAAAGGTGGTAAATAGGCATGGCTAAGGCAAAGAACACCGATAAGCTCGTTGTGCAGAATGCCGCCAAGACCCTTCTGGCCAACATCCGCTTTGCGAGCGTGGACGACCCCATTCGCACCATCACCGTTACCTCCTCGATTCCCAACGAGGGCAAGTCTACGGTTTCCATTAATCTTGCTCAGGCAATCGCCACGAGCGGCAAGTCCGTGCTCCTGGTCGAGGCTGATATGCGTCGCAGGTCCCTTGCCGATATGCTCGGCGTCCGCTCCCGCGGCGGACTCTATGCAGTCCTGTCCGAGCAGGTTTCTATCGACCAGGCGATTGTCGAGACAGGTCAGAAGAATTTCTACTTCCTCGATGCCGAGCCGCACATTCCCAATCCTGCCGACATCATCGTCTCCCATCGCTTTGCCAAGCTGGTAAAGGCACTGTCCGCCAAGTTCCAGTACGTCATCTTCGATGCTCCTCCGGTCGGCACCTTCATCGATGCTGCCGAGATTGCCAGCTTGACCGACGGCGCGCTGTTCGTGGTGCGCGAGGACTTTACCAAGCGCGAAGAGGCGCTCAACGCTATCGCCCAGCTTAAGAAGTCCGAGAAGGTCAAGCTCATCGGTACCGTCATGAATTACTGTGAGACCGAGACCAGCGAGTACTACTATTCTTACTACACCAAGGACGGTAAGAAGGTTAAGAAGGGCTCCGACGATCAGGGCACTTCCAAAAAGGGCATCTTCACCAACCGAGCAAACGTTTAGTTGATTAAGGCCGACCTATGCGTGACATTCATTGCCATATCTTGCCGGGTGTAGACGACGGCGCCGCCGATCTCGAAGAGAGCTTGGCGATGCTCGAGGCTGCCAAGCGGGCCGGTGTAACCAGAATCGTTTGCACTCCTCACTGCCGTGATCCCTATTTTGATTACGACAAGATGTGGGATGCCTTTGAGCTGCTGCGCGATAACGCTGACGGTTTTCCGCTCCAGATGGGCTTCGAGGTCAACCATCGAAAGCTCGTTGAGCTTGGTATCGATGCCGCGGATCACTTGCATTTCGATGGGACCAACGAGTTTCTGCTCGAGCTTTCGACGCATGCCGATGCGTATGCGTTTAGAGAGTACGAGAACACGATTTACGATTTGCAGTGCCGTGGCTACCAGGTGATCATCGCTCATCCTGAGCGCTATCGTGCGGTTCAAAAGGATGTAAGCGTGGCGGAGCGCCTGGTCGATATGGGCTGCAAGCTGCAGGCTTCGGCGGACTTTATTGCCGGCGGTCGCTTTGGTCGCGAGAAAAAGCCGGCACAGCGCCTGTTCGATCAGAACCTGTACAGCTTCATCGCGAGCGATGCCCATAACGTGGGTCATTACGACTGCCTGGCGAAGGCTCGCGCGAAGTTTAGCGTGCGCGGAGCTCACTTTCGCTAAAATCTGTCCCTAACGTTCGCATTGAATGAAAGGGCAGCCATGGATATCCAACTTAAGACGGGATGCTTTGACGACGCGGCGTTGGTGCGCCGCGTCGTTTTTATGGACGAGCAGGGTTACGAGAATGAGTTTGACGCTATCGACGAGGATCCGAACTGCATTCATGTGACGCTCTATGTAGACGGTGAGCTTGCCGGTTGCTCGCGCGTGTTTCCCGAAGAACTCGAGCGCGCAGCTGACGCAGAGGCTCCGGTGTCGCCGGCGTGCGACTTGGACGAAGGCGTCGCGGCGGGGGAGACCTACATTATGGGGCGCGTGGCCGTGCTGCCGAGCATGCGCCGTCGCGGTTTGGCGAGCAAGATTGTCGAGGCCAGTGATACGTGCGCGCGTGATGCCGGCGCCAAGCTCATTAAGCTGCATGCGCAGGAATACGTGCTGCCGCTCTATGCCAAGGCGGGTTACACGCAGATTGCCCCGGTGGACTACGAAGACGAGGGCCAGCCCCATGCTTGGATGGCCAAGCGCGTAGATGGCAGATAGGGACGTTCCTTTCCTGCCGGCAGTCGGGGACACTCCTTGGCAATTGGCGCATCAGAGCGTTTGGACATACAGTTTTTCGATTCCGTATGTATATATGCGCGCTAATGGGTTATAAAATCTAAGTCTGAACATAGCAGGTCTGCAATGCGGCTCGGGCAACCGGGCCGTTTTTGCGGACGGGGGTAGCGCGAAAGGACTGCACATGCGTCAATTTAAGACCGAGAGCAAAAAACTGCTCGACCTCATGATCAACTCCATCTACACCAATAAGGAAATCTTCCTGCGCGAGCTTATCTCCAACGCGAGCGATGCCGTCGACAAGCTCAACTTTAAGAGCCTGCAGGATCCGAGTGTCAAGCTCGACCAGGGCGACCTGGCCATCCGTGTTTCCTTTGATAAAGATGCCCGTACCATCACCATTTCGGATAACGGTATCGGCATGACCGCCGAGGAGCTCGAGCGCAATCTGGGCACCATCGCCCATTCCGGCTCCGAGGAGTTTAAGACTGAGAACGCCGAGCAGCAGGGTTCCGATGTCGACATCATCGGTCAGTTTGGCGTGGGCTTCTACTCTGCCTTTATGGTTGCCAGCCACGTAAAGGTTGTCAGCCGCGCCTATGGCGAGGACACCGCTCACGTGTGGGAGTCTGATGGTCTTGAGGGTTACACCATCGAAGACGGCGAGCGCGCCGAGCACGGCACCGATGTCATCCTGACGCTGCGCGAGAACGAGAAGCTCGACGCCGACGGCGAGGCCGAGACCTACGATCGCTTCCTGACCGAGTGGGGCCTCAAGAGCCTGATTCAGCAGTACAGCAACTATGTGCGCTACCCGATTCAGATGATGGTGAGCAAGAGCCGCCAGAAACCCAAGCCCGAGGACGCCGGCGACGACTACAAGCCCGAGTACGAGGACTACCAGGAGCTCGAGACCATCAACTCCATGACGCCGATTTGGAAAAAGCGCAGCTCCGACGTTGAGCAGAAGGATTACAACGAGTTCTACAAGTCCACGTTCCACGACTTTGACGATCCCGCGCGCACTATCAGCTTCCATGCCGAGGGTACGCTTGAGTACGATGCGCTGCTGTTTGTGCCGGGTCGCGCCCCGTTCGATCTGTACAGCAAGGACTACGAGAAGGGCCTGGCGCTCTACAGTTCCAACGTGCTGATTATGGAGAAGTGCGACGACTTGCTGCCCGACTACTACAACTTTGTGCGCGGTGTCGTGGACTCTGCCGACGTGACGCTCAATATTTCGCGT
This sequence comes from uncultured Collinsella sp., assembly GCA_902469435.1. GTDB lineage: Bacteria > Actinomycetota > Coriobacteriia > Coriobacteriales > Coriobacteriaceae > Collinsella. The sequence continues at coordinate 82,045 of CABRCR010000061.1, read as the reverse complement.
GAGACGCTGCAACAGAACCGTCAGCTCAAGGCCATTGCCAAGCGTGTCGAGAAGAAGATCACTGCCGATCTTGAGGACATGCGCGACAACGACCGCGAGGCCTACGAGAAGTTCTTTGAGAACTTTGGCCGCGGCCTTAAGTACGGCATCTACTCGAGCTATGGCATGAAGGCCGATGAGCTCGCCGACCTGCTACTGTTCTGGTCTGCCAAGGAGCAGAAGATGATTACCCTGGCCGAGTATGCCAAGGGCATGCCCGAGGATCAGAAGGCCATCTACTACGCCGCCGGCGACTCGCGTGAGCGCTTGGCCAAGATGCCCGTGGTAAAGGGCGTGCTCGAGCGCGGCTATGACGTGCTGTTGCTGACGCAGGATGTGGATGAGTTTACGTTCCAGGCTATGCGTGAGTACGTTGCCGCCGATATGCCTAAGATCTACGAAGACGACGCCGCCCGCGAGGCTGCCGAGAAGGCCGTTGCCGACGGTGCCGAGCCCGAGGTCGAGGATCGTCACCTGGAGCTCAAGAACGTCGCGACTGGCGATCTTGATCTGGCGACCGAGGACGAGAAGAAGGAGGCCGAGGACGCCACCAAGGAAAACGAGGACCTCTTTAGCGCTATGAAGGAGGCGCTCGGTGACAAGGTCGAGAAAGTTGCCGTCTCCGCGCGCCTGACCGATGCCCCCGCTTGCATCACCACCGAGGGTCCGCTTTCGCTCGAGATGGAGAAGGTGCTCCAGAAGGGGCCCGAGGGCGCGCCCAACGGCATGCCCAAGAGCCAGCGCGTGCTCGAGCTCAACGCCAAGCACCCGGTCTTTGACAAGCTTGTCGCTGCCCAGAAGGCAGGCGACGCCGATAAGATCAAGCAGTACTCCGGCTTGCTCTACGATCAGGCCCTGCTGGTCGAGGGCATCCTCCCCGAGGACCCCGTTGCCTTCGCAGCAGCTGTCTGCGAGCTTATGTAGTTTGGTAGTTACGCGGTTCTACGAACCGCGTAACTACTCGACGCTGCCCTTCGTTCCGCCGTTCTAACGAACCTATTGGTTCTGCCGTTCTAACGAACGGCAGACCGGTCGACGCTGCAAACGCCCCTAAGCGGCAATCTGACGTTCAATCGTCGGTCGCGTACCAAAGTACGCTTCCCTCCTCTTTCACGTCACCTTGCTCGCTTAGGGGCGTTTTCGCTGACTTATGCTCAACCTGCGACGCTTTCGTGGCCCTAAGTAGTCATCGGGGACGTTCTTGTTTGACTAGTCCGTTTAAGAACGTCCCCAATGACTATTTATTCGGATTGCTAATTTGTGCTGGTTGTGGTTTTGTGACCTGCTGAAATTTGAGATACTGTACAACTGTACGTTAACTAATCTTCGTAGTATATTGCTACCCGCAAAACTCAATACCATTGTGCTTCGAGACGCTAAAGCGCCTACGTACAATGGTTTTTGATAGTACGATTTGATTCAACGACAGGATGGATGGTCCAAGCGTGAGTCTCGGCAGCAAACTATCCAACGCAAAGGTCTCCTTTGCGATATTTAAGCGCGACATTAAGCGACTGCTTATGAACCCCGTCGCCCTGGTGGTTACCTTGGGCGTGTGCGTCATTCCCTCGCTGTATGCCTGGTACAACATCGTTGCCAACTGGGATCCGTACGGAAATACCCAGGGCATTAAAATCGCCATCGCCAACAACGATCAGGGCACCCAGAATGACTTGGTGGGCGAGCTCAATGCAGGCGATAAGGTGGTCGACCAGCTCAAGGAAAACGATCAGCTGGGCTGGACCTTCGTCGACTCGGCTGCCGATGCCAAAGAGGGCGTCGAGAGCGGGGAATACTACGCGGCGATCGTAATCCCCAAGAACTTCTCCGACAATCTTGTCTCGATGCTCGATGGCAATTACCATCAGCCGAAGCTCACCTATTACGTCAATGAGAAGAAGAGCGCCATTGCGCCCAAGGTCACCGATACCGGTGCCAACACCATCGAGGAGCAGATCAACTCGGAGTTTGTCTCCACGGTGGGCGAGACTGTTGCCAGTATCGCCAAGGATGCCGGTGTCGATTTAAAGGACAAGGCAACCCAGACTCAGGACTCGCTGACAAGTTCGGTGTCCGAGGCATCCGACACCTTGGGTGAGGTGCGCGATTCGATTGGCGATATGAATGCCGCCATCGATAAGACGAGTGGCTCTATCGCCTCGGCTGATGCGGCGCTTGCCGGCTTGCAAGGTCAGGCACCGTCGCTGACGCAGGCAATCTCCCAGGGCAACGACCTGCTGGGCGAGGCTCGCGCCACGGCGGGCAACTCTATCACCTCGCTCTCCAAGGCACTCTCGGAAGGTAGCCTTGCACTCACCAAGACGTCAGCCTCCGCGAACGCTGCGATTGGCAAGCTAACGGGTACGGTCACATCTACGACCACCCGCATCGACAACTCGCTCGAGTCTCTCCAGGCGACGATCGATCACAATAAGGCCGTTATCGGGCACTTGGAGATTCTCGTTAATGACACGTCGACAGGTTCCGAGGAAATTGACGCGCGCATTGTATCGACCATCGATTCGCTTCGCGAGCAAAACCAGAAGCTGCAGAGCATCAAGGATGGCCTTTCTGCACAGTCGAGCGCCATGGCAAACGACGCTACGGCAATCTCGAACGCGAGCAACGCACTCAACGCGACAATTCAGACCGGTACGGCTAACCTCGGTCAGGCTCAGACCGATCTGGGTCAGAACGCACTTCCGAAGGCTTCGAGCGCGCTTGACTCCTTTGCCGCCGTTTCGGGCGATTTGACCGGCATTGTGTCGGGTATGACCCCCACGATAGCGAGCGCGCGCGGCACGCTGGCGCAGCTCGACGCCACGCTCAAGCAGGCAAAGACCACGCTGTCCCAAACCGACGCCTCCCTTGCCAAGGTTCAGGACAAGCTCGCGACCGCCGCCAATGACATTGCGGCGCTGCAGACCTCTGAGTCTATGGGCGAGTTAGCCGACCTCATGGACGTCGACGTCAATGACGTGGCAGATTTCATGGCATCTCCGGTTGAGCTGACGTCCAAGTCAATCTATCCGGTCAAGAGCTTTGGCTCGGGCATCGCGCCCTTCTACACCAATCTGGCGCTGTGGGTAGGCGGCTATGTGCTCATCGCTATCTATAAACTCGAGGTCGACCGCGAGGGCATCGGTAGCTTTACGGCGCGTCAGGGCTACTTTGGCCGCTGGCTGCTGCTGGTGATCCTGGGTGCGTTGCAGGCCATCATCGTTACGGTGGGAGATCTGGTCATTGGCGTTCAGTGCGTCAATCCGCTGCTCTTTGTACTGGGCGGCATCGCTATTTCGTTCACCTACGTCAACATCATCTATGCGCTGTCCACCACGTTTAAGCATATCGGTAAAGCCATTGGCGTCATCCTCGTCATTGTGCAGATCCCCGGCTCGTCGGGCATGTATCCCATCGAGATGATGCCCGGCTTCTTCCAATGGCTGCATCCGCTGCTGCCCTTCACCTATGGCATCAACCTGCTGCGCGAGACCGTCGGTGGCATGTATTCGTTCAACTACCTGTTCAACCTGTGCATCCTGGGCGTGTTCCTTGCCATCGCACTCTTTATTGGCTTGCAGCTGCGTCCGCTGCTGCTCAACCTCAACCTGCTCTTTGACAAGCAGCTTTCCACGACGGGCCTCATGATCTGCGAGTCCAACGACCTGCCGCGCCAGCGCTATTCGCTGCGCACGGCCATGCGCGTCATGCTCGATTCGGATTCGTACCGTCGCGAGCTGCTCGATCATGCCGTGGCGTTTGAGCATCGCTACCCGTACTACATCAAGGGCGGTTTTGCCGCCGTGGTAGGCGTGCAGGTTCTGCTCTTTGTGCTTTCGACGGTGCTCGATATCGACAATAACGGCAAGATCATCCTACTCGTTATCTGGATCATTTCGGTTATCGCCATCTGCGGCTGGCTCATCAACATCGAGTACATCCGTGCGAGCCTTAATACCCAGATGCGTATCTCGGCGCTTTCGGACGAGGATCTTCGCCGCGAGATGCGCGAGCACACGGCTGCCATCCCTGCTGCCCGTCGCATGTTTGGTCTCAACGCCAGCGAGCGTGGCGCCAAGGGAGGCGAACAGCCTACGAGCCGTCTGTCGCATATCGGTGCGCATCGTAAGGCTCAAGATGCCGACGGCGCTGACAACGTAAACGGAAACGACGGGGACACCACCTCGCTTGGCAAGCACTCTAAAGGAGGTGAGGCATAAATGAAAAACATCCTGCACCTGTTTAAGCGCGATGTCCAAAACGTGTCTCGCTCCGTGATCGGCATGGTCGTCGTGATGGGCCTGATCATCGTGCCATGTCTCTATGCATGGTTTAACATCGCCGGAAGCTGGGATCCGTACGGCAACACCGGCAACCTTAAGATCGCCGTGGTCAACACTGATGAGGGTTACGAGAGCGATCTGATTCCCGTCGAGGTCAACGTGGGCGAAAACGTAACCGCCACCCTGCGCGGCAACGAGAACTTCGACTGGGTTGTGCTCAACGATCGCGATAAGGCCATCGATGGCGTCAAGTCGGGCGCGTACTACGCTGCCGTCGTTATCCCTAAAACGTTTAGCGCCGACATGATGACGCTTTTCTCGACCGAGGTGAAGCACGCCGATATCGAGTTCTACGAGAACCAGAAGGCTAACGCCATCGCACAGATCGTGACTGAAAAGGGCTCGAGCGCCGTCCAGAGTCAGGTCAACGAGACCTTTACCAAGACCATCACGACCATCGGCCTTAAGACCGTGTCCAGCCTGCTCGACTATATGAGTACCGACCAGGTGAGCAACTTTATCGCCAATCTGTCCTCGACGCTGGGCGATTCGGTCGAGGACCTGCAGGACGTTCAGGCGAGTGCGACGTCGCTCGCGGGCATTTTGAGCTCCACGTCCGATTCACTGACATCGGCGGGCGGCATGCTCAAGCAGACGGGCACCGTTGATGAGTCGACGAAGCGGCTGATGGAGCACGCCAAGAGCGGCATCAATGATTCCAAGGAAGCGCTCAAGGCCGCCAACGATGCCGTTGACGCGGCGATTGACGGAAGCGCGGGCTCGTTCGACAACGTGTCCGCCGAGCTTGCGAAGGCATTCGATGCCGCGAATCAGCATGTTGACCTTACGGTGTCTCAGCTCAACGAAGCCGCAGCGGCGCTCAATACGCGTGCTGACGATATCGATGCGATGGCCGATCAGCTCCGCAACCTTGCCGACCAGGTGAGTGACGACAAGTTCAAAGACGGTCTCAAGTCCGTTGCTACGTCGCTGGGCAGAATTGCCGTGGAGTACCGCAACAATGCGAAGGACCTGACGGCGACCGCAAAGTCCCTTTCGGACGGCATGGCGGAGGTCAACAACTCGCGTGCCGAGGTCGACCAGGCCATCGCCGATGCCAAGGCGGGTATCTCGGGAGCCAAGTCCGACTACGATTCCACGTTCTCGGTTAAGGCCAAGGAGCTTAAGAAGACCATCTCGGGCGTTCTGGATTCCCTGAACGGTATCTCGGGTGACTTGGATAGCGCCGTGAGCGGTCTGACCGACGCCTCTGGCTCGCTCGCAAAGGGTCTGTCCAAGGCTGCGACGCTGGTCAACAAGGCTTCTGATCAGTTGGGCGAGGCGTCGGACAAGATCAGCGCTTTTAAGGACGAGCTTGATAGCGCTCTGATGTCGGGTGACCTGGCCATGATTAAGACAATGATTGGCAACGACCCCGAGGGCCTCGCCGTGTCGCTTTCCGGCCCCGTCGCGCTCGACCGCAAACCGGTCTATCCGATCCGCAACTACGGTTCGGCCATGGCACCGTTCTACACGATTCTGTCGCTGTGGGTGGGCTCGATTGTACTGGCGGCCATGATGAAGGTCTCGGTTGACGATGAGCTCATCAACGAGCTGATCCCCGTGCGCCTGCACGAGATCTACCTGGGCCGCTACCTGTTCTTTGGAGGTCTGGCCCTGCTGCAGGCGACACTCGTGTGCGCGGGCGACATCCTGTTCTTTGGCATTCAGTGCGACAACCCGCTGCAATTTGTGCTGGCGGGTTGGGTCGCGAGTCTCGTGTTCTCCAATATCGTCTACACGCTTACGGTTTCGTTTGGCGATATCGGCAAGGCGCTCGCCGTCGTGCTGTTGGTTATGCAGGTCGGCGGTTCGGGCGGTACGTTCCCCATCGAGATGACCGGCCCTGTGTTCCAGGCGATCTATCCGTTCCTGCCGTTCACCCACGGCATCAACGCCATGCATGCCGCCATGGCTGGCGCCTACCATATGGAGTACTGGATTGAGCTAGGCATTCTGGCGAGCTATCTGATTCCGTCGCTGGCACTGGGCGTCGTCTTCCGCCGCCCGGTCATCAAAGCCAACGACTGGATCATCGAAAAGCTTGAAAGCACGAAGCTTATTTAGTGCAACAGCGTGACATTGACAAAACGTCGAGGTTCACTTTGCTGACGCTTTAGTGGGCTGGATTGCGGTGCAACGCTGGTTGTTGCTACAGTAGCGGGGCGTGCCGGGGGTCCGGTGCGCCCCGTTTTATTTGACCATGAGGCGGCACGCGGCCATGCACGTGCGGACACCACGCCCAGACTGAGCGCGAGGATGCCCTATGGCTCAGAATGCCGTTGATGAAATCGAAAACATGCCCGATAGCCCTGTAGCGCGCGAAGACCTGGGTGCCGGCGGCACCTCCCGCGGCGCCGGCGCGCGTTCTCCGTTCTTCTGGAAGGTCTTGCTGCTTTCGGTGGCGGTCATCTGGGGCTATTCCTTTACCACCATGAAAGATGCGCTCGATACCATTCCGGTGTTCGAGCTGGTCTACGTTCGCTTTCTCCCGGCATCACTGGTTATGTTTGCTATTTTCCATAAGCGCATCATCGCTCATTTCAATGCCCGCAACCTGATCGTCGGGCTGGGCATGGGTGCGCTCATGTGGGGAGCATACGGACTGCAAACGATTGGCCTGGCACAGACCACGGCAGGCAAGAGTGCATTTTTGACGGGCACGTACTGTATCCTTGTGCCGTTTGCCAGCTATGTCCTGAGCGGCGAAAAGCTCACCCGCTATAACCTGGGTGCGGCACTGCTGTGCCTGGCGGGCATTGGCCTGGTGGCACTCGATAGCGTCGAGTTCAATGCTGGAGATGTCATCACGCTGGGCGGCGCGGTCTTCTTTGCTATCCAGATGGCAGTGACCGCCAAGTATGGCCGCAAGATGGACATCAACGTCATCACGTTTTGGATGTTTGTGGGCAATGGCGTTTTGAGCTTAATCACGTCGCTGCTATTCGAGACTCAGGCGCCTCTGTCCGTGTGGACGCCGAGCTTTGTCGGCGTGGCGGCCTTTCTCTCGGTGGGCTGTACGTGCGTGGCACTGCTCGTCCAAAACGTTGGATTGGCGCACGTCCCGGCCTCGACGGGCTCGCTGCTCCTTTCGATGGAGTCCCCCTCGGGCGTGCTGTTCTCGGTGCTGCTGATGGGGGAGGCGCTCACCTCGCGCCTGCTCGCCGGCTTCGTGCTTATCTTCCTGTCGATTATCTTGAGCGAGACTCACTTCGATTTTTTGCGCAAAAAGCCGCGCCCGCAATTGTAAACAACTTGTTGCGCCGCCCTCTCGGGGCGGCATTTTTTATGCGTCGCCCTTAAAGTTGTACCTTGCACTTTACGCTATCAAAGTGCTTGCTGCAAAAACGTTACTGGAGGGCATTTATGGCACCAGCTCTGTCCGATCTTCAACCGCAATCAGCGCCCAAGGCCACCGCAGCGGCGCAGGCCGCTATCGGTGACGGTCTCGTTGCAGAAGCTCAGGCTTTTGCAGACGAGCTCGCTGTGTGGCGACACGATTTACACCAGATGCCCGAGCTGGGTAATAGCCTCCCGCAGACCTCTGCGTATATTCAAGCGCGCCTGACCGAGATGGAAATCCCATTTGCCACGCTCGTCGATGGTTCCTGTGTTGTGGGCCTTGTCGGCGCCGGTGCCGCCGCGGCCCAGGGCAATGGCGTCTGCACGGACGAACAGGCCGGTACGGTCATCATGCTTCGCGGCGACATGGATGCCCTGCCCGTTGTCGAGGAATCGGGCGAGCCTTTCGCTTCCACCAACGGCTGCATGCACGCTTGTGGCCACGATATGCATGCGACGGCGCTGCTCGGCGCGGCCCGTTTGCTCAAGGCCCGCGAGTCCGAGCTTGTCGACGCTAACGCCACAGTTAAGTTGCTGTTCCAGCCGGGCGAGGAAACCTTTGAGGGTGCCCGCGCCGCCATCGCCGACGGTCTGCTGCAGAACCCGCGTCCCCAGGCCGCCTTTGCCATGCATGTCAATAGCCAGTCGCCGCTTGGCCTGGTGCTCTATGGGAGTCCGGCGCTCTCGGGCGTGTACGGTTTCCGCATCACGCTGCAGGGCAAGGGTGGCCATGGCTCGAGCCCCGAGATCTGCATCGACCCCATCACGGCCGGCGTGCATGTGCACCTGGCGCTTCAGGAGCTTATCTCTCGCGAGGTGCCGGCGGCCAAGGAGGTCGCGCTTACCGTGGGTAAGTTCGCTGGCGGTTTGGCGGCCAACGTCATCCCCGACACCTGCGTGCTCGAGGGAACGTTGCGCGGCTTCGATGTCGAGCTCATGGCTCACCTTAAGACCCGCATCGCGGAGGTCGTCAACGGCGTTGCCGCAACATATCGTACGCTGGCAACCATCGAGACGCTTTCGGACGTTCCGCCGCTCGTGCTCGACAGCGATATGACCCAGGCCTCGCTTGGCTACGTGGGCGCGGTGCTGCCCAAGGCTGCCTTCCTGCCGCTATTCCACGCCATGGCGAGCGAGGATTTCGCACTTATCTCGAGCGAGATCCCAAGTGCGTACTTTACGGTGGGCGCGGCCGTGACCGATACGGACGAGCATTTTGCCCAGCATCATCCCAAGGCGCGCTTTAACGATGCCGAGCTTCCTCTCGGCGCCGCGGCTTATGCCGCCGTCGCTTTGGGCTACATCGCCGACCACCGGTAGCACCCAATCTTGCTACTCGTTTGTTTAAAAAAGGAACAGCATGTCTCAGCAACGTAAGCTCTTCCCCGGCTGGCTCGTGGTGGCCTCTGGCTTCGTGATCATGGCCACGTGCTACACGATTTTCGTCAACTGCATGAGCCTGTTCCAGCCGTTGATCGTCAGCGACCTGGGCATTTCCCTTGCGCAGTACACCATCTCCAACGCCCACGATCGCTGCGTCTAAGCAGTTTGGCATGGCCGACCTGGGTAAGGTCACGGGCACCATTACCTCGCTCGAGATGGTCGGCGGCACCGTGGGCGCCATTGTCTCGGGCGTGCTGTTCGATGCCACGGGCTCCTTTGCGAGCACCTGGATTGTGTGCCTGGCGTGCTCCGTGGTCATGCTCGTGTTCCTGCTGGCGTCCGAGCCCATCGCCGCCAAGCTGCGCGCAAGCGTGGCGGGGGAGTAGATAGGCCAAAGCGCATTGCCGCTTGTCCGCTTCGTCCGTGGCTACCGCGGCGGTGCATCTGGCCGAACGAGTCCCCATACCCTCGTTCGGTCAGATGCACCGCCGCTGTTTGTGTTTGTGCCGTATAATGACCACTACCTATGACGCGATACAAAAGAAAGGTGTTTGCCCATGCAGGCACAGAAGGCGGAGGGAACCCGCGACCTTATCGGCGCTGAGATGCGCGCCTGGCAAAAGATGCAGCAGATCGCTGCCGGCGTGTTCGAGCCGTTTGGCTTTAAGCCCATCGAGACGCCCGCCATCGAGCAGGTGGACGTGTTTGTCCACGGCATCGGCCAGTCGACCGACGTCGTGCGCAAGGAGATGTTCCGCGTCTTTAGCGGCGCCAACCTGGAGCGCGTCTTTGCTGAGGGCACCGATAGCAAGCTCAAGCCCAAGCAGCGCCTGGCGCTTCGTCCCGAGGGCACGGCCGGTGTGGTGCGCGCCGTCGTGGAGAACAACCTGGTGCCCCAGGGCTCCACGCCGTTTAAGGCGTACTACGCCGAGGCCATGTTCCGTGGCGAGCGTCCCCAGAAGGGTCGCCTGCGCCAGTTCCACCAGGTGGGCATCGAGTGGCTCGGCGCTCCCGATCCGGCAGCAGACGCCGAGTGCATCATCATGCTCATGGAGTTCTACAAGCGCCTTGGTTTCGATCTTTCCAAGCTCCGTCTGCTCATTAACTCGATGGGCGATGCCCAATGCCGTCCGGCCTATCGCGAGCAGGTCAAGCGGTTTATCCTCGATCACGCCGACGAGATGTGCGACGAGTGCCGCGAGCGCGCCGAGCTCAATCCGCTGCGTGCCTTCGACTGCAAGAACGACCACTGCCGCGAGATCATGGCCGACGCACCGCTGATGGGCGACAACTTGTGCGATGAGTGCCGCGAGCACTACGAGCAGGTCAAGCGCTATTTGGATGCGGCGGGTATCGAGTATGTCGAGGATCCCACCTTGGTGCGTGGCTTGGACTACTACACCCGTACCGTCTTTGAGGTCGAGGCTCCCGGCGCCGGCGTCGGTTCCATCGGTGGCGGCGGTCGCTATGACGGCTTGGTCGAGCTCGAGGGTGGCAAGCCCACGGCAGGCGTCGGCTTTGCCGTCGGTTTTGAGCGTGCGCTGCTGGCCCTGCAGGCCTTTGGCAGCGACCTGGGTGCCGAGGAGGCCCCGTGCGTCTACGTCGCCAATGCCGGCAAGGAGCTGCGCCAGAACGTCTTTGCCATCACGCAGGAGCTTCGTGCCGCTGGCATCGTGACCGAGGCCGACTACCAGGGTCGTTCGCTCAAAGCTCAGTTTAAGCAGGCCGACAAGGTTGGCGCCAAGCTCATTTTGGTCCTGGGTGGCGACGAGCTTGCCGCCGGCAAGGTCAAGGTGCGCGACATGGAGAGCCATGACGAGGCCCTCGTCGATCTGGCCAACGTGGTCGAGGCGGTTCGCGAGCGCCTGTAGCGCATGATTTTTGAGCTGTAGTGCCGCTGGGGTGCCCAGCTCATTGCGAGCGATTGTTACGGGGGTGTTTCGCTTTTATGCGGAATGCCCCCATTTACGTATGCCGCCCACCGAGAAATACGACCATTTAGGGCAAAAACCCTTGCAATGCAGAAAATACTTTTGTGTGGTAAAGCGCAATCAGTGTCGAAAGTATTTCGCAAGCGCCTATAATGAATACCGCATGTTACGTGCATAGAAGGAGGAATGGGAGGAAACGTGGCTGAGAACCTAAGCAACCAGTCTGTACCCGAAGCCGCGGCGCGCGTCGCTGCCGTGGTCAACCGCCTCGTTAACCGAATCGGCTCGAATGCCGAGTCCAGGGAGCGTCTCGCCGAGATCGAGATCCCCGAGGAGCTGCGCGACAACTTGGCGCTGTTCCTGCGCCTGGAGCGCCGTGTGCTTAGCGAGTATGATCCCGAGATCGCGGACCTGTTCGACAAGATCCTGACGGCCGAGATTGTGGCCAATGCCGGAAATCCCGGCGCCCGTGCTGCCGACGAGTCCGTCGACAAGCAGGGCGTGCCCACCGCCGACGAGCCTACTGCTGTGGCGTTTCGTGAGGTCGTCGATCTGATTGACAGCCTGCCGCTCGATAAGCAGCAGGTTATTGTCCGCGCCTTTACGAGCTTCTTCCATCTGGCAAACCTGTCGGAGGAGAACTACCGCGTGGCGCAGCTGCGCGAGCGCGAGGCAGGTGCGTCGACCGATACCGAGGTCGATCCCGCCAACGAACTCACCGTCGCCTATCACCAGTTGGTAAACGAGATGGGTGTCGAGGGCGCCAACGAGCTGCTCGACAAGCTCGAGTTCCACCCTGTCTTTACCGCACATCCCACCGAGGCCCGTCGTAAGGCCGTCGAGGGCAAGATTCGCCGTATCTCCAACCTGCTGGAGGAGCGTCCGCGCCTGGGCGGCTCCGACCTGGTGGAGAACGAGCGCCATATGCTGCAGGAGATTGACGCTCTGGTGCGCACGAGCCCCATCGCGCTCAAGAAGCCCACGCCGGTCGAGGAAGCCGATACCATCATCGACATCTTCGATAACACACTGTTCGATGTGATCCCCGTCATCTACCGTCGTTTTGACGACTGGGTGCTGGGCGACAAGGCCGGTACCGTGCCGCCGCTGTGCCCGGCGTTCTTCCATCCCGGCAGCTGGATCGGTTCCGACCGCGACGGTAACCCCAACGTTACCGCCAAGGTGAGCCGCGAGGTCGCCGCCAAGTACTTCACGCACATGGTGCTCAAGCTCGAGGACAAGTGCCGCCGCATCGGCCGCAACCTTACGCTCGAGGCCGCCTACAGCAAGCCGTCGGCAGAGCTCATGAACCTGTGGAACCATCAGGTCGAGATGAGCGCTCAGTACACGGCTCGCGCCGAGCTGATTTCCGAGCACGAGCCGCATCGCGCCGTCATGCTCGTCATGGCCGACCGTCTGAACGCCACCGTGCGCCGTATCACCGATACCATGTACCACAGCGCCGATGAGTTCCTGGATGACCTGCGTGTCGTCCAGCGCTCGCTGGCCGCTTGCGGTGCCGTCCGTGCTGCCTACGGCCCGGTCCAGACCATCATCTGGCAGGTCGAGTCCTTCGGCTTCCATATGGTCGAGATGGAGTTCCGTCAGCACTCCGTGGTGCATGCCCGCGCCCTCAAGGATATCCACGAGAACGGTATCCATGGCGACCTGCAGCCCATGACGCGTGAGGTCATCGATACCTTCCGCGCTATCGGCTCCATCCAGAAGCGCTACGGCAAGAAGATGGCGCATCGCTACATCATCTCGTTTACCAAGAGCGCCCAGCATGTGGCCGACGTCTTTGAGCTGGCCCACCTGTCCTTTGCACACGAGGAGGATGTCCCCGAGCTCGACGTGATCCCGCTGTTCGAGCAGCTCGAGGACCTCGAGGGCTGCGTCGACGTGCTCGACCAGATGCTTACGCTGCCCGTGGTGCAAAAGCGCCTTGCCCAGACCAACCGCCGCATGGAGGTCATGCTGGGCTATTCCGACTCCTCCAAGGACGCCGGTCCTACCACGGCCATGCTCGCGCTGCACTCCGCGCAGGAGCGCATCGCCAAGTGGGCCGAGAAGAACGATATCGACCTGGTGCTCATGCACGGTCGCGGCGGTGCCGTGGGCCGTGGCGGCGGCCCGGCCAACAAGGCCGTGCTGGCGCAGCCCAAGGGCTCGGTCAACTGTTTCTTTAAGCTCACCGAGCAGGGCGAGGTCATCTTTGCCCGTTACGGCAACCGCACGCTGGCCCAGCGCCATGTTGAGTCCGTTGCCGCCGCAACGCTTTTGCAGTCGGCCCCGAGTGTCGAGAAGACCAACACCGAGACCACGCAGAAGTTCTGGGATATGGCGGAGAAGCTCAACGCAGTAAGCCATGAGCGCTATCTGGACCTGCTGAACACCGAGGACTTTACACCGTGGTTCTCGACCGTGACGCCGCTGACCGAGGTCGGTCTGCTGCCGATCGGCTCGCGTCCCGCCAAGCGCGGCCTGGGCGCCAAGTCGCTCGACGACCTGCGTACCATTCCGTGGATCTTCAGCTGGAGCCAGGCGCGCATCAATCTGGCCGCTTGGTACGGCCTGGGTACTGCCTGCGAGCAGCTTGGCGACCTTGATCAGCTCAAGGCTGCCTACCAGGAGTGGCCGTTCTTCCGCACCTTTATCGACAACATCGAGATGTCGATCGCCAAGACCGACCAGCGCATCGCCAAGATGTATCTGCACCTGGGCGACCGCCAGGATCTGTCCAAGAAGGTCTTCACCGAGATGCAGCTCACGCGTAAGTGGGTCCTTGCCATCGTCGGTGACGAGTGGCCGCTGCAGCGTCGTCGCGTGCTCGGCTGCGCCGTCCGCGTGCGTAACCCCTACGTCGACGCCCTGTCCATCGCCCAGGTCCGCGCCCTTCGCGAGGTGCGCATGAACCAGGACGAGATGGCCGAGGAGAAGAAGGCCGAGTACATGAGCCTGATTCTTTCGACTGTGACCGGCGTCTCGGCGGGATTGCAGAACACGGGGTAATCGATAGCCCTGTGGCTCTCACCGGGACCCGCCGTATGCCTGCTTTCCGGCGCGTCCTCGAACATGCAAGAAGCCCTCGCTGCGCACTTCGTGCGGCGAGGGCTTCTTGCGTCCTGCGGAGTGTGCCTAAAAGTAAACTAATGGCGGGCCCTACGATGTCCGGTCTTCGGCGGATTACTGCTGGGGAAAGATAGCGCGCTTCGCGCACTTTGATGGGGCTTCGTGCTGTGGAATGCATTCAGAGGGAAACCCATCGGGTCCCTTCGTCCTCGGTCTTCAGGGATTAAAGTTGAGGAGAAAAATGGCGCGCTTCGCGCGTTTTGGAGGGGGTCTATCCTGGTGGCGCATTTGGCGCTTCTCGCCTTACGACTGTTCCGGCCGTAGTCCCGTTTGGGGTCGCGGCCGTTTTGTTGTGGGTCAAATATGAACGTTGTGTTAATGAGTCGGTGGACGGTGGTGTTTTTCGGTGAGCGGCGTATCCTTCCAACGGTTTATCTAGTGTGTCAGTTGAAAGGAAGAGGGCGCTCGTCATTGTTTGAATGTGAACTGCCGTTTGACCACAAGACGTTGCATCTGGAGCTCGAGGATAAGAACTTCGCGGGTGTGATGGAAGGTCATCAAAACGAGTTTAAGACCACGAAATCGCAGGAAGAGCTAGTAGAGGAGTCGCTTGCCAACCCTTATGGCTCGCCTTCGCTCGAGGAGCTTTGTGCTGGCAAGAAGGATATTGTCATCATTAGCTCCGATCATACGCGTCCCGTTCCCTCGCGTGTGACGATGCCTATTCTGCTGCATCACATCCACTCCGCTGCGCCTGAGGCGCGCGTTCGCATTCTGGTTGCTACGGGTATGCACCGTCCGTCGACGCACGAGGAACTCGTTAACAAGTACGGCGAGGAGATCGTCGCTAACGAGGAGATCGTCATGCATGTCGCGACCGACGACAGCATGATGAAAAAGATCGGTACCCTGCCTTCTGGTGGCGAGTGCATCATCAACAAGATTGCTGCCGATTGCGATCTGCTGCTTGCCGAGGGCTTCATTGAGCCGCATTTCTTTGCCGGTTTCTCTGGTAGCCGCAAGTCCGTCCTGCCTGGCATCGCCAGCTACAAGACCATCATGTACAACCACAACGGCCAGTTTGTGAACGATTCCCACTCGCGTGCCGGCAACCTGTGCCACAACCACGTGAGCGAGGACATGTTCGCCGCCGCCGAGATGGCTCACCTTGCCTTTGTGCTCAACGTGGTGCTCAACGGCAAGCACGAGGTCATCGGCTCCTTTGCCGGCGACATCCACAAGGCGCACGAGGCTGGCTGTGAGTTCGTGAAGAGCCTTGCCGGCGTTGAGCCCGTTGAGTGCGAGATTGCCATCACCACCAACGGCGGCTACCCGCTCGATCAGAACATCTATCAGGCCGTGAAGGGCATGTGCGCTGCCGAGGCCACGCTTCCCGAGGGCGGCGTGATCATCGACGTCGCCGGTTGTGCCGACGGTCACGGTGGCGAGGGCTTCTATCACAACATCGCCGACAACGATCCGGCGGAGTTTGAGCGCGCCTGCATCGATCGTCCCAAGGACGAGACCCTGCCCGATCAGTGGACGAGCCAGATCTTTGCCCGCATCCTGGCGCATCACCCCGTGATCATGGTCACCGACCTGTGCGATCACCAGATGCTCAAGGATATGCACATGACGCCGGTCAACACTATCGAGGAGGCGCTCAAGCTCGCCTTTGAGATGAAGGGTGCCGATGCCAAGGTTGCCGTCATTCCCGATGGCCTGGGCGTTGTTGTTGCGCAGCACTAGTGCGCGGCCTAAACGAATCGTTTATAACCGACAAGAAAGATAAGGTTTTATGCTTACCAAACTCCTCTGCGAATTCGGCGCGACGGCCCTCATGATCGTCTTTGGCGTGGGCGTGCACTGCGATACCGTGCTCAAGGGCACCAAGTATCAGGGCTCCGGCCATATGTTTGCCATCACCACCTGGTCTTTTGGCATCTCGGTCTGCCTGTTTGTCTTTGGCGGCGCCGTGTGCATGAACCCCGCTATGGTGCTTGCCCAGTGCATCGTCGGTCTGGTGCCGTGGGGCAACTGCATCCCCTTCATGCTTGCCGATATGCTCGGCGGCTTTGTGGGTGCCGTGATCGCTTGGTTTATGTATGCCGATGAGTTCAAGGCATCCGAGGGTGTCGTCGATCCCATTGCTCAGCGCAACATTTTCTCGACCAACCCCACCACCGAGGGCACGAACTATGCCCGCAACTTCTTCTGCGAGGCTATCTGCACCTTCGTGTTCATCAGCGCCATCCTTGCTGCTGCTAGCCGTGCTGGTGAGAACGTTCTGTTGCTCGCCATCTGCGTCGGCCTGATTGTCTGGGCCGTTGGCATGGGCATGGGCGGCATCACCGGCTTCGCCATGAACCAGGCACGTGACCTTGGTCCTCGCATGGCCTATCAGGTGCTGCCGATTAAGAACAAGGCTGACAACAACTGGAAGTATGGCCTGCTTGTTCCTGGCATCGCGCCGTTTGTCGGTGCTATTGTGGCCGCGCTGTTTGTGCATGGCTTCTTGGGCATGTTCTAGTCGAAGGACGGCTCTATAAGGTCCGGGCTCGGTAAGGGTTTACTTTCCAACGCGTCCTCGGACATGCAAAAAGGCTCGCTGCGCACTTTGTGCGGCGAGCCTTTTTGCGTCCTGCGGAATGCGTTGGAAAGTAAACCCTTACCGAGCCCTGAGCATTCTTGGCTGTGTTCGAACAAGCAAACCAACATATATATCTGAATTTGGATGGGAGGGGCGCTTTGCTTTTTGGTGCTCTTACAAGAAAGCGTGACTTGGTGATGGGATGGCGCTTTGGGGTGGGGTCTTACTTAGTTGAAGAGGGGTTGTATGGCTGATAGGTAGTCATTGGCTACGTCGGCTTTGTTGGCTTGGAAGTTGTGCCAGGCCCACCATTGGACGGTGGCTACGAAGCTTGAGGCTATGTGATGGAGTAAAAAGCTGCGGTCTATGGTGCCGGCGGGGCCTGTGGGATCGGCGGGGACGGTTTCGGCTGCGCGCGCCATGATGGTCTTGCGGAGGCAGTCGGCGAAGACGCGTGAGCCGGCGCCGGCTACGAGGGCTCGAACGCCCTGGCGGCGCTCCCAGAGGTTGTTGAGGATATGCTCGACCTGAACGAGTGGGTCATCGAGGGGCGTACCGTCATCGTCGAGGGCGTGGGTGCAGATGTCGCTCACGAGCTCAGCGAGCAGATCATCTTTGCTTTTGAAGAGGCCGTAGAACGTGGTCCGACCCACATGGGCGCGAGCGATAATGTCGCCGACGGTGATCTTGCCGTAGTCCTCTTCGCGCAGCAGCTCGGAGAACGCCGCAACGATGGCAGCGCGGCTTTTTGCCTTGCGGGCATCCATGGCTATGCGTCCGCGTCAACGAGCAGGCAGCGGAGCGTGCCGGAGCAACCCTCGTAGGGGCGCTTGCCGGCGCCGTAGCCGACGGCCTCGATGCGGTAGCGGGCCGGCAGGTGCTCGGACGTGCGCAGTGCGGCGACGATGGCGGCGCCCGTGGGCGTCACAAGCTCGCCGGCGACTGGTGCGGGCGTGAGGGCGATATTGCCCGCCTGGCACAGGTTGACGACAGCGGGGACGGGAATGGGCATGAGACCGTGGGCACAACGGATGGTACCGTGACCCTCGGAGAGCGACTCGACCACGATGTCCTCAATACCCAGGTCATCGAGGCAGATGGCGACAGAGCAGACGTCGACGATGGAATCGACGGCGCCCACCTCGTGGAACATGACGGTCTCGGGCGTTTTGCCGTGAGCCTTGGCCTCGGCAGCGGCGAGTACGGAAAAAATGGCGAGGGCGCGACGCTTGGCGCCATCGCTTAACTGCGAGCCATCGATGATGGCGGTGACGTCAGCCAAAGAACGGTGGTGATGGTGGTGGGCGTGATGGTGACCCTCGTGGTCGTGGTCGTGGTCGTGGCCGTGGTCGTGGTCATGCTCGTGGTCGTGGTCATGCTCGTGGCAGTGCTCGTGTTCGTGCTCGCCATGATCATGATGGTGGTGCTCATGCTCGTGCGTGTGCTCGGCAGCTGCTTCGTTGCCGTAGAGCCAGGCCATATCGTGATCGTGGTTCTCGAGCTCCTCTGCAAGCTGGACGTCGAAATCGCAGGCGTCGATGCCATGCTTGCTTACGCGTGCGACGGCGATCGTAAAGCCGTCGACCGGCAGCGTGGCGAGCTGCTCGCGCAGGTGCTCCTCGCTGGCGCCTAGGTCGAGCAGGGCCGCGACGGTCATATCGCCGCTGATGCCCGAGGTGCCGTCGATGATAAGCGTGTGCTGATGATTGGACATGGAATGCTCCTTAACGGGCGCAGGGCGTGCCGGCGCTCAGATGATTGATAAGACTTGCCTGGTAGGCGGCACCAAAGCCGTTGTCGATATTGACGACCGAAACGCCGCTGGCGCAGGAGTTGAGCATGGCGAGCAGCGCGGCTACGCCACCAAAGCTCGCGCCGTAACCCACGCTGGTGGGAACGGCGATGACCGGACAGCTCACCAGGCCGCCGATAACGCTCGCCAACGCGCCCTCCATGCCGGCAATGGCGATGACCACCTGTGCCTGGGCAAGTTCCTCGGCATGCGCAAGCAGACGGTGCAGGCCGGCGACACCCACGTCGTAGAGGCGGTCGACCTCGTTGCCATAGAACTCGGCCGTCAACGCGGCTTCTTCGGCGACGGGCAGGTCGCTCGTGCCGGCGCAGGCGACGACGATGCGTCCGTTGCCGGTAGGGGAGGGCTTGCCGCCCACGAGGGCGAGCTGTGCGTCCGGGACATATCCCAGGTCGATGCCGTTGCCAAGAAGTTCAGCGGTGCGCGCGGCTTTTTCGGCATCCAGGCGCGTGACCAGGATGCGCTCCTGGCCGGCATCGCGCAGTGCTTCGATAATGGCGGCAATCTGATCGGCGGTTTTACCGGCCCCGTAGACAACCTCGCCGGCCCCCTGGCGCACCCCGCGCGAAAGATCGAGCTGCGCAAAGCCCAAATCGGCGGTCGGAGCCGTCTGGATGCGCGTGAGGGCGTCGGCAGGGGTGACTGCTCCGCCGGCAACATCGCTCAGCAATTGCTCAAGATCTCGCTTATCCATATATGTTCCCTTCGACGGCGCAAAGTCTAGCACTCAAAGGGTATATTTCCGAACACTAAGACAAAATTGTTCGGAAACTATAGGACAGACTGATCCAATTGTTGGACGGATCGACTAGTCGCGCAGGATGATGTCCATGGCGAGCATCAGGTTGCGCTCGTCGATGGTAAACGGGGCGGCCTCGCGCGTCTTGGGCTTGGCGCAAAACGCGATGCCCGTGCCTGCGGCCTGGATCATGGGGATGTCGTTGGCGCCGTCGCCGATCGCGACGGTATGGGCCATATCGACACCGCACTCAACTGCCCAGTCCAGCAGCTGGATAAGCTTGGACTCCTTGGTCACGATGTCTGCCGCCAGCTTACCCGTGAGCTTGCCGTCCACGACCTCCAGACGATTGGCCAGGCAAAAGTCGATGCCCGCGGCGGCTACGATCTTATCGGCGACCTCGTGGAAGCCGCCGCTCACCACGCCGACCTTCCAGCCCTTGCTGCGCGCCGAGCGCACAAGCTCCAGCGCGCCGGGAGTAAACGTCACGCGCTCAAAGGTGCGCTCGAACACGCTCTCGTCCAAGCCGGCAAGCAGCCCCACGCGCTCCTCGAGTGCCTGCTTAAAATCGAGTTCGCCGCGCATCGCACGCTCGGTAATTTGTGCTACCTGCTCGCCCGCGCCTGCCTCTTCGCCCAAAAGATCGATAACCTCCTGATTGATGAGGGTGGAGTCGATATCCATAACGATGAGGCGTGCAGTCATGTTGGGCCTTTCCGAGCGCGGTTGTATTGGGGCACATTGTCGCACGCGGCGTGCCTCGGCGACGACTGCGGTGCGCCAATTGTTTCGTCTCCGTCAAGTCTTTGGGCAGGAGCTACTTTTCCGCGGCACATCGACACAGGTGCGATAAGATAGAACGCCATGTCTGGCTGCGCGGTTTACGCAGGCCGGGCAAATCTGTACGACGCCGCCCGGAACGACACGGGGCGGCACAGATCCATAAAGGAGGATCACTGGTATGAGCCAGACCCGTCCCATTGACGAGCATTCCATGCACACCCGTACCTGCGGCGAGCTTCGCTTCGAGAACGTGGGCGAAGAAGTCACCCTCACCGGTTGGGTGAGCCGTCGCCGCGACCACGGCGGCCTTATCTTCTGCGACCTTCGCGATCGCGAGGGCATCACGCAGCTCACCTTCGACCCCGAGCATTCCGACGGCGATGCCTTTAAGATCGCCGAGACCATGC
This sequence comes from uncultured Collinsella sp., assembly GCA_902469435.1. Lineage (GTDB taxonomy): Bacteria > Actinomycetota > Coriobacteriia > Coriobacteriales > Coriobacteriaceae > Collinsella. Next base: position 61,603 of record CABRCR010000061.1, on the reverse strand, counting down.
GTCCCGAGTGGCCCATCAAGATTCACGGCGTCGTGCGCGCCCGTGGCGAGGAGACCACCAACACCAAGCTCGCGACCGGCGAGATCGAGGTCCTGACCGATCATGCCGAGGTGCTCAACACTTCCGTCACCCCGCCGTTCCAGATCGAGGACGGCATCGAGACCAGCGAGGACACCCGCCTGCGCTATCGCTATCTGGACCTCCGTCGTCCCGAGATGATGGCCAACCTCAAGCTGCGCTCCGACTTTACCTTTGCCATTCGCGAGGCGCTGCACAACCGTGAGTTCATGGAGGTCGAGACGCCCTCCCTGTTCAAGTCCACGCCCGAGGGCGCCCGCGACTTCATCGTCCCCAGCCGCATCCAGCCGGGCAACTTCTATGCCCTGCCGCAGTCCCCGCAGCTCCTGAAGCAGCTGCTTATGGTCGGTGGCGTCGAGCGCTACTATCAGGTTGCCAAGTGCTTCCGCGACGAGGACTTGCGTGCCGACCGTCAGCCCGAGTTCACCCAGGTCGATATCGAGATGTCCTTCGTGGACCAGAACGACGTTATGAGCGCGCTCGAAGAGGTCCTGTCCGACGCCTTCGGCCGCATGGGTGTCGAGATGCCCACGCCGCTGCGTCGCATGGACTATTGGGAGGCCATGGACACCTATGGCTCCGACAAGCCCGATACTCGCTACGGCATGCACCTGGTCGACCTGACCGACATCTTTGCCAACTCCAAGTTCAAGGTCTTTGCGACTGCTGCAAACGAGGAGGGCTCTGTCGTCAAGGCCATCAACGCCAAGGGCGCCGGTGCCTGGGCACGTGCCAAGATCGATAAGCTCGCCGGCGTGGCCTCCACGTTTGGCGCCAAGGGCCTGGCCTGGATCGCTTTCCGCGAGGACGGCTCCATCAACAGCCCCATCGTCAAGTTCTTCTCGGACGAGGAGATGGCTGCCCTGCGCGAGCGCATGGACGTCGAGCCCGGCGACCTTGTGATGTTCGCCGCCGGCCCGCGCCTGCTCTCCGACGAGATCCTGGGCGGCATGCGTTCCCACATGGCCAATGCGCTCGAGGTCAAGCGCGAGGGCCACGACTTCCTGTGGGTCGTCAACTTCCCGCTGTTCCACTGGGACGAGGATCGCAAGGCCTATGCTGCCGAGCACCAGCCCTTTACCCTGCCGACCGAGACCGACATCGCCAAGATCGAGGCCGACCCGCTGGCAGCCGGTTCCTGCACCTACGACTTTGTCATGGACGGCTTTGAGGCCGGCGGCGGCGGTATGCGTATCCACAACGCCGAAATGCAGATGTCCATGCTCAAGCTCCTGGGCTTTACCGAGGAGCGCGCCGAGTCGCAGTTCGGCTTCCTCATGGAGGCTCTCAAGTTTGGTGCGCCCCCGATGGGCGGCTTCGCCCTGGGCCTGGACCGCGTGTGCATGCTGCTCACCGGCTCCGACTCCATCCGCGACGTCATGGCGTTCCCCAAGACGGCCAGCGGCTCCGACCTCATGTCGGGCGCTCCGAGTGCCGTTTCTGGCGCCCAGCTCAAGGATGTCAGCCTGCGCTTGATGTAGGCGAGCGGCTACATATTGCTTGCAACGAGGGAAGGACGCGCTCCTTCCCTCGTTTTTTATGCGCCGAGGTTGTGAGGGCATGGGATGACCGGGCGTCGCGGAAAGTGCGTCCCGGAATCTGCGTCCGGAATGGGATGAGCTTTCCGCTAGGGTTGTTCCGCGGAAACTACGACCCGGAATTTGCGTCCAGAACGGGATACGGTTTCCCGAACAGGGCCCTTTGGGAAAGTGCGACCCAGAATCCAACCAAATAACGGGACACAGTTTCCGGTTGAGCTTCTGGCGGGCCTCGGCAAGCATCTCACGCTACAATAACTACCACGTGGCTGGGTTTGCCGGCCGAATGAGCGATGCCGCGGGAGGGGACATGGTCGAGTTTACAAAGACGATTAAAGATCCGTTGGGACTACATGCCCGCCCGGTTGCGCTGCTCTACGATATCATTGCCAAGCATCGTAGCGACGTTTCGGTCAGCATCGGCGATCGTCACACGGATGGCCGCGATGTGATGGGGCTCATGGCCCTCTACGGCGAGTGCGGCGAGGACATCGTCTTTCGCGTTTCGGGCGTAGACGAGGCCTCGTGTGTCACGTCGATCAGAAACCTCTCGCTCTAAACGCAACAAGGGACTGCGGACAGTCCCTTTGTCACATCTCTGGGAGGCGCTCTTTGCGGCGCCTCTTTTGTTTCATATGGGAAACTTTTCCGAAAACTGAATAGGGACCCTTTCCAAAAAGTTAACCACATGCTAGTTTACTGTAGCGAACATAGACGTGGTTAACTTTTGCTGCGTCGATGTTGAGGACGAACTGACGTTAGGAGCACACTCATGTCTTGCGGACCGCAGATGCCGGCCATGCCGCTTTCGATGGTGAAAGCGGGCGAAACCGTGCACGTGTCTCGTGTAAAGGGCAATGAGGACATGAAGCACCACCTCAAGGACCTCGGCTTTGTCGAGGGCAACGAGGTTCACGTGGTGAGCTCGAGTGGCGCCAATATCATCGTCACCGTGCTGGGTGCACGCTTTGGTATCGATTCCAAGGTCGCCATGCACATCATGACTGTCGGTTAGTTCGCAGCATTCCATAAAAGCTGAAAGGGGGAAAAGAATATGAAGACGTTGGGTGACGTTAAGGTGGGCGAGAGCTCCACCATCGTCAAGCTTCACGGTGAGGGTGCGCTTCGCCGCCACCTTATGGACCTGGGGCTCATCAAGGGCACTTCGTTCAAGGTCGTGAAAGTTGCACCGCTCGGTGATCCGGTCGAGATCAACGTGCGCGGCTACGAGCTTTCCATCCGCAAGGAGGAGGCCGCCGTCGTCGAGGTTCAGTAAGGACTCGCGACGTATATTTCTGCAGATAAAGTTAGGTTTTTCTAACTTAATGCTACAACTTTAAAGCACATTATCCAGCCTGCGCGGAGAAAGCAGCGCAGGCACACAAGGAAGAAGGATTGAATGGCGGACTCTCAGATCCATGTCGCGCTGGCGGGTAACCCCAACTGCGGCAAGACCACGCTTTTCAACCTGATCACCGGCGCCAACGGCTACGTTGGCAACTGGCCCGGCGTCACGGTTGAGAAAAAGGAAGCCAAGCTCCTGAGCGACAAGAACGTTACCATCACGGACCTCCCTGGCATCTACTCGCTTTCCCCCTACAGCCCCGAGGAGCAGTGCTCGCGCGATTACCTCATGAGCGGCGAGCCTGATGTCGTCGTCCAGGTGGTCGACGCTACCAACCTCGAGCGCAACCTGTACCTGGCGCTTCAGGTTATCGAGACCGGCCTGCCCGTGGTCGTTGCCCTCAACATGGCCGACTTGGTCGAGAAGAACGGCGACAAGATCGACACGGACAAGCTCTCCAAGAAGCTCGGCTGCCCGGTCATGATGATCTCCGCTCTTAAGAACAAGGGCATCACGGAGCTATTCGAGCAGGTCAAAAAGTCCGCTGCTTCCAAGGGCCAGGTGCCGGAGCACAAGTTCGATTCCTCCATTGAGGACGTTCTGGACCACATCGAGAACAATCTGCCGGCGAGCGTTCCCGCCAACAAGCGTCGCTACTACGCCGTCAAGCTGTTCGAGCGCGACGCGGACGCCTGCAAGCTCATCAACCTCACCAAGGAGAAGGCCGCTCGCGTCGAGCAGCTGGTCGCCCAGTGCGAGCAGGATTGCGACGACGACGCCGAGTCCATCATCACCGGCGAGCGCTACGGCGTGATTGCCCACATCATCGACGAGTGCCTCACTAAGGCTCCGGCAAAGATGAGCACCTCCGAGAAGATCGACCGCGTGGTTACCAACCGTATCCTGGGCCTGCCGATCTTTGTGGTCATCATGTTCTGTGTGTACTACATTGCCGTCTCTACCTTGGGCGGCACGGTGACTGACTTCACCAACGACCAACTCTTCGGCACCGACGGCTGGTACGTGCTCGGTCAGGGTCGCGACGCCTATGACGCAGCTGTTGAGGCTGCGGGCGACAATGCCGACTCGGTCGACCCGGCACAGTACGGCCCCTATGTCCCGGGTATCACCACCATGGTGCACGACGCCCTTGTGGCGGGCGGCACCGAGGACGGCGGCCTGGTCGATTCGCTGGTCTGCGACGGCATCGTCGGCGGCCTGGGCGCCATCTTCGGCTTCGTCCCGCAGATGTTCCTGCTCTTTGTGATGCTGTCTTTCCTGGAGGACTGCGGCTACATGGCCCGTGTCGCCTTCATCATGGACCGCGTGTTCCGCCGGTTTGGCCTGTCCGGTAAGTCCTTTATCCCCATGCTCGTGTCCTCGGGCTGCGGCGTCCCCGGCGTCATGGCCACCAAGACCATCGAGAACGAGAAGGACCGTCGCATGACGGTCATGACCACCACGTTCATTCCCTGTGGCGCTAAGCTGCCGATCATTGCCCTGCTCATGGGTTCCATCATCGGCGATTCTTCTACCACCGCCGCGTGGATTAGCCCGCTCTTCTACTTCCTGGGCGTCTTTGCCGTCATCGCCTCGGGCCTCATGCTCAAGAAGACCAAGCTCTTTGCCGGTCGCCCGACGCCGTTCGTTATGGAGCTTCCTGCCTACCACTTCCCGGCGATCCGCTCTTGGGCGCTGCACGTGTGGGAGCGCTGCTGGGCCTTTATCAAAAAGGCCGGCACGGTCATCTTCGCGTCCACCGTTGTGGTTTGGTTCCTCTCCAACTTTGGTAGCTATAACGGTTCCTTTGGCTTCCTGCCCGCGATGGACGGCATCCCCGAGGAGTTCATGGACTACTCCGTGCTTGCCATGCTGGGCAACCTGGTCGCCTGGATCTTCGCCCCGCTCGGCTTTAGCACCTGGCAGGCAACTGCGCTGACTGTCTCTGGCCTTGTCGCCAAGGAGAACGTCGTCGCCACCGCCGGCTCGCTGCTGTCGGTTGCCGACGCCGCCGAGACCGACCCGAGCCTGTGGACCGCGTTTGCCGGCATGTTCCCGACTATGGGCGCTTGCGTTGCCTTTGGTGCCTTCAACCTGCTGTGCGCCCCGTGCTTTGCCGCCATGGGAACTATCCGCAACCAGATGGACTCCGGCAAGTGGACCGCGATTGCCATCGGCTACGAGTGCGCCTTTGCCTGGGTGATCGGCCTGTTCATCAACCAGTTCTACAACCTGCTTGTCCTTGGCCAGTTTGGTATTTGGACGGTTGTAGCCATCGTACTGCTGGTTGCGATGCTCTTCCAGATCTTCCGTCCCATGCCCAAGCACGCTTGGACCGACGAGGACGAGACCAACACCGCTTCCGCTGCAGTTTCCGCTTAAGTCCGAATAAGGATCAGCCCCTTTCCACGAGCCCGGGTGTCCCAGCGACACTCGGGCTTTTTGGTGAGGGAGATGTTGCGTTTCCGCAGATAAAACCGACCAAAATATACCTGTCCCTTTTTGGCAGGTGGAGAATGGGGTAAAGTAAGTGGTGGTTAACTAGAGGAGGCTTGCTATGGCACCTATCGATATTGTTGTACTGGCTGTTATCGGCATTGCGTTTGTCGCCGTGTGCGTGCGCATTTATCGCAAGGGCACCTGCGCCGACTGCGCTCAAGGTGGCGTTTGCACAGGACATTGCTCCAATAAAAAGACCTGCGCCGCACTTAAGGGCGTAGACAAAATCGCCGAAGACTTGGGCCGCGGTATCAAGTAAGGTCCGTCATCCAAGCGCCCCGCGAGCATCCGTTCGCGGGGCGCTTTGCACATTTGGGGGCGAGCGTGGCGAGTTGAAGGGTGATTTTGGGGTATCGTTACCTGTACTGTTAATTGGCAACTTATCTATAACGGAGTAACCCCATGAGCGCTCGCGTAACCATGAAGGACATAGCCGCCGAGCTTGGCGTTTCCATCAATACCGTGCATAAGGCCCTGACGGGCAAGGCCGGCGTGAGCGAATCCGTGCGTGCCAAGGTGAATGCCAAGGCCGAGGCCATGGGTTACCACCGCAACACAAGTGCCTCGAGCCTGCGCCGCAAGGATATCAACTTGGTGTTTTGCCTGCCCCGCGCATCGCGCGAGGGGGCGTACTTTTTCCGTTACCTTTGGGAAGGCTGCAACCGCTTTGAGCAGGAGGTCATCGATCAGGGCATTACGGTTGAGCGCGTTGAATTTGGCGTGGGTGGCTACGCCGATGCGCTCGAGCAGATTGATGAGCGTCTGCAGGTGGGCGAGAAGATTGATGGCCTGCTTGCCTATGTTCCGGGCGATGACCGCGCAACCGAGCTCTTGAGGCAGATTGCCGAGGCGGGCGTGACAATCGAGCTCGTAGACGGCGACCGCCCGCACCTCGATCGCCTGGGTGCCAGTCTGGCGGACTATTCCGCGGCGGGCAGTCTTATGGCGGAGCAGGCGGCAAATCTGGTCCACGCTTCTGGGGTTGACGCCCGCGTGCTCCTGTTGGCGGGCGACCCCTATACCGATTCACACTACCTGACCGCCCGCGCCTTTCATAATTACCTGCGCGAACACGATATTCCATGGCAGGTTGAGGACCTTGCCGGCGCCCATGCGCAAGTCAAACAGCTCGAGCGCGAGCTTGAGCAGCGCTTGAGTGCGCCGGATGCTCCCGAGCTCATCTGTAGCGTTTTTGCCGTTGGTTCCGAGGTGGTCGCCGACGCGCTTGTTTCAAGCGGCAAGGCCGGCAAGGTCATGGTAATCGGCAACGACCTGTTCCCCGAGAGCGCCTTGGCCTTGCGCCGTGGCATCTTTACCAATATTGTCTATAAGGACCCGGTGAGCCTGGCCTACCGTGGCGCCAAGACCTTGGGCGAGTATCTGCTGTGGGGTAAAACTCCGGCGGAGCCCGTGCAGAAGGGTGCTGTGGAGATGGTGTTTGCCAGCAACGTCGACCGCTACTGCGAGCTTGCGGGAATTTAGCCGTTTAGTCAGGTACCCCCTCTTGCGACGTGCATTTTTTGGAGTATTCAGCAATGGCGTGTCCCGAAAGAGGTTAGGACGACTGTTTTAAGTGCCCCCGATGGCGTAATTCGCCATCGGGGGCACTTATTTATGCCGATTGGGCGCAATATGAGCATCAGATAGGGCTTCGAAGACGGTGCGCGGTGCGCTCCGATGCTGAATACTCCCAAAAATGCACGGCGGAACATGACCCACCTGGCCAAAGCGCTCAAGCTCGGTATTCGGGGACGCCTGCCAATTCGCAATACATACAAGTCACGGCTCCAGTAACCGTTGAACGGGCAAAATCGACCGTTCACCCCATGGTGGTTAGGTGAACGTTCACCTTTTAAGTCGCAATGAATTAGTATAGTGAACGTTCACCTAGAGGATAACGAGCGCATCGTTCGCCCGCTCCGCCAACAAAGGGGTTGTTTGATGAAAAACTTCATGGACGATCAGGATTTCCTGCTGAGCACCAAAACCGGTGAGGAGCTGTTCCACAACTTTGCCGAGGGCATGCCCATCGTTGACTACCACTGCCACATTTCTCCCAAGGAGATCTGGGACGACAAGCGTTTTGAGAACATCACCGAGGTTTGGCTGGGCGGTGACCACTACAAGTGGCGCCTGATGCGTGCCAACGGCGTCGACGAGCGCTTCATTACCGGCGATGCCCCTGCTCGCGAGAAGTTCCAGAAGTGGGCCGAGACCCTGGGCCGTTGTGTGGGCAACCCCGTCTTTGAGTGGAGCCACCTGGAGCTTAAGCGTTACTTTGGCTACGAGGGCGTCCTGAACGGCAAAACCGCTCAGGAGGTCTGGGACCTTGCCAACGCCAAGCTCGCTGAGGCCAGCTTTACCTGCCGCAACCTGATCAAGCAGTCCAACGTCCGCATGATCTGCACTACCGACGACCCCGCCGACAGCTTTGAGTGGCACAAGAAGATTGCCGCCGACGACAGTTTTGACGTTCAGGTCGTTCCCGCCATGCGCCCCGATGCCGCCCTGCGCATCGAGCGTGGCCAGGAGTTCGCCGACTACTGCAAGCATCTCTCCGAGGTTGCTGGCGTTGAGATCAGCGACTTCGAGGGCATGAAGGCTGCCATCTCCAAGCGCTACGACGTTGCCCACGAGCTGGGCTGCCGCGCTTCCGACCACGCGCTCGACTACGTTATGTACGTTCCGGCTACCGCCGACGAGATCGAGACTATCTTTGCCAAGGGCCTTGCCGCCGAGCCGCTTGCCGAGGACGAGGTCCTCAAGTACAAGACGGCCTTTATGCAGTTCGTCGCCGGCGAGTATGTCCGCCTTGGCTGGGCCATGCAGCTGCACTTTGGCTGCAAGCGTGACAACAACCGCGCTATGTTCGCCAAGCTCGGTCCCGACACCGGCTACGACTGCATCTCCAACTACACGCCGTCCGACCAGCTGGCCGATTTCCTCAACTCCATCCAGGAGGCCACGGGTCTGCCCAAGACCATTCTGTACAGCCTGAACCCCATCGACAACACCATGATCGATACCGTGATGGGCTGCTTCCAGGAGGCTCCGACCGCCGGTAAGATCCAGAACGGCTCTGCCTGGTGGTTCAACGACAACGAGATCGGTATGCGCGAGCAGCTCACGGCTCTGGCTAACGAGGGCGTGCTGGGCAACTTTGTGGGCATGCTTACCGATTCCCGCTCCTTCCTGTCCTACCCGCGTCATGAGTACTTCCGTCGCGTGCTGTGCGGCGTGATCGGCGAGTGGGTCGAGCAGGGCAAGTATCCGGCCGACATGGAGCTGCTGGGAGCCATCGTGCGCGACATTAGCTACAACAACGCGGTCCGCTACTTTGGCTTTGACCTGGATACCGTCGAGGCCTAAACCCGCATCGAATCAAACCGAACTCGGGAGCGCCGTTGCCACACGCGGCGCCCCCGTTTTGCCTGCACGCTAACAGCAATCTAAGGAGAGACATCGATGGAGAACATCAGCTACGAGACGCTCGAGAAGATCGGCTACAAGGGCTACCTGCTGCCCAAGGACGCGCCCGAGAAGGTTCTGCAGTTTGGCGAGGGCAATTTCCTGCGCGCCTTCGTCGACCGCTTCTTTGACATGGGCAACGAGGTAACCGGCTGGAACGGCAAGGTTGTCATGGTCCAGCCCATCAGCGGTGCCTTTGGCTTTGCCGACGGCATTAACGCTCAGGATGACCTGTACACCGTGCTGGTGCGCGGCAAGGAGAGCGGCAACACGGTCGACGAGTCCCGTGTGATCAGCGCCTGCAGCCGCTGCCTCAATCCGTATCGCGAGGACGACTACCGCGCCATGATGGAGGTCGCCGTCTCCGACGATTTGGAGATTATCGTCTCCAACACCACCGAGGCCGGTATCGCCTACGATCCGTCCTGCAAGGCCGACGACATGCCGCCCGCGAGCTTCCCCGCCAAGCTTGCCCAGGTGCTCCACACCCGCTGGGCCGCCGGCAAGCCGGGCGTCATCGTGCTCGCCTGTGAGCTCATCGATCACAACGGCGAGGAGCTGCTGCGCATCATGAACCAGTACGTGAGCGACTGGGGCTGGGAGGACGAGTTTGCGCAGTGGATGGCCAACGACTGCACCGTCTGCACCACGCTCGTCGACACTATCGTCCCCGGCCGTATCCGCGACCCCAAGGAGGCCGCTGCCGTGGCCGAGCGCCTGGGCTACGAGGATCCCTTCCTGGCCGTGCGCGAGCCCTTCCAGATGTGGGGTATCCAGGGCGATGAGTCGCTCAAGGAGCGTCTGCCCTTCGTGAAGGCCGGCCTGCCGGGCGTCTTTGTGACCCCCGATGTCACCCCGTACAAGAAGCGCAAGGTCCGCATCCTCAACGGCGCCCACACTGCCTTTGTTCCGGGTTCCTGGGTTGCCGGCTTTGACATCGTGCGCGATTGCATGCATGACGAGACCGTTCGCGGCTTCATGAACACCATGCTCTACGACGAGGTCATCCCGACGCTTGCCGCCGATCTTGATGTCGAGGACTGCAAGGCCTTTGCCGCCGCCGTCGAGAACCGCTTCGACAACCCGTTTATCGACCACGCGCTGCTCTCCATTTGCCTCAACTCAACCGCCAAATGGCGTGCTCGCGACCTGCCCACGCTCAAGGACTATGTTGCCGAGACCGGCAACCTGCCCAAGTGCCTGGCGACGAGCCTCGCTACGCTCATTGCCTTCTATACGCAGGAGCTCGTTGCTCGCGAGGGCGATGGCCTGCACCTGCGCCGCGCCGACGGCACCGAGTACACCGCTCAGGACGATGCCTTCGTGCTCGATTTCTACGCCGCCCACGCCGGTGCAGACGATGTCGAGCTGGTGCACGACGTGCTCAGCAACGAGCAGATGTGGGGCGAGGACCTTACGCAGATCGCCGGCCTTGAGGAGTTTGTCGTCAACGCGCTTGCCGTTGTGCGCGCCGAGGGCGCCAAGCAGGCATTTGCCAACGCCCAGGCCTAAATCCTTCTGTGCGCCCGCCGGGCAACTGGCGGGCGCCCGCTGACTTCTGCTCAACCTGTAGGGTTAGGACTCTTTGTAATGAATACTATCCAGATCAATCCGGCCGACAACGTGATCGTCGCGCTGTCGCCGCTTGCCAAGGGCACCGCCGTCGCGGTTCCCGGGGTGGGCGAGGTCGTTGCCGCGGAGGATATTCCGCAGGGCCACAAGATGGCCGTGCGTGCCATTGCGGCGGGGGAGGACGTCGTCAAGTACGGTCTTCCTATCGGTCACGTGACGGGCGACATCCAGCCCGGTCAGTGGCTTCATACGCATAACGTCAAGACCAACCTTTCGGGCGAGGTCGAGTACGCTTACAACCCGACGCATCCGGTCGTTGAGCCGGTTGAGCCCGAGACCTTTATGGGCTTCCGTCGCGCCGATGGCCGCGCCGCCACGCGCAACGAGCTGTGGATCATCCCCACGGTCGGCTGCGTCAACGAGGTCGCACGTGCCATGTGCGAGCAGGCTCAGGATCTGGTCGAGGGCTCGCTGGAGGGCGTTTACTACTTCCCGCATCCCTTTGGCTGCTCGCAGACCGGTGCCGACCATGCCCAGACGCGCCGTCTGCTGGTGGCGCTCTCGCGTCACGCAAACGCTGCGGGTGTGCTGTTCCTGTCCCTCGGTTGCGAAAACTGCACGCACCAGCAGGTACTCGACGAGCTCGGTGACTTTGATCGCGAGCGCGTTCGATTCCTTGCCTGCCAGGATGTAGCCAACGAGCAGGTCGAGGGTCACAAGATCCTGTCCGAGCTTGCCGACCTGGCCAAGCAGGCCAAGCGTGAGCCCATTCCTGCCTCCGAGCTGGTCATTGGCCTTAAGTGCGGCGGCTCTGACGGTCTTTCGGGCATTACCGCCAACCCCACGATCGGTCGCGTGAGCGATATGGTTGTCGCCCGCGGCGGCACGTCGGTGCTCACCGAGGTTCCCGAGATGTTTGGCGCGGAGAGCATTCTGCTCGATCGCTGTGAGAGCCAGGACGTCTTCAATGCCGCCTCCGACATGCTCAACGGCTTTAAGGACTACTTTATCAGCCACGGCGAGGTCGTCTATGAGAACCCGAGCCCCGGCAACAAGGACGGCGGCATTACCACGCTCGAGGACAAGAGCTGCGGCTGCGTGCAAAAGGGCGGATCTGCCCCCATCGTCGACGTGCTGCCATATGCCGGTCAGGCTACCAAGCATGGCCTGAACATGCTGTGCGGTCCGGGCAACGACATGGTATCCACCACGGCCCTGACGGCTGCCGGCTGCCACGTAATCCTGTTCTCGACCGGCCGCGGCACGCCGTTTGGCGCACCGGCGCCTACACTCAAGGTGTTCACCAACCAGCGTCTGTGCGACCACAAGGCCAACTGGATGGACTTTAACGCCGGCGTGGTGGCTACGGGCGAGCGCACGCTCGATGAGGCTGCCGACGACCTGTATCAGATGGTGCTGGACACGGCGAGCGGCAAGCTTACGAGTGCCGAGCGTCGCGGCTGCCACGAGATCAGCATTTGGAAGGATGGCGTCTGCCTGTAGCGGTAAATGGGTTCGCATAGGGCGCTATTGACCATGGCCCCGTCGGGAGTGTTCCCGGCGGGGCCATGTTTGTTCTGTCTGTTCGGGCGTGTCTTCCTGAGGGTACGGGAGCGGCGAAAACAATAAACGTTCACCTAATCGACCTCAAATTTAAACCCACTCAATACCCATGTAATCGTGATTTTTTTCAAGTCAGATATCCGTTTAACGGCAAAAAACGACCGTTCAAGGATAATATACAAGTGAACGTTCACCTATCATATGCAATCGCGCATAATCTAGCTAAACGTTCACTCTACGAGTGGGCGATATGCAGACAGACATCGGTATGGACTCCAATGTCTTGTTACAAGACAATCGAGAAAAGAGAGGGAGCTCGATGACTAACAAGATCGGTAAAAAGCGCAAGATCACATTTTGGACGCGCTTGGGTTTTGGTATGGGCGGCATGCTCAACTCCGGTGCCCTGAGCTTTACGCACAGCTACATGGTGCTGTTCCTGTCCACGGAGTGCGGTCTGTCCGCAGGCGAGGCTGCGCTGATCAGCTCGTTCGCCATCTATCTCAACGCCATTCTGTGCCCGCTCATGGGCTTTGTGGCCGATAACTTCTACGCTACCAAGATCGGCCGCATCTTTGGCCGCCGCCGTTTCTGGATCTTGCTGGCTATCCCGATGATGGTCGCCGAGCCGCTCATCTTTGTGGCTACGCCGTTTGGTTTCCCGTACTACTTTGTGTTGTACCTGATCTACAACGTCGCGTACACGTTCTGCACCGCCAACCTGTCGCCGCTTACCATCGAGATGACCGATGACTTCAAGGAGCGTACGTACCTCACCGGCTACAAGCACCTCTTTGGTAACGCCGCCGGCTTCCTGATGGCAGCACTCGTCGGCTTTGGCTTTGGCACCTTCGGCGAGACCAACCCGTTCAGCTACTTCATTATTGCTACGATTAACGCTTCGGTCATGGCAATCTCGCTGCTCTGCGTGTACCTGTCCACGTGGGAGCACACCCCCGAGGAGGTCGCTCAGGAGAAGATCGAGAGCGTCGGCGAGGGTATCAAGAAGTTTTTCATCGACGTTATCTCTACCTTCCGCAACAAGTCCTTCCGCAAGGTCCTGTATGCGCAGGTCTCCACGAAGCTCGCCGCTGCCTGCTGGTCTGCGTGCCTGTCCTTCTTCATCGTCTACTGTCTGCAGATTCCTAAGTCCTACGAGTCCGTGATGGAGATGCCCGGCAAGGTCGTCGCTATCGTCTGCACCGCCATCTGGGTCGCCCTCATGGCCAAGAAGGGCTTCCACAAGTCTTGGTACCTGGCAAACGTCGGTTGCGCCGCGTGCATCATCGCCTACAACTACTTCGCCTTTGGTCAGATCAACGGCACCTCCACGGTCGCCATCGCCATGATCGCCTACCCCATCATCTTCGCCATCTGGAAGTTCTTCTACGTTGGCTTCCAGTATCTGCCCGATGTTCTGCTCAACTACATCCCCGATGTCGATGAGCTCATCACCCTGCGTCGTCGCGAGGGCATTTACAGCTCCGCACAGCAGCTCTGCCAGCAGATCGCCCAGGCTGTTGCCGTCAACGTATGGGCTATCGTCCTTGCTGCCTCCGGCTTCATTCAGACCGCCGGCAACAGCGACGCCGTGACCCAGCCCGCCACCGTGCCTCTGTACATTTGCGGCTACATGCTCATCGGCTGCGCCGGCTTCTTCCTGCTCGCGGCCGTCCTTGCCCGCGGCATCAAGATTGACAAGGAGCAGTGCGACATCCTTTGCGACGAGATCCACCGTGTCAAGGAGGGTGGCAAGATGGCCGACGTCAAGCCCGAGGTCAAGGCGCTTTGCGAGGAGCTCTCCGGCTTTAAGTACGAGGACTGCTTCGCCCACAACAATGTTGGCTTCCAGGACGGCAGCGTAATTCCCGCCGAGTAGGGCAGGCGCATCGTCCAAACCACAGGGCCGTGCCACCGGAGATCCACCGGCGGGTACGGCCCTTTTTTAAAAACGACTAGTATGAACTTCTGATTACATTTGAGGGAGAGGCCCATGGAGACGAACGTTATCTGGCGCAATGCCCGCGCGGCCGTTATCGAGCTCGACGATGGCGGCTACTTTACCTGTGCCGATACGTGGGAGATCTTTGTCAACGATGAGCCCGCCGGTACCACGAATACGGTCGAGACCTATGTCGATGGCCTGACTCCCGGCAAGCGCAACCTGATCCGCTTTGTCTGCGGCGAGCGCGAGTTGAGCGTAGGCGTCACCACGCCGGCGGAGCCCTTTACCATCAACGTTCGCGACTGCGGAGCCAAGGGCGATGCCGAGCACGATGACACCACCAACATTCAGGCTGCCATCATGGCCTGCCCCAAGGGCGGGCGCGTGCTGATCCCCGCCGGCAACTACCGCATCAAGTCCCTCTTCCTTAAGAGCAATATCAACATCGAGCTTGCCGAGGGCGCGGTGCTGCTGGCCCGCCACGACCGCGCCGCGCTTGCCTACATTCCGGGCACGGTCACGGGTGACGAGGGGGCTGGGTACGCCGGCACCGATATGCTGCCCCTGGGCCGTTGGGAGGGCGAGAGCTTCTCGACCTACTGTTCGACCTTTACGGGCCTGAGCGTGCACGACGTGTGCATCTATGGCCGCGGCGCCATCGACGGCCAGACCGATTTTGCCGAGGACAACTGGTGGAACAAGGACTTTAAGAACATCTTCCGTCCCGAGGAGGGCCGCAAGATCGCCCGCCCGCGCATGATCTTCCTGTCCGAGTGCGAAAACGTGAGCCTTGCCGGCTTTACCGTGCGCAACAGCCCGGCGTGGAATATCCATCCCATTCTGTGCGAGCACGTCGATGCCCTGTGCCTGTCCATCGAGGGTCCCAAGAACTCCCACAACACCGACGGTTTCGATCCCGAGAGCTGCGGTTTTGTTCGCATCCTTGGCTGTCAGTTCTCGGTGGGCGACGACTGCATCGCCATCAAGAGCGGCAAACTGGGCATTGAACCCGAGCTCCGTCCCGCCACGCACGACGTGCTGATCTCGCACTGCTACATGCACGACGGCCACGGCGCCGTGGTGCTGGGATCCGAGGCCGCCGGCGGCATCAAGGACCTCACCGTGAGCAAGTGCCTCTTTGAGCGCACCGACCGCGGCCTGCGCGTCAAGACACGCCGCGGGCGCGGCAAGGACGCCGTCAACGAGGGCATCACCTTCGAGCACATTCGCATGGATAAGGTGCTTACGCCCTTCGTGGTCAACTCGTTCTACTTCTGCGACAAGGACGGCAAGACCGACTACGTGCAGTCTCGCGAGGCGCTGCCCGTCGACGACCGTACGCCCGGCTTTGGCGCCACGACGTTTTGCGATATCGAGGCCACCAACTGCCATGCGGCCGCGGCCTATATCACGGGCCTTCCCGAGAGCAAGGTGACGCGCCTGACGTTCCAGGATGTCCATGTGACCTTTGCCGCCGATGCCGAGCCCTTTGTGCCGGCCATGGCCTGCGGCGTGGAGCCCATGGTGCGCCAGGGCATCATCGCACAGAACGTGAAAGTCCTCGACCTGCAGAACGTGCGCATCGAGGGTCAGGATGGCGACGAGCTGCAGCTGCAAAACGTCGACAAGGTTATCCGCGCGTAGGGTAGTGCTCCTGCACAAGTGAATACGGCATGTTGAGGCGTGCGACGGTCGGGTCTGCCCGGCTGTCGCACGCAATCTATAGGTGCCGGTATTGCATGGTGGGTGTTCTGTGACAGAAAGCGTAATGACAGATGAGTGGTAAAGAACAGCTCTTTGAGGTATCGCTCGAACGCGAAGGCGCGTATCGCAGCATTTCGGCGGCGCTCGAGGCGGCGGAGCGGTGTGTGCCCGATGTGACCGTGCCGTTGCGCGTGCTGGTGGCGCCGGGTGAGTACCGCGAACGGGTCGAAATTCGTCGTCCGCATGTGACGCTCGAGGGCGAGACGGCCGACAGCGTGCGTATCGTGGGAGGCCTGGGTGCCAAGATGCCTTCGGAAGATGGTAGCGGCCAGGATGGAAGACTCGGCACCTTCCGTACGTACACGGTGCTGGTCGATGCCGACGACGTGACGCTTGCGGGTCTAACAATCGAAAACAACGCCGGGGATGGGCGCGAGGTCGGCCAGGCGATTGCCCTGTATGCCGATGGTGACCGCCTGGTTGTCGATGCCTGCTGCATTAAGGGACACCAGGACACGCTCTTTTTGGGGCCGCTGCCGCCGCGCGAGGCCAAGCCGGGCGGCTTTATAGGCCCCAAGCAGTTCGCCCCGCGCCGCGTGGGGCGGCAGTACTACCGCCGCTGCCTCATTGCCGGCGACGTCGACGTTATCTTTGGTGGTGCGCGAGCCTATTTTGAGGGCTGCGAGATCCGTTCGCTCAACCGCGATATGGATGTCAACGGGTATGTAACGGCAGCCTCCACGCCCCAGGGCGAGCCGTACGGATTTGTGTTTCATGGCTGTTCGTTTACAGCCGATGAGGGCATTGCCCCCGGATCGGTCTATCTGGGTCGTCCATGGCGCGAGTGGGCCCAGACCGTTTTGCTCGAATGCTGGCTGGGCCCCCATATTTCACTCGAGGGTTGGTGGGATTGGAATAAGCCAGCGGCACATGACGGCACCCTGTATGCCGGCGGTGCCCTGTTTGGCCCGGCGGGTGATACTGCCGCTTGGGTGCCGTGGGCGCATTGCCTGACCGGTCAGGATTCCGAACGCTATGCGCGTGACCGAGTGCTTGCCGGCACGGATGGTTGGGATCCCGAGGGCGGCGACGGTGATGCGGTAGAGACGGCCGGGCTATCTGCCAATGGCCGCACCGTGCACATCGAGACGTACTACGAGGACGAACCTGCGCTGCGCGCCCGACTGAAGCGCGAGGGGCGCTCGGCCGCATTTACGGGCAAGACTCCCACAGACTTTGAGGCATGGAAGGCTGCGACCAGGACTCGTCTGTACGATATTTTGGGTCTTTCGCTTATGGACCGCGCCCCGATTGAGATTCGTGAGCTCAATCGCGTGCGGGTTGCCGGCAGCATCGTGCGTACTCATGCGGTGCTGCAGGTTGAGCACGATGTGTGGATGCCGTTTTACCTGTTGGAGCCGTCCCGCCCCAAGCTTGACGAGCGGGGACTCAAGCGCTGCTATATCTGCCCGCATGGTCACCAGGGGGCGGGTGCTGCAAGCATAGCCGGCGTTGCGGGCGTGCCGGCGGTCGACGATGCCGTGCGTAAGTTCAATTACGACTACGGTCTGCGTTTGGCGCGCATGGGTTATGTGACCGTCTGCCCCGATGCGCGTGGTTGGGGATACCGTCGTGACTGGAAGGGTCAGGGCGACGACGAGAACAGCTACCTGCGCGGTACGTGTCTGAATCAAGCACGTATGGCCGAGCCGCTGGGTCTTACGGTCGCGGGCCTCAACGCCTGGGACAACATGCGCTTGATTGATTACTTGGAGACACGCGGTGACATTGCCATGGACGACCTGGGCTGCTTTGGTTTTTCGGGCGGCGGTTACATGACGTTGTACCTGTCCGCGCTCGACCCGCGCGTGCGCAAGGCGTTTGTCTCGGGCTATCTGTACGGCGTTGATGATTCGCTACTGCACCTCAACGGCAATTGCAGCTGCAATTACACGCCTGGACTCTGGCGTCTGCTCGACATGGGCGACATTGCATCGCTTGTCGCGCCACGGCCGCTCTTGGTTCAGAGCTGCGAGAAAGACCATCTCAACGGCGCCCGCGGGCTTGCGAACGTAGACGAGCAGCTCGATATCGTTCGCGACGCCTACGCGCTGCTGGGCAAGGACGAAAACCTTCTGCACGAGGTCTGCCCGGGTGGACACCACCTGGGCGTGGCGCATCTTGCCGAGGATATCGAATGGCTCGATTCGCAAGTTGCGGAATACGTCCACGCATAGTCCCTCGGTATGTTGTGAATGAACGGTATGTACCTGTATGACCGCCGGTGTGCGGGTGAGGAGAAGAATATGGAAACGAAAAACTTGAGCGAATCGACCGTCTGCTGCTTTGGCGATTCGACCACCTGGGGCGATAACGGATGCGGCGGGGGAGGTAACGACATCTCTTGGACCTCGCACCTGGGTGCGCTGCTGGGCGGCGCTACGATCGAGAACTTTGGTATTAAGGGTTCGCGTATTGCCGTCAAGGCCGACCGTAGCGATTCGTTTGTTGAGCGCTTGGACGGCATCGATCACACGGCAGATATCTGCATCGTCTTTGGCGGCGTTAACGACTTTAGCCGTAACGTGCCGCTGGGAGAGCTGGGCAGCACGGACGTGCACGAGTTCTACGGTGCGCTCGACTACCTGATCCGCACCATCACGGCGCGCTCGCCCCGGTCAAGGCTCGTGTTTATGACGCCGTGCAAGACGAGCGGCAAACACGAGAAGGATATTCCGGCAAGCAACGAGGCCAACCATCTGGGCCTGACGCAAGACGCCTATGTGCGCGCGATGCTGGAGGTCTGCAATCGCTACTCGGTGCCGGTGATCGACCTGTATGCGCAAAGCGGCATCAGCCCGTTTTTGCCGGAGTACCGCGAGTTCTACATGCCGGACGGTCTGCATTACAGCCCTGCCGGCTATGAGCGCCTGGCGCATCGCATCGCCGCGGGCCTTGCCGCCGTTTGCCGCTAAAAGGATGCCGTTTACGGGGATTATAGGGTTAACGTTCACCCTATAATCCCCGTTCGCGTTACACTAGGGTAAACGTTCACCCATCAATAACGTCAGAGGGGACAGCAATGGGTTGCAATCAGATTCTGGACCGTTATATCGAGCAGTTGATCGAGACCTCCACGCCGCAGGCGCCAGCCTGGAACATCGAAAAGCTCCGTGCCGGCAAGGAGAATACCTGGAATTACATTGATGGCTGCATGATCAAGGCGCTCATCGAGCTGTACGAGATTACCGGTGAGCAGCGCTACCTGACCTTTGCCGACGACTACATCGACTTCTTTGTCCAGGACGATGGCACCATCAAGCACTACGATCCGCAGGAGTACAACCTCGATAACGTCAATGCGGGTAAGACCCTCTACAAACTCTATGACCTGGTCGGCAAGCCAAAGTACCGCGCCGCCATGGATACCATCTACCGTCAGCTCGAGACCCAGCCGCGCACCAAAGAGGGCGTGTTTTGGCACAAGGCCGTTTATCCCAACCAGATCTGGCTCGACGGCATGTACATGGCGCAGCCGTTCTACATGCAGTACGAGCTGAGCTTCCACAACCGTCGCGCCTGCTCGGATAGCTTCCATATGTTCCAGGTCGTGCACGACCTCATGCGCAACCCCCTCAACGGCCTGTACTATCACGCCTACGACGCGAGCCGCAAGCAGTTCTGGTGCGATCCGGTCACTGGTCTTTCCGCCAACTTCTGGCTGCGCGCCGAGGGCTGGTTTGCCATGGCGCTCATCGACACCTGGGAGCTCATGCCGCCCTCGATGTCGGCCGAGAAGGACGAGATCCGCAAGATGTTCCACGACCTGATCGATGCCATGCTGCCGTATCAGGACGAGAAGACCGGCATGTGGCACCAGGTCATCAACCTGCCCAACATCGCCCCCAACTACCTGGAGGAGTCGGGCAGCGCCATCTTTGCCAACGCCATCATGAAGGGCGTGCGCCTGGGCGTGCTGGGCGAGCGCTACTACCAGTACGGCCGCCGCGCCTTCGACGGCATCTGCGACACATGCCTGTCCGAGCATGACGGGCAGCTCGCGCTCGACAACATCTGCCTGGTTGCGGGTCTTGGCAACACCGCACACCGCGAGGGCACGTTTGGCTACTACATGAGCGAGCCCGTCGTCAAAAACGACGCGAAGGGCGTGGCCCCGCTGGTGCTCGCCTATATCGAGACCATGCACCACGACAAGCTGGCCGGCAAGCGCGACCCGCTCGCCCCCTCGGGTGTGTGCTCCATCGAAGACCCGTTTGGCGGATACACCCCGGGCATCAACGCTCGTAAGGGATGTGAATAGCGTGGGGGCCATTACTCCGGGCGTACGTTTGCACGACCTTCCGCAGGGAACCGTCGAGGAGCGCATTCGCATGGCAGGAGAGCTGGGCTTTTCGTGCATTCAGCTGCCGAGCAAGGTGCTCTACGCATCGATGGGCATCGATCGGGGCGGCCTGACTCGCGAGCTTGCCGATCACTTGCGTGCGCTGCTCGACGAAGCGGGCATTACGGTGGCGGTGCTTGGCTGCTACAAGAACCTGGCGACGCCCGACCGCCAACAGCTCATGGATAACTTTGCCGAGTACGAGGCGTGCTTGAACTTTGCCCAGATGCTCGGCGGATGCCCTGTTGGCACCGAGACCGGCCGTCCCAACGCGCAGAACCGCGTCGCAGACGATCGCATGACCGACGAGGCACTCGATGCTTTCATGGACGGACTCGCGCACGTCTGTGAGCGTGCCGAGGCCGTGGGTGGGCAAATTCTGATTGAGCCCGGCTGGAACGAGACGGTCAACACGCCAGATCGCTGCCGTGAGGTGCTGGAGCGCGTCTCGAGCCCGGCGCTCGGTGTAATCTACGACCCGGTGTCGTTGCTGCACCCCAGTGTTGTTGGCGAGGCGTCCGAAATCACAGCGCGTATGCTCTACTTATGCGGCAGCAAGATCCGCGTGCTGCACGCCAAGGATTTTGAGGTCGTTGACAACGAGGACGAGGCCGGTTGGTGCGACGGTACGGGTTCGCGCCTGGTGTGTCGCGGTGTGGGCGAGACGGGACGATATGACTTTGAGCCCGTGGTGGCCTGGGCCGCTGCCGCTTGCCCGGGGATTCCCTGCGTGGTCGAGAACAGCGTGCCGGCGACAGCGGCCGGCTGCCTGACGACACTCGAGCGCATGTCTGCTTGTTGCGGGGCTTCACATCGCGAGATATAGCATTGGCTTTTGCCATGGCGGCCAATTGAGTTTGCCTGACTGGGGGCGACGATGAAGGGTCTTTATCGTCGCCCTATCGGATTACATCAAAAAGGGGAGTTGCGTGGCTATCCACATTGTCGAAGAGGCAAATCGTTGCCTAGGTTGCAAAAGGGCGTTCTGCCAGATTAAGGGCTGCCCGGTTCAGACGCCTATTCCGCAGGTTATCGACCTGTTTAAGCAGCGTCGTCTGGAAGAGGCGGGCGAGCTGCTGTTCCAGAACAATCCCATGAGCGCGGTCTGCTCCATGGTCTGCAACCATTCGGGCCAGTGCGAGGGCTCGTGCATCCAGGGCCGCAAGGGCACGCCGGTGCATTTCTCGAGCATCGAGAACTATATCTCGACCGCGTATTTGGACCGCAAGGAGTGGAAGCCCGCGCCGTCGTGCGGCAAGCAGATTGCCGTGGTCGGCTCCGGTCCTGCCGGCATTACCGTAGCCATTAAGATGGCCCAGCTGGGCTGTGCCGTTACGGTGTTTGAGCAGCGCCCCGAGATCGGCGGTGTGCTGGAGTACGGTATCCCCGAATTCCGCCTGCCGCGTTCGCTGGTGCAAAAGTACCGTCACGTGATGTGCTCGCTCGGCGTGCGCGTTCGCCCCTCGACCACCATCGGCGGCGCGCTGCATATCGACGATCTGCTGCGCGACGGCTACGATGCGGTCTTTGTGGGTACCGGTACCTGGCGCGCCCGCAAGCTGGGTATTCCCGGCGAGTCGCGTGGCAACGTGCTGTTTGGTATCGATTACCTGGTCGATCCCACGAGTGTGGCGATCGGGCAGAACGTGGCAGTCATCGGCGCCGGCAACGTGGCCATGGATGTCGCCCGCACGGCCCTGCGCTCGGGCGCTCGCAAGGTTACCGTGTATGCTCGTTCGCGCCATATCTCGGCTATCGATGACGAGGTCGAGCTGACCGAGCTCGACGGTGCCGAGATCGTGTGCGGCAAGGCAATCTGCGCCATCGACGATAACGGTCCGGTGTTCGAGACCGCTATCTTTGACAAGGACAACAACGTGGTAGGCTACGAGGAAGAGCTTGACCATGTGCCCGCCGACACCGTGGTGATTGCGGCTTCGCAGATGCCCAAAGACAAGCTCGTGCTTACAACGGGTGGTCTGGAGACCGACCATCGCGGTCTTCTTTCGGTCGATGAGTGCGGTATGACCACCGTGCCGGGTGTCTTTGCCGCCGGGGACGTGGTCAACGGTCCGCTCACCGTGGTCCATGCCGTGGCCGGCGCCAAGCTTGCCGTCGAAGGCATGACCAGCTACCTGGGCCTCTAACTCATCCCACCCATCAGTTGCGGTGAAATACGGACTGTTTTGGCTGTCAGAAGCCTCATCTACTCCGTATTCCACCGCAACTTTTTTGTGGGTCGAGTAAAAGCCGGGGGAGCGCTCACGGTCGGGCATTGCGCGGTTACTGCTACGATAGGTAGGTCAGCAACTGCCGCCGAGCGGCTCAAACGAAAGGAAGCCTGCATGGAGTCCTGTGCCTACCCGATGCTCTTTAGCCCGATCAAGGTCGGTACGACCGAGGTCAAGAACCGCGTCTTTATGCCGCCGGTGTCTACCAACCTGGCCGACCACGGCTATGTGACCGATGATCTGGTCGACCATTACCGCGCCCGCGCCAAGGGCGGCGTGGGCCTCATCATCACCGAGGTCGTGACGGTCGAGCCCACCTATACCTATCTGCCGGGCGACATGTGCTGCTACGACGACACGTTTATCCCCGGCTGGGAAAAGCTCGCCACAGCCGTCCACGAGTACGGCTGCAAGATCATCCCGCAGCTCTTCCACCCCGCCTACATGGCCTTTAACATTCCGGGCACGCCGCGCCTCATTGCCCCGTCCTTTGTGGGCCCGTCCTATGCCCGCGAGGCGCCGCGCCCCATCACGGTCGATGAGATCCATACGCTCACGCATCAGTTCGGCGACGCTGCCGTGCGCATGCAGAAGGCCGGCGTCGATGGCGTCGAGGTCCATGCGGCGCACGCCCACGGTATGCTCGGCGGCTTTTTGACCCCGCTCTATAACAAGCGTACCGACGAGTACGGTGGCTCGCTCGACGCCCGCATGCGCTTCTTGCTCGAGGTCATCGCCGAGATTCGCGAGCGTTGCGGCAAGGACTTCATCATCGACGTCCGCATCTCGGGCGATGAGTACACCGATGGCGGCCTGACCCTCAACGACATGATCTACGTCTCACGTCGCCTGGAGAAGGCTGGCGTCGACATGATTCATGTGTCGGGCGGCACCACCATCAAGCGCGGCTCTGCGATTCCCGCCGCCGGCACGCAGCAGGCCTCGCACGCCGCCTGCTCGCGCGAGATTAAGAAGCACGTCAACATTCCCGTCGCCACCGTCGGCCGCATCAACGAGGCATGGATTGCCGAGGAGCTGATCGAGGACGGCGCTGCCGACATCTGCATGATGGGCCGTGCCAATCTATGCGATGCCGAGTTCTGCAACAAGGCCGCTGCCGGCAACGCCGACGACATCCGCCCCTGCATTGGCTGCCTGCGCTGCCTGAACGGCATCATGTTTGGCAAGCGCATCTCCTGCACCGTCAACCCGGACGTGGAGCGCGACGAGGCCGGCTACGAGCCTGCCGCTGAGGCCAAGAACGTGCTCGTTGTGGGCGCTGGTCCTGCGGGTATGGAGGCGGCCTACATTGCCGCCAAGCGTGGCCATAACGTGGTGCTCGTGGATAAGCAGGACGAGCCGGGCGGCGAGATGCGCATCGCGGCCGTTCCGCCGGCAAAGCAGGAACTCACCCGCGTGATCAAGTATCAGTACCGTCGCCTGGCCGAGGCGGGCGTCACGTGCGTCTTTGGCACCGAGCTTACTGCCGAGGACATTCAGCGCGACTACGCGGGTTACGAGGTTGTCCTGGCTTATGGCGCCGAGCCCATCGCTCCGGCCTTCATGCAGGGCTTTAAGCAGGTTATGACGGCCGACGACCTGCTGGGCGGCAAGGCTTTCCCGGGCAAGAAGATCGTCATCGTGGGCGGCGGCACCGTCGGCTGCGAGACGGCCGATTACCTGGCCCCGTTGGTCAACGACCTGTCGCCGGCCAACCGCGATGTCACCGTCATCGAGATGACCAAGACGCTCGCCGCTAACGAGGGCGGCGCCGGTCGCGCGGTGCTCATCACGCGCATGCTCTCCAAGGGCGTCCACGTGCTGACCGAGGCCAAGGTGACCGAGATCGCCGAGGACACCATCAGTTACGAAAAGGACGGCGAGGTCCACACTATCGCCGATGCCGACACGCTGGTGCTTGCCATGGGCTACCGTCCCAATACCAAGCTGGCCGACGACCTGGCTGCAGCCGGTGTTGCCACCCACGTGCTGGGCGATGCCAACAAGTGCGGCAACATCCGCGACGCCATCGGCGATGGCTACAAGGTCGCCTGCGAGCTCTAGGCTCTTGGCAAATAGGGGAGCGGCCGCCTTGCGGTGACTCAAGCGATAGCCAATCTAAAAAGGCGCCGCGACACATGGATCGTCGCGGCGCCTTTTGTCTGGCGGCTTGTTGGGGGGTGGTGCGCCCCGTGGGCCTTATTACAGGCCCAAGATCTCCTTGACCTTGGCGATGATGGCCTCGTCGGTGGCGTTGGCAAAGAAGTACTCCTGGAAGTGCTCACCAGCGAGGGCGCCCTTCACCAGGTCCTGATCGATCTCGCCCAGGACGTCGACGAGCGGACGCATGGTCACAGCGCGCACGCCGTCGAGGATCTTCTTGTTGCGCTGCTCGGGCTCAACGCGCTCGGCGGGGTAGCCGTTGCCCGAGCCAAAGCCAAAGAGCTTCTCGAAGGTGTACTCGAGGTTGAGCTCCTGGCCCCAGCCGTTCTTGAGGGCGAAGGGCATGGCGACGGCGTTGCCATCGTTGACCTGGGCAAAGGTGTAGGCATCCAGCGGGTCAGCAACATGGCCGCACAGCACGCCGGGGAAGGAGTTGCAGGCGAGCATAGCGCCCTCGCCGGTGCCGCAACCGGTCACGACGTAGTCGGCGGCGCCGGAGTTCAGCAGCACGGCGGCAAGGATGCCGTTCTGCACGTAGGTGAGAGGCTTGGAATCGGCATCGGCATACATGCCATAGTTAAAGACGGTGTGGCCCATGGGCTCGACAACCTTCTTAAGCGCAGCCTCAATCATGGGGTTCTTGGAGTTCTGAGAATTCTCATTAATCAGAGCGATCTTCATTTGAGTTAACCTTTCAACTTAATCTTCCAGTTTTTTGTTTCTGTGCGCGGGCGGCGGCAAAGCCAACCCGCGATGAGCTATGCGGGCGGTCGGCAGTTAAGTCTGTCGCGAGTTCCGCACAAACCGAAGCGCCTGTGTTGGCTGGTGCGTGACGGTGGCGAGGGCGCGCGGAGTGCGGCAGATTGGCGTGAAAGAGGAGCGAAGCGTACTTCGGTACGCGAGCGACGGTTTGAGCGCCAAGGTGCCGTGCTCCGCGCGGCCGCAGCCTATTGCGGCTGTTTGCCGATGTAGGCGAGGATGCCGCCGTCCACGTACAGAATGTGCCCGTTGACGAAGTTCGAAGCATCGGAAGCCAGGAACACGGCGGGACCCTTCAGGTCCTCGGGCGTGCCCCAACGGGCTGCTGGCGTCTTGGCAATGATGAACTGGTCGAACGGGTGACGGCTGCCATCGGGCTGCGTCTCGCGCAGCGGCGCGGTCTGCGGCGTGGCAATGTAGCCCGGCCCAATGCCGTTGCACTGGATATTGGCCTCGCCAAACTCGGAGCAGATGTTCTTGGTGAGCATCTTGAGTCCGCCCTTGGCGGCGGCGTAGCCAGCGATGGTTTCGCGGCCCAGCTCGCTCATCATGGAGCAGATATTGATGATCTTGCCGTGACCCTTGGCGATCATGCCCGGCAGGCAGGCCTTGGACACGATAAACGGGGCATTGAGGTCGATGTCGACGACGCGACGGAAGTCCTCGGCGCTCATGTCGAGCATCGGGGTGCGCTGGATGACGCCGGCGTTGTTGACCAGAATGTCGGGCGTGGTGCCAAAATCGGCCTCGATCTTGGCGATGAGCTCGGCGACGACGGCCTCGTCGGTGACGTCGGCAACATAGCCGTGAGCATCAAAGCCCAGCTCGCGGTAGTGCTTCTCGGCCTCGGCGACCTTGTCGGCGTGACGGGCGTTAAAGGCGATCCTGGCGCCGGCTTCGCCGAGTGCCTCGGCCATGGCCATGCCGATGCCATAGGTGGCGCCGGTCACGAGCGCGACCTTGCCGTCTAGGCGGAAGCTGTCCATAAGGTTAGACATTACAATCCTTCCAAAAGAAACGTTCATCTATATAAGTCTTGCTTCTATTACAAGTTCAGTATAGGAGAAGCGGAGGAATTAAAAGTCAGGTTTTCCTAGAATCAGGTGAACGTTCACTTTTAAAAGGTGAACGGTTGCAGCCGCTCGTCGCGATATCTGCTACATGGAGTAGCGCCCGTGCGCATCGCATTTCTCCTCTCATAGATGCGCGGCGCAAGAGGCCCCGAGTTCACACGAGCTCGGGGCCTTTTTGTTTGGATTACGGACGCATTGCCGGACGAAAACACTATGCGTTTGGTAAATAGTCGTATGAACGTGAAATTTGTATCTAGTTTCCGTACGCAAATAAGACGAAAACAGTTTGCGTCTGGTTCTAAGCCGTACGCAAATGTTTTTCGTCTTATAATACGGTTCAGATGAGCATGAAAAGGAGAAGGACCGTACGTATGGTTGTCAGAGAGAGTCCTACCGTCGAATACAAGGAAAGCGTAACGCCGACGTTTCTTAAAACGGTGAGCGCCTATGCAAACTACGGGACGGGCAAGATAGAGTTTGGCGTTGACGACGGTGGTGTTGCAGTCGGTCTTTCTGACCCGGTTGCGGAGTGTCTGCGCATCGAGAACATGATTAATGACAGTCTGGATCCTGCGCCTCGTTACACGCTCGAGCTCGACGAGAACCGCGGAACTGTAACGCTTACGGTTTACGAGGGGCAGGACAAGCCCTATCGAAGCAAGGGGAAGGCCTACAGGCGAAATGATTCGGCGACGGTAGAGGTCGACCGTTTTGAGTACGGCAGGCTGACGCTCGAAGGCAGCAATCTGACGTTCGATGCGCTCACCTCGGCTCGCCAGGACCTGAGTTTTCATACGCTCGAACACAAGTGCATCGAGCATCTAGGCATTTCTGAGCTCACGTCGGATATCATGCGAACGCTTCGCCTGCTCGGCAAGGATGGCTATACCAATGCCGCGGCGATATTGGCGGATAACAACGAATTTCCGGGCATCGACTGCGTTCGTTTTGGCGACACCGAGGACGTGCTTTTAGATCGTGAGACGACGACGGGCCTGTCTGCAATTGAGCAGGTCGATAGAGCAGTTGCCATGTTCGCGCGCTACTATCGTTATGAGCGCATCGAAGGTGTCGAGCGTGTTCAGACCGACCGGATTCCCCTCGAGGCATTCCGCGAGGCAGTTGCAAACGCTCTAGTGCATCGGACGTGGGACGTGCAAGCGAATGTTCAGGTTGCTCTGTATGATGATCGCGTCGTTGTGACTTCACCCGGGTCGTTGCCCGCTGGCTTGACGACGGAGCAATACCTGTATGGACAGATATCCGTGCTCAGAAATCCCATCGTTGCCGAGGTCTTCTTAAAGTTGGACTATATCGAGAAGTTTGGAACGGGAATTGCGCGCATTAGGCGTGCCTATCGCGATTCGATTAATCAGCCGGTCTTTGATATTCGTGGCGGCGTGGTAGCTGTCGCGTTGCCCGTTACCGATGCCTTTGAAGGGTCTGGAGAAGAGGCTCAGGTTCTTAAGGCCTTGTCGGGCGGACGAATTATGTCGCGAAGTGAGATTGAGAAACAGACGGGGCTGAGCCGTGCGCGAACATTGTCCGCACTCGAATCTCTGCTCAGCCGAAACGCGATCATGAAACAGGGGACAGGCCGCGCCACGAAATACGAGCGAGCGTAGTCCGAAAGACCTGTGTTACCAGGCAGGCCCCAAGCCGCGAATGGCTTGGGGCCTTTTGCATGCCGGCTGGCAATGGACCAATTTATGTCAAGTTATAGCAACATATAGCTCCGCTTGCGGGGTTTGCGACGGGCTATTCCTCATCGTCCGTATAGCGCGTGCGTCGTTATTTGCGACATCGATATGCCGGGCACTCGAGCCTCGTTTGCTCCGCGGCTGTTCGCTATTTGGCGCCAAACGCCATGCGGACGAATCGCTGGGCAAACAGCTTGTTGGCGAAGTTGATGATGTGGCCCAAGAACAGTGCCGAGATGGCGGTGGTTACGCCAAAGCCGCCTAAGTTGTGCATGCATACCAGCGACAGCGTGAGCGAGGCGGCGACATGCGAGCAATCGAACATGACCTTTACGTCTCCAAAACGGCGCTTGAGCTTTTCCGCAATGACCTGCACCAAGCCGTCGGGTGCGTTGGGGACAACGCCCATGTTGACGACGAGACTGACGCCAAATGCGGTGATAGCGAGGGAGAGCAGCATGGTCGCAACCTGCGCGGGGAGCGCCGTGGGATGCAGCGGGTTGAACGCCATGAACAGATCGGTGAAGCCGCCCATTAGCGTTGAAAAGCAAAGCTCGAGCAAAATGCGCGGTTGAAATTCGCGTCGCAAGATGGCGAGCTGCGCCGCGATGTAAGCGACATAGGTAGTTGTAATCCAAAAGCCGAGCGTCTTGCCCGTGAGCATGGATAGGGTCGTGGCAAAGCACGTGAGCGCGGCGACGCCCAGGCCAGATGCCGTCTGGAGGCTCATACCGAGTGCCAGCACGGCAACGCCCGCCAGATACATCAGCATTCTTATGACGGTATGACGCCAGTCGATCTTCTCGCCATGCATGATGATGAGCGGTCGCATGCTGCTGCATCCTTTCGATTGAAGGATATTTAAAGAGAAATGTCTGACCTGGGCCGGCAAAAAGAGGGTTATCGGAGGCACTGCCTCAACGGCAGAAAAGCCGGCCCCATGGTCAGTCGTCTAGGAATGTCTCGTTGTGCCGGAATGGGACTGAAGGGCTCAACGAGACGGGAAGAAAGCAAATGGCATGGCATGGGCAATAGGATGCCAAGATGGTAGGGTGCGTCTTAGCATCCTATTGCCCAGGCTTGACGAAATCGGTTTCGTTGAGATTTAGTATACGTATGGGAATCCATTTGCAAAGCGAAATAGAAGAAATTAGGTGAACGTTCACCTAATTGCAACAACTTATCGGTCAAAAGCCGAATCCCGGCCCTACCCCTCAAACATCGCCGTGGGATGGGGGATGCGATAGTATTACGTGGAGTTATTCGACAAACCGTGGGCTTCATTCGAGGGCATTATGGAACAGCACCAGCATTATCAGAGCCTGCAAGATCAGGCATACAACGCATTGCGCTCCAAGATCATCTATGCCGAGCTCAAGCCCGGCACGCGCTTATCAGCGATCGGTCTGGAAAAGGAGACGGGAATCGGGCGCACGCCCATTCGCGAGTCCTTTGTGCGCCTGCGTGAGCAAGAGCTGGTGGAAACACGGCCCAAAAGCGGCACCTATGTCTCAAAAATCAGCATGGAGCGCGCCGAGAACGCCTGTTTCTTGCGCGAGAAACTCGAGAGAAGCGTGCTCATTAAATGCTGTTCGGCCGCCACGCCCGAGCAAAAGGATCGGCTTGAGCAGATTCTGGCCGAGTCAGAGTCGCTCGACCATCGAGAAACGCGCCGCTTTTTCGACCTGGACAACCTGTTCCACGAGACGTGCTTTGAGATTGCCGGCCGCCACATGTTGTGGGATTGGATGAAGAGCGTCAACACGCATTTTGAGCGATACAACTGGTTACGTATGGTGTCGCAGGATTTGGATTGGGAGCCGATCCGTCGTCAGCATCGCCGGATTCTCGAGGCCATTAAGAAGGGTGATACCGACACGGCGAGCTATCTGGCAGAGACGCACTTGCATCTGATGCCCGAGGAGCAGGGCCCGGTTATCGCCTTACATCCCGACTATTTCGAGCTGCCCAAAGACTCGGCCATCTAACTCGCTCCCTTACTTAGTTGCGGTGAAATATGGACTGTTTTGCGGTTCTGGCGGCGTAAACAGTCCGTATTTCACCGCAAGTGCGGGGGTGCTATTGGGGCGTAAAAAGGCTGCGGCGCCGCTTGGAGGAAAAGACCGGAAGCAGGGGCCCATTCCTCCAGACGGCGCCGCAGCCGTTTTGGCGGGTTGGTTTTTGTCAAAGTGGCTTAGCTGAGCACGGCTGCCAGTCGAGTGGGAAAAGCGGCTCGGGTGCGTGTCGCTTCCGTCACGTTCTATCAGCATACAAGACGGTTTCGGTTCTTGTTCGTGACGGAAACGGCGCGCTTCCGAGCCGTTTTAAAGGGGCGCAACCGTGGCCGCGCCCCCACGATAGAGAGCGGATCAAACGGGGAAGTCAAGCAGAAAACCTACCATATCTACCCCGTACCCAAATGGCAGGGTTAGCCGCGGACCTTCTTGACGACGTCCATGGCCTCGCGGGCGATCTGCTCGACCTTGGAGAAGTCGCCGTCGGCGAACAGGGCCGGCTTGACCATCCAGGTGCCACCGCAGGCGATGATGGCGCTCGAGCTCAGGTACTCCTCGACGTTAGCGGTGCTCACGCCGCCGGTGGGCATAAAGCGATGGCCGACAAACGGGGCGGCGAGGGCCTTGATGGTGTTCAGGCCACCATACTGGGCCGCGGGGAAGAACTTGGTGACCTTGAGGCCAAGGTTCTCGGCGGCGGTGACCTCGGAGGGGGTCACGGTGCCGGGAAGGACGGGCAGGTCGATGTCGATGCAGTGCTTCACGACGTCTTCGTTATAGCCCGGGGAGACGATGAACTTGGCGCCGGCGGCGCGGGCCTGCTCAACCTGCTCGACGGTCAGGACGGTGCCGGCGCCAACACACATCTCGGGCTCGGCCTCGGCCATAGCGGCGATGCACTCGGCGGCGCAGGCGGTGCGGAAGGTGACCTCGGCGGACTTCATGCCAGCTGCCATAAGGGCGTGAGCGAGCGGAGCGGCGTCCTCGACCTTATCGAGCACGACGACGGGCACGATGCCCAGGGACTCAAGCGTGGTGTAGAACTGATCGAACATGGTGTTCCTTTCGAATGTGTGGCGCGCGTGGGCGCATAGTTGCCAAATGCGCTGGTCAAGAGCCGATTTTGGATTGGTTATCGGAGGCACTGCTTGGGGTCACAAGCAATTCCAAAACCGGCTACGCGACCAGTCGTATAGGAAATGCCGGGCAAAACCGGAATGGGACTGGTGGTTTTGCCCGACCGGAAAAATCGGGGATCGGGCCGCAGGGGTATGGGTATGGAGAACTGCGGCCCACGGAATGGGGCGGTTTAGCGCGCGACGCGAGTGCCACCGTCGGCGGCGAATGCCACGGCTGCGATCTCGTCTGCGGTCACCAAGTTGGAATCGCCCTTGATGGTGAGCTTGAGGATCGATGCCGCAATCGCGTAGTTGACGGCGTCCTGCGGGTCAAAGTCGTTGATGAGGGCATGGACGAGACCGGCGTTGAAAGCGTCGCCGGCGGCAACGCCCTCGAGCACGTGCACGTCGTGAGCGGGGGAGAACCAGTGCTCGCCGCTCACGGCGTCAAAGAACATGCCCATCCAGATGGAGCGCTCGACGCAGGAGATGTTACGGACGACCGAGGCGACCTTTTTGCAGCCGTACTCGGCGCAGATCTGACGGGCCATCTCGACGTAGGTGTCGCGCTCCTCGATGCCGTGGGCAAGGGAGCCGGAGACGCAGGTCATACCGAGGCCAGCGGGCGCGTCCTCGTCGTTGGCGATGCAGATGTCGACGAGCGGCAGGAGCTCCTTCATGGTGGCCTGCGACTTCTCGGGCGACCACATCTTGCCGCGATAGTTCACGTCGCACACGGTGGTGATGCCCTTGGCGCGGCAGGCGGTGAGGGCATCCTTGCAGGCAGCGGCCATCTCGTCGGACACGGCGGGCGTCACGCCAGAGAAGTAGAAGACGTCGATGCCCTTGAGGATCTCGTCCCAATCAAAGACGTCGCGCTTAGCCATGTTGATGGCGGAATACTTGCGGTCGTAGACGCAGCCGTTACCGCGCTGCGAGGCGCCAACCTCAAACACATAGGAACCAAGACGGTCGCCCTGGCGCACGACGCGCGAGGTATCGACGTCGTAGACCTTCAGCGAACGCAGGGCGCACTCGCCCAGACGGTTGGCCGGGACAACGGAGACGTAAGCTGCCTTGTCACCCTGGTAGGCCAGGGAAAGGGCGGTGTTGGCCTCGGCGCCGCCGTAGCGGACATCAAACTCGGTGGCCTGCTCAATGCGCAGGTGATCTTTGGGCGAGAGCCTCATCATGATCTCGCCGAAGGTAAGAACCGTTTTACCCATGGTCGCGCAGCTCCTTCTTGCTCGTGCGTTCACCTTTGATATGGCGTTGGCACGGAGGTGCCAAGACGGTAGGGTGCATCTTTGCACCTCCGTGCCAACGCTCGCCGAAATCGGTTTACGAAATCGGTTTCGTTTCGACTTGTAGTATACTCACCTACAACGTTTTGCAAGCGAGATTTTTAAAAAAATGCCTAAAATGGTTCAGACTGCCGACAATTGGGAAACGGGGTGCGCTATGGCGCAGATGAGAATCAAGGACATTGCCGCCGAGGCGGGCGTGAGCCCGGCCACGGTCTCGCGCTATCTCAATAACCGCCCCGGGCAGATGACCGAGGAAACCCGCGCTCGCATCGCGGCGGTTATCGAGCGCACCGGCTATCGCCCACGTGCCGCCGCACGCAATCTGCGCAGCTCGCGCACCAACCTCATCGGCGTGATCTTGGCCGACATTGCTAACCCGTTCTCCAGCGCCATGCTCGAAGGGCTTTCCGCCAGCGCCGCCGCGCGCGGCTGCTCGCTCATGACGGCCATTAGCGGCAACGACCCCGCCAAGGAGGCAGAGTCGCTCACCAGACTTATCGATGCCGGCGTGGACGGCCTGGTCGTCAATACCTGCGGAGGCAACGACAAGGCGATTGCCGCGGCCGCGGGGCGCCTGCCCGTCGTGCTGCTCGACCGCGATGTTGCCGACGGTGGCATCGATCTGGTGACCTCTAACAACCGCGAGCTGGTTGCCGGCCTGGTAGACGCCTTGGCCGCTGCTGGCAGCGAGCGCCTGTGCCTGCTCACCGAGGCAAGCGATGACAGCCCCGTGCGTCGCGAGCGCGCCGAGGCCTTTGCCGACGAGCTTTCGCGCCGCGGTCTTGCGGGCGAGGTCGTCACCCTGGCCGACGGTGGCGCCACGGGTGTCAGTCGCCTGGACGAGACCATCCGCGGCTATGCGGGTAAAAAGCTCGGCCTCATTGCCGTCAACGGTCTGGTCTTCCTGCGTCTGACCGAGGCGCTGGCACAGCTGGGTCCCTCGCTGCCGGCGGGCCTCAAGATCGCGACGTTTGACGATTACCCTTGGAACCACGTGCTCTTTGGCGGTGTGACCACGGCCGCGCAGGACACCCTCACCATTGCCGAGCGCGTGGTCGAGCGCCTGTCCGAGCGCATCGACGTCGTTACCACTACGGTGGGCGACGCCGCAAAGCTCGCCCCCAAGCGCATCGAGGTCCCCGGCCACATCGAACACCGCGCCTCGACCTCGCGCTAACCATTCGTTCGTGACGGCTTGTTCGCGCACGTTTTTTGAGCGCTTGATACGCTTTAACCCTGCGGAAACATTTTTCTGCGATAGTATCTGCGATATAGACCAGTCGAAACCCGCCCGAAAGAAAGGGGAGCGACATGAACCAGCAGAACATCGATTACGTACTCCGCTCCGTAGAGCAGCGTGACATCCGCTTTGTGCGTCTGTGGTTTGTCGACATTCTCGGCCGCCTCAAGAACTTTGCCATTAGCCCCGAGGACCTCGAGGTCGCTTTTGAGGAGGGTATTGGCTTTGACGGCTCCGCTATCGAGGGCTTTGCCACGCCCGAGGAAGCCGACATGCTGGCGTTCCCCGATGCTTCGACCTTCCAGATCCTGCCGTGGCGCCCGAGCCACAACGGCGTAGCCCGCGTGTTCTGCGATGTGTGCACTCCCGATCGCAAGCCGTTTGCCGGCGACCCGCGCGATGCCCTGCGCCGCATGTTCCGCAAGGCCGAGAAGGCTGGCTATCTGCTCAACGTGGGTGCCGAGCTGGAGTATTACTACTTCCCCGACGAGCACACGCCCGAGCCGCTCGACAACGTGGGCTACTTCGATCTTTCGGTGAGTGACGCAGCCCGCGACCTGCGCCGCAACACGGTCCTCACGCTCGAGAAGATGTCCGTGCCCGTGGAGTACACCTTCCACGCCGCCGGTCGCTCGCAGCACGGCATGAGCCTGCGCCACGCCGAGGCCCTGAGCATGTCCGATGCCATCACCACGGCCAAGCTCATCATTAAGCAGCAGGCCTACGAGAGCGGTTGCCACGCCTCCTTTATGCCCAAGCCGTTGGCGGGCGAGGATGGCAGCGCTATGTTCCTGTGCCAGTCGCTATTCGACCACGACGGCAACAACGTGTTTTGGGGCGAGGACGACGAGAAGTACCATCTCTCCGAAATCGCCAAGCACTATATGGCCGGCATTCTGGCGCATGCCCGCGAGATCAGCGCCATCACCAACCCCACGGTCAACTCGTACAAGCGCATCACCACGGGTGGCGACTCCGTGCCGCAGTACGCCACGTGGGGCCTGCGCAACCGCGCGAGCATGGTCCGCATCCCGGTCTACAAGCCCGGCAAGCAGCTGTCCACGCGCATCGAGCTTCGTAGCCCCGACCCCATGGCCAACCCGTACCTGGTCAACGCCGTCACGCTGGCGGCTGGTCTGGACGGCATCGAGCGCAAGCTGGAGCTCCCGCCCGAGGCCACGGCCGAGACGCTCAAGCTCACCGACCGTCAGATGGTCGAGGCCGGCTACACGCCGCTGCCGCGCTCGCTCAAAGAGGCGCTCGACGTCTTTGAGGACTCGCAGTTTATGAAGGATGCCCTCGGCGAGCACATCCACAGCTTCTTCCTCAAAAAGAAGCGCGACGAGTGGCATAAGTTTGAGTCCACGATCACCGAGTGGGAGATCAAGCACTACCTGGCGAACTCCTAATCGCGCTGGCTTGTTTCAGTACGATTGAGCTCATTTCTTTGGAGGCCGATATGTCCGATAAGAGTGCCCTGTTCATGGCGCGCACGACGCGCTTCCACGAGTTTGCCCGCAGCTTGACGACCACCCTGGGTGTCGAGGTGAGCCTGGCAACCCCCGATTCGCCGACTGCGGCGCACGACTTTGACCTGCTGATCCTCGATTCCGACGGCATCCGCAGCGACCGCATCGATCAGATTGCCAAGTGGCTTGACGATCGCGGCGGTGTCCCCATGCTGGTGATCGTCGACGATGAGGCGCTCGGTACCCTGCGCCTGCCGAATCACGCGCATGCCGACTTTGTGTGCCCCACGGCGACGCCCAACGAGCTCAAGGCTCGCGCGCAGCGCCTGATGGGCGAGGAGGAGACCGTCACCGCCGACGATGTGCTCAACATCGATAACCTCGAGATTAATCTGGCTACCTACCAGGTGACACTCGATAACGAGCCCATTGACCTGACGCTGATGGAGTACTCGCTGCTGAGCTTTTTGGCGACGCATCCCAATCGCGCCTACAGCCGCGAGGTGCTGCTGCACCGCGTGTGGGGCTTTGAGTACTGCGGCGGTACGCGCACCGTCGACGTGCACATTCGACGCATCCGCTCCAAGGTGGGCCCGCAGATCGCGGCACACATCACCACCGTCCGCGGCGTGGGATATCTGTTTAAGGACTAGATTTCCACCACAAAGGGGACAGACACCTTTGTGGTGGTTTTGACGCAGGTGCGGGCTCCTTTCGAGTTTGCAGCAGAACTTAAGCCTTCCTAAAAGATTGCGTTCTCGTACACGTACGCCTGCATATTGGGGTACAACTCAACGTGAACAATGATGGCCCGCCACGTGTTTGGCGGGCCTTTGGTTATTTGACGAAAGGATCGCAGCCATGAGCGAGAACGATTCCCAGCGTCCCCAGGATGCGGGCAACGCCGGCGAGACTCAGCAGCAGCCGCGCGTGCAGGTGGAGTCGACGCCTGCCGACAGCAACATTCCCTACGTGCAGGCCTACGATACGCAGACCGGCAAGCCGCTGGGCGGCCAACAGGTCGTGAACAAGCACACGGTGGTCAAGACCAAGACCAAAAAGCTACCGATCTTTATCACAGCGCTTGCCGGCTGCGCATGTGGTGCCCTGCTGGTCATCGCGCTCATTATGAGCGGCACGCTCGATATCGGTGGCGGCAAGAATGCCGTGACGGCGGGCGCTTCGGGTTCGTCGACGCAAAAGATCACGATCGACTCCGAGGACACCACGCTGGCCGAGGCCGTTTCTGCCAAGGCCCTGCCCTCCGTGGTTTCCATTACCGCCACTTCGAGCGGCAGCCAGAATGGCTCGCTTTCGCAGTCTGCCGACGAGTCGGACAACTCGGGCAGCGTCGGTTCGGGCGTTGTGCTCGATACCGAGGGCCATATCCTCACCAACAACCATGTGGTCGATGGCTATGACCAGTACGTGGTGACCATGGACGACGGC
Source organism: uncultured Collinsella sp. (assembly GCA_902469435.1). Classification (GTDB taxonomy): domain Bacteria; phylum Actinomycetota; class Coriobacteriia; order Coriobacteriales; family Coriobacteriaceae; genus Collinsella. The sequence continues at coordinate 24,965 of CABRCR010000061.1, read as the reverse complement.
ACCACCTACGAGGCCGAGTTCGTGGGCAACGATGCCTCGAGCGACCTGGCCGTCATCAAGCTCAAGGACGCCGACGCCTCCAAGCTCACCCCGATCGAGATCGGCGATTCCTCCAAGCTCAACGTGGGCGAGTGGGTCATGGCGATCGGCTCGCCGTTCGGCAACGAGCAGTCTGTCTCCACGGGCATTGTGTCGGCGCTGTATCGCTCAACGGCCATGAGCTCTACCAACGGTAACACCATCTATGCCAACATGATCCAGACCGATGCCGCCATCAACCCGGGCAACTCCGGCGGTGCGCTCGTCAACGACAACGGTGAGCTTGTGGGTATCAACTCGCTTATCGAGAGCTACTCGGGCTCCAGCTCGGGCGTGGGTTTTGCCATTCCGGTTAACTACGCCAAGAACATTGCCGACCAGATCATCGACGGTAAGACGCCGGTGCATCCGTACATGGGCGCTACGCTTTCGAGCGTCAATGCGCTTAACGCCCGCACCAACAAGTTGAGCACCGATAGCGGCGCGTATGTGGCGAGCGTCGTTGAGGATGGTCCTGCCGCCAAGGCCGGCATTCAGGAGGGCGACGTCATCACCAAGCTGGGCGACGATGAGATTTCGAGCGCCGACGGCCTGATCATCGCGCTGCGCAGCCACGAGGTGGGCGAGAAGGTCGAGATCACGCTCATGCGCGGCAAGGAAGAGAAGAAGGTCACGGTTGAGCTGGGCTCCGATGAGGAGCTGCAGAACCAGCAGCAGAGCGACAGCGCGACCGATACCGGCAACGGCGGTATTACCGACGAGCAGCTGCGCCAGTATCTGGAGGAGCTGCTTGGCCAGCAGGGCCAGGGTCAGGGCAACGGCCAGGGTTTCTAACGAGCTGTATCGCACATATCGAGGCCAGAGGGGGCTGTTCCGCCAGCGCGGGACAGCCCCTCTTTTCGTAGTGATCCATTGGGGATGGAGGAAAACGGATCATTTAGAAACGGCAAGGGCATGGTTTGAACGCGCGATCCACTCCAGTTTGACGGCTGCCGATTCGGTGCGGTTTGAGACCGCTATTCGGCCCCATCGTGACCGGTGGTACTCTTGTATCCGTTTGAATTCGAGCGAAGGAGTGCCGCTATGGAGCAATCGAGCCTGTTTGGTGACGGCGTGGACATCGATACCGAAACGCCCGCGAGCGCGGATGCCGCCTCACCGACCGACGCCCGTGCCCAGGCGGCGGCGCGCGCGGCCGAGCTGCGCCATGAGCTCGACTACCACGCCTATCGCTACTACATGCTCGACGCGCCCGAGATCACGGACGCCGCCTTCGACAAAATGCTCGTTGAACTGCAGGAGATCGAGGCGGCCTATCCCGACCTGGTGACGCCCGACAGCTATACCCAGCGCGTGGGCGGCTACGTGAGCGAGCAGTTTACGCCGGTCACGCACATGGCACGCATGTATTCCATGGACGATGCCATGGATCTGGACGAACTTGACGCGTGGCTCCAGCGCACCGAGGATGCGCTCGGCGCCGGTAGCGTCACCTATACCTGCGAGCTCAAGATCGACGGCCTGGGCGTGGCGCTTGCCTACCAAAACGGCACCTTTGTGCGCGCGGCCACACGCGGCGACGGCACCACGGGCGAGGACGTGTCGCTCAACGTGCGTACCATCAAGGATGTGCCCATGCACCTGTCCGAGCCGGCGCTCGCCCACATGGGCGCCGACCGCGAGCGTGCCATCGAAGTACGTGGCGAGGTCTATATGCCCAAGGGCAGCTTTGTGCGTCTGAATGAAGAGGCCGATGCCGAGGGTCGCGACCCCTTCGCCAACCCGCGCAACGCCGCTGCCGGATCGTTGCGCCAGAAGGATCCCAAGGTCACGGCACGCCGCGACCTGGCCACCTTTATCTACGCCATTGCCGATACCGATCCGCTGCACGTCCACAGCCAGCGCGAATTTCTCGACTGGCTGCGCAGCGCCGGCTTCAGCGTCAACCCCAACGTGGCCCGCTGCGCCACGCCGGCTGAGGTTCACGAGTTCTGTGCCCAGGCACTTGAGCACCGCGGTGACCTGGACTACGACATCGACGGCGTAGTCGTAAAGGTCGACAGCTTCCAGCAGCAGCTCGACCTGGGCTTTACCGCTCGCGCACCGCGCTGGGCTATTGCCTTTAAGTTCCCGCCCGAGGAAAAGCAGACCGTCCTGCGCGAGATTCGCATCCAAGTGGGCCGCACCGGTGTGCTCACGCCGGTCGCCGAGTTCGACCCGGTCACGGTTGCCGGCTCTACCATCGCGCGCGCAACGCTGCACAACATCGACGAGATCCGTCGCAAAAACGTGCGCGAGGGCGATACCATCATCGTGCACAAGGCGGGCGACGTGATCCCCGAGGTCGTGGGTCCCGTGCTCGACAAGCGCCCTGCCGATTCGGCCGACTGGCACATGCCCGAGGTCTGTCCCGTGTGCGGCAGCCCCGTGGTCCACGAGGACGGCGAGGTCGCCTACCGCTGCGTCTCCATCGACTGCCCTGCGCAGCTCAAGGAGCGCCTGCTCCATTGGGTGAGCCGCGGCTGCATGGACGTCGACGGCCTGGGCGACGAGATTGTCGACAAGATGATCGCCGCCGGGCTGATCCACGATGTCGCAGACTTCTACCAGCTCACGGTCGACGACATCGCCGGCCTGGACACGGGCCGCGTGTACGCCAGCTCCAACAGCAAAAAGGGCGTCAAGAAGGGCGATCCCATTCCGGTGGGCCTCAAGACGGCCGAGAAAATCATCGCCGAGCTCAACAAGTCCAAGAGCCAGCCGCTCGGTCGCGTGCTGTTTGCCCTGGGCATCCGCCATGTGGGCAAGAGCGTGGGCGAGGTCATCGCCGAGCGATTCCTGTCGATCGACAAGCTCATCTTGGCGAGCGAAGAGGACATCGCCGAGTGTGAGGGCATCGGTCCCAAGATTGCGGCGAGCGTCAAGCAGTTCCTGGCCGTGCCCGAGAACCTCGCCGTGCTAGAGCGCCTGCGTCAGGCGGGCCTGTCGCTCGAGGTCGACTTGGGCGCCGCGCACGCGCAAGCCGCGGCCGACGCTGGCGTGGCGGGCGAGCTTGCCGACGCTCAACCACTCGCGGGTCTGACCTTCGTGCTCACCGGCACGCTCGTCAACCGTACGCGCGACGAGGCAGGCGCGGCGCTCAAGGTGCTCGGCGCCAAGGTTTCGGGTAGTGTTTCAAAGAAGACGAGCTATCTGGTCGCCGGCCCCAAAGCGGGCTCCAAGCTCACCAAGGCCGAGCAGTTGGGCGTGCCTGTATTGGATGAGGACGCACTCGAGCAGATCTTGGCTACTGGTCAGGTGCCAGAGGTGTAAGGCATCGATAGCCAAATTGAAGAACCGCCCGGAAGCACGATGCCTTCGGGGCGGTTCTTACTTTGCTGGGGAAACGGGCACCGTGATCTGCGTCACGTAGGTCTCTGGATCGTCGCTGATGATGTCATCGATAAGGGCGATCTCGCGTGAGGGACCGGCGGGTGTCAGGCCGTGCTCGCACATATAGCCGAGCAGCTGCTCGTAGCGTGGGGCTGCTTGCCCATGTGTACCGCGGAAGCTTATGGTCAGACAGCGCGCGGCGGGCCGCACCTCGACGTCGCCCACGTAATCATCGGCGTCATCGAGCAGCAGGAAGACCTCGTCGTAGCCATCAAAGTCGCCGGCGGCGAGGCGCTCGGCGCCAATCCCGACGCCCAAGTTGCCCAGAAAGACAAAGGTCTCGTGCTGGCCCTTCTGCAGTTGACGAATCTGCCACTCCAGCGCATAGGCGTCGGTAGGGTTGACGCGTTCGCGCAACACGGCGCAGCGAAGCTCGGGCGCATCGATTTCGCGGATGGTATCGAGCTCGGTGCTCAAGGCATCGTGTAGCAGAGCAAGCCGGTTGTCGATCTTGCGCGATACGCGCTCCAGCTCGCGGCGCTTGCGCTCGATGAGTTCCTGCTGCTGAGCCAGCTGCCGCTGCATGAGGTCCACATCGCGCGTGGTCACAAACTCGCGGATCTGTGCCAGCGGCAGGTCCAGAACACGCAGGTGGCTGATGGTGTTGAGGGTGGAGAGCTGCCGCGATCCGTAGTAGCGGTACCCACTCGCCGGATCGATGTGCGCCGGGTCCAGTAGGCCCATCTGCTCGTAATGGCGCAACGTGCCCACGCTCAGGTTAAACAGGCGCGCCACCTCGCCAATGCGGAGCAGGCCCTCGGTATGTTCAGTTGGCGAGTCGGCCATAGGAACGCTCCTTTCAATAGAGCCGGGGAGGGGCGCCGGGCTCGCGTTGCCCCGCTACGCCACCAGTTTGTCAAAAGCCCCGCGCCGGTTGAGCACGGTAAACGCGACAACACAGATGACTGCCGACAAAATCGATCCGCACGGCGAAGCGATGCCCATGGGAAACAACGTATCGGAATAGGCGTTCGACAGCAGCCACGCGCCCGGCACGCGAATGAGCGCCACCGCCAGCACGTTGTGCGCAAAGCCGATGTAGCTCTTGCCGTATGCAGCGAAAAAGCCGCTAAAGCAAATGTGGATGCCGGCAAAAATCGCGTCGAAAATGTAGCTGCGCATATAGCCGGTGCCGGCGGCGACTACTGCAGCGTCCTTGGCAAAAAAGCCGATAAACGCCGGCGCCACCAGCCACATCAGCACCGTGATCAGGCAGCCGTACACTACCGAGATGGTCATGGCGTCTTTGAGCACCTGACGTGCGCGGTCGCCCTTACCCGCACCGGCGTTTTGCGCCGTGAGTGCGCTGACGGTGGCGCCCATGGAGCTCGGGACAATGAATAAAAAGCTGATCATCTTCTCGACCAAGCCCACGGCGGCGGCGTCGACCAGGCCGCGGTGGTTGGCGATGACGGTGATGAACATAAACGCCACCTGGATGCAGCCGTCCTGCACGGCCACGGGCACGCCGGTCTTAAGAATGCTGCCGAGCACCTCGGGCTGAGGGCGCAGGTCGCTGCGCTTAACGTGGATGTTCGTGCGGCGGCTCTTGAGCCACACGAGCGCGAGGGCAACGCTGGCCGTCTGGGCGATTACCGTGCCGAGCGCCGCGCCCACGGGGCCGAGCCTCATGTGGCCGATAAACAGATAATCAAGCGCGATATTGATGATGCATGCCACGCCAATCACGTACATGGGCGAGCGCGAATCGCCTAGGCCGCGAAAGATGGCCGAGAGGATGTTGTACGCGGCGATAAAGGGAATGCCGATAAAGCAGATACGCAGGTAGGCGGCGGTTCCTTCGACCGCTTCGGCCGGCGTGCCAATGAGCGCCACGATCTGCGGACACAGTGCGAGCAGGACAGCGGCCAGCACCACCGAGACACCCATAAAGAGCGTGATGGTGTTGCCGATGGCGGTCTCGGCGCGGTCAAACCGACGCGAACCCACGGCGTGGCCGACGATAACCGTCGTTCCCATGGCCAGGCCCACGAGCGTCACGGTAATGATATAGAGCGTCTGCGCGCCGTTGCCCACGGCGGTGATGCCGGCGGCGCCGCTAAACTGCCCCATCATGTACAGGTCGGCCATGCCGTAGAGCATCTGCAAAAAGTACGAGAGCATATAAGGCAGGGCAAAGACCGCGATGGTCTTGGGGACATTGCCGCGTGTGAGGTCGTGTTCCATGGGCGGGGCTTTCTGGCTGGGTTTGTTTACGTACCAGTGTAGTGAAAACCCTATAACGATTGTAGAGTCAAGGTTTGTGATGACGACGGGGCGAAAATAGTCACGCTCCAAGCACGATGCTTTGACCCCTCCATGCCCCTCACCTAGCCTCAAACCATCACAACATTCGCCGTTTTTTGCCAAAATCGGGAAAAGCATCGAATGTTGTGATGGTTTTTCTGCCACTCGACCGGGTGGAATCGCTTTCTTGCGCACGAAGGTGTGCGGACCCGTGGGCAGGGGAATAAGGTTGGTTATCCGACTCCATTGGAGGGCTCATGGACCTGCCGATCGTCCTGTCCCATAAGACTGCCTGGCTGTACCACAACGTGGCGCGCCCGTCCGAGCCGCTCTCGCGAGCAAGCAGCCTATACGATGAGGACTCGCTTGCTAGCGAGGCGGAGCCGACCGCGAGCCTGCCCAAATTGGGACTCCATGCCAAGGGGCTGAGGGCTTCAACGGCAGTTGGGATCGTTACCGACTATCTGGTTTCGCTTGGTATTCCACGAGAAGAGCTCGATCATATCGATACGCTCGTCAACTTCGATTTTGAGCGCTCGACGCCGGCTGGATTTAGGTGCCACGTGTTTGGAGCGCCGGTACCTCCAGGCCATCTTATCGAGGTGGCAGAGGGCCTTCTGGTGGTTGATGAGGTCATGTGCTTTGTCCAAGCGGGTTCGTGGATGAGCGAGCCCGAGCAGCTGGAATATGGCTACGAAATCTGTGCCCGATACCATTTGAATCATCTGTCGACAGGCGATTATATCGAGATGGGGCAGAGGTATACCGTTGCCGACCTGATTGCCTATTGCAATGAGAACCGATCTCGTCAGGGGGCTATACGCGCGGCCGCCGTGCTCAAGCGCGTGCACGATGGCGCGCGATCGCCCATGGAGACGGCCACCGCAATCATGGTCGTAGCAAAACGTTCCCAGGGAGGGCTGGGATACACCAAGATCGAGCTCAACCATCGGGTCGATGTTCCCAACGAGTTCAAGTATCTCGCTAAGGCCGGGTATTTCGAGATTGACGTATATGCGCCTGCGAGCGGTACGGGAATTGAATACAACGGCTCGGACCATCTTGATAAACAGCGCAGCGCGTCGGATGCGGAGCGCATGACTGTGCTGAGCGCGCTGGGCTTTAAGATGATCGTCCTCACCGGGACTCAGTTTGCCCATCAGCTGCAATTGCACCGGGCGATGAACGCCATCGCGCTTGCGATAGGCCTTAAGTGCGACCGAAGCGAAGCGTTCCAAAAGCGGCAGAACGACCTGCGAGAATTCGTGATTCGGCACTGGGACGGCGGCCTTTAGGGGCGCTTTGGCCCTTCTGCGGGGTGCCGTGGGCAGGCAAACCATCACAACATTCGACGTTTTTTGCCAAAAACGGGAAAAGCATCGAATGTTGTGATGGTCTGTGTTGAGGATGGGCTTGGAAAGTCCGTTTTGCTCGAAGCGACCTGTCCTGTCGTACGGGTGTCGGCATGATTCTCCCGTGGGGTATTATGTTTTCCGAAGAATAAAACGCCGCGTGAGGGGAGGGCTGCGTGGACGGGCGCGTGCAACATGACGGCTTTGGCCGCGATATCAACTACCTGCGCATTGCCGTTACCGACAAGTGCAATTTCCGCTGCATTTACTGCATGCCAGCCGATGGCGTGGCGCCCCGCGCGCACGACGAGCTGCTCAGCGCCGAGGAAATCGCCCGCTTTGTGCGCTTGGTGGCGGGGGAGGGCATTCGTCGCGTACGCCTGACGGGCGGCGAGCCGCTGGTCAGCCGCCGTATCATCCCACTTATTCGTGACATCCGCGCGATTCCGCAGATCGAGGACATCTCGCTTACCACCAACGGCGCCCTGCTGCCCAAGCTGGCGCCGCAGCTCAAAGACGCGGGGCTTAATCGCGTCAACATCTCGCTCGACACGCTCGACCCTACGCTCTTTGGAAAGATCACGCGCCTGGGCCGGCTCGAACAGACCATGGCCGGCATCGACGCGGCGCTGGCTTGGGGCTTTGAGCCCGTTAAGGTCAACTGCGTTGTGGTGCGTCGGCTCAACCAGGATGTGGCGGCTCTTGCGCGGCTGACCGTCGACCGCCCCATCCACCTGCGCTTTATCGAGTACATGCCCATCGGCGACGAGCGTACGAGCTCGCATTGCGCTGTGGACCCGCATGCGCCCGCGCTCAATCCCGAGCTGTGGGACGCGAGCGATACCGTGCCGAGCGACGAACTGCGGGCGCGCATCAATACCGGGGTCGCCGCGACGGGGCTGGCCGAGCTCGAGCCGCTCGACATCAACGACGCTCCTGCCGGCGCGGGCCCTGCGCGCTACTGGCACTTTCCGGGTGCGGCGGGAACGGTCGGCTTCATCAGCGCCATGTCCAACCATTTTTGCGCGAATTGCAACCGTCTGCGCCTGACGGCCGACGGCAACGTGCGTCCGTGCCTGTTCAGCGATGCTGAGTATTCGGTGCGTGAAGCGCTGCGCCGTGGTGATGATATGCAGGTACTTTCGATTTGGCGCGATGCCGTGGCCCACAAACCGCAGGAACACGCGATAATTGAGGGCACGCAACGATTTATGTCCCAAATCGGAGGATGATCATATGGCCAAGAGCAGGTACGCCGATGCCACCAAGGCCGCTCGCAGGGCCGCGATGTCTGCCCACAAAGTCACAGCTGCGGCGAATGCTGGCAACGCCGACGCGTCCGCGCAGCCGACTGCCAGCGCTGCCACCGAGCCGCCCGCCCGCGACGCCCGTCGCGACGAGCTGACGCACGTGGACGCCAAGGGCGAGGTACGCATGGTCGACGTGTCCGACAAGGCCGAGACCCATCGCAGCGCCATCGCCGAGGGCACCATCCTCATGCACCCCGAGACGCAGGCCATGGTGCTGCAGGACCGCGCCAAAAAGGGCGACGTGCTTGCCTGCGCGCGCGTGGCGGGCATCATGGCCATCAAGCGCACGAGCGACATCATTCCCATGTGCCATCCGCTGCTCATTACCAAGAGCAAGTGCGATATTGCGCCCATCGCTCCGGCGGGAACGCCTGCCGAGGACGTGCCCGAGGGCTGGGCACCGGCGCGCGCGGACGGGCAGGTTGGCTTTTACGTGCTGGTTACGGCGGGCGTGACGGGCAAGACGGGTATCGAGATGGAGGCCCTGACCGGCGCGAGTGCTGCGTGCCTTACGATTTATGACATGTGCAAGGCCGTCGATCGCGGCATGGAGATCGTCGACGTGCGCCTGCTGCACAAGGAGGGTGGCCGCTCGGGCGTGTGGGATCGTGCCGAGCGTCAGGCCGCTACTGTTGAGGCCGCCGGCGCCGACGGTAACGCACCCACAAGCGCGCCTGCCGCCGTCGCGCCCGCAGCTCCGACACCGGCCGTCCCCGCGATCGCGTTTATCGGCTACCAAAACTCGGGCAAGACCACGCTCGTCGAGAAGGTCATTGCCGAGCTCACCCGCCGCGGCCTGCGCGTGGGTTCGCTCAAGCATCATGGGCACCACGGCTTTGATATCGACGTGCCCGCTAAGGATACGTGGCGCCATCACCAGGCCGGATCCAAGCACGTGGGCCTCATCTGCGCCACGCGCTGGGCGGAGTACGCCGATACGCGCGAGGAGGACGAGATGCCCGCGCGCGAGCTGCTGTCGCGCTACAACGATGTCGATGTGGTGATCATCGAGGGCTACAAGACCGAGGGCTTCGACAACATCGTGGTCGCGCGATCGGGTGTCGACCGTCTGCGCGGCAAGAGCTCACTCGACCTGGTTGACGGTCGCACACTGGCGCTTGCCTGCAACGAGGCCCTGGCGCGCCAGGCATTCGACGCCGGCTTTGCGACCCGAGCTATCAACATCAACGACGCCCGAGCCATCTGCGATCTGATTCAGGACCATCTGGCCTAAAACCTGCCAAAAAGGGACAGGTTTATTTTGGCAGGTTTTATCTGGGCAAACGTCATTTCCACCACAAAGGGGCCAGGCACCTTTGTGGTGGTTTTTTTTCTTTGGTAGATTTTTGGGACATGCCTTAAAATCTACCAAGTAGTTCATGCTGGGCGGAAAGACGGAAGGGGTTCGATGCGACCCTAGTCAGGCATACGGATAGATTGAGCCAATGGACAGCGGATGAATGGCCGCTGCCCGCTATTCGTATGCGATAAGGAGCACCCATGCCCACGCTTGTATTCCCAAAAGTCCGCTCGTCGCTGTCCGTGCAGGCCAAGCGCCTGGTGGCGATGCGCTTTCTCATCTACACCGGGTTTCAGACCAGTTATTTTATCGGCGTTATCGGAACACTCACCTATGCAGACGATGCCTCGGTCGTCGCGACATCGCTGGCCGTCCTGTTTATGAATGTATTTGTGATCCTGGGATCCTTTGCGGGCGGCGCTGCGCTCGACGCATGGGGTCCGCGCCACCATTTCTTGCTGAGCATCGTCGGCACGCTTGCAACTGGCACGGCAATCATCGCCTTTGGTAGCGCGACCGGCGTCGTCCTGCTCGGCGCGGTGTTTCTGGGCTTTACGATGGGATTCGCCCAGCCCATTGCCACGTCCTATCCGGCCTACCTCACCGACGATCCTGTCGAGCTCAAAGACATCAATTCCGCCATCGCCATGTTCTCAAACGTGAGTATTATCGTCGGACCCACGTTGGGCGGCTTTGTCGCGGCGGCTGCGTCGTCGCGCGCGGTGTTTGTGCTTATGATGCTCTTTACCGTGCTGGCGTTCGTCGTCGGTTGGGGCTTTAGGCCGCAGACCAGCCATGTCGCCGGGGATGCGGATGCCGATTCGGCAGAGGAAGGGGAGCGTGCGGGACAAAGCTCCAACCCCAGCACGTCCGCCCGCGCCACCTTCGCAGCCAGCATCAAGACAGTCTTCACCAACAGCGTCCTCGCCCTGCTGTTTTGTATCATTTTTCTTTCGAACTTTGGCTATGGCGCCTTTGACCCGCTCGAGTCGTTTTTCTATCGCGATGTCCTGCACGTCGGCGTTGAGTGGATGGGCTGGCTTTCGTCGGCCTGCGGTGTGGGCGCGGTGCTGGGTGCCGTGCTCGCGCTCCGCTTGCCGCCGCACTTGGTAAACCTAAAAACACTGCTCGTGGCGCTCATGTCCGTGGGCCTGGGAAGCCTGCTCTATGTGGGGACACCGTACGTGGGCGTGGCTCTTGTCGGCCAGATTGCACTGGGCATAGCTTGGGGCATCGTCAACCCGCTCCACAACACTATCGTGCAAACGACGGCTCCGCTCGAGCAACTCGGTCGCGTGAACTCGGTCATGGGCTTTGGCAACATGTTCGCCGGCGTGGCCCCGCTGGCGATTGCCCCGTGGCTGGCGGCGACATTTGGCGTGCAGCAGACGCTCGTAGGGGCGGGCATGGTCGTGACGGCAGTTCCCGCGGCGTTGCTGCTGTTTGGACGTCGGCATCTGGATCGTGCCGCAAAGCAGTAAAAACCATCACAACATTCGATGAAAATCGCGATTTTGCCAAAAAACATCGAATGTTGTGATGGTTTGGCCCGCAAACGTCATTTCCACCACAAAGGGGCCAGGCACCTTTGTGGTGGTTTTGCTTTGAGGGGCCGCGCCCGCGCCTTGGTATACCATGCACGCCGTTCACGAATACGCCCCACACCGCCGCGCAACCCAGAAAGGCCCCCATGGACACCACCTTCAGCCACATCAAAGCCGTGTTCTGCGATATCGACGGTACGCTGCTCACGAGCCAGCACACGGTGTCCCCGCGCACCGTGGCGGCGATCCGCGCCCTGCGCGAGCGTGGCGTGCTCTTTGGCCTGTGCACCGGGCGCGACGCCCATGCAACCGAGGCCATGTACGAGCTCTGGGGCATCGAAGGCCTGGTGGACGTGCTCGTGGGCTGCGGTGGCGCCGAGGTCATCGACCGCGCGCACGACATCAACGAGCTGAGCTATCCGCTGCCGGGCGAGACCATCGCGCGCATCTGCAAGCACATGGCGGACCTTCCGGCAACACCCGTCTGCCCCCGAGACGGCGTGTTCTACGTGCCCGAGAGCAACGCGTGCGTCGAGCACCTGTCACGCGTCGACGGCGTGCCCTACCAGGTGGTCGATTTTGCCGAGTTCTTGCGCGAGCCGCAGCCCAAGGTGATGTTTACCATGGCGCCCGAGGTAATGCCGCGGGTGATTGAGCGGGCGTCGACGTTTGCCGATAACACTGTTAAGGCGGCGGCTCTGCAAACCACGCAGCGGCTCTACGAGTTCATGGATCCGCGCGTGTCCAAGACGCGCGGCCTTGGGCGCGTGGCGGAGCTCAACGACATGGAGCTCCAGAACATCTGCGTGTTTGGCGATGCGGACAACGACACCTGCATGGTGGCTGACGCCGGCGTTGGCGTGGCCATGGCAAACGGCAGCGCCGCCACCCGCGCCGCCGCCGATTTTGTAACCGTCAGCAACGACGAAGACGGCATTGCGATCTTTGTCGAGGAGCATCTGCTGTAGCGCCTGGGGGCAGCCACAAAGAGGGCAGAGCGCCTTTGTGGTGGCCTCAGGCAATTTGGGCGAATTGATGCCTAAAATCTGCGCGAAAATTCAAATTTAGTTGTCTGAACATTACGCTTCTAACCACCGATGGGTTAAAGATATTCTCATCAGTTTGGTAGGGTATTCCTCCCGGTTGATGACCTACCGCTCACTGTCGTTATTCGACCGTTCACAGGATGTTTGCTCTTGAGCAAAAGGTTATGCAAATTAATAAAATGCTATTAAAAACTGATAACTAACTTAATTACCAGTAGAAACAGATGTTTTATAGCGAATAAACGAAGGCAAATCTAAACAATTGTCAAGAGAATTAAGAACTTGCACAAAAATGTCGGTTTTGCTGCTCAGATGTTTAAACAATCGTTATAATTGCATCACTTAGCGAGCGCAATTACAGATTGCGCAGATACGTTTGATAGGGAAAGAGCAAGATCGCGGTCTCTTGGGGAGGAGACATCGATGAAAGCGAATTCGGACAAATCTAAGCAGAGTAATAAAGCGACGCGCCGTGTACTGGCAGGCGTTTTGTGCGGAGCCTCCGTGTTGAGCCTGGTACTGTCGCTCGTCATGCCTCCGATCTCGCAGGCCATCGCCAACGATGCCGAGGCGGTTTCTACCGAGGAAACTGTGATGGGGGGGGGTTCCTCAAGTGAGTCTACTGGTATAGACAACAGTACTAACGGGGATGCCGGCACAGACGCCGATAACCAGAACAGCGACGATGCTGCGAGCGACGACGATGCTCGGCCGGAGGAGCAGTCCAAGTACGAGTCGCAGGCGGAAGATAATGATGCGATGGATGTTAACGCTGTCGCGTCAGCCGAGGAGGCTGCAGAGAGCGAAGAGACAACCACAGCTATTACTAACATTACTAACGCCGATGATTTGTCAGCTAAGCTTCAAGGCGTTGGGGAAAACCAAACTGCCTGCTTCGAGCTTACAGCTGATATTGACTATGCTGGTGAAATCAAACTTGAGAAGAGCGGCAGCAATATAACGCTGAACTTAAACGGTTATAAGATCAAGTGCTTGAACACCGAAATGCCGTTATTTGATGTTGCTAACGGCGCAACACTTACAATTAAGGACGAAATTAAGGACTCCGCGCCGGTGACTGAGACGGTCAACGATGTCCAACAGCTGACTAATCAGGGGCAGAACCCGAATCCCAATAATTATGGCAAGAAAGTCGAGCTAAATTACGTTGGTGGCATTCCGTCTAATCTTACCTACTACGTGACCAAATCGACTCCGAGTGGTACAGGGACAATCGAGACGCTTGTCAGACATAACGTCGATATTAAGGGCGCCATCGTGGCGTGCGACGGCAACGCAAATCTAAAGCTCATCAATCTGTATAACAACAACGGCAAGGGTGGCACGTTTAACCTTGTGAGCGGCGTGATCACGCAAAAACAAGGCAGCAGCGTTAGCAGCTTGGTCTATGCCGAGAACGGCTCTACCGTCAACATGCGCGGCGGCTATGTGTGTGGAGCTTCTGGCTCGGGTGCGGGCGGCGGAATTGAAATACACGGTAATTCGACCCTCGAGGTTTCCGGTGGCGTAATTGCCGGCAACAGTGCTCCTAGTGGCGGTGGTGTGTATGCTAAAGACTCCACGGTCAACATAACTAATGGCGTAATCTCCGGCAACAGCACGCTTGCTACTGGTGTTGGTTTCGGCGGCGGCATCATGGCCGAAGGCGGCAGCGTTACTGTTTCTGGTGGCTACATTACTAACAATAAATATGCCAATTACTGTGGTAACGATGGTAATGGCGATCATGGCGGTGCTGGACTTGCCGCTAAAAACGGTACTCATGTCACCATTTCTGGTGGCCAGATTACGGGCAACTATTCTGAGGAAGCTGGCGGTGGCGTCTATGTGACCGACATCGGACACCAAGGGGGGAGAACGGCATGGCTCAACATTACGGGGGGAACTATTGCCTCTAACGTGAGTTTTCGCTCTGAGGGTGCCGGCATTCGCGTGGGCCAGATGGTTGACGCGACGATAAAAGGAGCGTCAAATTCAAATCCAGTCTATATCACTAATAACCACTGCATGTCTCGCTTTGACTGGGGTGGAGGCGGCATCTTCGTCCAGGGCGATTCTAAGGTCGCGTCTAATGCTGGTAGGCTATTTGTCTATAACTCCTATATAAGCAGCAATGAGGCCGGTGGCTACGGTGGCGGCGTTGCGGTTTGCCCGACGGGTAAGACTTTGGTGACAGGCACCGACGGCACGGCGATTTTCGGTAATACTTCTGCCGGAAATGAGCAAAACGCGAACGATTACGAATCCGTGAGTAATACAGGCAATAACGGCACCCCCCATCTTTCCGGCGGTGGTCACGGTAAGGACCAGGACTCCGACGCCTACAATGCCGAAGTGTTTCGCGAAAACGACCACGCGGACTTCTTCCTTGCGGCGGAGGGTCATACGACTCCGATCGCGGCGGTGATTGGCAAAATGCTTGGCGGCGGCGATGCTAAGTATCGGGGAAGCTTAGAGCTTCAGAAAGCCATTACTGTCCCCGCTAACGGTGGCGTGCAGGTATATAACAGCATCGGCCTGAGTTCGAATGTTAAGGCTCAAGACCCCGAGGCGATCAATGCGCGAAAGGCTGCGCTAGAGGCGGGCGCGACGTTTATCACGGGCAATTATTCCTGGAACCATGGCGGCGGCATCATGTCGAACGGCGACCTGTACATGGGCGCGCCTGAGGACACGTATGTCTATCCGAGCCTCAAGCTCAAGGCGACCAAGAAGCTGGAAGGCCGCAAGCTCAATGATGGGGAGTTCTCCTTTACGGTGTATCGCAAGGATTCAGACGACCCTTTGGCTGGCACGACAGCTGGCACGACATTCAATCGCGACGTTTGCACCGAGGTTGGAACAGCAGCAAATGATGCAGAAGGCAGCATTACGTTTGACCTTGGTGAACAATTCGCATCGAGTGGCGCGGGTAACGAAATCACATACTACTTGGTCGAAGATCCCGGTGGTGATTCTGGCATCACGTACGACTCCAGCGTGTATAAGATTGTGGTGACGGCCGAAGATACCAAGACCTTGCTCATGTCTGTTCCGAGTAAAGAAAACTCAAGCCAACTGAAGGATCTTTACATCCATAACTACACGATTAAAAACGTCGGTGTAACCAAGTACGAATTCCGCGAGTCGTCTGGGAAGTGGGAGAACGTAAAAGCGAGGAGCAAGGTGCAGAAGAGTGGAGACTATTATCCAATTATCTGTGAGGGTGACTCCACGACTTTCACTAACAAGTTCACTCCGTACGACTCGAAGGGCTCCTGGACGCCTATGGCGACTAAGGTCGTTGAGGGTGGCGAGATGAAGGAGTTCACGCTCCAGCTTGCGACCGACACAGATTTTACGGATATCGTTAGCAGCAAGTCCACCACTGCCGACGGCGACAAGTCCCAGACCCTGAGCTTCGACAAGATTGATTACAAACTCGATCAACTCGACCAGCTCGCGTCTGGCCCCACTGGCCGTGGTGCTTCCAAGACCTTCACGTACTACGTGCGCGAGAAAGACGACGGTTCGC
Source organism: uncultured Collinsella sp. (assembly GCA_902469435.1). Lineage (GTDB taxonomy): Bacteria > Actinomycetota > Coriobacteriia > Coriobacteriales > Coriobacteriaceae > Collinsella. Next base: position 9,160 of record CABRCR010000061.1, on the reverse strand, counting down.
TGTTCTCGCACTATACGTACGACAAGTCGGTCTATCAGATTACGGTTAACGCGACTGACGACTCTAACCACCATATCGACGTCACTGCGACCTACAAGCAGATTCAGGATCGTGATGGCAATGAAGTGACCACTGACACGCCCCACGACCTCACCGGCAAGTCCACTCCCACCTTCACCAACACCTACTCCACCTCTTTGCCCCTTTCTGGTATGTCGGGCGTCACTCTGACGTACCTTGCCGGCGCGGCGGTGCTTTGCGCTGCTGCGGCTTGGATGCACATTCGTCGCAAGGCGAATGCGAAGGGAGGCGAGCGTCGTGAATAAGAAAGTTTGCTCCTTCCCGATCTTGTTTGCGCTGCTTGCCCTCCTGATCGGCACCTGCGCGGTTGTGTTCCCCGCATCCGCGCAGGCCGCGCCGACCTCGACCGGTTCCATCACGGTGAGCGGCGCCGTGGCGCGCAGCTACGACGCCTACCAGATCTTTAGCGCCAACGTCGTCGACGGCGACAGCGACGCTAAGATCGCCACCGACCTTGCCTGGGCAAGCGACGCCGTGCGCGACGCCGCGCTGCCTGTGCTGCACAGCGCCGGCATGCCCAATTCCCAGACCACCGCGCAGGAAGCTGCCGAGTGGCTCAACACCGATTCCCACCTTACGAGCGCGCTGAGCGCACAGCTCGCTCGTTCCCTCCAGAGCTCTGGCGCCGAGCCCGTGGCCCTTAACGCGGGCACGGAGGCCGAGCTGCCCTGCGGCTACTGGCTCATCGTCGCCGACGACGACGCCATCGCCCAGGGCGAGGCCGGCACCGCGCCGATCATGGCCCTGGTGGGCGGCAGCGCCGTCACCGTCAAGCCCAAGGCGGCGACCCCCAAGGTGTCCAAGCACGTGCTGGAGGACAGCACCGCCGCCTGGCAGAAGGCCGCCGACGCCACGGTCGCCGACGACCTGTACTGGCGCCTGTCGGTCACGGTCCCGGCCGGCCTCACGGCCTACGACACCTATACGGTGCAGTTCGTCGACACCATGGGCGCGGGGCTCGACCCCTCCAAGGTGGCCGCGAGCATGCGCGTGTACGTGGCGGCGGGCGCGGACGGCGGCTTTGGTGCGGTCCAGACCGACAAGGGCGGCCGCGCCGGCACCGAGCCCGCGAAGGGCTGGACCGATATCACGGCTCAGTGCGCCACCAAGGTGGCGGCGGACGGAACCTTCACCGTGCGCACCGGCGACCTCATCGCCGCGCTCGGCGGGGCCGACGCCTTTACCGCGGGCGCCCGCGTGGTCGCCGTGTACAATGCGCCGCTCAACAGCGCGTGCAACCACGGCATCGCGAAGGGCAACCCCAACGAGGTCTACCTGCGCTACCCGCGCTCTCCCTTTGCCGACCAGTCCGGCGATGCCGGCTTCACCCGCACGCCGAGCGATGACGCGTGCGCCTACACCTGGGATCTCGCGCTCACCAAGCGCGGCAGCGACGGCGACAAGCCGCTTGCCGGGGCGGTCCTGAGCATCGCCGACGACCGCGGTCGTACGCTGGCGGCCGACGGCACGTGGGATGCGGAGGGCAAGGCCACCGTCACCACGGGCGAGGACGGCCGCGTGACCGTCTCGGGCGTGGACTCGGGCAAGCTGGAGGTCCGCGAGCTCAAGGCGCCCAAGGGCTACACCGCCTTTGAGGGCACGCGCTCCGTGACGGTCAAGGCTGAGGGCCTGGACGTCGACCAGGTGGCGGCCGCCAAGCCTAAGGTGACCGTATCGGCCGAAAGCCCTCTGCGAGTTGATGCCGCCGATGCCGGGAAGGGTTTAGTCGAGTTGTCGGTGCTTAACACCCCAAGTAACGAAGTGAGTCGAGGCTTTATGCCCTCGACGGGAGATAGAACGTTGGTGTTGGTAACGGCTTTGGCCGTCATCGGAGTAGTGGCTATTGTCGTCGCGCTCGTCATCAAGCGGGGAGGAGGTCGCCATGATAAATAATTGCCCCCCCCCTGCTCAATGGCGTACTGCCTCCGTAGCGATTAGAGCGCAGGGAAATGAGCCTGCTGACTTTTGGTGATGACGAGAATTAAAGCAACCTCCAAGAAAGAGGTCCCAACATGAAAACAACCAAGAACATCGCACGCCTGGCAGTAACCGCCGGCCTCACCGCAGCCCTGAGCTTCGGCGGCGTTATGGCGACAGTCACGATGGCGTTTGCTGCGGAGGGTGCTGCCCCCAGCTATTCGCTCACGATTAACAAGTCCGTGGACAATGACTCCACTTCGTTCAAGGCGTATCAGATTTTTAAGGCTGACGTTATTGACGGAAAGTCCGGTAAGGTTGCGTCCAACATTGAGTGGCCGAGTGATGACGCAGAGACTGCGGTCCTGAAGGTGCTTGTTGATAATAATGTCCCAGGGATTACCTTAGACTCGACCGCTTCTGACGTTGCCGACTACCTTTCCAAGATCACTGATACCACTGATACCACGAGTCTGCCGCAGAGCAGCATCCTTAACAAGATTGCCTTGGCTGTAGAGAAGAGTGTTACCGCTACGGGCGATTCCTTTGCCGCCGGTCGCGCTTTCACCACTACGAGCGCTGGCTACTACCTGTTCATGACCGATACCGACTCGCTCAGTGCGAATGAGAAGCAGACCGGTACCTCGCCGATCTTTGCAGTCGTGGGCGGCAACGCAGTGGTCGTTACCGAGAAGACGAGCATCCCGACCGTGACGAAGCAGGTCAAGGACGATGGTGCGGACAACGACTGGAAGTACAAGGCGGACTCCCAGATGGGTCAGACCGTTCAGTACAAGCTGACCGGCACGGTTGCAAGCAATGTCGACACGTTCAACACCTACTATTATGAGTTCCACGATGAGCTGTCTGCCGGTTTGACTGTTGATAAGTCCACTGTCAAGGCCGTGATTGGTGAGACTCAGATCACGCCTACTTCTGTGACCATGTCTGATCCCGATTCAAATGGCAGAACGGTCTTGAGCGTAAAGTTTGACGATCTTAAGGCTGCCGCCACGGCGGCCGGCGTCACTGTCGGCGAGCATACAAGGGTCGTTGTCACGTACAGCGCCAAGCTCGACCCGAATAAGTCCCAGCATGTCGTTGTCGGTGGCACGGGCAACTCCAACACCGTCAAGCTCATCTACTCCAACAACCCTGGCCACGATTCCCGGGGTGAGTCTGTGCCCGACACCGTGCGCGACTACACCTATGCGCTCAAGCTCGTCAAGAAGGACGCGACGGATGAGAATAAGATACTTAAGGGCGTAAAGTTCACCATCCGTGCCACTGATCCCGACGATATTGCATCCAAGGACATGTATGTCCAGGAGAATGGCTCCCTCGGTACTGAGGCTTATGAGTTCACGACCACCGACTCCGGCGAGATTAACGTCAAGGGCCTCGATGCCGGCACCTACACCGTCAAGGAGACCCATACGCTCGCCGGCTATAACACCATCCCCGAGTTCACCTTCACCATCAAAGCCATTGGATTCAACCAAGCAGAGGGAGAGGGAGAAAACAAGATTACGGTCGAGACGAGCACCAGGGGTTCCAATTTGGTCGAGGTTGACACGACTAACACGGACAACGGTACTGCTGCCTTGATCGTCAAAAACAAGCAGGGTTCCGGCCTCCCGCTCACCGGCCTTAACGGCGTGACGTTCACTTGGATCGCTGGTGGCGCGGTGCTGTGCATCGGCGTGGCTCATCTCATCCGCAGCCGTAAGCAGGCTGAGGAGTCCGAGCAGGAGTAACGCTCACTCACCCATCCCTTTGGCAGGTGGGATGTGATGGCCATGAGACTTGCGGACACTTTTCTCGTTCATCCACGTTCTTGCTTTGCCATCCTCTTTTCGGGGCAGACTCCACGCTGGAGTTTGCCCCGTTTTTTTGGATAACGCAGGCAGCCTCCATCGTCCGATGCGGGTACGTTCGTCATCGCGTTTCTTGACTCGTATGAGGTTCGGATTAAGGTCCGTAGGCGCACGCGCGGTGCGGACGGTAGAAGGCATTTGCGCCGCAAGCGCAAATAAGAATGCCCGGGGGTCGGATCCCGGGCATTTAACTAAAGCTGAAAACTAGGCTGCCCGCGCTCCTAAGTACTTACGCGGGGTGCGTCGTTTTCTGTTGACATTGTATCCCGAATCGCCCCGCCGATCCGGGACATTTTGAAAACGCAAATGCTGGCCTATGCTCGCGCCGCACAATGCTGTCTAGCTGTGTTGTCCGGCGCGGAAGCCCGCGATTCGGCTATTATTTGTTTAGACAACCCGAGCTGTAGAGGAGTGACCGGCGATGGTGCAGGGCGCCAAACATATGAAGAGCAATAACGCCGCGGACAACGGCGGCTCAAGCCCTCAGCCCAAACCTCAACCAAAGCCCAAGCGCCGCCGCAAGCGACTGCCGCGCTGGGCCGACCGGCTCATCACCATCGTGATCATCCTTGTTGGCGTGGGCCTTATGACCTGGCCGTGGATCTTGGACCGGCTCGAGGCCTCGGGCGTGTTCAACCAGATCAGCACCGTGTCCAGCACTGTGGACGCGCTGTCTGCCGAGGAGCGCGAGCGCATTCTGCTCCAGGCTCGCTCCTTTAACGAGCAGCTGGCGGGCGAGGCCACCGAGCTCCCCGCCGACCAGATCGAGCCCTACACCCAGCAGCTCATCTTTGACCGCGACCCCATGATGAGCTGGATCGAAATCCCCTCCATCGACGTGAGCATGCCCATCTACCACGGCACGAGCGAGGAGGTCCTCATGGCGGGTGTCGGCCACCTGGAGGGCACGAGCCTGCCAGTGGGCGGCACCTCGACGCATTGCGTGCTCACCGCGCACTCGGGCATGCGCAATCTGAGCATGTTCGACGACATCCGCTTGCTAGAGCCCGGCGACCTGGTGCTGCTGCACACCATGAACAAGACGCTCGCCTACAAGATGGTGGACTCCGAGGTAGTGCCGCCCGAGGAGATGGAGTCACTGACCATCGAGCCCGGTGCCGACAAGGTGACGCTCGTTACCTGCACGCCCTACGGCGTGAACGACCATCGCCTGCTGGTGCATTGCGTGCGCACCAAGTACAACAAGAAGGACGTCGACAAGCAAAAGTCGCTGGCCGGCCGCCACTGGGGCAAGCGCGAGTTTGCCGTGCTCATCGTGGTCGTGGCCATTGTGCTGTTGCTGCTGGACATCGTGATCCACGCGGTCCGCAAGCGCCGCAAGGCCAAGGCCTCGGCATAAGACATTCTCCAGAACCACCACAATGGGGACAGGCACCTTTGTGGTGGCCGGGACTTCCAAACCGTCACAACATTCGATGAAAATCTCGATTTTGACGAAAAGTGTCGAATGTTGTGACGGTTTTCGCTATGGACGGTGCGGTTTCGCTGTAGAACCGCCGGACCACGCCCCGCCAACCCGCCGTCCTCGTTACGTTTTCGCTGCATTTGGGTAAAGCGCCTGCTCCAAGCCGTCGCTGCCCTGTATACTAGAGCGGTTTAACTGTTATGCGGAAGGGAGCGCCTATGGCACTCAGCGAGAAAGACGTGCGCGGCATCGCCGAGTACGCAAAGATCGCACTGACCGATGACGAGCTCACCCAGATGACGTCCTACATGAACGACGCCGTCCAGATGCTCGAGCCCGTCTTGCAATATGACTTGCCCGACGTGGAGCCCACGTTCCATCCCATCGGAAGCCTGTCCAACGTGATGGGCGATGACCTGCGCGAGCCCGAGCGCGATTTGCCGCTCGACGTCGCGCTCGAAAACGCCGGCAGCGCGCGCGACCGCTACTTCCGCGTGCCGTCCATTTTGGGAGAGGGGGAGAGCGAGTAATGGCGCAGAGATTCGATTCCCTTACCGCCGCCCAGATCGCCGCGGGCGTTGCCGCCGGCGACTTTACCGCTACCGAGGTGGCCCAGGCCTCCCTTGCCGCCATCGAGGCGCGCGAGGGCGGGGTCCAGGCATTCCTGCAGGTGGCGCCCGAGCTCGCGCTCGAGGCCGCTGCGCGCGTGGATGCCGACCATGCCGCAGGCAAGCCGCTGCCCCCGCTCGCGGGCGTGCCGCTGGCCATCAAGGATAACATGAATCTCGTGGGTACGCGCACTACCTGCGCTTCTCGCATGCTCGGGGACTACCAGAGCGTCTACACCGCTACCTGCGTCCAGCGCATGCTCGATGCCGGCTGCCTGCCCATGGGCAAGGCCAACATGGACGAGTTTGCCTTTGGCAGCTCCACCGAGAGCTCGGCGTTCCACCGCACCAACAACCCTTGGGATACCGAGCGCGTGCCCGGCGGCTCCTCGGGCGGCTCCGCTGCCGCCGTCGCCGCGGGCGAGGTCGCGCTCTCGCTGGGCTCGGATACCGGCGGCTCCATTCGCCAGCCGGCGTCGCTGTGCGGCGTGGTGGGCTTTAAGCCCACGTATGGTGCCGTGAGTCGTTACGGCGTGGTTGCCTTTGGCTCGTCGCTCGACCAGGTGGGCCCCTTTGGCCGCACGGTCGAGGACGTCGCGCTGGCCATGAACGCGCTTACCGGCGCGGGCCACGATCCGTACGACTGCACCAGCCAGGATTGCGCCGTCGACTTTACCGAGCATCTCAACGACAGCATCGAGGGCAAGCGCGTGGGCATCATCCCCGCATTTATGGAGGCCGAGGGCCTGACGCCCGAGGTCAAGGCCGCTGTTCAGCGCGCCGCCCAGGAGCTGCAGAACCAGGGCGCCGAGCTGGTCGAGGTCGACCTGCCGCACCTGGATGCCGCCATCGCCGCCTACTACGTCATCGGCCCGGCCGAGGCGTTCTCCAACCTGGCCCGCTTCGATGGCATTCGCTACGGCTACCAGGAGGAGGGCTGCGCCAACCTGTCCGACCAGAGCTCGCTCAGCCGCGCCCACGGCTTTGGCGCCGAGGCCAAGCGCCGTCAGATGCTCGGCGCCTACCTGCTGAGCTCGGGCGTGTACGACAAGTACTACTACGCCGCGCAAAAGGCCCGCACGCTCATCACGCAGGACTACGACGCTGCGTATGCCAAGGTGGACACCATCCTCATGCCCGCCTCGCCGCGCACGGCCTTTATGTTTGGCGAGATCAGCGACCCCACGCAGATGTACCTCTCCGACCTGTACACCATTTCGCTCAACATTTGCGGCAACGGCGGTATCTCGGTGCCGCTGGGCCTGGGCGAGGATACTCATCTGCCCGTTTCTGCCCAGCTGGTGGGTCCGGCCTTTAAGGACCGTCAGCTGCTCACGTTTGCCCGCGCCTTGGAGCGCGGCTTCGCCGATGCCGCCACGGGTGCGCCCGCGCTTTCCGTCGCGCCCGATTTTGCCGGGAAGGGAGGCGAGCTGTAATGAAGGAGCTTTCCGAGGTCCTGCAGGATTGGGAGGCCGTGATCGGCCTGGAGATCCATACCGAGCTCACCGCACTCGATACCAAGATGTTCTGCAACTGCAAGCTTAGCCACGATGACGAGCCCAACGCCAACGTGTGCCCGGTGTGCCTGGGCCTGCCCGGTGCGCTGCCGGTGCCCAACAAGCGCGCCATCGAGAGCATCGTCAAGGCCGGTCTCGCCACCAACTGCGAGATCCAGCGCCACTCGATGTTCTACCGCAAGCACTACTTCTATCCCGATATGGCCAAGAACTTCCAGACTACGCAGGGTCCGGTCGCCTTTGCCATGTACGGTCACCTCGATCTGGATGTGACCGGTCGCGGTGCCGCCGAGCGCCCCGATTGCGCGTTTGGCGAGGCCGAGGCCCAGAGTCTGGCGAGCGCTTCGGCCAACGCCGAGGGCTTGTCCACGTCCATGACGTCGACCATGCGCGAGGGCAACCAGCGTGCCGGCCATCTGGCCAGCTACGATGCGTCCAACCTGCAGATGCCCGAGCGCCGCGAGGACGGTTCCTACACGGTGCCCATTCGCATCCTGCGCATCCACATGGAGGAGGACGCCGCCAAGATGGTGCACGTGGGCGGCGCCGAGGGCCGCATTACCGCCGCGGCCGAGTCGCTCGTCGACTACAACCGCTGCGGCACGCCTTTGATTGAGCTCGTGACTGAGCCCGATCTGCGCACGCCCGAGGAGGCTCGCCTGTTTATGGAGAAGCTCCGTCGCATCTTTGTGACGCTGGGCATTTCGGACTGCTCCATGGAGAAGGGTTCCATGCGCTGCGACGGCAACGTTTCGCTGCGTCGCCGCGGCGAGACCAAGCTGGGCACCAAGACCGAGCTCAAGAACCTCAACTCATTTAAGAGCCTGCATGACGGCCTTGCCTACGAGATCTGCCGTCAGGCTGAGGTGCTCGAGGAGGGCGGCATTATCTATCAGGAGACCCGCCACTGGGAGCCCAGTCGCAAGCGCACCGTTGTCATGCGTGTCAAGGAGACGGCCGACGACTATCGTCTGTTCCCCGATCCCGACCTGGCACCGTTCGATCTGGACGACGAGTTCATCGACCGCTGCCGTGGCGAGATCCCCGAGCTGCCCGATGCCAAGCGCGCCCGCTTTGAGGCCGACTTTGGCATTAAGGCGGCCGACGCCGAGCAGATCGCCGGCGACCCGGAGTTTGCCGAGTTCTTTGAGGCGGCCGCTGCCGGTATGGCTGGCAAGGAGGCCCAGACGGTTGCAAACTTGCTGGTCAACGAGATGATCGCCTACCTTAAGAGCGCAGGCGTGTCGCTCGCCGAGTCCGGCATCGCGCCGGCTCAGGTAGCAGCGCTGGCCAAGCTGCTGGTGACCGATGCCATCAGCTCCAACCAGGCGCACGAGGTCTTTGAGGCCATGGCCCAGACCGGCGACGACCCCAACAAGATCGTCGACGAGCGCGGTATGCGTCAGGTGAGCGATGCCGGCGCGCTGCAGCCCATCGTGGACGAGGTGCTGGCAAACTGTGCCGAGCAGGCACAGCAGTATCGCGACGGCAACCAGAAGGTTATCGGCTTTTTGGTGGGCCAGTGCATGAAGGCGAGCCGCGGCAAGGGCAACCCCAAGCTCTTCAACGAGTTGCTGAGAACGTCGCTCTCGTAAGCGGGAACCGAGGGGCCGGGCGCAGGGCCTTGCCTCTCAATTTCGGACAGTCCTGACTCACGACGGAGGCGCCACTGGCGCCTCCTGTTCGTGCGGAACTCATTGAGAGGCAAGGCCCTGCGCCCGGCCCCTCGGTTCC
>CABRCR010000060.1:0-16632 GCA_902469435.1 uncultured Collinsella sp. | reverse complement strand
TCCCGCTCCTTGCGCGACGGGGGCCGCCACTACGGGCTCGGCCTCCACGCCGCCTCCGAGGCTGCGAGCGCCCACGGGGGCTCCGTCTCGCTCGCCAACGGCCCCTCGGGCGGCGCGGTGGCCACCATCGCGGTCCCCCTGTGCGGGATCTGACGACTCAGGCCCTCACACCGGCGTGCCTCGTAATCAAACGCTTCCCGGATAATAATGCCCGTTGCGGGGATCGCACTGGCTAGTCGCCGCCCATGTGCATGAGCATGTCGGCGATGCGAGTCGCCATCTCGTCCTCCACTGCACGGATGTTGGCGACCCAGGACGCAAGGCCGGCCTGATCGGATGCCTCCGCTTCAAGCACGTCGCGGTTCGCGATCACCGTCATGAGCGGGGTGACGAGGCCGTGCGAGGCGGTGCAAACGAACGCGCGCTCCCGCTCCTCGACCTCCGCCGCCGGTCACATGGCGCGTCCCGTTGCCGACCACGCCACGGTGAGCCCCCAAAAAGCCGAAGCGATCGGCGTCACTCGCTTCGCTAAATCAACTTTATGGGATGACGGATCACGGTCTTGAGCTTCTCCGGCGCGCACTTGCGCGGGTCGGAGAGGTAAATCTCGTGATGCAGACGGGCTTCGGAGAAGTCGGGGGCGTAGCCCCGTTCCGCCGCGAATGTGCGCATGGCGTCTATGGTCGCCGGCTCGTCGTAAGGCCCGGCATGCATGCACTGAACGCAAAGGCCCTCGTCGACCCTCAGCAGCTCGACCGCCGAGAAGTCCAGCTTCTTCTTGGCGGCAGCTTCCGAAACTGCCCAGTCGAAGTCCTCGCGAGTGACGAAATCGGGCAGACGGATGCACGAGATGAAGTTGAAGTCATCCTTCCGCGCATAATCAATCTCGCCATCGGTGCGGTCTTGCCACCAGAAGCCCTCGAGCGGAGGCACGACGAAGTCGAAATAGCCTTCGATCTCTCGCGGGCCCTTCTTCGACATCTTGATGGTATAAGCGACGCCATAGAGCAGCGGCAACGCGTTCTGGTACTCGCCGCCTTCGGCATTGGGATTGCCCTTGCCCCGCACGGCGACGTAGCTCATAGGCGGAACGGTTACGACGCTCGGCTTGCCGGACGGCCTGTAGAGCTCCCTGAACTCCTTCTTGAAATCGTATGCCATCGCAACAAACCTCCCTGAGCTTGGGTTTCCGTCGATATCCGACCAAATATAGCAATGGGCGCGGCTTCGGAAGAGGCCGCGCCCATTGCAGGATATTATAACACAGAATCGAACGTCTGTTCTATTCCCACTCGATCGTCGCGGGAGGCTTGGACGTAATGTCATAGCACACACGGTTGGCGCCGGGAACCTCGGCAACGATGCGGCCGGAGATGCGGGCCAGCACGTCGTAGGGCAGCTTGGCCCAGTCGGCGGTCATGGCATCGCTGGACTCGACGGCGCGCAGGATGATCGGGCGCTGATAGGTGCGCTCGTCGCCCATAACGCCAACGGACTTAATATCGGGCAGGACCGCGAAATACTGCCAGCAGCTGTGCTCGGAGTTGCGCTCGCCGGTCTGCTCAAACAGGCGCTGGTTGTAGGCGTCGAGCTCCTCGCGCACGATAGCGTCGGCGTTCTTGAGGATCTCGAGCTTCTCTTTGTCGACCGCACCGATGATGCGGATGGCAAGACCCGGGCCCGGGAAAGGCTGGCGGAACACGATGTGACCCGGCAGACCCAGCGCCAGACCAAGCGCGCGGACCTCGTCCTTAAAGAAGTGGTCGAGCGGCTCAATGAGGTCGAAGTGCACGCCCTCGGGGAACGGGATCAGGTTGTGATGGCTCTTGATGGTGGCCGTCTTGCCGCCCGTCTTGCGAGCGCCGGACTCGATGATGTCGGGGTAGATGGTGCCCTGAGCCAGGTACTTCACGGGTTTACCATCGGTCTCAAGCTGCTGAGCAACCGCGAAGAACTCTTTCCAGAACTGCGTACCGATGATGCGGCGCTTCTCCTCGGGCTCGGTCACGCCGGCCAGAAGCTCGGCATAACGGTCCTCGGCGTGGACGTGGATAAAGTCGACGTCAAACTGCTTGGTGAAGACCTCCTCCACCTGCTCGGGCTCGCCCTTGCGCAGCAGACCGTGGTTGATGAACACGCAGGTCATCTGCTTGCCTACGGCGCGGGCGCCCAGCGCAGCCACGACGGAGGAGTCGACGCCGCCGGACAGGGCCAGAATCACGCGGTCGTTGCCGACCTTCTCGCGGAACTCGGCCGTCATGGTCTCGACCAGGTTGTCCATGCTCCAGTTGGGCTCCAGGCCGCAGATCTCAAACAGGAAGTTGCTCAGCAGCTGCTGACCGTACTCGGAATGCTTGACCTCGGGGTGGAACTGCGTGGTGAAGATCTTGCGCTCGACGCACTCCATGGCGGCAACCGGGCACACGTCGGTGCTGGCGGTAACGGTAAAGCCCTCGGGCACCTCGGAGACGGCATCGCGGTGGCTCATCCACACGGTCTGCTCCATGGGCGTGGAGTTAAAGAGCTTGGCGCCTGCCGTGCGCGTGATGGTGGCGCGGCCGTACTCGCCCACCTCGGAGTGGCCGACCTTGCCACCGAGCGTCACGGCCGTGATCTGATGACCGTAGCAAAAGCCCAGGACGGGAAGGCCCAGGTCAAAGATGGCGGGGTCGATGGACGGAGCGTCCTCGGCATACACAGAAGCCGGGCCGCCGGAAAGGATGAGCGCAGAGGCGTTCATCTCGCGAATCTCGTCGGCCGAGATGTCGCAGGGAACGATCTCGGAATACACGTTGAGGTCGCGGACGCGACGGGCAATGAGCTGACCGTACTGCGCACCAAAGTCGAGTACGAGGACCTTTGCGGAAGCCTTTTGATCCATGGTTTCCCCCTCTTGTTGGCGGGGAGCCGATGCTCACCCGCGTGAATGAACGAAATAGCTTTCATAGTGTACACGTTATATGGGGTTTCTCGTCCCTCGCAACCATCAGCGCACGGCAAACGCACGACCTGGACCCCTATTTGACGGCAATTGAAGTGTTACCGAACGTTACAGATGATGTAATACGTTTGAACATTGGACGCCCTGTGCCACAATACTGCCGAACGGCTCCGCCCTCGCGGCGGCAAATACGATAGGAATACCAGCATGAAGCGCATCCTTCTCATCGCCACGGGCGGCACCATCGCATCGACCGAGGACGGCAACGGCCTCTCCCCCGCCCTGACCGGTGAGGAACTCGCCCAGAGCGTTCCCGAGATCTCGGGCCTCTGCGAGCTCGACGTCGTGCAGCCCATGAACATCGACAGCACCAATATGCGCCCGAGTGACTGGATGCGTATCCGCGACGTCATCGTCGAAGGCTATGCCGATCACGACGGCTTCGTAGTCCTTCACGGCACCGACACCATGAGCTACACCGCGGCAGCGCTTTCCTATCTGATTCAGGACAGTCCCAAGCCCATCGTACTCACCGGCTCGCAAAAGCCCATGGGCAACCCCTTTACCGATGCCAAGCTCAACCTGTACCAGAGCCTGCTCTATGCGCTCGACGAGCATTCACACGACGTCTCGATCGTGTTTGGCGGCGTCGCCATTGCCGGCACGCGCGCCCGCAAGCAGCGCACCATGAGCTTTAACGCGTTCATTAGTGTCAACTATCCGCCCATTGCCTACATCCGCAACGACCGCATTGTGCGCAACGGGCTTCACGGCACTCACCAGAATGAGAATCCGGTTCGTTTCTACGACAGTATCGACCCGCGCGTGTTTGTCCTTAAGCTGACACCCGGCGTGAACCCGGGTATCCTGGACGCCCTTGCCGATAGCTACGACGCCATGATTCTGGAGACCTTTGGCATTGGCGGTATCCCCGAGTTTGGTGAGTCGGGCGAGTCATTCCAGGAGGCGATTTTCCGCTGGGTCGATTCGGGCCGTACTGTCGTTATGACCACGCAGGTCCCCGAAGAGGGCCTCGATTTGGGCGTTTATGAGGTCGGCCGTGCTTACGCGGATCATCCGGGCATTCTGCGCGGCGACGACATGACCACCGAGACGCTCGTGGCCAAGACCATGTGGGCACTCGGCCAGTCACGTGATGCGGCCGAGATTCAGCGCCTGTTCTACAGCCAAGTCAACCACGACCGCATCCCGATGGCGTAATTCAGTTGTCGACGGGTATCCCCTATTCGATCCCATCGAGAAGCTCTGATACCGTCATGCCGAGTGCGGGCGCAATCTTAAATAGAACCTTGAGCGTGAAATTTGCCGTCCCATCTTCGATTCGGTCGAGATAGGGGCGGCTGATTCCTGCTGCCACACAAAAATCGACCTTGGAGATACCAAGGTTCCTGCGCGTCTCTTCGACCCGCCTGCCAAGAATCTGTTTAGCACGTTCGTCCATGCAGACGAGTTTGAAATGGAGCCGAACATAAACGTAAACTATAGTTTACGTTTTGCCGAATACACAGGAGTTTTCTATGCCGGGTTCTTCGGTCCGCACGTACCGAGCCACACTTCGCACAAACAGCGCACCGCCCAAGCTTGTCGTCGTTGAAGCCGAATGCCTTTCGCCCGATGAGCGCACAGCATTTGCATTGCTATCAAGTCGCGTCGCCGCCGTTCTGGTCCCTTGCCCGGCGCAAGGTGAACTTGCCATCCAATGCCAGACGCACAGCTGCTCGATCAATCAGGCTGCCGTAATCGCAACCAGCCAACGCGGCCTGCCGCTCCTTTTAGAAGCCGGTATCGCACTCGCCCTTCGCGGCGCCGGATACGAAAACGAGGCCGCCGCCGACATGGTATTTAAACCACGATCGAGCAGCGGCCTCGCAGCAGCCATTGAATATGCGTGCAGGCTCGTTGCCTAAAGGCGCAAGCTAAAAGCCCAGGCCAAAGCCCGTTCCGGTAATCGCCGAGTACATAAAGTAAACGTTGATCACGTTGAGGAACACACCCGTGATGCAGCCGTTTCGCAGGTAGCGCTCGCACACGATGCGCGCCATGGCGGCGGAGTCATCATTGTTTTTAGCTTGGCGTCCTGCCGTAAAGTACGTCGCCACGCTTAGCAGCAGGTTGAGCACCGGCAGTGCCAGCAGCTCGTAGCTCTTGCCCCAGCGCGTCGCCTCGCCGGCGGCATTAAACTTCGTTGCCACCTCGGGACCAATGTTGGGGATAACACACGCTGCAACCACCAGCGGAATCACCGCAAGTACGAGCAACGCAATACCCATGTAGCCAGCTTTTTTGCCATATTTAAACATATGCGTCGTCCTTACACGTTAAAGCGGAAGTGCACGACGTCGCCATCGGCCATGACATACTCTTTGCCCTCGATACGCAGCTTGCCGGCGGCCTTGGCGCCCTGCTCGCCACCGAGCTCGATGTAATCGTCGTAGCCAATGACCTCGGCCTTAATAAAGCCGCGCTCAAAGTCGGTGTGGATGACGCCGGCGGCCTGCGGAGCGGTTGCGCCCTGACGAACCGTCCAGGCCTTGACCTCCATCTCACCAGCCGTAAAGAACGACTGCAGGCCAAGCAGCTTGTAGGCGGCCTGCGCGAGCACGTCCAGGCCGGGCTGCTCCAGGCCCAGGCTCTCCAGGTAGTCGGCAGCGTCCTCGGGATCGAGCTCGGAAAGCTCGGCCTCAATCTTGGCGCAGATCGGCAGCGGCTTGACGCCATCGATGGGCGCCAGGTCCTCGTTGAGCATATCCTCGTCCACGTTGGCCACATACAGGATGGGCTTCATGGTGAGCAGGAACAGGCCCTTGGCGGCGGCGCGCTCCTCGTCAGTCATCTCCATGGATGCGGCGCGCTTGCCCTCGTTGAGCCAGGCAAGCAGACGCTTGGCGACCTCAAACTTGGGCATGAGCTCCTTGTCGCGCTTGGCCTCCTTCTCGAGCTTGGGCAGCTGCTTCTCGAGCGTGCCCATGTCGGCCAGGATGAGCTCGGTCATGATGGTGTCGGCATCGCCGGCGGGATCGACGAACTCGCCGGTGCGGCCCACCTCACGCATGACGTTGGGGTCCTTAAAGTAGCGCACGACCTCGCAGATGGCGTCGGTCTCGCGGATGTTTGCCAAGAACTGGTTGCCCAGACCCTCGCCCTCGTTAGCGCCCTTCACCAGACCTGCGATGTCGACGAACTCGACCGTAGCCGGCACAATGCGACCCGGGTTGACGATGTCGGCGAGCTTTTGCAGGCGGCTATCGGGCACATCGACGATACCCACGTTGGGGTCGATCGTGGCGAACGGGTAGTTGGCGGCAAGGCCGGTCTTTTTGGTAAGCGCGGTGAACAGCGTCGACTTGCCCACGTTGGGCAGGCCCACGATACCGATGGAAAGGGACACGACAGCTCCTTTTGATACAGGTACTTCAAACTGCATAAGTATAGCGCCGCCGCAGCATCTGGGCGAACCCGGACGCCACGGCGGCACGAATGAAGCAGAGATAGAGGTCGCTGACTAGTCCGCGAGCTTTTCCACCTGGTCGAGCATCTTGTCAAGCTTGGCCTTTGCCTCGGCCTTGACCTTCTCAGCTTCTTCGTGAGCCTTCGCCTTCTGGGCGGCCTTTTCCTCGGCTTCGGGATCGACGACGACCAGATTGGACGCGTCATGCTTAACTAACTTGAGCGCATGCTCGGGGCACACCTTGACGCAGGCACCGCAGCCCAAACAATACGTGGACTCCAACGCAAAGCGGCCGCTTCCCACCAAATCGCAGGCGAACGTGGGACATACATTGACACACTCGCCACACGACGTGCACTTGTCAAAATCGCACTCCGGCGTGCTCACCTGCATGTTCTGGGCAAGCTCGGGGTGGTTTTGCAGCGTCGAGAGCACCAGCTGCCGCCCGTGCGTGAGCGAACGGCGACGCTTGGTCGTCGTGGTGCCGCACATGGTGTTGAGCGTACGCTCCAACTGGGTAATCTGATGGCGATGGGCTTTGAGCTTCTGCGTCACCGAGGCCAGTGCCGCCGTTGCCGGATTGAGCTTTGTCACGGTAAGGCCCGTGGTGCGGGCGATCTTTTCCATGTACTCCTTGCGCTCGTACTCGCGGCGCTTATGACATTTGAGGCTCTTGGGATCGACCTCCAGACCCATGCCCGTGCCGGCCCACTCCTCGGCCTTCGCAATCGCCTCGCCCAGGATGTCCTCACCGCCGGTGTTGCGGCACTTATCGCACACGCCCAGTGGCAGGTACACGCTCACGTTGGGATAGTCCGCCAGTACCGAGAACCAGGTCTCGGCCGTAATATCGCCCACGCAGGCGACAACAACCTCGTTCTCGCGCGGCATGCGCTTAAGGGCACGCGTGCAGGTAACGTAGGCGGTCTCGTGGCTCGTAGCCGCCGAGACAATGTCGTCGTAAAGGTTTTTGGGCGCCAGACGCGGCGAAATAATCGCCTCAGTCGGACAGGCGGCAGCGCACAGGCCGCACTTACGACAGGAGTCGAGGATCTCAATGGCGTCTTCCTCGACCTCGATAGCGTTGACCGGGCACACGTCCATGCACGCGGTGCAGCCGCTCTTTTCGTTTTTGCAGGTCAGGCACGGAATGGTGTTGCCGCGCGGACGCTCCTTGTAGTCGGCAGGATTCCACTGCGGCGCCGACGGATCGAGTGCGTCGGTCACACCGCCAAGCGGGTTTTTGAGAAAGTCGAAACCCTTGCTGATTTCGATAATGTCATCAAACAGATCGTGTTCCTGCGCCATGCGCGGCCCCTCCCTGAGCAGTGCAAACAAGCAAAAGATAATGATACGCTATCGGCCCACGCCTCGGGCAAATTACACGCGGAGCACCTTTGAGGCAAATAGCCCATGGCCTATCGCCGTCTCGATTGCACAAGGTCAATCAAGCGCCAAACTATGCCTCGCACATGAGCTGCAGGAGCTGTTGTTTGGTCGCCTTGGCCTGCTCGTTAGCCATATTGCGCTCGTTTCTAAAGACCGCATTTGCAACACCCTGCAGATCGGCATCGGAAATCTCGCCAAGGCCCAGCTCCTCGAGCGTCGTCGGCAGACCGACGCGCTGGCAAAACTCGAGCACCTGATCAAGCTCGGGCGCACGCTCCAGGCGCAGCTGGACCACCAGGCCAAATGCCACGGCCTCGCCGTGCATGGCCTTGCACTCGGGCAGAATCGTCAGACCGTTGGCGATGGCATGTGCCAACGCCAAGCCACCGCTCTCAAAGCCGACGCCCGAGAGCAGAATATTGCACTCGATCAGACGCTCAACCGCCGGCGATATACGCCCCTTCTTGAGATCGCGCTTGGCAGCGACGCCGCACTCCATAAGCGTGTCATAGCAGGCACGAGCCGCAACCAAGGCCAAGTGTCCCGGCGCGCCACCATGCTCGTTGGCGCCATGCGCCGCGGCGCACGAACGTGCCTCGAAGTACGTTGCCAGCGCGTCGCCCATGCCGGCGACCGTCATACGCAGCGGGGCTGCCGCGAGCACGTTGGTATCGACCACAACTAGGTCTGGATTCTTCTCAAGCATCAGGTAGCGGTCGAACGATCCATCCTCGTGATACAGCACCGAAATCGCGCTGCACGGACCGTCCATCGAAGCCGCCGTGGGACATACGCACAACGGCAACTCGGCATAAAACGCAACGGCCTTGGCGATATCGAGCATCTTGCCGCCGCCAATACCCACCACCATGTCGCAATACTCAGCCTGGGCTTCCTTAGCCATTTCGACAACGGCCTCTTCCGTACACGGACCGTCATAAATCTTAAAGAACGGCTCACTCAGATCGTCGTCCAGAAATCCATCGACGATCTGCCTGCACAGCCGATCCTCGGTGCCCTGGTCAAACAAGACATAGGCAGCGCAGCCCAACCATGACAAATACCTGCCCTGACGCGAAAGTTCGCCCGGCCCCTGAACATCCCGGCCGGGACCGCCATAAACCATGGGAAGCACCATACGAGAATCCGCCCTTCATCAAACAACGATTGGTGCAAAGTAACCTGCCCCCTTTGCACCATAGCAAAAAGGGGCAAAGCCATCTGCTGGCTTTGCCCCTTCCTTAGCTTGATTTACTCATCCATCAGGTAGTAGTGACCCAGCGCGTCGGCACCCAGGATGGCGTTTGCGACCATCTCGGGCGTCACCTCAAACGGCATGTTGCACATGGTGTCATCGGGCGCGCAGGCGGCCTCGGCAACAATCATGGCCTGCTCGCGCGTAAGCTCGGCAACGCCAAGCTCCTTCATCGTGACCGGCAGGCCCAGCTCAATGCAAAAGCCCAAGACTTCCTCGAGCTTCTCGGTCGGGGCATCCTCGAGTACCAGCTGGACGATAGTGCCAAAGGCGACCTTCTCGCCGTGATACATGCCGTGGCACTCGGGCAGCATCGTCAGGCCATTGTGGATGGCATGAGCAGCAGCAAGGCCCGAGCTCTCAAAGCCAATACCCGAAAGCAGCGTATTGGCCTCGATGATGTGCTCGACGGCGGGCGTGAGCGCACCCTTCTCCAGCGCAACCTTGGCTTTGACGCCATCGGCCATAAGCGTCTCGTAGCAGAGCTTGGCGAGCGCCAGGCCGGCCATGCCGCCCTTGCCGCCAGCGCAGGTGCCGCCGTCGGCGTCGTGCGTCGCCTGGGCCTCGAAATAGGTTGCGAGCGCATCGCCCATTCCGGAAACCGTCAGGCGCACCGGGCTCGCCGCGATAACCGTCGTATCCATCAGGACGATATTGGGGTTTGCCTTAAGGAAGAGGTACTTGTCGAACTGGCCGTCATCGGTATAAAGCACCGAAAGTGCCGAGCACGGTGCATCGGTCGAGGCGATGGTGGGGCAAATGATAACCGGGGACTCCAGGTAATAGGCGACGGCCTTCGCGGTGTCGAGGATCTTGCCGCCACCGACGCCGACGATGATGTCGCAACCGTTGTCGCGAGCGAGCGCAACCAGGCGATCGACCTCGCCCTTGGAGCACTCGCCGTTAAAGTCCTCAAACAGCAGCTCGGCCTTAGCCTCGGCAAAGCCGCCCTCGATCTTGGCACCGACGCGCTTCTTGCCCGAAGGCGTCACGATGACGAGGGCCTTAGCACCGAGCGGCTCGACATAGGAGCCGAGCTTGGCGAGCTCGTCCGGACCCTGGATGTACTTGCTGGGGCTATTGAAAATTGCAGCCATAACTATCCCATTCTCTAATAATAAAAAAGGGGCTCCGTACGAATACGTGCGGAGCCCCTCGTTACGACAACAAGAGTCGATTAGAAATCGATGTCGGTGTCGTAGTAGCAGGCCTTGAGGATCTTCTCGAAGTCGGCAGCCTTGGTCTCACGCGGGTTCTCCGGCGTGCAGGCGTCGGTCTCGGCGTTCGCGGCGATCTCGGGCAGCTTGGCGAGGAACTCCTCCTCGGAAACCATCTGCGGGTTCTCGGCGTCGACCTTCACGCCGCCATTCGCGTAATCCTTGATGGACTGCGGAATGTTGAGCTGGTCGTTGAGGTCGCGGATCTTCTGGACGAGCGCAGCGATGAGCTCCTCGTTGGTCTCGCCGGGAAGGTGCAGAATCTCCTTGGCCACGTAAGCGTAACGCTCGGCAGCACGGGGATCCTTGGAGTTCCACTGGATGACCTTGCCCAGGTACATGGCGTTAGCAGCACCGTGGATGATGTGACCGTTCTCAAAGGCTGCACCGGTCTTGTGAGCCATGGAGTGAACGATGCCGAGCAGACCCGAGGAGAAGGCGATACCGGCGATGCACTGAGCCTCGTGCATGTGCTGACGGGCCTCATGGTCGCCAGCATAGGACTTGGGCAGCCACTCGACGATCTCGCGGATGCCGTGCAGGGCGTTGGCATCGGTGAACATAGAAGCGCAGGTGGAAACGTAGGCCTCCATGCAGTGGGTCAGAGCGTCCATGCCGGTGTGAGCGCAAAGCTTAGCAGGCATGGTGTAGGTGAGCTCGGGGTCGACGATGGCGACATCCGGGGTGATGTTGAAGTCGGCCAGCGGGTACTTGATGCCCTTGGCGTAGTCGGTGATGACGGAGAAGGCAGTGACCTCGGTAGCGGTACCGGAGGTAGAGGAGATGGCGCAGAAATGAGCCTTCTGACGCAGCTCGGGGAAGCTGAACGGCTGGATGATGTTATCGAAGGACTCCTCGGGATACTCGTAGAAGACCCACATGGCCTTAGCGGCATCGATGGGCGAGCCGCCGCCGATGGCGATAATCCAGTCGGGCTCGAACTCGCGCATGGCCTCGGCGCCCTTCATGACCGTCTCGATGGACGGATCGGACTCGACGCCCTCGAACAGCTTGACCTCGAAGCCGCCTTCCTTAAGGTCGGCCTCAACGTCCTGCAAGAACCCGCCGCGGCGCATAGAGCTGCCGCCAGAAACGATGATGGCCTTCTTGCCCTTGAGGTTCTTCACCTCGTGGCGAGCGCCCTCACCAAAGTACAGATCGCGAGGATTGGTAAAACGTCCCATACTGTGCCTCCTAAACAAGCCCCTCTTAGACTTGCGTATATAACGGAGCACCCGATTGGCTCCGTTAGGACCGTTTTGCGCGTTGCCGGCGATGACAATGCGCGATGTCTAAACGTCTCAACGCTCAGACAAACACTATTCTACCGTTCTGGTTGGTCAGTTATTCACCTAAAGCCGACAATGATGAAACGTTTTTTCTATCCCTGAAGACCCTTGTGGGGCATTCATACTCCCAAGCTGGGCAAACGTTTTATCAAGGTTGACCACATATCCCGGGCAGGACTGTGCCCCTCCAAAATGCGCCCCGTTCGCCGCCAAAAATCGACCGTTTGCGGCACCGTGATACCACTCAGTCGTCCAAGGTGCCGACATTTGTGCAACATCCGTCTTCGTGGTGCAAAGGTGCATGTCCAAGTGCGGCACCCCCGGTGTGCCACATGCGGGTAAACTAGAACCTTATATAGAGACATTTGAACCCTAACCGCAGCAAAGGAGGCCCCATGGCATTCGATCCCATTCAAGAGGATTGCCATCGCCTCGTTCTTGAGGCCTTGCGCCGCGACAATATCCCGCTCACCGACGGTGCCGCCGTAGAGCGTCTGATGGAACAATTCACCCGCGACCCCGCGCCGCTCATCGTGCACGACCGTGACCGCGCCGGGCATCTCATTGCCAAGGTGGTCGAGGCTGTCGACTACCGCATTCCCTTTATCCCTGACGATACCCAGGCAGAGCAAGAAGAGGGCGCTGCCGAGAACATGCTTCGCGAGGCAGCCGCGCTCGACCCCACCAACTGGGACGCCCAGCGCATGCTGACCGCCCTCACCGCCAACTCCAACGAGGAGTACGTACAGTACTTGGTATCTAAGCGCGATGAAGTCGAGCACGACCTGGCACTCAAAATCGCCTCGGCGCAGGACCCCTACGAGCGCGAGGCCGCTGGCGACCTTATGCGCCGCCCCTACCTGCGCTGGCTTGCCGCCCTTGCGTCGCGCGCCCTCATTAGCGGCCGCTATCGCATGTCGCTCGAAGCCGCAAACCGCAGCCTCGACTTTGCCCCCAACGATCCGGCCGGCGTCCGCCACACCGCGATGCTCGCCATGGCAAAGCTCGAATACCCCGCCGAGGAGCTCAAAAGATTTCGCTCCGCCCACTCCGTACCCTATCTCGCGAATACCCCGCTGCGCCGCCGCCCCAAAGATCCGGAGCGCGACTTGGACCCGTGGACGCTCATCGCACTGATGAGCGCAGCCTGGCGCGAGCTGGACTACGAGGGCGCCGAGCACTACCTGCGTATCCTTGCGCGCTCGTGTCCGCACGCGGCCGAGGCGCTCTACTTCCAAACCGAGTTTCCCGATGGCGTCTATGCCCGCGTCAACGTGGGCGTGGGCTCCACCGACGAGCTTGTCCTTGCGCTGTCCGAGGCGACGCCGGTACTGCAGGAGGGCCTGGGCGCTCCCGACAACGCCAGCTTTGCCGCCTGGGTCGCCACCAACGACATCGTGCGTTCCCAGATCGACGAGCGCATCCTGCGCGCAGCCGAGCAGGGGCTTCCATTTAAGGGAGGGGACCTCTAATGGATCCGAGCGTCTACATCCCCGCCTACTTGGAGCGCACCTATCTGGCGTCGCACCCCGAGCTCACCGATGCAGCACGCGAGCTTGTCCATAACGACATGAGCGCGAATCCCCAAAAGTATGCGCAGTCCGAGCATGCCCAGGCGCTGCTGTCCTATGCCGGTGTTCATCGCCACCTGCTCGACGAGCTCCATCGCATCGAGGACATGGGCAGCGACGAGGAGTTCGAGCAGACGCGCAATCGCCTGTTCGACGACATGCGCGATGAGCTGCTCAAGATTGTCCGCGTCGATGCACTGGCCGTCGACGCGCAGCTGCTCGCCATCATCCTGGCCGACACGCCCGTTGACGCCTGCCTGGGCGACCTGATGAAGCTCGAAGCGAGCACGGCCGACTACCTGCAACAGAGCGTGCCCGGGTTTGATATGGAAGCCCCGCACTATTGGACCAATAATGTTTTGGCCGACGGTGTCACCGCAGCAGACCTTACCGTGAGCGAGCCGGCGCTTATCGGGTGGCTCCACACGCTCGAGGCCATCTCGCAGCTGTGCATGGCGAGCGCTCGTTACCGCGCCGCCGCCAACTATGCTCGCCGTGTCCTTAAGGCGGAGGGCTATCCCACCCGGGCCGCCGGCACCGTGCTGCTTGCCCTCGCCCGCTTGGAAGACCAGGACGGCTTTTTTGCCCTAGCGCATCAGCTCGAGGAACAGATGGGGGCAGACGCACTCGAAAACTCTCCTTGGTACCTGCTCGCCCGCACGATTCTGCTGTTCAAAACAAACAAGATGCGCCCGGCGACGCGCGCGCTGCGTGAGTTCGCTAACCGTTGCGAGGGCGGCGCGTTCTTTTTGCTGAACCCCATGTATCAGACACCGTACCTTCCCTGCCGGCCCGAACCGCACGACCCCTGGGACCTTTCGCATCAGGCAGTTTGGGAAGCCGACGGCATCATCTCGGACACCCCCGACTTTGCCCCCTGGGCCAACGCCTGCGAAGATGTATCGCAGCTTGCCCAGGAATTTGCACGCCGTTACGGCTTTTAACGGCGCAAACGCCACGACCATGTCATTCACGTTAGGAACGGCTTCATGAACTTCCGCTCATCTCTCGCCTGTGCCTCGAGCGATATCGCCCGCTGGGGACTGCGCTCCGTCCTTAAGCGCCAGGGCGGCGTACTCCCCGGCCGCATCGCCATGAAGATCGACCCCGAGCTGCTAAGCGACCTCGCGAGCCTGGTCGACCGCAGCGTGGTGATCACCGGTACTAATGGCAAGACCACCACCTCCAACCTCATCGCCGACGCCGTTGCCGCCAGCGGCGCCACCGTGGTATGCAACCGCGCCGGCAACAACATGGAGCCGGGCGTGGTGGGCGCACTGCTCGAGGCGCGCAGCGGCCTCAAGCGAGCCGGCGGCGGCAAGCGCGTGGGCGTTTTTGAATGCGATGAGCTCTACACCGTGCGCGTCCTACCCAAGCTCAAGCCGACGTACTTCGTGCTGCTCAACCTGTTCCGCGACCAGCTAGACCGCTACGGCGAGATCGACCATACCCAAGACGTCATTGCCCATGCGTTGGAGCTCTCTCCGTCAACAACGCTCATCTACAACGCAGACGACCCGCTGTGTGCCGCGATCGCCGCACGCGTTCCCAACACGAGCATCGCCTTTGGCATCGACGGCGCCACGGGCACCGAGTCCGATCGCATTAGCGACTCGCGTTTTTGCTCGCAGTGCAACGCGCCGCTGGAGTATGACTACGTGCAATACGGCCAGCTCGGCGCCTATCATTGCCCTTCGTGCGGCTGGGGTCGCCCCGCGCTGCTCCGCCGCGTGACGGGCGTTGAGCTCGGCTGCGACGGCTACGGCTTTGACCTGGCCTTTGGACCCGAGGCCAACGCGCCCGCCGTGCACATCGCCACGCGCTACAACGGCCTGTACATGGTCTATAACGTCGCCGCCGCCTTCTTTGCGGCGCACGAGCTGGGCGTGGACGCGGCACATCTGCAGCCCACGCTTAATGCCTACGTGCCCGCCGGCGGACGCATGGGCCGCTGGGATATTGCCGGCCGCACCGTCGAGGCCAACCTGGCCAAGAATCCCGTGGGCTTCGATCGCCAGATCCAGTCCATTAAAACGGCAGGTGGCAGGCTCTGCGCCTTCTTCCTAAACGATAACGATGCCGACGGCCACGATGTCTCGTGGATCTACGATGTCGACTTCGAGCGCATCGCCGACACGCCGGGTCTTGTCGCCTTTGCCGGAGGCACGCGTGCGCACGACATGCAGGTACGCCTCAGGTACGCCGGCATCGATGCCGCCATTATCTCGGATGTCGCGCAAGCAATTGGCGCCGTGGCAGACGAGGCCGCCGATGACACCTTCTACGCCGTCGCCAACTACACGGCCTTCCCGCCGCTGGTCAAGGAACTCGACGGGCTTAAAGACGACGATGCAAGCTCGATTGTCTCCCACGCCATAACGCGCGCCGATGGCAGCGCTGTCCCCACCGATATTGCGCCGGTCGAGCTTTCGCGCCCGTTGCGCATCGTCTACCTGTATCCCGATGCGCTCAACCTCTACGCCGACGGCGGCAACGTTATCGCGCTCGAACGCCGCTGCGCCTGGCGCGGCATTCCCGTGCGTGTGGACGAAGTCCACATGGGCGAGACGCTCGACCTGACCGACGCCGACATCGTTATGATGGGCGGTGGCTCCGATCGCGACCAGTTGGCGGTTGCACATGAACTGCTCGCTCAAAAAGACAAGGTCGCGGCCTATGTTGAGGACGGCGGCTCGCTGCTTGCCATCTGTGGCGGCTATCAGCTGCTCGGCCGTTCGTACTATATGGGCGACGATCGCATTGAGGGTCTGGGGGTCATTGCCGCCGAAACCGTACGCGGCTCCGACCGCCTGATCGGCAACGTAGCCGTCGAAACCAATCTGGCACCCGAGCCCTTTGTGGGATTCGAGAACCACGGCGGCCGCACCCTGCTCGATACAGCGGCCACGCCGCTCGGAACGTCCGTCGTCACGGGCACCGGCAACAACGGCGACGATGGCTTTGAGGGCCTCGTCTACAAGGGCGTGATCGGCACGTACCTGCACGGGCCGGCGCTGCCCAAAAACCCCGAACTCGCCGACTGGCTGATCGCGCACGCCCTCGAGCGCCGCGGCGATGCGCAGGCCACAGCCCTGCTGCCGCTCAAACCCCTCGACGACGCCTACGAGCACGCCGCCCACGACGCCGCCATGAAGCTCCTCCCCTAGCACCCCACCACCACAAAGGGGACAGGCACCTTTGTGGTGGTTTTGACCCGCCACGGTAGTTTGTCTCGATTTGTAACATCTAGACCGTTAAAAGTCGTCGTACTGTTACAGATTGAGATGTTGGTGCCGACGCCCGCCGTCTATCTCGATCTGTAACAGATAGAGCCGATTTGCCCGCTCAGATGTTACAGATTGAGATATTTGAAAATCGGAATAAAAGCCTACTCCTGTGTGGTGGGTTGATTTCCGATCTCAGCCGAACACATTGAGCGGATAGGCCATTCCCGCAGTTAGCCGAACGCCCCCGCGGCCCCTCCTGGGGTCCGGGGGCGCC
>CABRCR010000059.1:0-37272 GCA_902469435.1 uncultured Collinsella sp. | reverse complement strand
TCGGCCGTGCGCGGGCGCCCGGTCGGCGGCCCGTTCTGGGCGCGCCTCAATCGTAGCCCGAGACGGGCCCGGGCTGACAATTTCGACTGTAATGGACGTTCTTAAACGACTAGTTAGGCGAGGGGTGTGGATTCCCATTCGCCGGTGGGGTGGGGGACGTCGAAGGTTCGGTAGCCACAGTCGTAGGCGTGTGCCTGGGCCTCACGGATGTTCCAGCAAATGTCGCGGGCGCGGTGTGCGTCCGAGCCAAAAGTGATCGGCACCTCGGCATGGGCGAAGCAACGCAACAACCCGGTTGCGGGATAGTAGTCGTCGAGTCCCTTGCGCGGTGCGGCGGTCGAGACCTCAACGCGGCGGCCTGTGTCGTGCGCGCACTCTGCCATCTGCCCCCAAAACGGAGCGGGATCAAAGTCGGGTGCAAAGCCTTCCTTCGAAAAGCGCATGACCAGGTCGGGGTGGGCCATTACATCAAAGTTGAGTGAGCTTTCGCAAGCACGGCACCAGTCATCGACATAGCGTTCCCATATACCGCGCACGCCTAAGTTTTCCCAAACATGCAAGTTGGTGTCGTCATCGATCCAGCCGCAGCGTGAATCGGGCGTATCGGGGCGTGCGACACCCTCTGCCCCTGCCGTGGCCGCAGCGCCGGCCATGATATCGCCTGGGTTGCCAATCCAATGCACGCTGCCCAGGCGTACGACGGCGCCCTGGGACCAGCGCTCAACCAAAGGCTCGCAGCCCTCGTACCAATCGCATTCAAAGCCATAGATAAGCTCGAGCTCCGACGCAATCTGCGCGGCAAGCTTGCGAGCATCCTCAAAAGCCAGACGATGTGCCGGCAGGTCGCCCTCAGTAACCTGCACCTCGCAGTTGGCATCCATGCTGGCTGGTAAGGTGAGGTGGTCGGTCGAGACCATGACCCGGCAGCCAGCGGCCGCGGCAGCGCGGACGTTTTCCTCAAACGAGGCATGCCCGTCCGAAAACGAGGTGTGGGTGTGGCAATCGACCAGCGGGCACATGGGCATAGCGGCTCCTTTGCGTCAAGCGAATCCGCTCCATTGTAATGGCGCAGCTCTCAACACGCCGGGCACGCCGGGGGTCGAAATCGATTGGAAAGGCTGTGCGGCGCGCGGTGCGGCCTCGCTTGCGCTCTCAAAACATGCACATCAGCCTCCAAAACCGACAAAAAATGACATGTTTGGAGGCTGACGTACACGTTTGAGTGGAGCGGGCCGGCGTTGGAGCGCGCCAGCACTTGCGCCCAGCAAAAGTCGCACCTATCCCATGACGTCGCCCCTGCGCTGCCCGCGATGTGCTAGCGTTTGGGTGAATAAAACGAGCCCGTGCGGAAAGGATCCGGACCGTATGCAACGTGGAAGTACATCTCCGCTGTCCCGCGAGACCGATGCACCCGAAACTATCGTCAAGCTGGAGTGCGACATCGACGATGCGTCGCCCGAGGTGCTCGCCTATGCCGCGGACCGCCTGCGCGAGGCGGGCGCCCGCGAGGTGCACTGGTTGCCTCTCTACTGCAAAAAAGGCCGCCCCGGTTGGCAGCTGCAGGTAATCTGCGCCCGCGAGGACATTGACCGTCTGCAGACGATTATCTTTTTGGAAACCACCACGAACGGCATCCGGCGCCAGGTGATGGAACGCGTCTGCCTGCCGCGTCGTTTTGAGCAGGTCGCGACGCCTTGGGGCGAAGTGGCCGTCAAGGTGGCCACCCTGCCCGACGGCAGTGAGCGTGCGGCGCCCGAGTACGAGGACTGCGCCCGTCTTGCCCGCGAGCATAACGTGCCGCTCCAGCGCGTGATGCAGACGGCACAAGCCTCGGCACTGTGATTTGAATAGCGCGGCCGGCGACATCTCGCGCCCGGCCACATCAGCCCCACCCGAAAGGACCACCATGAAATACCTCATCGCTTCCGACATTCACGGCTCGGCATACTGGACCGAGCGTCTGGTCGCCGCAATCGAATCCGAGCAGCCCGACCGCATCGTGCTGCTGGGCGACCTGCTCTACCACGGCCCGCGCAACGACCTGCCGCGCGACTACGCCCCCAAGCGCGTGATTCCGCTGCTCAACGCCCTGGCCGACCGCATCATCGCCGTCCGCGGCAACTGCGACGCCGAGGTCGACCAGATGGTGCTCGACTTTCCCGTCATGGCGGACTACGCCACGCTGTTCGATGAGGCCGGCCGTGAACTGTTCCTGACGCACGGCCACGTCTTTGGCGCCGGCATGCACAACAGCGTCGACCACGTGCCCGCGCTGCCCGAGGGCTCCGCGCTCGTCTACGGCCACACGCATATCAAGGTTAACGAGGCAAGCGAGGCACGCCCGGGCCTATGGCTCTTCAACCCCGGCAGCGTGAGCATCCCCAAGGACGGCACGCACAGCTACGGCATCTACGAGGGCGGCGCGTTCCGTCACGTGATCCTGGAGGAGAAATAATCATGGCGCAGCACATGGCTCGGCAAAATGCCGAGGGCTCGCGCGATCTGTCCACGCTGGTCGACGTGTCGGCCGAGCTGCAGCATTTGGTGCAGACTATCTGGCGTCTGCGTCAGCCCGATGGCTGCCCGTGGGACCGCGAGCAGACGCACCGCAGCATTGGCAAGAACATGATCGAGGAAGCCTACGAGGCGCTCGATTGCATCGAGGCGGACGACGTGGCGCATCTGCGCGAGGAGCTGGGCGACGTGCTCATGCAGGTGGTACTGCATGCGCAGATTGCGGCGGACGCCGGCGAGTTTACACTGGCCGACGTGGCGCGTGATATCGATGCCAAGCTCATCCGCCGTCATCCGCACGTGTTTAGCGATGTAGATGCTGACAGTTCCGACGAGGTACTCAAGATTTGGGACGAGGTCAAGCTTGCCGAGAGGGCTGCCAAGGACAAGGCCGTGGCGGCGGGCGAGGCCGCGCCCGAGGGTCTGCTCGACGGCGTGCCCACGCATCTGCCGGCGCTGATGCAGGCTCAGAAGGTGTCGCGCAAGGCGGCTGCCGTGGGCTTTGAGTGGGAGACGGTCCAGGATGTGTGGGACGAGGTCGTCGAGGAGCGTGCCGAGTTTGAGGCCGAGGCCCCCGGAACGCCCGAGCGCGAAATGGAGTTTGGCGATCTGCTCTTTGCCCTGGTCAACGTCGCGCGCAAGGAGGGTATCGACGCCGAGAGCGCCCTGCGCGCCAGTACGGCAAAGTTCCGCCGTCGCTGGGCCGCAATGGAGCAGATGGCGGCCGATGCTCACGTGGATCTTGCCGAGCTTTCGACCCACGGCCTCAACGACCTGTGGGATGCCGCAAAGGCGGAGGAGTAAGACTGCGGGAACGACGGGCTGACACGCCTCATCGTTCCCGCTAAATTGTTCGAAAATCAAGTGTATCCCTTGGATAACTTGGGGCATAATGCAAAAAGTGCGACATGGCTAACTTACGGAGGCGCACCGACGGTGCACGGTCAGCCGGTCGCTTGCATCCACTACGTTTCCAAGTGAGAGGGAGACAACATGAGCGATATTTTGGACGTCTATGGTCGCGAGGTACTCGACAGCCGCGGCAATCCCACCGTCGAGGTCGAGGTCGTGCTCGAGGACGGCAGCTTCGGCCGCGCAATGGTGCCTTCGGGCGCTTCGACCGGCGCCTTTGAGGCATGCGAGCTGCGCGACGGCGACAAGGGCCGCTACCTGGGCAAGGGCGTCTCGCAGGCCGTCGAGCACGTCAACAACGAGTGCGCCGATGCCGTCGTGGGCCTCGATGCCTTCGATCAGCGCGCCGTCGATGCCGCGCTGATCGCCGCGGACGGTACCCCCAACAAGACCAAGCTCGGTGCCAACGCCATTCTGGGCGTGTCGCTGGCCGTTGCCCGCGCCGCAGCCGAGTCGGCGGGCCTGTCGCTGTACCAGTACCTGGGCGGTGTCAACGCCCATCTGCTGCCCACGCCCATGATGAACATCCTCAACGGCGGCGTGCACGCCGACAACAACGTCGACTTCCAGGAGTTCATGATCATGCCGGTGGGCGCCCCGAGCTTTGCCGAGGGTCTGCGCTGGTGCGCCGAGGTCTACCACACCCTCAAGGGCGTGCTGCACGAGGCCGGCTTGGGCGGCGGCGTGGGCGACGAGGGCGGCTTTGCGCCCAACCTTAAGACCAATGCCGAGCCGTTCGAGTACATTACCAAGGCCGTCGAGAAGGCTGGCTTTAAGCCCGGCGTCGACTTCATGTACGCCATGGACCCGGCCTCGACCGAGTTCTACAACGCCGAGACCGGCATGTACGAGCTCAAGGGCGAGGGCGTGGAGTACACGAGTGCCCAGATGGTTGATTACTGGGAGAAGCTCGTCGACACCTATCCCATCATCTCCATCGAGGACGGCATGGCCGAGGAGGACTGGGACGGCTGGGTTGAGCTCACCCGTCGCATTGGCAACAAGGTGCAGCTGGTGGGCGACGACCTGTTCGTCACCAACACCGAGCGCCTTAAGAAGGGCATCGAGCTGGGTGCCGCCAACGCGATCCTGGTCAAGGTCAACCAGATCGGCACACTCACCGAGTCGCTCGAGGCCATCGAGACCGCCAAGGAGGCCGGCTACGCCTGCATCGTGAGCCACCGCTCCGGCGAGACCGAGGACTCCACGATCGCCGACCTGGTCGTGGGCGTCAATGCCGGACAGATCAAGTCGGGCGCCCCGTGCCGCAGCGACCGTATCGCCAAGTACAATCAGCTCATCCGCATCGAGGACGAGCTCGAGGGCAGCGCGCGCTACGCCGGTAAGACCGCGTTCTACAACATTCGCTAAACGGGCGAATTTGGCGAGGGGGAGGCTGACTCGGTTCCGTCCCGCCTTGACTGGATGCTGCAAAGCGCCATGGGCGCTGGGCCATACGGCTCAGCGCCTTTTTTATGTCGAGCAAAGGCTGGCGAAGGCGGTGCAGGCGCTCGTGCTATAACTAAAGGACTTAGCGCAAACAAACCTCAACCGCACAAGGCGCACATGGATCAGATTTACGACAACAGCTACTATTCCGCCGGTTCGCGCGAGCCGTCGCCTCGCCGTGCGCGCACGGTGCAGCTCGGTGGGTCCGATTACGCCGGTGCCGACCGCTCCATGCAGCGACCGACAAGTACCTCGCGCCCCAATGCTCAATCAAATACCTTGGCAGATGGACCGGTGCGCCCGGTACGTTCGTCGCATGCGTCGCGTCCCTCGACTCAAGCACACGACAAATCGAGTAGGCCCTCGAACCGTCTTTCGGGCTCGGACTTTATGCATTACGCCAACGACAACGCGGTGGTCAAGGCGATCTATGACTTTACGCATGGCTCTCTGCGTCCGCTGTTTATCGGTATCGTGGTGGCTCTGGCGCTCGTGAGCCTGTATTTCCCCGTGCGCGACCTGTACGTGGCAAAACGCTCGAACGACATCTTGGTCAAGCAGGTCGAGATTCGCCAGCAATACAATGATGAGCTGCAAAAAAGCGTCGACAAGCTGCTCTCGGAGGAGGGTATCAAGGACGCGGCGTCCGAGGACCTGGGCCTGGTGATGCCCGGCGAGAAGAAGATTGACGTGCTAGGCTTGGACGACGATTCGGACTCGTCGTCGAGTAAAAAGTCCTCAAACGCCAAGAAGGCCAGCGAAGTGGCCAAGGAAATCGAAGAAGTCGGCAAGGACGCGCCGTGGTACATCCAGGCGCTCGACATGCTGTTTGGGTTTAACGGCGTCGAGGGTCAGACGGTCGTGTCCAACGGCAAATAGCGCCCGGAGGGGAGCCCGCAATGACAAATTGCAAACGCTATAAGGTGGCCGCGATCGACCTGGGAACGGTGTCGTCGCGACTGGTGTTGGCTCAGGTCGAGTGCGGAGCGATTGTGGAATCGTTCAAGCATACCGAGATTACCGACCTGGGCGAGGGCGTGGACGCGACGGGGCGCTTTTGCGAGGCGGCCGTTGAGCGCGTGCTCGCTGCGTGCCGCATGTTTGTGGACGAAGCCCGTACCTTTGGGGCCGCGTGCGTCTGCACCACCTGCACGAGTGCCGCGCGCGATGCGTCCAATGCCGCGCTGCTGCTGGACGGTCTGCACGATCTGGGGCTCGAACCGCAGGTGATTCCGGGCGAGGTCGAGGCGCGCCTGACATTTTTTGGCGTGGCGCACGACTTTGCCGGCGAGCGCATCATCGTCGCCGATTCGGGCGGCGGCTCCACGGAGCTCGCGACGGGCGTCTATGCGCCTGAGCGCGGGGTCTTTGCGCTGGAGGGAACGCGCTCGCTGGACATCGGTTGCCGTCGCGTGACCGAGCGGTTTTTCTCCGCGTTGCCGCCCGCGGATGGCGAGCTTGCTGCCGCTGCCGCGTGGGCAGGCGAGCAGTTTGCCGCCTATTTTGAAGGCCTGCCCAGCGACTTTGAGCGCGCCGAACGCCTCGTTGCGGTGGGCGGCACCGTCACCACGCTCGTGGCGCTGGTCCACGAACTGGAGCCGTACGACTCGAGCTTTGTGCACCTGCGCGAGCTTTCGCTGGAGCAGGTCTCGGCCGCCATTGAGCGTATGTCCACGCTTGATGTTGCGGGCATCGCTGCGTTGCCGGGCGTGCAGCCCAAGCGCGCGAGCGTGATCTTGGCCGGTGCCGTGGTAATGCGCGAGCTCATGCGCGCCGGCAACTACGACACGCTCACCGTAAGCGAGAACAGCCTGCTCGCCGGCATGGCCGCTACCATCAATGAGGTTCTCGACGGCGCGACCCCCACCATCGCCTGGACTCCGAGCCTGAGCACCCTCTAAAACTAGTCTTTTTGGGACGGGGCTATTTTAGCTACTTATGCCAGCCTGTCGATTTGCCCAATCTCCCAAAGCGGAATATTGACGAGCGTGTCCTCGTCTCTATATGCCGCCAGAGAGCTCCTCACGCAACGCTCGAGTTTGAATTTTTCGCAGGCTATTTTCAGACTCTTCGCTTTAAGGTTCTCTGCCGCCTTGACCTCAAGCGGAAGCACGGTTCCCGCATGGTCGATGGCAAAGTCGGTTTCGGCATTGCCAGAGGTAGAGGACCAATACACGGGAGTTTTGTCCTGGAGCAAAAGCTCCTGCGCGACGTATTGTTCGGTCAGCGAACCTTTGAACTCGGTAAAAACAGCGGATCCGTTAAGAACGATGGCCGGAGAGAGACCGGAGAGCGCTCCGAGGATGCCGGTGTCGATGCAGAACAGTTTGAAGCCCGAGAGGTCTTCGTAGCTCGAGAGCGGCGCCTTTAGAGCGGAAACACGTGGCACCTTATGAACGATTCCGTAGTCCGTGAGCCACTGGAGGCTTTCCTCAAAATCGCGTGCGCGCGCTCCAGGGCGAAGGGCGCCATAGACAAACTTCTTGTTCTCCTTGGCAAGCTGGCCGGGAAGGGATTTCCAAACCAACCTCATGCGCTCGACGATGCGGGCGGGTGCATGTTTGCCAAAATCGGATTCGTAAGCCTCGATGATTTGCTGCTGAAGCCTTCGGGCTTCAATGAAGTCGCGTGTCTCGGCGAAAGCGGAGACAACTTCGGGCATACCACCGACAACAAGGTATTCCTTGAGCAAGTGCACGAGCTTTTCGGTGACGTTTGCTAGAAGGTTCATGTCTGCGGCAAGGATGGCGTCGGCGAGCGGGTTGCCGTCGACGGCGCGAACGAACTCGGCAAACCCCATGGGACGCATGGTGAGCTGGTCGATTTTGCCGACGGGAAATGACTCGTTTTCGCGTCGGAGCGCGAGGCCCATATAGGAACCGGCTGCTACGATGTGGTATTCGGGTGCAAGCTCGTTGAAGTACTTGAGCGAGGTGATCCCGCGTGGCGCCTCTTGGATCTCGTCGAAGATGATGAGCGTGTCTGTCGGCGTTACGGTTTGGCCACGTAGGAGCTCTATCTGGGAGATGATGCGCTTGGGGTCGAGGTCCCCATCGAACAGCGAGCGTGTGCTCGGCTCGAGCATAAAGTCAAAACGAATGACGTTTCGATACTGCTGGCTTGCGAATTCGTTAAGAAGCCAAGTCTTTCCTGTCTGGCGGGCTCCCTTAAGCAAGAGAGGTTTGCGATTCGCCCTTGATTTCCAAGCGATAAGTTCACTCATAAGCTGTCGTTGCATATTGCCTCCCAACCCTCTCGGCTAGTATAAGGCCATTTGGGCGTTTCCATCGGAAAATGTGTGAGACAACCACGTTTTTCCATCGGAAAATGTGCGAAATAACCACGTTTTTCCATCGAAAAATGTGTGAGGAAACTCATTGGGTGGGTGGAAAAAAGTAGTCAAAAAAGCCCCGTCCCAAATGAGCTGCTCTGCGGTTGACGGCGTCCGAAAAAAACGAGCCCGCATCCCAAAGGGACACGAGCTCGTAGGCAATACATGGTAGGGGCGGTGGGACGTCTGCGTATTTGCTGCGCAAATCCGCACCGGCTTCGGCCGCCTGCCGGCGCCCTCGCCGGCTCGCTGCGGACGCTGCGCGTCCGCTTGACGCTCGCCCCCTCGCGGGTTCGAGCCCCACCAGCATCTAAAAGAAACGGGCCCGCATCCCTTGGGGACACGGGCCCATAAACAATACGTGGTAGGGGCGGTGGGACTCGAACCCACAATCCTTGCGGCGAGAGATTTTAAGTCTCCTGCGTATGCCAATTCCGCCACGCCCCCGTGAGACTAGAAGTCTAGCACAAGCCGTCCGTTACGCGTTGACGGCCATCGAGTGTTGGCCCGACTTCTCCAGGAACTCCTGGAACTTGGCCTCGTCGCCCTTGTTCTTGTACTGCAGGGCCAGCAGGTATTCCAGGCGGCAGCTCTTGACCTTGTCGTCATCGGCCTCTTCGAGCATGCGCTCCAGCTCGGGAATGTCGTTGTGGCGCTTGAGGATCATCGTGTCGTACATCAGCTGGCATTCGTGTGCGACTGCCTCGGCCTGACCGCCCTCAAAGCCCTTGATCTCGTGCAGCAACTCCTTGGACTTTTTGCGGTCCTCCTGGCCAACGTAGTAGTTAAAGGCCTTAATGACCAGGTCGACGCGCTGCATCTTGGGCAGGTTGAGTCCCAGCAGCAGGTCGAACATCTCGCTGGCGCGCTTGTGGTCCTCGCGCAGCAGATAGGAGTTCAGGCGCAGGTAGTCGCGGTTGTAGCGCGGGTACAGCATGCTGGTGAGTTTGTCGTCGAGCAAGCGATCGAACTCGTCCCACTGCTTAGCGGCCATAAGCTGCTGCAGGCGTTTAAACGTGGTGCGTTTTTTGACGCTAAAGAACACCGACACGGCGATACAGATGATAACGACGGCGGTCCAGAGTGTGCGGGAATCGGGCATATTAGGGTCCTTAGTCGCTCATAAAGCGAGCGGTATGACAACACGTACTAGATGTATTATACGCAGCGCGCAAGCAAACTGGCATAAAAGCTCATCGAGGCTAAGTGCCATCGCTCGCTGCGGTACACTTACCTAAAGTAAACCATGAAGGGAGACATTACCTATGAAGAAGATCGTTTTGGCTTGCGGTGCTGGCGCTGCTACTTCCACGCTCGTTGCCCAGAAGGTCGCCACCATGCTCGATGCCAACGGTTATGCCGGCAAGTACGAGATCGTGCAGTGCGCTATCTCCGAGGCCAAGGATTACTGCGACGAGGGCGCTGACCTGCTGATCGCCACCACCGTTGCCCCCGAGGGACTCACCTGCCCGTACGTGAGCGGCGTGCCCTTCATGACCGGCATGAACCGCGTCGCTGCCGAGAAGGCCGTCCTCGACGTCATGGCTCAGTAGGCGCTGACTGTATGAGTGAGCAGAACGCCAACCCGGTCGAGCTTTTTGGCATGCGCGTTGCCCATGTGGGCATCAACGCCACCGACCCGGTAGACGCCTTGGAGATCGCGGAGCTGTTCTCGACGATGATGGGCCTGCCCGTTATCGAGACCCCGGTTTCGTACTTTAACGATTCGCTGGTCGAGGTTATGAAGCAGAACGGTCGTGGCACCAAGGGCCACATTGGCTTTGCCGTCAACGACATCGATGCGGCCGAGAAGTGGTTTGCCGAGCGCGGGCTCGAGGTCAACGAGGAGTCGCGCGCGCTGCTGCCCGACGGTAGCACCAAGCTCGTGTACTTTAAGCGCGAGTTCGCCGGCTTCGCCGTGCACCTGTGCCGCGAGTAGCGCACGAGCTGCTATGGCTAACGAAAAATGGGGTAAGGCGCGTGGCTTTGCCCCATTTTTAATGCCGAGAGGGTGACTGACGGGCTGCCGTAAATCGAAGGTGAATGCTTTTCCGCGAAGTGAACGAGTGAAATCGAGCCCCTGAAGCATCGACACTTTTACGTCGCTCTTTCCTGCGGTTTTGTCAGGTATTTCCTGCGGTTTTGGCGCCAAAAAGTGCGGATGCTTCGGGGGTCCAAAATAGGTCGCTCACTTCGCGGAAAAGCATTCACCTTCGATTCGTGAGAGACGCCCCTACCGTGGCAGCCGAATCGTAAAGCGGCTGCCGACGCCCTCGACTGAGGTCACGCCAATGACACCGCCGTGGCTGTCGACGATCCACTTGGCGATAGCGAGCCCCAGGCCCGAGCCCTGTGCGCCGGCATCGCGTGCGTTGTCGGCACGGTAGAACCGCTCGAAAGCGTGAGCTGCGGATTCCTGGTTCATGCCGATGCCCTCGTCCTCAACGCTTATGTCAATCGCGCCCGTGCCCGCATCGGGTGTTATGGCAAACGTGACGGTCGTGCCTGCGTCCGAATACTTGGCGGCGTTTTGCACGATCACGCGCAGCGCCTGCTTCACGAGTGCCACGTCAACCGATGCGTTGCAGCGCGGGTCGCCGGTAAGTGCGGCATCATACGCCAGCCGATATGTGTGCCCGGCATCGATCATCTGTGATTCTTCGCAAACCTCGCCGACCAGTGCAGCCAGGTTGGTATTCGCGCGCCGCAGCACGGTGCGACCGGCATCGCCGCGCGCTAAAAACAGCAACTGCTCCACGAGCTCCTGCATATGCTCGCTTTCGGCTTTGAGCGAGGCGATGGACTCTGCCAGCACGTCCGGGTCGTCTTTGCCCCAGCGGTCGAGCATGTTCACGTAGCCCTGAATCACCGCGATGGGCGTGCGCAGCTCGTGACTCGCATCGTTGACAAAGCGCATCTGCTGCAGCTTGGCCTCTTGCATCTGGCGCAGCAGGCGGTTGAGCGCGACCTCGATACTCGCCAGATCGGCGTCGCCGGTGGTGACGCTCGGCGAGTCGACGCTTGCGCGCTCGATGGCCTGCTCGAGCGTTTCCATCTTGCCGCCGGCGAGCTGCATGCGCCCGAGCTCGTCAACGCGCAGGGCCAGGTCGTTGAGCGGTGCCATGGTGCGGCGCACGCGGCGGGCGCCGCCGAGCATGTTGAGCACGCTGATGACTTGCCAACCTACAACGACAAGGTAGAGGGGCCACAGTGCGACGAGGTCCTGCGCGAGGGGGAAGGTCTTGGTGGTACGCGCAAACTCGACGGTATAGGTGAGCGTTGTCAGGTCCCAGCCGCGCGCGGGCGTCAGTGACATGCCGTGAACGCTAGCGCTGGGGATCCATCCCGCGGTAAACGCGCCATCGGGCAGCGTCTGGTTGTAGCCATAGACGAGGATCGCCGCCGCAACAAGCAGCAGTAACAGATCCAGCCAGACGTAGCTCACCAAGCGGCGCCACATATAGCTCCAGTTGATGGCGCGGGCGATGGAGGTGACGCGCTTAGCCTCGTCGTTACGCGCGGCAGACATAGCCCACCCCGCGCACGGTCTGGATGATGCGGGCACTGCCGGCGTCTTCGATCTTGGCGCGCAGGTGCGCGATGTGCACGTCGACGTTGTTAGTGTCGCCCACGTAGTCGTAGCCCAGCGCCTCGTGCGCGATGCGCTCGCGCGTGAGCACGGTGCCGGCATGTGCCATAAGCAGGGCGAGGACGTCGAACTCGCGAGCCGTGAGCGCGATGGGCGAGCCGCCGACCGTGACTTCGCGGCGGTCGGGGTCGAGCGCAACCGAGCCCACGGTGAGCACGGCGGGGGAGGGCACGGCAGAGGTCTTGGCCGAGTCGCTAGCCGGGGGTATCGCAACGGCGCACCCGCCCGCACCGCCCGCCCCAACGCCGCCAACGCCCGAAGCCGCCCGCACGGCCTCCGAGCGCTTCAGCGCCACGCGGATCCGTGCGAACAGCTCCTCAATCGCAAATGGCTTGGTCAGGTAATCGTCGGCGCCGGCGTCGAGCCCGGCCACCTTGTCCATCACGGCATCGCGCGCGGTGACCATGATCACCGGCACATCCTTGTGCTTGCGGACACGCCGCAGCACCTCCATACCGTTGAGCTGCGGCAGCAGCACGTCGAGCAGAATCAGATCGTAGTCGCGCTCCAGCGCCAGGTCAACGGCGGTGCGGCCATCGGCGGCGTGCTCCACCTGGTAGCCCTCGTGCTCCAGCTCGAGCGTCACAAAGCGGGCGATTTTCTCCTCGTCCTCTACAATCAGGATCCGTGCCATACGTGCCCCCGTCTGCGATTACTTGTCGTCGTTGAGATTTTGCTTGATGTCGTCCGCGGCATTGGCAGCGCTGTCCATCAGGGTGTTGATGCTGCCGGGCACGTCGCCGTCGCTATCGATGCGGTAGCGCATGCCAAAGAACAGGCCAATGAGCATCAGCCAAATCGTGGCGCCCCAGGCAAACAGCGCGACGATGGGGATCAGGATGGGGATGTTGAGGATGATCGCATCGCGGCGCGTGGCGATAAACTTGGTGTCCAGGCTCAGGCGGAAGAGCTTTTTGAGGTACTCCCACACGCTGTCCATCTTCTTGGAGAAGTCGGTCTTTTCGCTCGACTTTTCGTAGGCGGCCTGCGCGGCGACCATCTCGGCCGAGGGCTCATCGACTGGCGCGGACTCGGTGGCGGCGTACGCCGACGTGGTCTGGGTCTTGCCATGCGACTCGAGCCAAATGATGGCATCCAGCACGTTGCCGTCGGCGGCGTCGAGCGCGGCCTTGGCATCGGTGTAGCTCACGTTGCACTTGGTGCGGATGGTTTCAACTTTTTCGAGGTCGTCCATGACCTGTCCTTTCGTTCGATGGGCGCGACGCCGGGCGATTTGCCCGGGCACGAGCGTTGCGTTCGGCGGCCTGCGTGGTGCCGCCCCGCCCTTGGTCGAACTCTATAGTGCAGGTTATAGATTAAGCGATTCTTGAGCCAAGATTAATGTTGGATGAGTTTTTGGGTGGTGCGGAGGCGGGCAGGGGCAGAAAAGGCAGGTTTTGCGTGGCGTGAAGGAGGGGCGGTCTGATCTTTGGGATAGCTGATAGCGAGGTCTAATACTTTTCCGAGAAGTGAATGAGTGAAAACGGACCCCCGAAGCATCGACACTTTAGAGGTGCCGCTTCCTGCGGTTTCAATGCTGAAATCCCACGATTTTGCCGCCGAAAAATGCGGATGTTTCAGGGGTCCAAAAACAGCCGTTCACTTCGCGGAAAAGTATTAGACCTCAATAGCGGGGGATGGGGTGCCGGTGCAAAACGACGTCAGAAATGGGGTAAACAAGGCAAACGGATCTAATGGATCAAAAATCACGTTGCAAAAGTATGAAAATATCCTACAATTGCAACATGAAGTACTTTAGCAACATAACGGCGATAAGCGAGCTTTCCGAGAGCGAGGGCGTGTTTACCACAGCCCAGGCGGCTCGCATGGGCATCTCTCGAGATGCGCTGGCACATTCATGCCGCGCAGGGCGTCTTGAACGGATATGCCACGGCGCCTACCGGATGTCCGGAACGCAGCGCCGGGACACCGACGAGCTCAACGCTTTTTGGAAGCTCACCAGTCCCTCCCTTTGCGCGTGGGAGAGAAAGCGCCAGTGGGATGGCATCGCCGTGAGCGGTACGACTGCGGCGAATCTGCAGCAAATGGGCGATTTCTATCTGTCCCCCTACAGGATGACCGCGCCCACGCGTATCAATACAAGAAACGAATCCCTTTCTTTTGTAAAGCGCGAGATTGCTGAGCGGGACATCGTTTGGCTCGACGGCCTGCCGGTAACTAAACCCGAGCGCACGCTTGTCGATCTTTGCCTCGATTGCGAGGATCCCTCATTAATTATCGATGCCTATCACGACGCGCTTGGACGTGGACTCGATATACAACGGCTGAAGGATCTTGTAGAGGAGAACTCTAAAACCGCCAAACGACGCGAGCTGATGGCGCCTTTGCTGATGGTACTGAACGGGTAATGCGAAACGGAGGACATGGTGAAGTACAAAACGCCTGCCGCATTGGAGATGGCTGTTAGGAATGCCGCAAGAGAATCACCAATGGATA
Organism: uncultured Collinsella sp.; assembly: GCA_902469435.1. Classification (GTDB taxonomy): domain Bacteria; phylum Actinomycetota; class Coriobacteriia; order Coriobacteriales; family Coriobacteriaceae; genus Collinsella. The sequence continues at coordinate 22,960 of CABRCR010000059.1, read as the reverse complement.
CTAATCGGGCAATCGTCGGTTTCTACTTTCATCGCTTCCTATGTCGCGTTTTTTCAGAAGATGACGGCAGCTTTGTGCTCAAGGGCGGTCAAAGCGTCCTGGCGCGAACACTCGATGCACGTGTCACAAGAGATATTGACTTGGTTGCTCAAGAGGAGAGTCTCGAAGAGGCTATTGTCGATCTGGTGCAGGCTGCTTCGATTGATCTGGAGGATTTCGTTTCGTTCGTCTTTGATCGTGCAGAGCAAATCAAAGAAGAAGATGAGTATCGGTGCGGTACGAAGGTGTGGTTCACCCCCTTTATGGGAACCAAGAAGCTACAGCCAATTTCAATTGACTTGGTAATTGATGAAGTGCGGGGACTTGAGCCTGAGGTTCTTGCGCCGATCGATCGTCTGAATATCGAGGGGCTCCCAGTCTGCGACTATCGAGTATGCCGAGTGGAGAGTGCCCTTGCAGATAAATTGCTCGCAATGATAGAGATGCATGAGGGCCGTGCTTCATCGCGAATCAAGGATATAGTCGACATCTTGGTGTACGCGAAAACTTGCTTCGTCGATGGGGCTACGCTTGTCGAGAGGGTCGAGAAAGAAGCGTCTGCCCGCAAAGTGGCAATGCCGGAAGAGTTCGTGGCGCCTCTCTGGTGGAAACAAAATGGTTCTGCACAGTACGTAAAGATGGCGAGGCAGGCGGGGGTACTTGATCTCGCGGGGAACATTGCTGGGGCAGAAGAGGTCGTCAATCGGTTGTATACACCGTGCTTTAATCATTCGGCGAATGTGTGCAAATGGAATCCTCAGACTACGGGATGGGAGTAGCCCAGACAGTTAAGCCGGCGGCAGGAGCTGGTCCCGCCGCCGGCTTGGGGCGTTACTGCTGCCTATGTGTTACTCGCAGATTTGGTCGAGCACTTCGGTGATGGTCTTTTTTGCGACTTCGAGGTTGCGCTGGGCTTGGGCGACGGCAGCCTCGGCTTGTTTCTTTGTTTCTACGACCTCGGCAAAGCGATTGATGGATTCGCTGTACTCGCGCGTGCGCGGGTCGAGCGCTGGCGGGACTTCGATCTCGAACAGGTCGTTAGGGCGGATGGCGCGGATGCTGGCTGCTTCGGTTAATGCTTGAATCAGCTGTGCCCCATGGCCTTCGGTAAGGTATCCAACGATTATCTCCGAAAACACTACGCGCTCCTCTTCGGTCATCGTTTGGAACGACGGGCGAATGACGGTGGTGTTATGCGAAGCAACTAGGTGTTGCTTCGCGTCATCGGCGCTGACGACGAGCAGGTTGGACGCGCCGTAGCGACCCAGCATGCGTGGCATGACGATATCTCCAGCGCGGAGCTCATATCGATCGAGAACGCTGGGGTTCACCTTTACGATTTTGGAATCCGAGCTATTTGCACTCTCTACAGCATATGCGGGTAGAAGGTTGCCATCTTGAAAATCCTGAGATGAGATGCGGCGTACCTCGATTGCATCAATGTCGTTTGATGTGGTGCTCTCGCGGGGCATAAATGGAGCTACTCGCGTAAAAGCGTCACCGAGCGTAGCCCTGTAGTTTCGGGTGAGGCTGATAAGGCTGATTTTGCCTTTTGAGAGGGCTGCGCGATGCAGCAGCAATTCACGCGTGGCAAAAGTGGACGTTTCGATAGGCGTTGATCTGGGCGTATTGGTATCAATGCGGGCCCAGTCGGGGGAGATGGAAAAGGTGATACCTGAGTAATACGATGTTTCTGTCACATATCGAAAACGCGGCCCGGATTCGATTGCGCTGCGAAATGCAACGCTGCGATTTCCTGAAGACAATATGAGAAGCGCGCTTGTCATGTAGGGCCTGGGTTCAGAAAGTGGCAAATACACGACGCTCTCGATGAGTCCTTCGCGTATCAGGATCGTGCGCGCCTGCTCGGCTTTATCGAGTAGATCGGCGGGCAGCACTACGGCTGCGCGAGTGCGATTCGAAAGGGCGAGCGCATACAGACACCAAATAAAGGGACCCCAGTCACAGAAATCGAGGTAGCCGGGCTCTAAGTAATCGATCAAGGCGATACATTCTTTTTCGATGTCGTGTTTGCCCGTACGGTAATACCCCGATGCGTCGATAAACACCGGAGCCGCATCGCCATTGCCCGCGCCCTGCCTGCCGGGTTCAAGCTCGCAAATATCGGGTACGCCGTTGCTGTTCAGGCTGAAACATTCACGAAGCGCCTTACAGTCGATGGCGCCAGGCAGACGGACGGTGAGTAGACGGCTGCCCTGCTCCAGATTAAGCGCGCGTGAGAGGGCGGCGGCGGTGAGACGTGGCAATGATGTTGTTTCACGCATGTATAGAGCCCTTTCTTCTTAGTGGGTTATATATTAGCAGAAAATTTTGATAATTTCTAATGACGAGAACAGAGCACTGTGCTATTCTCGAAGTAATCCAAAACCAACTCAATACAAACTGCTTGATGCAATCGCTACACAGCCTTTAGGTAAACTGCGCTATCAAGCAGGGTGATTTCACTAACGAAGCTACAGGTTAGGTCGATTGTCATCGTCCATGCCTCAGACCATTCTAAAACATAGAACAGACTTATCGACAAACATCCGCAACCGGATAGGAAGAAGCATTCATGAAGAATGAAGACAGCATTTACGAGGTGTTCCTCAACACGATCGACGAAGATCTCCGCAGCATGTGCAAAAAGAACGGGAAGGCAGAGATGCCGTTTCCGTATCCGTACTGCGGCGAGCAGGATACCGAGCGCTTGGCCAAGGCACTCGTTGACGTGCTGGAAAAGCACTCGCCCGATATTCCCGGGCTGGTGCCCGAGCAGTATCGAGACGATGTGCACGAGGCCCGCGAGCTTTTGGCCGCAGCGTCGCTCGCTTTGTTGTCGCTGTATTTTCCCCAGCGCGATAACTGCGCGCACTGCATGGCCATCTTAATTGGCATGTTTGAGCACGGAAGCAATCCGCGCTTTAAGTCGAGCGGTGTGCGCATGTTCGAGCAGGTTACGACAGGTATGAAGTACTCGTCTGAACAAGGTGGATATATTCTGTCTCGCTTTGTGCGAAGCATTGACTACAAAAGACCCTGCGACCACGTGCATCGCGATGGGTCGCGCGGTTTTACGGCGGACGAGGACGATGCCGTCATGTTTTATAAGCGCTATCTCAAGGTGCAGAGACACGTATTCGATACCAGTCCGCGTTTCAACTTTGAGCTATGCGTCAAACGCCCGTTTGAGGCTCTTTCGGACAATCGGGAGAACTTTTATTGCATGGAGGAAAAGATGGAAATCGATTTGGCAACTAAGGTACGGGAGCTCCAGGACCGCTACACCCTCAACTTCGCTCAGGCCAAAGAGTATGGCCTGCTCGACAAGCTGATGATTGATGCATTGCTTGCATATCTGCGCGACGGGTCAGTCTCAATCGCGGCGCGCGAGAGCTATGTGGCGCAAACCGAGCGTCTGATTGACGGTGCGGTCAAGTTGCCGTGTGCGACGAGCCCCAAGGAGGGCGCAGACGTCGACTGTATTTCCTAGCAATCACGCAGAACTATCGACAAGAAAGGGGCCGTGCAATGTCGGTCATTAAGATGTACGGCTACGAGGCCGCGCAGCAAACGGAGTATCAGACCAAGAAGTGGGCGACCAAGGAGGAAATGCAGACGCTGTCATCCGGCGATGAGCAGCGCGATGTGATCTTGGCGCAAGGTGCCACGGTGGCTTTCTACGAGGGCGACAAGCACTGGGAGACGAGCGTGTCCAACAATGTGTTTGCCTTTGGCGGTACCGGCAGCGGCAAAACGGCGAGTTTCATTTTGCCCAACCTGCTCAATCACCACGAGTGCTGCTATGTGGTCACGGACACCAAGGGCGAGCTGCTGCGCCGTACGGGGAAGGGCTTCGAGGAGGACGGCTACGAGGTAACGGTTCTCGACACCATCAATCCCGAGCAGTCGTCCGGGTACGATCCTTTGCGCTACGTGATGGATGTCGAGGATATCCCCACCACAGTGGCGTCAATCATGGAGGGGGTCGATCCTGACAGGCGTAGCTTTAGGGACGATCCGTTTTGGGACAATGCGAGCGATCTGCTACTTCGAGCGATTATTGGAATCCTGTTCCTCTTAGAGTGCCTTGCCGGCACATTTGCGCCGGACGGGGATCCCGCAGCTCCGCGACGCTATCTTAAGATGAACAACGTCTTTAAGCTGGCGGCACTCATCAAGGTTACGGGAGATGGCGAGGGACGATTTCCGCTGGATCACCTTGTGGAGCAGGTGGAGTCCAAGGAATTTCTTGGCAAGTATGATTCTGCGAACGCGGACCTGTATGGCGTTGAACAGTATCGTGATTTTCGCGGGGCAGCCGATAGAACGCTTAAGAGCATTCTGATCACGCTTAACGCGACCATCTCGCGGCTTAAGACCCCCCAGCTCATGCGCGTCTTTGAGAAAGACGAGATGCGCCTCGACCGTATCGACGAGGGCAAGCGCGTAATCGATCTTAAGGTGAGCGACAACGACTCGACCAATGCATGGCTTGCGAACGTTGCCCTTAAGCAGCTGTTTAACCTGGCCCAGCGCCGCGCTGATTCCAACCCCAGCGGGCATTTGCAGCGCCACGTGCACTTTATTCTGGATGAGTTTCCCAACGTGGGCCGCATTCCCGATTTTGAGCGGAGTATTGCGACCGTGCGCAGCCGTGGCATTAGCTTTTTGATGTGCGCGCAATCGCTGAGTCAGCTCGATGGTGCGTACGGCAAATCCGCAGCGCTTACCATCCTCGATAACTGCGACAGCTTGATCTATATGGGCGGCGGCAGCAACATCGCGACACAGGAGTACATAAGCAATCTGTGCGGCGAGTCGGTTCTGGGCACCAATTACGTGGGCGCCGAGCGTACTGCCGTCGATGTGCGCGGTTGCGTGATAACCCCGGGCGAGGTGGGGCTTATGCCGCGTACCGACTGCCTGGTCAAAGTAACCGGCATGCGCCCCTTCCGTGCCAAGAAGTATTTTTGCGGCGACCATCCCAATGCGGCCAAGTGGCTGAGGGATTAGTCCTTGCAGCTTCGCGCGCTCCATCTTGCCTATTTGACCGCACGGCTTCCATTGGCCGCTAGCCGTGCGGCCTCGTTTTACTTCCTTACCGATTCCGTTTAGAAGGGAATTACCATGTCCGTTATGTATCGTGAGCCTAGCATTATCAAGAAGTCCAAGGACGGTCGCGTTGCCGCCGTCGATATGGCAAGTGAGCTGCTTAACAGCCGCGTGCTGCTGCTGGAAGGCGAGGTCAACGATGTGACCTGCAATGGCCTTATTAAGTCCATGCTGGTGTTGGAGCATCAGAGCGCCACCGAGCCCATCACCCTCATCATCAACAGCCCGGGCGGTAGCGTTACGGCGGGGCTGGCGCTCATCGACACCATGCAGTCGCTCGACTGCCCCGTGATCACGGTGGGCGAGGGCGTCGTGGCCTCGATGGCCGCGGTGATCTTGGCCTGCGGCGACCACCGCCAGGTATACCGCCACACGCAAGTGCTCATCCACCAGTTGATGGGCGGCACGGGCATGGCGCAGCAGACCGATATCGAGATCGTGGCCCAGCACACGGCGGCCATGCGCGCCGAGCTGGACGAGCTGCTGGCCGAGCATGGCAACCTGAGCGCCCAGGAGTTCCACGAGCTCACCGAGCGCGACTGCTGGTGCAACGCCAGGCGCGCTCTGGAGTTGGGTCTGGTGGACGAGGCGATTGCTCCGAGTAAGAAGGCGCTCTAGCGGGGCTCATGTCTTGTGGGCATATAGAGCGGGGCGAACGATCGCGTAGTTTAACGGCCAGAAAGAGGTTGAACATGAGCAGGATTTGGGATGTCGACGGCATTGAGTGGGAAGACCTGCCCACCGTGAGCGACCTGCTGTGCGCTGCGGACACAAAGATCCTGGCGCGCGAGGTTGCCCTGCGATACGGCGGCAAGCCGGACGGCCGCGGCCGTGTCGATAACGAGCGCAGCTTAAAGCGCGCCCGCCGCAAGGTCAAAAAGCTGCGCAAGGTTGACCCCGAGCCCAGCGACAATATCGTCCTGCTGCCCAAGCACGTCATCAATCGTCGTGGTGCAGGCCACGGCTTTGGCTATTACGACGTGGAGCCGTGCATCTTTACACGCGGCGGCGTTCAAATGCTAGGTGAGGATGTGCTCGCCAAAGTACGTCCGTGGGAATTGATCTTGATGGATGATGAGTCCGCGAGCGAAATGCTGGGCTATCGCGTATGGCTCGGCGGCGAGTGGGACCTGTGCGAGCGCTACCGCTTTTTGGCCGTGGTGTGCGTTCGCATGCTGAACAGCATCCGGGCGCAAAAGGAGCTGCGCAAGTGCCTCGTGCAGGGCGAGACAGCCTGTGATATGGACGAGGACGAGGCGATCGAAGGGATTCGCCGCGACGTGCTGTATCCCGAGGAAGTGATCAACGCCAAACTCGGCGGCTATTGGGATGCGAGTTTGGGACTCAACCTGCCCTGGAAGAACGAGCACCGGCAGACTTGCACGCGAATCGACAGGGCTATCGATGACCTGTTTTCTAAGGAAACGAAGCGCTGCGCTGCCGAGCTTGGGAAGAAACTTGAGCGAGGGTATGAGGAGCGCAGGGAGGTGCCGTTGTTTCAATCATTCACCGACGAATGAGAAAAAGGCGGCGGCCGCGGTCCCCCGCGGGATTATCCTGGACCTATTACGTGAGCGGTGCGCGGGCGAGGAGCAATCATGGCTGGTCGTGGAAGCAAATGGTCGAGGGAAGAAACCCTTGCGGCTCTGTTTCTGTACCTCGCCCTACCATCGAAAAAGGTTGATGATACAAACGAGGATGTCCAGGCGCTAGCTAAGGCCATTGGCAGAACGCCGGGCGCGGTTGCTCTAAAAATCTGGAACCTTGCATCATTCGATGAGCGTCGACGTGCTCGCGGCAAGGTTGGAATGACCCATGCAAGCAAAATGGACAAGATGGTTTGGGCTGAGTATTCCTCTGCTGGTGATGAGCTTGTCGAGGAGGCGACTGAGGTTTTCCTCAACCGTTTCGATTTTAAAGAACCGCTAAGTGATGAGCTGAAAGAGACGATCGGCTTTGATTTGCCAGAGGGCAAGGAGCGCGAGGCAATTGTTTCGATGCGGGTGAACCAGGAGTTCTTTCGAAATACCCTGCTCGTCAATTACGATTCAAGATGCTGCTTGACGGGGCTAACGAACAAGGCTCTGTTGGTTGCTAGCCATATCAAGCCCTGGAAAGTCTCTGATCCAAAGACGGAGCGACTCGCGCCCGACAACGGCTTGCTTTTGAACGCATTGCACGATAAAGCGTTCGACCGGGGACTAATCACCATTACGAAGGACCTAAAGATAGTGGTGTCTAGCGTGGTCGAGCACGAAACTCCTGAGGACGAGTACTTGTGGCGCTACAACGGAGAGCCGATTACGCTTCCGAAACGATTCGCCCCAAGAGCTGAGTTTATTGAATATCACAACGATATGGTGTTTAAGGGGTAGGGGTCCGTATGGAAAGCCCGAGTTGAAAGCGATTGTTGTTAAGACGTTGCTTAAGCGTCCTCGTTATCCGGAGACATTTTTAGTATTTGAGGGTCGTTATTAATTATTAGGAATGATTTTCGAAGAGTATTGGCTTTATTTGGCTTAACGATGGATATGGGGGTGCGTGCCATGCTTCGCTGCCGATTCTTGGGTTGAGGAAAGGGATATTGATGTGCGCAACGTGTGTTGTGTCCCAGCTAGCGTCTAAACTAAAATCCTTGAGTCTGAACATGGACGGCGCATCGGAGGTTTGATGTCGGTAATTGTTCCCCCCATTAAATGCCAGGGAATTAAAACGAAGCTAGTCCCCTTCATTGAGGAGACAATAAACTGGGATAAGCAGCAGGGGATATGGTACGAGCCGTTTTTGGGGAGCGGGGTTGTGCTATTTAACGTTTGTCCACAGAGAGCGGTGGTCGGTGATCGCAATCAACACATTATTGATTTTTATAGAAGCGTGCAGCGGCATGAAATAACATCAGAGTCTATGCGGGAATACCTTGAACGCGAATCTGTGATGTTGCGTACTGGTGGAGCGGAATACTACTACGAGGTAAGGGACAGATTCAATACAAGTCATTCACCGTATGACTTTATCTTCTTAAATAGGTCCTGTTTTAACGGCGTTATGCGTTTCAATAGGAGCGGGATGTTTAACGTTCCATTTTGCAAGAAGCCCGAGCGTTTTTCCAGGTCGTATATAACTAAGATATGCAATCAGATTGATAGGGTGCAGGCTGCCATGGAAGGCAAAGACTGGGAGTTCAAATCTTGCGATTGGAAAGAGATTATGCGGGCGCCAAGAAAAGGCGACTGTGTTTATCTCGACCCTCCTTATATCGGCCGCGATACAAATTATGTGGGTGAATGGCCAGAGTCTGAAGCTGTTGCTCTGGCTGATGCTGCTCATGCGACTCAGGCGGATGTCTATCTTTCCATGTGGAAAGAGAATAAGTACAGGGTGAATGAGCATATTGAAAACTGTTGGAGTGATTTTGAGTGCTTTGAATTCTCCCATTTTTATCACGTCGGCTCGAAGCAGAGCTTACGCAATTCAATGATCGAAGCGCTTCTCGTGAAGGCCTAAGAAATAACTCTTACTTGGTTCATGTGCTGGAAATGATGATATAGAAGTAGATGGAATAACGTCCCCTAGTCCACCTTTAATCTCGTGTTTCCCTTTCCTTCGTCCACTTTTCTCCTAATAGCCGTTACTTTCTGTCGCCCCGGCTGTCGTTGACGACATCGCCATAGGAGAGAATTCGATCGCGTAGGCTTGAATCAATTTCAATAACGTTTGTTTCGACCCATCTTCTGAATCCCTGAAAGTCGGTGTAACTCTTTTCTTTCGCTGTATATTTTGGATAGTTTCGCCAATAAAGTTCGAATGCATCGTTCCCCATCTTTGAAAAAGGCCCTGAACCCTGAGTGAATGGGCTGATTGAATTCGAGGAAATAGTTCCGATATTTTCGGTATTGCCGCTACCGGTGGTGAAGTCTGAAATGCGGTATTTCTCTTGAATAAAGAATTCAACATTGCTGTAGGGTTCGGGTATTTCTTTTAATTGGTTAAGGGGGTAGCAGGGACGTGCGCTCTCTATTTCGTCGTTTCGGTCGTAGACGAATCCGATTACGTAGTGTTTGCAGAACTGATTATAGGGATAGAGGATGTTCTTCCTCCCATCGCGCAGAAAAGATGCATATGATCCAAGTGTAAATTTATATGGAGCAATGCCTCCTCTCTTTAGGTGCTTTCGATAAGTTGATTTGACATCGACAGCAATTCGATTCCCCTCTTCGTTTTGAGGGGTTAGTACAAAGTCCGGATAGTAGTTTTGTTTGTCTGGGGTCGTTAGCGTAAACCCGAAGTCGTCGGCAATCTCCTTGAGCAACGGCTCGGTAAGCATCTCGAAAATTCTTCCGAGCAGTTTCGTGTCATATCCGATTGGATAGATGGTTTCGTCGCGAAAAGCAAATCCCTTAGCAACCCAATCGACATTATGCTCGGCTACAGTTTTATTGAATTCGCTAATTAAATCAAACATTGTTGTCTCTATTTCAATCGATGCCTGCAGAGAAATATCGATGGGTCGGTTTGCGTTGATTGTAGCTCGCCAATGAATAAAAACAAGGATGCATTCGGTCGCCTTCGGCTCTGCTCGAGGTTGCCAATCAAGGTGATTCAAGTTTGCTGCGAGTGCGCCCTAACAGTCATTACGTCGTATACGAGTTGTGCTAATCTATTTGTGCACGGCGGAGCCCTTTATGGATGGCTTCGCCGTTCACCGTTAAATAGCGGCACTTTCAATCTCTTGGTCATATCGACTGAGTAAAATGTTGATTGTTCAGATTGGAGGCGGCTATGGTTCAACCGAAAATCCAGGGAAATCACCGAGCATATCCAAAGGAGCTGGCGATATATGTCGAGCGTATCCTATTGGAGGAAACTGATGCTGGGCTTGGCAAAGGGTTGAGCGTTTCTGACATAATGGCGGAGCTTAAAGCCCGTTATGGCTATGAAGTTAAGCGCGACACAGTGCAGGGCGTATTGAACGCACTTGTTGATTCTGGATCAAAAAAGCCTTCGCTCTGCAATAATGCGGGCGCCAGTCCGTTAACCGAGATGAATAGTATCGATCTCGACAACAGTTGTCTGAATCCGTTCTACACGGTGATTGCAAGTCGATTGGCTTGTAAGGGCGAGCGGCTGACGAATGGCGATGGGGAATCTGCACCTAAAAATGCGAAGCGCCTGTACAGCATAGAGCGTCAAATTGATAGTGCGCAAATTGAGCATCTGTGCCGTCTCATTGAAGCCTCTACGGGCGTGGGTGGAGCCGACGTACTTGAGCATGCAGTTCTTCGCCTACTGTGCGGCGAAGAAAGACGGCAGATCGAAGATCGTTTGGCTCAAGAAAATGCTCTGCTCAAAAGCGGCAGAATTGCAAATATGGAAGCAACGCTTGCAAATTTGAAGTTATTGGAAAAGGCCATTAGCCAAAGGCAGAGAGTCCGCTTTCGAACTTCTGATAAGGGGCGATTGCATAGTCATACGCCATATCATCTATGTATGCACGATGGCTACTACTACCTGTTTGTGGGCCACAAGGGTGCCGCGAGGTCTTTTGACGCAATTCGAGTTGATAGCCTGCGGGATATAACCATTGCTGGACCATCGGACGATGCAAAAGGTCATTTTGAGGCGATGGCCGAAGAAGCAAAAAGGTTCTCTTGTGCTGGCGTGAACAGGATGTTTAGTGACGACATCGTTACGGTTCACGTAAGGTGTCATAACCAAGCAAAGGAGAAGTATCTTTTAGCCGAATTTGCCGGAAACGATGGGTTTCGGCGCGAGACACAGGACGGGCATCCAAATCCAGAGTATTCGTTTATGGCGTCGTATGATGGCATGAAAACATGGGCAATGAAGTGGCTCGATGTGTTTGAGATACTTCAACCAAAGAAATTGCGCGATGACGTTGTGGACATTATTGGACATAAATGTATCTATGTGAGTGCGAGGACTGATTCAAATGACCCCTGCTGAGAAAAAGCAAGCAATTGGCGATGCGTTAGATTACTGGTATTTGCTTGATTTTTTGAGCCAAGGCGACCAACCCGAAGAGAAAAAGGACCCGCCTAGGCCCAGAAAAGGAATGCTTGATGACTGCTTTGTCCCTGAAGAGCGGGACGACCAGGAGCTAAGGACGCCTTCTGAAGAAGCGAGAGAGCGTACGGATAGTGTCACAAACGGCGAAAACTGGCCGATCTCAACGATTTATTGTCACCTGGGCTCCGTTCCACGCGAAGCGGTCATGACTTATCTTGCAGAAAAACCGGGGAATGAAATCGAAAAAGAGGATGAGTGCATGACGGTTGCACTATTAGGTGTGAGTCCTGATGGTCAATTTGTCAGCTTCGAGTTGTCCTCCTTATTTTGGTGGTTGAAGAGGAACGTCGGGAATAGCCTAAATGCCATCGGTAGCTTTGAGAAAGAGCAGGACGATATTTGCAAGAAGCTCAATCAAGAACTCGTTGGAACAAAGCTGACATATGGTGTCATTAGGGGCATTGTCAATAGTTGCGTCCGGCCAATGATTAAGGGGATAGCCAGCTGCCTTCCCGACGGTGACGGGGCTAAACGTATCAGCGAGTGGTGTTCAAGGCTGCTTGTCGAATATAGAGCAATGAAGCCAAAGGACAGCGGGGACGATGCGTGTCCAACGTTCGACCAATCACTCTGTCACTCATTTTTCGCAAAAGACATTTCCATGATAAATGAGCTGTGCAACAAGTCAGGGTCTTTCGACGATCTTCGTGAGGGATCGCTGTCTCTTGTCGCCGCATACCTTGAAGGTGGCTTGAGGAATGAATCTGCCTGCGGAGAGATCGATCTTCTGGACGGCGAAGACGATGAAGATCTGGCTGATCGTGCAGACTTCTTTTCTGAAGTGTTGGGAGCCGGCGCTACACCTATCGGTCGCTGGCCGAGTAAATACTCCTTGAGTTTGATGCAACAAGTGGCGGTAAATCTTGCGGTTGGTCGTGGCGGTTCGACACGCAAATACCCGGCAAACGACGTTATGTCGGTTAACGGTCCTCCGGGCACGGGAAAAACAACCCTGCTCAAGGATATCGTTGCGGCTAACGTTGTCGAAAAAGCCCGTCTGCTGTGCGAATATGACAAGCCCGATGACGCCTTCGAAGAGGTAGAACTTAGCAAACGGTATCTCAAGTACGCCAAGAATCCTTATCGCTTCAAAGAGGGCAGAACGGGAGATGCGATAAAAAGTCTCAGCATCTTGGTCTGCTCGACAAACAATGCAGCAGTTGAGAACATCGCCAAAGAGCTTCCTGATGGGAAGGCCTTTTTGGAGGGTATTGACGAATCTGAGAAAAAGGAGTTTCTAGAGTCAGATTTGTCCAACATTGTTTGGGGAAAGAAAAACGAGCAGAAACCGGTGGATGATCTCTATTTCTCTTCGGCGCTCGTTGACAATAAAGGCAATCTTCGCGACCCTACGCATCCTGGGCTTATGGTTGCGGCATGTCTGGGAAACCGTAGGAATATTAATAACTTCAGAGATTGCGAGCTTTCTTCGCTGCAGTTTAACGGCGGGCTGGGAAAGGGCGGACGGTTTTCTGAGGCGAAGAAGCTGTTTCTTGCTCAATACAAAAAGATAACCGATCGATTCAACAGAATGGAGGAGCAAGCAGCCGGGGAGCGCGAACTTCTGAACCGCAAGAAGCATTTGTCCCAATTGAATTGTAGGTGTCAAAAGGACGAGCGAGAGATAGTTGAAGAACTGACAACCGAAACGGTATGTCTGTCTCGTCCTTTTGAAGGCAGTTCCGCAGGTGATGTCCGGAAATATCTTGATGACATTGCGAAGGATACTGCTGATTATGAGGCGAGAAGGAATAGGCTTGAAGCAGAATTGCGCGATGCGGAAGAAAAGGCCAGTGGGCTGATCGGGAGCATCTTCAATAGGGGCCGTTTGTCCGATAGCCGCGAGAAGCTCGATTCCTTTATGCTGCAAACCGCACCGGACCAGAGGCTTGTTGCGCTGCGTACGAAATTCGAGAACAAATACGAAAAACTAGAGAATGAAAAGAAGGAACTATCCTCTTTGTGGGTGAAGATCCAAGGTCAAAAGCGCAACAGAGTTGATGGTGCTGAATCTGTTGAGACGATTAATGGGCATTTTGTCGAGTGCATCTCAAAGGGGGATAGCGAAAGCCGAAAAAAGACTCATCTATATAATCCATCCGATGACCCTGACCTAAAAAAGGACCGCAACCTGCTATTTCTCTATGCATTGCAGGTGACACGCGAGTTCATCCTTGAATCAAAATGTATGCGGAATAACATTGCGCTTCTACGAACATACTGGGGAGCCAAAGACAAGGGCGTCGATTCTGGTAAAAAGGAGTTAATAGAGTTCACGCAAGCCGATAGAAGGAGTATGGCCCCTGCGCTCTTTCAGACGCTCAGTTTGCTTACCCCAGTGATTTCTTCCACGTTTGCGTCGATTGGCCGCATGTTTGAGGACATTCAGATTGGGAAAGACCCTTTATTTGGCCTGCTGATAATAGATGAGGCGGGACAGGCGGTGCCGTATGCTGCTTTGGGCGCCCTTGCTCGCAGTCGACGTGCAATGATTGTCGGTGACCCCTCTCAGATTGAGCCTGTGATCACAGGGGATGTTAAGGAGCTCCGCGCTGTCCTCGGTAAAAAAGTATTACTACCTTATAAGGGGGATATGGCTTCGGTCCAGCGACTTGCCGACGCCGTTAACCCCTATGGCCACCTGCGCAGCAACGGCGAGGATGATCAATGGATTGGCTGCCCGCTTGTGGTTCACCGTCGCTGCATATCACCCATGTTCGATATCTCAAATGAGATCTCGTATCAGGGCTCCATGCTTAACGAGACGGCTAGCCCAAAAAAGGATCTCGCTGACAGCTTTTATCTAAAGTCCTCACAGTGGATCAATGTTACGGGATTTGAACGTGGCAATCGCGATCATTATGTTGATGCCCAGGGCGATAGAGTGTTCGAGATTGTCAAGGACGCTTTTGATAAGGCCGTAGCTACGGCTGAGAAAAAAGCTTGCGAATCGGGCAAGTCCGAGGGAATTGTTATTCCAAGTCTCTATATTATTTCTCCGTTTAAAACCGTTGTCAGGGGGCTTCAGGACCGGCTGTTAAGTGCTAGGACTGAAGTGGCTGACAAAGATGCATGGCAATATTTCGCAAAGCATAATATTGGTACGGTTCATACGTTCCAAGGTAAAGAAGCCCATCAAGTGGTATTTGTCTTGGGGTGTGATACAAGGCGCAGTTGTGAGGGCGCAATCAAGTTTGTAAACCCAAATATCGTGAATGTTGCGGCAAGCCGAGCCAAGTATCGCCTCTACGTAATTGCCGACTATGCAGCGTGGAAGATTAACGAGAACGTTGCAACGATGAAGCGCATTCTCGATACGGCATGGGTTGTGCATTGGGAAAATTACCAGAAAACCGGCGCTATTGAGGAACTCAATGCAGCCAAGGATATGCTGCCGCGAGGAGAATCTCTTCCAAGGGAGACAGCTGGCGCGGACGAGGAACATATCAATGAAGACGACAAGAAAGATGACAATAAAGATGTTTGGTGCCCTGATGTAAACACCGATTCCTATTTGGACAACGTGGGCGAAGCGTTCAAAAGCTTTAATCTGGATGCAGAAGACTGTCGAATCATAGGCTTTTCTTCGCGCGAAGCTCTTCAAAGCGCATTCGCTGATTGCGAGTGCGACCAAAATGGCAAAAATAGGGTGCTTGAGAATATCGAGCAGGGGCTTCTTCTGTGCAAGATATTTGGCATTGGCAGTGTTGGCACCGATAGCGATTCAGATTGCGCATTTTGCCTGCTAATGTTCTGCCGTGCGGCGGAGAGATACTTGCGTTTGAAATTGCTGCCGACCTTGAAGGCCATTGCTCCCGATTATGTTGTTGCAAGAAAGCCACTCAAGGAGCTTGAGGGCCTTAACCTCGGTCAATACAAAAGGTTAATTGAAAAAAAGAGTGAGCTACTGGCATCCTCTGTTCGAGTTGAAAATGCTGAATTGACGCAGGCGTCAAAGGGGGACTGGTGGAGGACACTCGGCGAAACACTGGGTCGATTTACTGAATTTCGTAATAGCGCCTGTCACACCGACCGAAAAGAGATGGTTAGCGCGGGCGAGGTCTGGCTGGCGCTTCGATGCCTTTTCGTTGCTTTTCAGCTTGATGAATCTGGTCATAAGAGTGTGGAAATCATGCGAGAGGGTATTGCTTACGAAGCGGCTTTTGCGGGGGCCGAGCGTTTGCCGGTCTGTTACTCAATGGATCAGGCAAGCGCTAAGGGCTATGCCTCGATTTCGAAAATACTGAGAGAGGGTGGCTCAGGGATTAGGGCTGAAGATGCCAACACTATTCTGATGGAACAAGGGTATCTGCGACTTTTCGATGAAGGCGAAGAGAGCGTACAACAATGCAAAGTTCCGTCCGCTAAAGGCTTGGGGCTGGGCGCAGTCTTTGTGTGCGGAGAAAAGAACGGCGACGTATTCTACTACGCGCAGTATCCCCTGGCGAAAGCCAAAGAGATATGCGACCTATTTGAATCTAAGTCGTAATTTGGCCCAAGGCTAAGTGCGCTTTATGGTTTAACCCGCAATCTACCGCTATATAGCGGTAGATTGCGGGTTGCTTTTTATCTCTTTTCACTATTCTGCAGGTGTCAGTTGTTCGAAGGGAGATTCAAAGATGCTTGAGTCCGATTGTATTTATATTTGCGACGAGTCGAGTGAGGCGGATCTCACGTGCACGCTTTTGCAGATGAGGCAGATAGTTGACGAGGCAATTGATCTTGCCTATGAGCTCGAGGACTCCTCTGTTGCTTACAAGGGAGTTGTTGACGGCTTGTTGGCCACGTGGGAGTCGTTGTGCTACCGCAATGCCGCTGTCCATGAGCTTATTCAATCTGTTCTGCTTGAGCGTAATGAGATCCTGCGATTTGATGAATTACAGATGCGTAATGATGAAGTACCCGAGCGGCCAATATGCCGATAGCAACGTTTGTTTGTCTCTGAGGGCAACAGTCTTGTTCAATCCCTCGAAGACAGTGTTTTCTTACATTAGCTTGCGAACGTAGCCTTCTTTGAAAGGAAGATCATGAACACTTCTATCCAAATTTCGGCCAGCACCGTTGAAGCTTCACCCCGCACCGCCAAGGGCGAGGTCGTCAAGCTCGTGCAGGGCGCACCGCTTATTGTCGTTGCTGCGGTTGCCGTTGCCGGCATCGCCTCCGTCGCCGCTCCGTTTTGTGTTTGGAAGGGCGAGGTCGCGCTGTTTCTGAACGAGTCGTTCCACACCAACTGCTCAGTTTCTGCGATCGCGGAGTACGCGTCAGCGGCACCCGGGTCCGATTGGGCGTCGCTGCTCGTGGCCGTGCTCATCGCGGCCTACCCTGCCTACCATGCCGTCTGGCGCGTTCGCGAGGGGTTTGGGCTCAGCTGCAAAGCTCCGGTGTTCAGCAGGCGCGTGTCGCGCTCTCTTGCCGCGGTAAGCGCCTGCCTGCTGCTGGCGATGCTGTTCATGGGCTATGGAACGAGTTGGCTCATCAACGGCAGCGCGATGGGTGACCAGAACCTTGTTGAGTCGGGGCACAATGTATGGACCGTTTCCATCATGATCATGCTGGGCTGCGCCCTGATGTGCCTGTTCAAGTGGTTCCTTGCCAAGGGCCCTGGCCGTAATTTCGGCAGCGGCTTTGCCGTCGAGCTTGTCCGCCTTGCCGACGTCCTGCTGAAGCGCGCGAGCTCGAACCTGGTGTTGTGCTACGTGGCCGAGCTGCTTGCCTGCCTGCTGGCGCTGGCCTTCATTGCCGTGGCCTATGTCGTCGCGAGCGTGGCCATCGCGCTTGCGTTCGCGGCCGTAGCCTTGGTGGTGTGCCTTGCCGGGATTCCCATTATCCTTGCTGCCTCGTGGCGCAGGTAGCGGGGCGATCATGCGAGTTCTTATCGCAGCGTGAGAAGAACTTGCAGAAATCGCAAGTTCTTTTCACGCGATGAGAAAAACTTGCAGATTGGCGCGAGGACGACGTCCCTCCGCGCGAGCGCGGTTTCGATATTGGTCATTAATGTGTCCGAACGATTGATTGGAGACAAAATGTATCCGGACTATGAGTGCAACAACTACCCCATGAGCGTTACGGATGAGGATGGTCCGTTCCTGATCATGGAGGCGGAGCTGTCTGGCGATGTCGAGCTCAATGATGAGTTTAAGAAAGACGCCAGCTATAGATATTCGTGTGCGACTGTTTCTGCGGCGATTGATCTTTGCAAGTCAATGACGGACGGCGATGCCGATCCTTGGTATGAAAGTTGGGAGAAGGCGGTTGAGCGTTATCCGCTCGAGAAATGCGAGGATGCGACAACGCTGTATTGGATTGAGCCGACCGATCCGCACAAGGCGCTGTGCGCCTTCCATCCCCATTCCGATCTTGAGCGGTACGTGGCTGAGGCAATTGGCGCCGCTGACACCTATCTGCTGGAGCGCGAGTACTGTCCCTTTGCGGTCAGCCACTTAGATCTAAAGGATGTTGACGTCCTGCTCAGCGCCGCTTGGGGATTGGCTCGAGTCCTTAAAGATATTTGGGGAACTTGCGACCCTGATGTTATGGAAAAGATTGAGGATGCTACGTACGGTGCGCATATAACGGTTAGGGACCTGATCGCGGGCGAAGAGGCAGCCAAAGCCAGCGCAAAGTCCGATGACAATTTCTAGCCGCCGCGCTGAATGGCGCGCCTGATTGACAGGCCGTCGGAAAAGTCCGGACAGTCTGCCAATCTCGGTCGCTACATCGTTCCCTTGCTCGCAGCGTAATGTTCCGCCTGCTTAAGGGCGTCCTCGTAGGCGCGCTGCTTTGCTTCGTACTCTAGCGCGTAGCGCTCCTGCTCCGCTCGCCCGGGAACAGGCACGGTCATGCTTCGCAGGTCCATTGGGGCAAGTTGCACAAGCGCGTCTCCGTGCGAGGTGTCCGCCAGTTTCTTCTGCCCCTCATCGGACGACAGGTATGCCAGGACAAACTGGGCAAGCAGCTCGTCCTCAAAGGTAGCGCAGAACATGGCGTCGCAGGGGACAATGCTCTCAAACAAAAGACCGCGCTCCACGGGGCGCTCAGAACCGACAGAAAAGTGGCCTGGCGTGATGAGGGCAAGCTTGAATGGAGGCCCGACGCGTGATATGAGAAGGCTCGCCTCGCGGGCGTCGATCGGTTTGGCCTTCCGAAAATCTTCGTAGTCTACACGGCTTACATCGTAGATATCTGTATCGGGGACACGCTCAAGTACATCTTCTGCGGCAATGATTGCGCCATCATGAAGATGCTTTAGCGACAGGTAGTAGCAGTCGTGCTGTTGGTAACTGTCTGTCGGATCTGATTCGGGCAGTTTGGTTACAACGCTGCGGGCGGTGCCGCGGTAGATTGGCGCTAGCGACCCAAGGGGGATGAACATTCTCTCGTCGAACGATCCGCTCTTTGTATTGGGTAATAGGGGATATATGCCGTTGCCCTGATCCTCGAGCCGATGCCAATAGACTGGATTCTTTTGATCGCCGTAGGCTCGGTCGACGGAATCGAGGAGCTGGTGCAGAATCTCATCGGTCATTTGCTTGTCGTCAAAGCTCCTGCCGTCAAAAAGGAAATACGGATCATTGGGCTCGCCGTCGCCAATAAAGAGCAGCGCGCGACCCTCGGCCTTTTTGGCAATGGTGTTGGGAAGAAGCACAATGCTCTTTAGCAGGCCGAGGTCACAAAGAAGGCGACGTCCATCTACGGCTCGCGCCAGATTGAACAGACGGTCCGAAATCTGAATGACGGCCGTGGCATGGGACTGAGAGCAGGCAATGGATGCCGCAAGAAAGATGTAGTACCACTCAGTGACCGAAAGCAGATCGGGGATGCCTGCGCTGCGTTGCAGCTGCTTCGAGCGCGTTCTGAGGAAATCCAGGACTCGCGCATTTGCCGCATCGATAGATGCCGGGAATTGGGATAGCGGTCGTAGCTCGGGGGGCCTGCAGTAAATGAGTGCTGATTCGTACGTGTGAGAGGCTGCGTCCTGCTCGTAGTCGTATAAAAAGATATTCTCCTCGATGGCAGTAAACGTCGACGTCGGGACTTTGACTCGGTTTTTGCAAACGCAAGCGGGCACATAATCCCATTCGTCGGTTGCTTCGTTGTAAACGCGGTCCTCAAACTCAAACGAGGCGGCCGAAGGTCGCTTGAGGTCAATCCCCAAAACAGACCACGAGGGGCCATCGACGTGCTCGCTCGAAAACTCAAAATCGCGACAGCACAGTTCAATGAGCCTTTTCGTTCTCGACGAAGGCTGATATTTCTCGACCATATGAGACACAAGATCCGATAGATATCGGCTCATATATGGCTTGAGATCTTCGTTTAAGCGAAGAGTTGCAAATTCTGCTTTAGTTTTGAGCATGCGCACCTCCTGCATATTCCCTATATTGCGCGGTTCGCTGACTGGCCCGTCGCGGCTCAATTGCCTTCAGTCTACAAGAAGAGCAGTTGCGGCGTTTTTCAGACGGGGCACTCAAATGAAAAAGAAAAAAATCGAATGGTGCGTATGAGGCCGTACGCATTGGGTAATATTTCGCTAGATACTAACACTAAGAGATTTGCATATCTCCTAGTTGTATCAAGCTACAGTGGATAAACCAACTAGTTGTTTCAGCAACGAAAGGACAGCTAATGAACGGATGCGACATGTACAGAATCGAGCCGGACGCCCCCAAGAAGCCAACGGCGATGAATATTTTCGGCATGATTCTGCAAACTGTCTTTGCGGTTGTACTCTACGTGGTCGCCGTCGACATGATGTGCTTGCTGACGACGTGGCTCGGCGGGTTTATGTTCGAGATTAGCGAGAGCAACACGGTGATCCCGCTCCATTCATGGCGCCTGGTGGCGTTTAGGGTGTACTGGGTTGTGCTGGGCGCGGCGTTTGTTGCGGCGCTTGCCCACAAATGGATCGTGTTGTTAACGGGAGGGCGCGAATCCGACATGTGCGAGCTGCTCGGTGTAATTGAGGGTGCCGGCGCATTTGCATCCGTCGTCTGTGCGATTGTCTGTTTGCTGGGCTATGCCGCCGTATTTGATTGGTGGGCCGGCGTTACCGGAAAGATGGCTTCGGATTCCCGCGCCAATGATTACCTGCTTTGGGCTGTTGTCTTAACCATCGGAACGATTGTCGAGTGGCGAATTGTCGAAGGGGTCCTCAAGGCTTTATTCCCTCATGAGTGCTTGTTCCACGGGCTTCGCTTTGCATCCGTCTGCGTGGTTACTCCTCTGCTTGCGCTTGTACCCACCACGCTGGCCATCATCGTGTGCGCGCTGGTGGTGGGCCTTTTTGCCGGGATTCTGTTTGCATCGCTTGCGATCCCCGTGGTTATCGCGGTTATTGGCATTGCCATCGCTATGAGTCGCTAACCCACAACGCAATCCAAATATCTCGCATAAAGAAAGGAACGACCATGTCGGTATTCTCTGACGCTCAAAAGCTTTTGCTGCTTGCCGTACTTACCGCTCTTATGGCTGGTGCCCTGATGTACGAAGTGTTGCATCCCACACTGTTTCCGCTGCTCAAGCAGGGCATTTTGCAGCTGCTCTACCACATTCCGGTCTTTACCCAGCCGGGCAACGTGATCTATCTGGAGTCGGCGACATCGCTGGCACTGTAGGAGTTTATGGGCTCGGGGCCACGTCATAGGTAAGAAAACCAATATAGAAAGGAAAACACCCATGGCTCAGAAGCAGTATCGAAACATCGATCGCTACCGGGACCTGCTCACTCGAATTGCGCCCTCGCGTCTGGTGGAGCAGACGCGTCAGAGTGTTATTGGCCACGAAGGAAGCTTGGAGGCCTTTGTGACGGCGCTGAGCTTTGAGGTCAACCGCTGCGTGATGTTGGCACGCGGCGCCGATCCGCGCGACGTTCTTTCGCCCGCCGCCATTTTGGTGATGGGTTCCACTGGTACGGGAAAGACCCACACCATCAAGGCCGTGGCAGATGCCGCAGGGCTCAAGCTGTTCGTGTTCGATGTCTCCACCATGACGGGCGAGGGCTGGCGCGGTGCCAGCATGATCAACTGCCTATCGCAGGTCGCGGACTATCAGGCTGCGAATCCCGGTGAAATTTGTTTGGTGCTCTTTGACGAGTTTGACAAGGCGGTTCGTGTCGAACCCGATGGGGGAGAAGTTGCATCGAGTTTTAGTCCATCGCAGTCGTTCCTTAAGCTTTTGGAAGGCGGGGAGATGCCGTTCGAATGTGATACCTCCAAGAGTGCGGCTATTAAGACACTCAACCTCGATCAGGTTGTCTGCATTTTGGGCGGCGCCTTTATGGGCTTGGACGCTCTGGTGCGCAAGCGCCTGGGTGACAAGTCTGGCACCACGGTCGGCTTCGGATCCTCGTATGCCGCCGTGCGCACCGCCGCAAAATCGGCAAACGAGCTGCGAGACAGTGCGACCATCGAGGATGTTGAGACTTGGGGTATTATGTCCGAGCTGTGCGGGCGCATTGGCTCGGTGATTAACTTTAACGCCCTGAGCGTGGACGATCTGGTCCAGATTGCGTATGAGCAGTACCTGCCCAAGTACAACAACATGATGGGAAATGGCGCCAAGATGGAACTGACGGCAGATGCTGCTCGCCTTGCGGCGAAGCGCGCGGTTAAGGAAGGTGCCGGCGCGCGCGGCATGCTCCGTCAGCTGCGTCCCCTTATGATGTACGCTTGGAGGGACATGCGGGAAGATACCTATATTTCCCGTGCGACCTTGGTCGTGAGCGACGGGGAGCTTGCGGTTGCGTACGAGCACTCTCATGAGCCGCGGGGATTTTTGCGGGAAGAGATGGGGAAGAATTCGCCCTTTCTGAACGGGAGAGAGATTGAAGCCCTTGCGCTGGTGAGCAACTGGATGGAGCATGAGGACGAGGACGAGCATAAGCCGTATCAGCCTGAGTTTGCTTGGCTGGCGGATTTGGTGGACGGCTCGGCGCTCGACAAGATCGTGCAGGGCGGCAAGGCATTCGATCTTGCTGGGGTGTTGTTGCGCGGCGTTCCGTTTGATGGGCCGGAGCGCATTGCCGCCCACGAGCTGCTTAAGGCCTGCGCCTGCTACAACGACGTGCTCTATGCCGACAAGGAACAGTATCGCAACCTTGCCCAGGTGCTTACGCTCACCAAATTGGTGTACAAAAAACGCCCGATTGCTTGCTGAGCCCGCTCGATGTGGTTATGAACGGCACGACTACGGGCAACGGTTTTCAGGGTCTTGGCGAGTGGGTCGATGCCATGAGCAGGTCCGAAAAGCCTTCGTTGGAAAAGTGGCAGTACCTGGCGGCCGGGGGGGCCCTGCGGATTTACGACCACTTTAGCAAACGCCCCGACCAGGTTAAGGAGCTTGCCGCCGAGGTGTCCCTGATGCGTGTCGCCCTTGCAGTGATGGACGTTGAGGAGCGTGAGGCATTGGAGTGTGATCTTGAGAAGCTGCTCGCTTCGTGCGAGTAATCGCCGACTGCTTCTCTTTCCTTTCTTCTATTTTCTCTGGTGGCATGGACGCCACTGTCTTAACCGCCCTGCGTGAGATTTTGTCCGTACGGGATGGTATTCAACACATGTAACAAAACAAGTGAGGGAGCGGCGGGGGAGAGCGAGGCGGTTTACAGAAATGAACATCCGTTATATGGGTTGATTTCCGATCTCAGCCGAACACATTGAGCGGATAGGCCATTCCCGCAGTTAGCCGAACGCCCCCGCGGCCCCTCCTGGGGTCCGGGGGCGCC
>CABRCR010000058.1:0-15434 GCA_902469435.1 uncultured Collinsella sp. | reverse complement strand
TGCCGACCCGGGGGCCCGAATGGGACCTCGGGGGCGTTCGGCTAGCTGCGGGAACGGCCTATTCGCTCAATGTGTTCGGCTGAGATCGGAAATCAACCCCAGGCCGCGCATTCGGTGTCTGCGAAAGGCATCGAGTCCTGTAACCCTGCCGCGATTTACGGATCATGTCCCACCGGAACGCTCCTTGACGCAGCCGCAGAATGGCTCACCAAACATGATGTTTCCCTCGACGCAAATGATTCCCTCGAGGTGATGGTGTTTGATCGCAGGAATGCGCGCTATGCAATGAACTGTCAATGCCACGTGTCTTCAAAACGATTCTCGAGCTCACGCTTTATAGAGCTCAAAGATGGCATCTTCATTGTTGGCGTTGAGCTTTGCGCACTTCAGGCCGCCACCTATCTCCCTTTTCGCGAACTGGTGGAGTACTACTTTGAATTGTGCAGCGCTTACTCCCTTGGAACCGGCTCTTCCACCTCTTATAACGAGCGTTTCGCGCTCACCTCGACCGAGAGGTTAAAACAGTTCTTTAATTCCATTACCAGATGCGACGGTCTGGCCCTTGCCCGAAAGGCGATCCAATGTGTACGCGACGGATGCCGGTCTCCCATGGAAACGGCATTTGTCATGATGCTAACGCTGCCCAAAAGCGAAGGAGGGCTTGGTATTAAGGGAATTGAGACCGATTACGAGGTGCAGGTCGCCGCTGCCGCAAAGAATCTCACGAGACGCAAAAAGTTCTTTATGGATGCGTATCTAAAGAAATCTCGCACAGACATTGAATACAACGGTTTTTATCATGACGCGGAAGAAGACCGCGCCATCGATGAGGAGCGCAAGAATGCACTTGCGTCCATGGGGTACGGAATCATCACCGTCAGTCGTTATTCCTTTATGCATGCCAGCGCTTTCGTTAGGGTCATGGAGGCAATCCAACGGAAAGAGGGCATACGCCCCTCGCGTCTGCCAAAAGACTTTCAAATCATGCAAGAGGACCTGAGACAGTTTGTGCTCAGAAGGTTTATAGAAGAGGAAAGGCGAATTCAGAAGCAGCTTCGCCAGGATTCCGAAGATCGTCAACGAATCGACCTCGAAAAAGCAACACTCGAAGGCATCACGCTGGATGACCCGACAATTAATGAAGTTCCGGCAATCGATGATATGCAGACTGTCGAATCCGACAGCCCGTCATTTGCCCAAACAAGCAGCCTCGCGCCCGAGGGCAGGGTCTTCGGGGCCGGAAGCTAGACCGGCTAACAAGGTGGGTACCCTGGCGATGTGCAAAATTGCGAGTATTCAGCAGAGCCGGGTGTCTATCGCCCTCGAGTGGATCCATATGTGAAGCGAAATCACTCTTGCGTGAGAACGTTAGGCAACACTTAAGGAAGACCTTGTCTGTTTACCGTCCTTGGATAACTATTGAGTGACTTTATTTGGCCAGGAATAGATTAACAGACCCCCTATAGTTGCAGAATACTCCAATTTTTGCACGGCGCGGGGGCACCCACCCCGGCATCGCCTATCAAAACCGCTCAGTCCAGGATCTCGTCCACTATCCCCCATCATTTTGTGCGACGAATTACCTAAACGTCATTGACATATGAACATGCGCTCATATAATCGGAAGTAAGTTATATGAGCGCATGTTCATATGAAAGGATATTGCAATGAGCATCCGCGTTGATGAAACGAAACCCGACATCGAGGCCACCGAGCCCGTGATCCCCACCACCTGCTCGCCCGAGGACCTTCCCGACGAGGAGCTTCTCTACGACCTTGCCGACCTGTTCAAGGTCTTCAGCGACACCACGCGCATCAAGATTCTCTATGCCCTCATGGGCCGCGAGCTCTGCGTGGCCGACATCGCCGAGGCGACCGCAACCTCGCAGTCTGCGGTGTCGCACCAGCTGCGCACGCTCAAGCAGTCGCACCTGGTCAAGTTCCGCCGCGACGGCCGCAACATTCTCTACTCGCTCGCCGACGATCACGTCTACACCATGCTCAACCAGGGCATGAGCCATATCTGCGAATAGCAATCACCCACGGTATCAGCGCGGCCGGCACCCAGACCGCTAACATAGGGAAAGGAACCCACCATGAAAAAGCAGTTTAAGCTCGACGAGATCGATTGCGCCAACTGCGCGCGCGAGCTTCAGGACGAACTTGCCAAGCTCGAGGGCGTCAAGTCCGTTTCGGTCAACTTTATGACCCAGAAGCTGACGCTCGAAGCCGACGACGCCAAGTACGACGAGGTCCTGGACCGCGTCGTTGAATTCACCGCCGACGCCGAGCCAGACTGCGAAATCATTCTCTAACCCGCGCATACGTTGACCTGCAAGGCCGCGCTTGCCGCGGCCTTTGCTCGCGAAATTATATGAGCAAGTGTTCATACACTCAAATGGGAGGTTTGAATCATGGCAGCCGCCGATCCCAAAAAGAAAAAGAAGAAGCGCAAGAAGAAAGAGTCCCTTGAGCACAAGCGCAACCGCATCCTGGTAGCACTGGGCATTTTTGCCGTTGTTTATGCCCTCGACGAGCTCGGCGCCCTCACTATCGCATTTGGGGAGCCCGGCAACATCTACGCCAGCTTCGCGCTGTTCCTCGTGCCGTTTTTGATTGCCGGCTACGACGTACTGCAAAAGGCATTCAATAACATCCGCCGCGGCAAGGCCTTCGACGAGAGCTTCCTCATGGCCGTCGCGACCATCGGCGCGTTTGCCATGGTGCTCTTCCCCGACACCGACCCGCACATGGCCGAAGGCGCCGCTGTCATGCTGTTCTACCAGGTCGGCGAGTTGTTCCAGGCATACGCCGTGGGCAAGAGCCGCAAGTCGATTAGTGCCATGATGGACATCGCGCCCGACTATGCTAACGTCGAGCAGCCCGACGGCACGCTCGAGCAGGTCTTCCCCGATGACATCGCCGTCGGCACCGTGATCGTGGTCAAGCCCGGCGAGCGCGTGCCTATCGACGGCATCATCGTCGAGGGCGAGACGCAGCTCGACACCGCCGCACTCACGGGCGAGTCAGTCCCCCGCCCCGCCAAGTCCGGCGACGATATCATCAGCGGCTGCATCAACATGACGGGCCTCATCCACGTGCGCACCACCAAGCCGTTTGGCGAATCCACCGTCGCGCGCGTCCTGGAACTCGTAGAGAATGCCAGCGAAAAGAAGGCGCGCACCGAGAACTTCATCACGCGCTTCGCCCGCGTCTACACGCCCGCCGTCACTGGCGCTGCCGCGGTGCTCGCGCTTGGCGGCGGCCTGGTGACTGGCGCTTGGTCCGATTGGATCCTGCGCGGCCTGACCTTCCTGGTCGTCAGCTGCCCGTGCGCCCTCGTGATCAGCGTACCGTTGAGTTTCTTTGGCGGCATCGGCGGCGCGTCCAAGCTGGGCGTTCTCATCAAGGGCTCCAACTACCTCGAGACGCTCGCCGACGTGGACACCGTCGTCTTCGACAAAACGGGCACCCTCACCAACGGCACGTTCTCAGTCGTCGCGGTGCACCCCGAGGCTGGCCATACCGAACAATCGTTGCTTGAAGTCGCAGCCCTTGCTGAATCGTTCTCCGATCACCCCATCGCGCAGTCCGTGCGCGACGCCTACCAGGGCGAGGTCGACCCCAAGCGCGTGAGAGACTCCGCCAACGACGCGGGCCACGGCGTGACGGCAACCATCGACGGCAAGCACGTCGTCGTTGGCAACGCCAAGATGCTCGCCACGGCCGGCGTTGAAGCACCGGACTGCGAGGTTGTCGGCACGATCCTCCACGTGCTCGTTGACGGCGTGTACGCCGGCCACATCGTGATTGCAGACACCGTTAAGGCCGATGCGGAGCAAACGATTCGCGACCTGCATGCCGCCGGTATCAACCGAACCGTCATGCTCACGGGCGACCGCGAGGAGGTTGCAGCGTCTGTGGCCAAGCAACTCGGTCTCGACGAGTTCCACGCGCAGCTCCTGCCGGGCGACAAGGTCGAGCGCGTTGAGGCGTTGCTCGCGGCCGAAAGTGGCAAGGGCAAGCTCGCTTTTGTGGGCGACGGCATCAATGATGCGCCCGTGCTCACCCGTGCCGATGTGGGCATTGCCATGGGCGCCATGGGATCCGACGCTGCGATTGAGGCCGCCGACGTGGTGCTCATGGATGACAAACCGTCCAACATCTCCCGTGCGATCCGCGTAGCACGCAAGACCATGTCGATTGTTTGGCAGAACATCATCTTTGCGCTGGGTATTAAGCTGCTGATTTTGGTGCTGGCAGCGCTGGGCATCGCCAATATGTGGCTTGCCGTCTTTGGCGACGTGGGCGTGGCGATCATCGCCATCCTGAACGCCATGCGCGCGATGGGTGTCAAGAACCTGTAGCGTTCGTGGGCTGTCCGGCCGGGACCGGGCTTGGTTTTGAAAACGTCCTCGCGCATGAGGCCCGTCTTTCCTGCTCCTGCGGAGCAACGGAAAGGCGGGCCTCGCGCTGCGGAATGTTTTCAAAACTAAGCCCGGTCCCGGCCTGCGGTAACATCACAGGCGGTTCTTGGGCATCGCTTGCTGGCAGGGTTCCTTTGCTGAAATGGACTTGGCCGAAAGGGCCGCTGGTCCCAGTCGCTGGTTCGCGCTTTGCGCGAACTCCGCGCTACTGTGGGACAGTTAGGCTTCTGTTGTTGGACCCGCTACATCTTCCCGGCCCAACATCGCCCGTAGCTTCTCAAAGCTTTCCTCGCTCAGGCAGTGCTCCATGTGGCAGCCCTCTTGCGACGCGACATCCGCCGAAACACCGGCTTCCTCGAGCAGCCGCACGAAAAAGCAGTGACGCTCCCACATTTGGCGAGCGACCTCCAGACCACGCTCCGTCAGATGAACGTCGCGTTTACCCATTTCAACATAGCCGTTGTTCTCCAGCGTCGCCATGGCTTTGGAGACGCTCGCCTTGGTCACGCCCAAGTATTCGGCGACGTCGATCGAGCGCACGATGCCCTGGCGTTCCGACAGAACGTAGATCGATTCGAGATAGTCTTCTCCAGATTCACGCAGGGCCATGGGCCGCCTTTCGCGATGGCTTCTAGTTAGCCTTTGGATACTTTTGCCTGATTTACTTTACCGCAAAAGTTGCCCATGTCTTACTACGTTGTTTAAAAAGTTAACCGCGTTTCACAAAATGCGCAGCACAGAAGCGGAGCGATGACACGCTCGCAAGGAGTGTCCCCAACTGCCGGCAGAAAAGGAACGTCCCCGAGTGCCGAATCCGCAGCTAAACAAGCCCAAAGTGCTTGGCGGCGTTGTAGATGCCGTCGTCGTCCACGGCAGTCGTCACATAGGTCGCCGCAGCTTTCACCGTGTCCTGTGCGTTGCCCATGGCCACGCTCGTGCCCACGGCGGAAAACATCGACAGGTCGTTCTCGCCGTCACCAAAGGCAATCGCCTCGCTCGCATCGACACCCAGGCGCTCCAGCGTCGCTGCCACGCCCAGGTCCTTGCCGCCGTTAGCAGGGATAATGTCGCAGAACAAATCGCACCAGCGCGTGGTGAGCGTATGCGACACGGCGTCGGTCACGATATGTTCGTCGGCCGGGTCCACAAAGGCGCAGAACTGGTAGACCGGTGCGTCAAAGGCGTGCTCAAACGGCTCCTCGTGGTAGACGATTCCCGCATTGCTGCCAGCCGTCACCACGCGCTCGGACAGGCGGTTCACAAACGAGTTCTCGCCCTGCATGCACAGCGAGTCGTAGCGCCCCTCGGCCACCTGGTCCACAATCACCGCAACGTCGTCCGGATCGATCGGGCAGCTACGGTAAACGCCCTCGGCATCAAAACAGTGCTGGCCCGAAAGCGTAATGTACGCATCCCAACCAAGATCGAACAGCCAATCGGGCATCTGGTAGGTCGGGCGACCCGTGGCAATGACGCACGCAATCCCCTGCTCGTGAAAGCTGTCGAGCACCTGCTGCGCCGACGCCGGAATCCGGTGCGTCTCAAAGCTCAGCAGCGTGCCGTCGATATCAAAAAACGCGGCCTTGATCACCCTCGCCTACTCCTCGCCCTCGAGCTTTTCACTCGCCTCGAGCCACGCCATCTCCAGCTCGTCCATGGCGGCGTGGGCCTCGTCGATCTTTGCCTGCTGCTCGCCCAGCGCCGTGTAGTTGGTGGGATCGACCTGGGCCATGGCGGCCTCGGCCTCCTCCACGCGAGCGCGCTGCGTTTCCATCTTGCGCTCGAGCGAGCTCACCTCACGACGGAGCTTTTGGCGCTCGGCATTGGAAAGGCCGTTGGGCTGACCGCTCGACTTGGGCTTTTCGGCCGCAGCCGCCGCGGCACCGGTGTCGAACGTACCGGTCTTGGCGCTCGGTGCACCCACGGGCTCGCCCTCGGCGGTGGCGTTGCACAGGCGCAGGTACTGGTCCACGCCGCCGGGCATATGCGTCAGGTGGCCGTCGAGCAGCGCCCACTGCTGGTCGGTCACGCGCTCCATCAAGAAGCGGTCGTGCGTCACCAGGATCAGCGTGCCGGGCCAGCCATCGAGCAGATCCTCGACAATCGCGAGCATGTCGGTATCCAGGTCGTTGCCGGGCTCGTCCAGGATGAGCACGTTGGGTTCGTCCAGGATTGTCAGCAGCAGCGACAGGCGACGGCGCTTGCCGCCCGAAAGATCGCCGATGCGGCTCCAGAGCTGCTGCGTCGTAAAGCCCAGGCGCTCGCAGAGCTTCTCGGGCGAAGTCTCCTTGCCGTCGATGACGTAGTACTTCTTATAGTTGCTGAGCACCTCGCGGATCGTGTCGCCCATGTAGGGCTCGAGCTCCTCGAGCTGCTGCGACAGCACGCCAAAGCGCACCGTCTGGCCGATCTTCACGCGGCCGCGCAGGGGCGCGATCTTGCCCTGAATCACGTCGAGCAGCGTCGACTTGCCGGCGCCGTTCTCACCCAAAAGACCATAGCGGTCGCCCGCACCAATGAGCCAAGTCACATCGGTGAGCACCTGCTTGGGCGCGCTATCGGTATCCGCATAGCCGGCGTCCACGTCGACCACATCGATAACCTGCTTGCCCAGGCGGCTCACGGCCAGGCGCTTGAGCTCCAGCTCGTCACGCACGGGCGGCACGTCGGCGATCAGCTCGCGAGCGGCATCAACGCGAAACTTGGGCTTGGTGGAGCGCGCCTGGGCACCGCGGCTCAGCCACGCGAGCTCCTTGCGCGCCATGTTGCGACGACGCTCCTCGGTGACGGCGGCCATGCGGTCGCGCTCCACGCGCTGCAGGATATATGCGGAGTAACCGCCCTCGAAGGGATCGACCTGGCCGTCGTGGACCTCCCACATACTGGTACAGACCTCGTCCAAGAACCAGCGGTCGTGCGTGACCACGAGCATCGCGCCCTGGCCGCGCTGCCAGCGGGCCTTTAAGTGACGCGCGAGCCAGTTGATGGTGCGCATGTCCAGGTGGTTGGTGGGCTCGTCGAGCATGAGTACGTCGTAGTCGCCGATCAGCAGGCGCGCGAGGTCCACGCGACGGCGCTGGCCGCCCGAAAGCTCGCCCACCGTGCCCTCCCAGGGCACATCGCTAATAAGGCCGGCCAGAATCTGGCGCGTACGCGGGCTCGAGGCCCACTCGTATTCGGGCGTGTCACCGACGACGGCATGATGCACGGTGTCGGTATCGACCAGGTTATCCTTTTGGCCGAGCAATCCAATCGTCGTGTCGCGGCGGTGCGTCACGCGGCCGTCGTCGGGCTCCAACGTGCCGGCGAGCACGCTCAGCAGCGTCGACTTACCGTCGCCGTTTTTACCGATAATACCAATACGGTCGCCCTCGCCCACGCCGAGCGTAACGCTATCGAAAATATGCTTGGTGGGAAACTCTAGGCTGACGGAATCGCATCCCAAAAGAATCGCCATATGCCCTGCTCCTTCGTAGAAATTCAACGTTGTCCATGATAGCAGCGATAAGGCGGGCCGCACACGACACAAAAAGGCGGGCCATCTCCCACAAGAGATGACCCGCCTCTCCAATCAGTCCCACGACGACCGTGGCCGCCGCGGGCCTCAAGCATGTCCCGGACTAGGAGAACATGCCGGTGAGGTAATCATTCAGCCGCTTATCCTTGGGCCGTTGGAAAATCTCGTCAGTCTCGTCGTACTCGGCCATATCGCCCATGTAGAAGAACGCCGTGCGGTTGGACACGCGCGACGCCTGCTCCATGTTGTGCGTCACGATGACGATGGCGCGGTCGGCCACGATCGACGACATCAGGTCCTCGATCGCCAGCGTCGAGATGGGGTCGAGCGCCGAGCAGGGCTCGTCGAACAGAATCACGTCGGGGTTGAGCGCCAACGTGCGCGCGATGCACAGGCGCTGCTGCTGACCGCCCGAAAGCGCGTAGGCGCTCTTGTCGAGCTTGTCTTTGACCTCGTCCCACAGCGCAGCGCCGCGCAGGCTTTCCTCGACCATGCGGTCGAGCTCGTCGCGGTCGATGATACCGTGGCGCTTAGGCGCAAACGTGATGTTGTCGCGAATGGACTTGCGGAAAGGATTGGGCTGCTGAAACACCATGCCAATGGACCGACGCAGCTCGTAGGTGTTCTCGGTCTTGGTGTTCACGTTGCGCCCGCGGTAGTTGATCTCGCCCTCCACGCGGCAGCCCCGAATCTCGCGATTCATAAGGTTGAGGCTGCGCAAAAAGGTCGACTTGCCGCAGCCCGAAGGCCCGATGAGCGCCGTGATCTCGCCCTTGTGAAAGTCGAGCGACGTGTCGTGCAGCGCATGGTGATCGCCATAGTACACGTTGACGTCCTTGGTGGAGAGTACGACCTCGTCGCTCACGGCCTTGCCGCTCACACGCACGTGCTTTTCGCTTTGCCCCACGCTCGACAGGAAGTCCTGGGTCGCAGACGATGCCGCTTCGGTTGCGGGCGTTGCATTCATCTCGCTCATTCAGCCGTCATCTTCCTTGCCAGTTGCTTGCCCACGATACGGGCGATTATGTTAAACAGCAGCACGCAAATCATCAGCAGCGCCGCGGTGCCCCAAACGATCTGCTGGGCCTCGGGACTGCCCTCGCCATAGATCTTGTAGATGTGCACGGCAAGCGACTCACCGGGGCGGAACACGTTCCAGGCGCAAGTGGGGCTCGACAGGTTAAAGCTCAAGAAGTTGAGGCGAACCGGCGAGCTCATGCCCGAGGTGAAGAGCAGCGCCGCGGCCTCGCCAAACACACGGCCGGCCGAAAGCACGATGCCGGTCACGATGGCGGGCATGGCCTCGGGAATCAGGATGTGCAGCGTAGCCTCCCAGCGAGTAAGACCCATGGCCAGGCATGCATCGCGCTGGGCCTGCGGCACGTCCTCGAGCGCCTGTTGAATCACGCGCACCAGGATGGGGATGTTGAACATGGTGAGCGCAACGGCGCCGGAGATGATGGAGTACTTCCAGCCCAGCTGCACCGAGAACACTAGAAAGCCGAACATGCCGACGACGACGGAAGGCAGCGAGGACAGCGTCTCGATGGCGGTGGAGGCGATGTCGCGGATGGGTCCGTCCGGCGCGTACTCGACCAGGAAGACCGCTCCGCCCAGGCTGATGGGCACCGAGATACCTAAGGTGATCAGCAGCAGATAGAACGAGTCGAACAGCTGATAAAGCACGCCGCCCTGGGTTCCGTTAGCGCGCGACGGCTGCGTGAGAAAGCCTGGTTGGAACAGCGTCGAGATGCCCTCGAACAGGATGTAGGCCACCATGGAGACGACGATGAGCATGACGATGGCGACGATTGCCGTCAGCACGCCCGTGGCGATGCGGTCTTGCTTTTGGACACGCCCGAGTCTCGCCTCGTCGATATGGATGCGCGTGCTAGCCACGAGCCTTCGCCCCCTTGCGGCCAATGAGATGGATGATCAGGATAAAGATGAGACTCATGCCCATCAGCAGCAGGCCGAGCGCCCACAAGACGTCGTCCTGGGCCGAGCCCTCGGCATAGACCGCCATGGACGTGGTGAGCGTGGTGGTAATGGTGGACGCCGGCGACAGCAGCGACGTCGGCATGGCTTCGATGCCGCCGATAACCATGCGCACGGCGAGCGTTTCGCCAAAGGCGCGGGTCATGCCAAGGATGACTGCGGTCATGAGCGACGGCATGGCGGACTTGAGCACCACGTGCCAGATGGTCTGCCAGCGGGTGTAGCCCAGCGCGAGCGAGCCCTGACGGTAACTGTCGGGCACGGCGCGCAGGCCATCGACCGAAAGCGTGGTCATCGTCGGCAGAATCATGACGGCCAGCACGATGGCGCCGGGCAGGATGCCCAGACCCGTACTCACGTGGAAAACGCTCTTCATAAGACCGACGACCACGTGAAAACCGATCAGGCCAAAGACGACCGAGGGAATGCCGGTCAAAAGCTCAATCAGTGGTTGGAAGACCTTGGAACCAAACTTAGGCTGGATCTCGACCGCAAAGATGGCAGAGCCGATGGCGATGGGTAGCGCGATAAGCGTGGAGAGCACCATGACCGCAAACGAAGTGACGATCAGGGGCAGGGCGCCGGTATAGGGCAGACCGTTTTCGGCCGTGTTGGCCAGGTCCCACTTGGTGCCGGTAAAGAACTCGACGATCGAAACGCCGTCCTTGAGAAAAGCCGAGAGGCCCTTTTGGGCGACCATAAAGATGAGCGCGGCAACGACAAGCGTCACGAGCGCTACGCACGCGCCCGTGACGACTAGGCCCACGTTCTCAAGGTCGCGCTTTGGCAGCTGTTTTGCCATTGCAAACCTTTCCGGGGGCGATTACTTATTTAGAGGAGACCTTGCCGCTGGCGTCCTTGACGACCTTCATGGCAGAGACGGGGATAAAGCCCTGCTCCTCGACGAGCTTGCCCTGGACGTCGTCGGAGAGCATGAACTCCAGGAAGGCCTTGGTGGCCTCGTCGGCGTCCTTCGCGCAGTACATGTGCTCGGTAGCCCAAATCCTGAAGGAATCGTCGGTGACGTTTGCGCTCTTGGGCTCGACACCCTCGACCTTGATGGCGTTGAACTTGGAGTCGTCGAAGTGCGAGAAGTCGAGGTACGAGATGGCGTTGTCGGTGCTGCCCATCTGAGTCTGGACATCGCCGGACTTATCGAGCTCGGCGTCGCCCTTAAAGTCGACGGCCTCGTCGCCAAAGACGGCGGCCTCGAAGGTGGCGCGGGTGCCGGAGCCGGCCTTGCGGTTGAGAACGACGATCTTGGCGTCGTCGCCGCCGACCTCATTCCAGTTGGTAATCTGGCCGGAGAAGATGCCCTTGAGCTGCTCGAGGGACAGGTCGTCGACCGTGACGTTCTTGGAAACGACGGGGCCCATGCCCACGACGGCAACCTCGTGGTCGACGAGATTCTTGACCTGGTCGGCCTCGAGCTTGGTCTCGGCAAAGACGTCTGAGTTACCGATGGTAACGGTGCCGGCGGCAACAGCGGTCAGACCCTTGCCCGAACCGTTGCCCGAGCCGGAGACGGAGACGTCCGGGTTGGCGTCCATGAACTTCTCGGCAGCGGCCTCGACGAGTGCCTGGAACGAGGAGGCGCCGTCGTAGGTCACCTCGCCCGAGACGGACTCGGCAGCAGCGGCGCTACCCTTGTCGGCGGCGTCGGATTCGCCGGAGCCGCCGCAACCTACGAGACCGAGACCGACGATGCTGGCAAGACCACCAGCGAGGCCGAGGAACTGACGACGAGAATAAGCCTGATCGAGCATGATCTTCCTTTCATACATGCGACTCGCGGACACCCTGCCCGCTTTGCTGTTTGGAAAGATACGTCCCCGATCGGGCAGCGCCCGCGCCGACTGCTGTTTCTTACGGGCATTTGATAGACCCTTACCGCAAGCGCGGCCCAGCCTTTACAAACGAATAACAAACCCGCCGGCAAGCATGGCCAGCCTTTTACACCAATAAAAACAAAGTTGCGGTGAAATAGTTCCTGTTTGGCCATCAAATGGCCCATTCTAGGAACTATTCCACCGCAACTTAGATTGGGAAACCGCGAGACCTTAAAGCTCTAATTCATTCAAACGGAGGATCGCAACAATATAGATCTTGAGCGCCTGCTTGAGCTGGTCCTCGTTGGCGCACTCGTTGGGGCCGTGCATCTGGCCGCCCCATGCGGGCAGCTCCAGGCCGGTCTCCTCGGGGCCAAACGAGACGGCGCGGGCAAAGTTGCGCGCATACGTGCCGCCGCCCATGGCAAAGGGTTCGGCATGCTTGCCGGTGAACTCGTTATAGGTATCGATAAGCGCCTTCACGGCCGGATCGTCGGCAGACACCGAGAACGGCACCTTCGCGCGACCCAGCTGGCACGTCACGCCAAAACGGCCCACGAGCGGCTCGAGCTGCTCGCGGATGGTATCGGCACTCGTGCTGTCGGGGAAGCGCACGTCGATGACCTGCTCGATATGGCCATCCGCCACACGGATGACGCCAGCGTTGCAGGTAAGCGGGCCAAACGCCGGGCTCGTCGCATCGATGCCCAGGCCGCGACCATAGGCGTCCGCATGCACAAAGGCCAGGAACTTGACGAACTCGTGCTCGGCAGGCGTCAGCAGGCGCTCGTCGCGTGCACCAAACGCGTCTTCGGCCTCGCGCAGATACGACACGATCAGGCCGACGGCGTTGATGGTGCCCTCAGGCATCGAAGCGTGGCCGCCAATACCGTGGGCGAAAATCTGCGCACGCCCGTTATCAAGCGCCGTGATCTCCAGGCGGTCGGCGTTCTCAACGGGCGCCGGCAGCTCATCGGCGGCAATCGCGAGCTCGCAGATGGACTGCGACGGAATGGCATTGCTCGCCTCGGAGCCGCTCCACGACACGATGCGCCCGCCGTCGATCTTGGGACTCACGAACGTCGCCCCAAACTGGCCCTTCTCGGCATTGCAGACCGGAAACTCGGCATCGGGCGTAAACAAAAAGTCGGGGTCTGCGTGGTTCTCCAGATAATGGTGAACGTCGGACATGCCCACTTCCTCATCGCAGCCCAGCAGCGCGCGGAAAGTATAGCGCGGGGTAATGCCGTGCTTGAGCAGATAGGCGCCGGCGTAGAGTGACAGCACCGCCGGACCCTTGTCGTCGATAACGCCGCGGCCGAGCAGCCAGCCCTCGCGACGCTCCAGCGCAAACGGGTCGGTGTTCCAACCCGGGCCGGCGGGCACCACGTCCACGTGGCAGATGGTCGCGAGCTGCTTGTCGCCGCGGCCAGGGATATCGGCAATGCCCACATAGCCCTCGTCGTCGCTCGTCTGATAGCCAAGCTTCTGCGCGATGCCGAGCGCACAGTCGAGCGCGTCACGGACCGGGCGGCCAAACGGCGCGCCGGGCTCTGCATCGGCAGAAACTGCCACGGACGGATAGCTCACCAGTTGCTCGATATCGGCGACGACATCTTCCCAGACCTCGTCAACATACTCGGCAACGCTCTGCTCCACCTGATTCATGGACGACCTCCTAACCCATGAGCGGCGATCACGCCCGCCCCTCACATTACGTCTATTAGATAGCGAAAAGTTTAGCAAGCTCGGCCACCGAGTGCACCACCGCATCGGCGCCCGCCGCCTCGTGCTCCCCCGGCGCCGCCGCACCCGAATAAATGCCGATGCACGGCACGCCCATCGCGTGCGCGCCCTCAACGTCGTTAAAACGGTCGCCGATCATCACGGCCTCGTCCGCGACCGCACCCAAGGCCGCCAACGCGTCGCGGACCGAATCGGCCTTGGTCTCGCGCCCCTGCGGCGGATTCATGCCAACCACCGCCTCAAACTGAGAAAGTCCCAGCTCTCCCACCATGTCGATACACTTCGCCTCCATGCGTGACGTTGCCACGGCCAAGCGATGTCCCTGCGCGACAAGGCCATCGAGCAGCTCGGGGATTCCGTCGAACACGGGATACTCTTCCGGTCCCAGCTCATCAAAAAAGGCACGGTACTCGTCAGCCACCACAAGCGACTCCTCGCGGGAGAAGCCATAAAAGTCGTGAAAGCTCTTCCACAGGGGCGGCCCGATCATGCGGCGCAGGTCACCCATCTGCGCCTCCGAAAACCCGCGCGCGGCCAACGTCTTGCGCGTCGAGGTCATCACCGCCCGGCCCGTATCGGCCACCGTGCCGTCAAAATCGAACAGCACAACCGGCCGCCTGCATATCTCCAACGCCTCCATCGGCATTCCTCTTCCCCAGTTGATGATTTCCACACCGACACTTCAAACTGTTGACTATTCAACAATTGAACCTAGAAATGTGGAATGACTCCACTATACTTGTCGCACTTTGCTCTCAGAAGGCGGCACGCAAGCGCCCCAATGAAAGGTGCAATTATGTCTTTTGCCATCATAACCGACTCCACGTCGGACATCTCCCCCGCCCGTGCTCAAGAGCTTGGCATTTACGTCATTCCGCTACATGTGATTATCGAGGGCGAGGACCTGCTCGACCAGGTGCAGATTACCGCCGAGGAATACGTCGCCCGCATGGCCGGCTCCGAGCAGCTGCCACACACCTCGCAGCCGAGCGCCGGCGAGTTCAAGGCACTCTTTGACCGCGTGCGCGCCGACGGCCACGATAGCGCGATCTTTATCTCGCTGTGCAGCGAATGGTCCGCCTGCTATTCCAACGCATGCCTGGTCGCCGAGACCCACGAGCTCGACGTGCGCTGCATCGATTCGCGCACTGGCTCGGGCGCCGAGGGCCTGCTGGTGGAGTACGCACTGGCCATGCGCGAAGACGGCCGCAGCTTGGACGAGACCGAGGCGCAGATCCGCGCGACGCTGCCCGACGCCCACCTGCTGCTGATTCCCCGCACGCTCGAGAACCTCGTTAAGAACGGCCGCGCGCCCAAGCTCGCCGGCCAGCTCACGCAGATGCTCAACATTCGCCTAGCCGTTTCGCCGGAGTGGAAATCGGGCGAGATCAAGGCCATCAAAAAGGGCCGCGGCGCCAAGCGTATCGTCGCCAGCACCATGGCAGACTGCCTCACGTTTTTGGACGAGCACCCGGGCTCAAGCGTGCGCGTGCTCACGACCGGCGCCGCCGAGGAGCAGGAGCTCGTCAGCCAAGCGCTCGCGGGCCAAGACTACGTAGACGCCGGCACCGGCCCCATCGGCTGCACCATCGCCACCCATGTAGGCGTCGACGCAATAGCCATCAGCTACTGCCCCCACTACCAACCTGCCAATTAGGGACAGGTTTATTTTGGCAGGTTTTATCTGGGCAAACGTTAAACAGTAACAAAGGCTTGCCTGGCAAGATCGGACATGCCAAAGCCGTCGAACAACCGAAGTACACCCAGCCACAACAAAGCCATCACGCCGACGCGCCGCAACTCAAGGCGCGCCGGCGTCTTTTTAGGAGTCGCGGGTGGCGCGCGCAGACGTGGTGTAAGAGCGTCCCGAGGTCCGTCGCTGCAAGTCCCGATGTTACTCCTTCTTGAGACCGCGCC
>CABRCR010000057.1:0-25340 GCA_902469435.1 uncultured Collinsella sp. | reverse complement strand
GCCGCGGACCATCTTGCCGCCGGAGGCGCCGTAGTACCACTCGCCGTCCTTCCTGACCCAGCCGTTGGAGAGCGAGCCGGAGGAGGAGAATACGTACCACGTGCCCTCGACCTCAGTGGGGCCGGTCGCCATTGCGCCCCCCTTGGCGGGGTCAAACCAGTACCAGACGCCGGAGATCAGCTTCCAGCCCTTATAAGGCTGCCCGTTTGACGATACGTAATATTTACCTTCGTCCGTTTCCTGCCAATGATCCCCCAGCCCCGCTCCAAACCAATAGCTAACATCAACGTCAACGCTTACACCGGGAACGCTGCCGCGGGCAGAATACTGCCAGCAATCATATTTAGCAGGGGCTTCAGGAGTAAGGCCAAGGCACTCATCGTAACGGCCTCCGTACCAGTACTGGGCAGTCCAGATGCTCCAGCCGCTAGAAAGAAAACAAGGGTCGGTAAGGTAGTTCTTGAACCAGTTAACGTTTGCGTAAATACCGGGCTTATACCCCGCTGCCGCAATTTGACCGCAGAAGGTCTTTGCGATCGATGCGAGCTTCGAGGAATCGTTAAATGGCGTCCACTTGGGCGAACCATCGGCATTTGTTTTTTGCTCTTCCAAGTCATAGTAAACGGGAAGGGTGGGCGAATGACCCTTAAGGGCACCTAGCATCAAGCGCGCCTCGGCCTGGGCATCGTCTTCATTGCGCGCATAAGAGTAGAGATACACACCATACGGAATTCCCAAACGCTCGCACTCGCTCACATTGCGCCTAAAGAAATAATCCAGCCTTCCGCCGTTTGTGTCACCGGCAAAGCCGACCCTTAGAATCGCAAAGTCGATACCAGCGTCTTTCACGGACTGCCAATCAACGGTTCCGTTGTGCTCGCTCACATCGATTCCCTGCGCCGTTGCGCCCTTAGGCATGCTGTGCATTGCACGACCGTCGAAATCTGCATTTGCGCCATAATCGTCAGGAAGATCGGAGCGGAGCGAACCGTCGACATAGCGCCAGGAATTCTCAACGAGGGAGGCTTCGACGTTCTCATCGGACGCCTCATCGGAGACCTCGTTAAAAGCCTCGTCGACAACTGCATCGGAAGAAGCGGATTCCGCATCCGCGTCCTCGCTGGAGTTAGGCGCAGAGGGGTCCTGAGCAGCCGAATCGCTCTCCACCTGATCGCGAGATGTATCCGCAGAGGCGCTAGAAGAAGTATTCTCGGTCGCAGGCTGCGATACCTCAGGCTGCTCCTGAGCCAAATCGAGCGTCTCGGCATACAGCGCAAAAGGCTGGAGTACGCCAGAGAGGCCAAAAACAAGGGAAAGTAACAGAGCAACGCAGCACTTTAGTCGGTTCATAGGCATCCATTCCCCACAATTAATCGTAGATAGCGAGATTATAACAGCTTGAGTGGCGCAGTTATGGACACGGTCCATGGCAACGCCTTAATGAACCCGTCTCAAATAACCAAAGGCTAATGAATGCGTAAGATCAGAAGTCTTAGAACTTGACTCACTTCTTGGCGAAAACGAATGGAAGCAGCCCATAAGCTGCGAATTTGGAAATCAGACAATACCTTTATACATGATGAATGGCTGAGGTGACCTCAATCGGCTGATAAGATATGCGGGATTTCCCCACGTAAACAAAGTAAAGACGATTTTATATAGAGGACATGCTCCGCCCCGTATTCAAACATACTCTGCAGCTATCAATTGCTCGGGAAAAAGCGCCGGTACAATAACTAAAGACATCAAGAGTCTCGAAAAGACCCTAGAGAACATCAAGCAGTTCACTGACCTTCTCAAATGTTTCATTGACCCACGTAGCCGTATGCAGGTCCTTCAACAGAAAGATGCAGATATAGACGTTATTGAAGGCTGCGTTCAGCACTACGGATGTCCAACAAGAATGATAGATCTCGTTGACAATCACTGGGTTGCGCTTTGGTTTGCCACCGCGTCAGACGATCATCTTGTTAACGAAAATGCATATGTATTACTCTACGCAGCGGATACATCACCGAACTGCTGCAATGGCGTCTATAAAACAAAAGAAATGACGACAATCGACCTAAGAAAGGCTGTATCGTCAATCTTCCTAAGACCGGCGGCGCAGCATGCTTGGGTTTCTCGATTAAATGATACCTATGACTATTCGGATGCAATAGTGGGAATTATTGAAATTCAAAAGCAAGACGCCCTAAACATGTTAGGAATTGAAGGCGACAGTCACGATGAAGCCCATGGCAACTCGTTGCTAAGCCATAACAATCTAATTCCTGCGGCGAGCAAAAACAGGGATAAGGGGTGGCATGAATTGCTAAAGCGCCAAGCTGGAACCCCGAAAAACCACTCAAAGCCGTGTTAACAGAAGGCACGATCGCTATTAAATAGAACGCGAACCAGTCAGATTGTTTTTTATGCATCTTAACCCGCGCACTCCGTATGGCCATAGGCCGAAAGAAAGAAACGTGGGCATCCCCTCGATCCTTCACCCATTTAAAGTTTGCAGCATCAGCAACCAGCGCTGTTAAACAAGTACATAAATAAGATTGCAGTAGCCATTGCTAGAAAGACGCTCGCCAACGAACCCAGCAAATAGACCTCAGCAAAATCCTTGTCACTTTCCAGCTGCTTAAAGCGCGCGATACTTTTTGCAGTAAAAATAAATGCTATAGCCGAATATTGGTTCAGCAGAGAAAGCGCCGCAACAATCAGTCTCTCAAATATTCCAATCCACTTGCCCGAATGTGCAATTGATGTGCCTGCCGACTGCTCTGTACCAGGGTTTCGGAGGAATTGGAGGACCTTGGCAATAGCGATGCTGCAAGGGCGTCCGCAAAAGCACAATACCGAAACCCAAGAGAGCTCAACTCCACGGGTGCCCAAGAAGCTCGAAGCGACTGGTCGCATGGCCAACAGGCGACAGCAAAGAACGCTCAATATAAACAAAAGTACAATATGCAGCACCTGGTCAATCAGAAAACAACCAATCGGCGAAAAATCAAGGCCTGCAATCGCCCTTCTCAGGTTGCCATCGATAACCCAATGTGAAAGAGCAAGTACCGTAAAGGACGCGACCACGGCGGCCGCACTCGCCTCAAACAGGAGAGCTACTGTGGCTGCTGCGCCGGCTGCGTAAATTAAACAGTGCAGACCAAGGGCAATTCTATTGCTTTCCTTCTTATCTGCCATCTTATTCGTCTGAAAATAAAAATCGAACAGCATGTGGAATAGAAGGAAACACCCGAACACCCTCATGACAGCTCCATTTCATTAAGGAAATGAACGGCGAAAGCAGCCAGCTCTCTTTCTCTTACAACGTTCGCGAGCCTAAGGCTTTTCTCGAGCCCCTGCCTCGTCTTCCCCATCGCAACACCCATTTGTCCCGCAAGCCCTACATGACTAGCCCTGATGCTATCTACGTTGAGGTTGAGAGAGCTGCCCAACGCCACTGGCGCGCAATCGCTCGGATTGCTTTTAGCGCCGTACTTTTTGCCTATACGCGCCTCGATTAGCTCAGCATACCTTTTGCTCAAAGTCGCGTCTCTGTCATCATGCAGCATAAGCGGTCGCAGTAATTCAACAACCTCACAGTAATTACGCTGCGACTCGTTTCTGCGATCAATTATTTCTAGACAACCCGCCGCGCACAGTTCCTTCTCGCGCGAAACGCCCGAAACATCAATGATCTTTAAATCGCTGTACTTATCCTTTTCAGACTCAGCAATTGCTCTACGCGCACGATGGTATGCTGACCCGTCTTGTTCCGTCGACAATGCGGACTGCATCCGAGTTTTCCATTCTCCCACTCCAATACCGCCCCTAAGATCAACCGTCTGGACGAGTATCTTAATAAACCTGTATGCCAAGAATGCGCCAGCCATACTACGGAAAAGGCCCTGCAATTCATCGCCCGCACTAAACATTAGCGGCATTTCGAGCTCAGTTTTGAACAGCTCGTTTGTGCATTCCATTGCGTTTGCAAGATCCTCCTGCGCGCTTTGCCTTCTACTGTCCGAAAGACATCTCGAATGCCTCATGTCGACCATGAGAGCCGAATAGCTATTGTTCATCAGGCTTCCTTTCCTCATGGCGATTATAGCAACTAATTTAGTTGCTTTCGTTCGTTTGCAACGGTTTTAGTTTCTTCAGAGCATATGCAACCAAAATCGTTGCTTTGCAATAGGGTATAATTCTTCCAAATCGCCTAGAGAAAGTGTTTAAATGCTGACCGTAATCGTGCCTACTTACAATGCCGAGCCGTATCTTTCTCAGGCTATAGGCAGCCTATTAAACGAAAACAAAATCGAACTGGAAATCCTCGCCATCAACGACGGATCCACCGACAACTCGCGCGCCATTATGGAAGATTTCGCTGCGCGCGACTCACGCGTTCGAGTGATTGATAAGGCAAACCAGGGTTACGGCGCAACCTGCAATCTGGGCATTCGCGAGGCAAAGGGAGACTGGATCGCCATCCTCGAGCCCGATGACTGGATCGAGTCCGGAATGTACTCCGACATGTTTGCCTTTGCCAAGCGCGAATTTGGCGGTCCGAACAAGCTCGATATTATTGAGACCCCCTATTGGATCATTCGCAACCCCGATACCCCCCAAGAGGTCAAGCTACATTGCGCATATCGCGGTCGCATTAAACCGCCTCGGCAACCGTTCACCATTCACGACGCTCCACACCTGCTGGCCCACCATCCGTCCATTTGGTCGGCAATCTATCGTCGCGACTTCCTGATGCAAAACAATATCTGGTTTAAGGAAATCCCCGGTGCGGGCTGGGCCGACAATCCATTCCTTGTCGAAACGCTCTGCCAGGCAAAGGCGATCGCTTACTGGCCCAAGCCGTATTACTGCTACCGCGAGGAAACACCCGAAAAGGCAGCCGCTCTGGCCAAGCGTGACCCTTTGAT
The DNA here is from genome assembly GCA_902469435.1 of uncultured Collinsella sp. GTDB lineage: Bacteria > Actinomycetota > Coriobacteriia > Coriobacteriales > Coriobacteriaceae > Collinsella. The sequence goes on along the minus strand of CABRCR010000057.1, from coordinate 20,418 downwards.
GCCGTTTAATCGTTGGAACGACATGGTCGATGTTCTTGAGAGGCTTAACGTCACCGACTCCGCCGTCTGGACACCGCAAATCACACGCGGCTTCACCTATATGGGCATCATGATTGAGCACACCGGAATTGAAGGGCACCCCGAAATCAAGCGGGCTATCCACAGGATGTTCGAACGCATGCCGCAAGAGCTAGTATTTGCCAATCCTCGCGTTACCCCTGCGGCCAAAAAGCTCTATGCCGAGTATATGGGCATTGCCAATCCTAAAATCAGCTACTGCGCATACGCCAAGGACCTCGTGGGAGAGGGCTTGTATAACGTATGGAACAAGGGGCCCAAGCAAACTCTAAAAATGATCACATCGCACTTTGGTTCGTACAACGCACGCGCTGGAAAATAGTCTGATGGGCAGCAAAGCAAGCAGAAATACCTCCATCGAGGCGCTGCGCTTGGTCGCGGTCGCCGGGATTGCGATATTCCACACGTTTCAATGGACCTTCCAAGCCGTCTGCACCGGCGTGCCGGAATACGCATCGCTTGCGGCTTTCCCCTATTCGGGACTACTGGGATTCATTAACCTGCTGGGCTGTTGGGCCAACGAGATCTTTTTTATGATCTCGGGGTACTTCCTTATTCCCTCGGCGGTACGCGCCCTCCAAAACGGTTCGTCCGCGCGGGGCCTCACGCTCAAATCACTTGAGCGCCTCAAGAAGATCGTCTTGCCCACGCTCTTTTATTGCGCAGCTTGTCTGTTTGTCTCGATGTACGTCTATCCCCTGCCCGAAATCTCACTACACGAGATCGGCTGGCTCACGTTAGGCATCGAGTTTATCTGGGTCTACGCCGCCTCCGTATTGCTCGTCCCGGTTATTGCGTTGTTACGACAGCAAATCGGCAGCATAAGGGCCCCGTTTGTCGTAGCACTCCTCGTGCTCACAACATTTGGAATCAACTGCTACATCGCGGCGACGGCAAACAAAGCGGCCGGCATCGTTTTGTGGCACAAGCTCATGAGCGCCGTTACTTACCTGGTCGCGTTTATTGCAGCCGGAGAAATGCGCTTTGTCCTCGAATGCCACGGCAACGCATCCGGCGCTCAAAAATCCAAGATCGCACTCATCGGACTCGTTGCCGTCACCATCGCGCTCGAGCTTCTGCTATCGGCAAACAGCCAATACGACGCGCTCTGGAAGCTCTCCTACAAGTCCACTTCCGTCATATCCTTTATCTTGGCCGCCGCATCCGTTGCCGCCGCAGCGCTCCATCAGCCGCGCCACGAAGTCTCAGCTGCAGACAAGACAATCATGTCCCTCGCCGCAGGAACGCTCGCTTTCTACGCCGTACAGTCGTTTACCTGCAATGTCTGGCGACCCATCTTTGACAAAGCAATCTACACCATGGCGACAGGCATCCAAACGGGAGAGCCTCATCCAGCCGGCGCCATTTTGCTCGGAATCCTTATGAGCCTTTGCCTCGCGCTTGCCCTGCTCCTCATGGATATCGTACGCAGAGCCGTAGTCGAGGCCATCAAGGCCCGCATGAGCAGCTAGGCGGCCTTCCGACTCCGCAAGCCACGAAGTGCACTTACACCCGAAGCAAATAGAATCGCAAAGACAATCGCCCAGTTCTTGCAGCCAAATACCGGAATATGAACGATCGCATGGTCATGCATAACAACGAAATAACCCAGAACAACCACCAGAGGCAGTACCATGAGCAGCGACTGGATCAACACCTTATGACGGCGACCGTCTTGCGCGCCACCCCGTATTGAGCATACGAATACGGCAATCCAGATCACCAATACGGCAGCAAACGAAACAAGACAAACGACGTTCGAGATCATCGCATAACCAGCAGTTGAGCAAATGGCGAACAGCTGCGGGCTCATGCAATAAAACTCCTTCAAAATCTGAGGCCAGTCAGCTTGGGGCAACAGTGACGACGCCCCGTGCGCAGACCAAAGGCCCATCTCGCCCAGAACGTTCGAAAAGACCTCGTCCCAGCCCAGCACAAATGCCGCGACAACCCATTTCATCGCCCAGGTAAACACAAACGAAAGCCCAAACCCAAAGAGCGCCTGCAGCATCGTGACGACGCAGCGCTTGGGGCGCTCACCCTCGGGGAGCGCAATGAAGGCGAAAAAACAATGCAGGGCGACAACTGCGGCAGGAATCGTAAGGAAGTCCAAAAACGAAAATGCCGCGCCGGTCGCTATGGACCACAGGACAAGGCGGCTCGTGAACGCACGCTCACTCGATGCAGAACTCAAACGAAGGCTCATGCAAGACATCATGATGAGCGCCACAAAGAACGAGATGCACAGCAGTAGATCACCGATATAATTGAAAAACAGATTGGTCGAGAACAACAGGATTGCAAGGAAACCCAACGTCACTGACATTGAAAACCGCTTCCGCAAGGCAACGTAAGCGCAAGCGGAGCCGGCAATCGCCAGGGCAGCCGCGGGCACCATGACAACATCGATACCGCCAATAAACAGGCAGACATTCGTAAGTAGCTGCCATCCATGCCAATACCGGTAGTACTGCTGATGCGTAATCTCGCCGGCTTTCGTAACGTCATCAATCTCGGCAACAGCCATCGTCTTAAACGGAGAACCTTGGTCCTTTTGCCGTGCGACTTCAATGATAAAGCGATTGTTATCAAAGCAAACAGGGCCAGCTGCAACACGGTGGTCGTAGACATACATGTCAGACAACAGGGCCGAGGACTCCGAACCCTGCGCATGCGACTCGATAACGGGCCTCGGCAGGCAATTCGCCGCGGTATTGCTCAGGACAAATGCGACCTGAAGAACCAAAAACAGAAACATGACCTTGAAGGGAAGGCTATCTGCAAAGGAGGTTAAACGAGTTTTATTCACAGGGCATCCAAACACAAAGATCGCGTCCACAGGAATCGGCACCTATGTAATACCACAATATGCGCGTGCAACCTCGCCACGCCCGCACGTCGACAAGGCTTGTAGCAAACGTTCTTGGTGATTAGCGGAACATTACCCGCGGGCGCCCGCCTACGCTTACAATAGTCGTGTCCCATGGGACACATTGTTTATTCCGCAGGGCCGATACGCTGCCCACGCGAAAGGATATTCTCGTTCATGACTTCCACCCTTCCCGCCCCCATCGACAAGCTCGCCATCGTTGTCGTTACGTACAAACGCCAGGAGCTCTTGGCCAACCTGTTCGACTCTATGACCGAGCTCACGGCCGCACCTTGGCGCATCGTGATCGTCGATAACGAGAATTCGCGCGAGACCGAGGTCATGTGCACCGCATTTAACGAGCGCTTGGCCAACCTGTGGGGCATCGACACTGAGCAGCCCGATGCAAAGGGTGGCACCGACCGTGTCATCTACGCGCCGCAACTCGAAAACGGCGGCGGCGCGGGCGGCTTCTCCGCCGGCACCAAATGCGCCTACGACCTAGGCGTCCAGTGGTTCTGGGTGATGGACGACGACGTGCTCGTCATTCCCGAGGGCATCGAGCGCCTTGCCAAGTGGACCGACCGCTACGACGTCATCCAGGGCTCACGCCTAGACTTCGACGGTGGCGCGTTCTTTTGGCAGTACCAGCTGATCCTTTCGCTTGGTATCCCCAATCCCATCGCCAAGTGGGACTTGGGCCCCGAGGGCTATCGTCCTATGAACCAGTTGTGCTTTGAGGGCGGCCTGTTCTCGCGTCGCGTTGTCGACAAGATCGGCCTGCCCGACGCGCGCTTCTTCATCTATGGCGACGACGCCTGCTACGGCTATGTCGCCAGCCAGCACTTCCCCGCCGCCGTGGTCGCCGACGTGGTGCTCAAGCGCGCCCGCGCCGTCTCCAACTGGGACATCGCCGGCAAGCGCCAACTCAACTCCACGAGCGACACCAACCGCTACTACATCATGCGCAACCGCGGTTATCTGGCACGCTACATGCAGATCTACGGCGACTACCACCCAGTGCTGTTCCGTCTGGGCAACGCCGCGACCTTCTGCAAGGAATTCATTCGCCTGGCCGCCGTTGACAAGTGCTTTAAGACCGGCATTCCGGCGCTGCGCCGCGGCATGAAGGACGCCCGCAAGATCATCAAGGACCCCAACTGGAAGCCCATGCCGCCCCTGAAGGACACCGAGTAGCAAAGGGCTTTCGCCATCCCCTATAACCGCTGGCACACCACGGACACGCGCTGCCCGTCAAATCCAAAGCCCCAGCGCATACGCCCGACGGCAGGGCGTGGCACGCGAATATCATCGATGCCGTTGCGCTCGATTTCGAGCAGCGCCTGAACCGCCAACAGTTCCAGGCCCAGGGCATCGACGCCAGGGTCGTACATCATGTTGATCGAAATGAGCGGTCGCTCATCGAGCATGCCGAGCGTGTCGGCCACGTCAAACACCCGACCGGTGGGAATCACCTGGATATCCCAGCGATCCGAGACGCCACTTCGCTTGGAGCTGGGATTGCAATAGCCGGGCAGTCCAAAGCAGAGCCCCTGAAGCGCCAGATGATAGGCTGTCGGCATATCTGATTGGCCCACATCGATGCCTAGATTGCCGATAGCACAGCTCAAAGCCTGCTTTACAGCGTCCTCGTCTCCTCGACATAGCCCGTCATGGAACGAGTCGATAACTCCAACGTCCTCAACGGAGCACTCAAACCATTCCAGAATTACAAGACGGAGCGCCTGACGCACTTCGTTGTTAGGCAGACGCAAGGAGCGAAGGCACGCACCGTCCTCCGAATGCCCTGTCATGTCCGTCGTAAGGAATCCAGACAGATACAGCGCAGTCCAGATATCTTCGGGCTTGGCGGCATCGGCCTCCTCGGCATGCACATGCACCGGCGCCTCAATAAACCCATGTGGCTCAAGCAAATCTAACAATGCGGACAGGCGCATGAGATTCCAGCCACCTACGCATGCGCTCAGACGGTCGGCGTAACCATACAGATCCGCCCGAACGGGCGCGACGCAACCGCGATGTGCGTAGTCCACCACGCGCTCCGGGCTCGAGCAATAAAAGCCACCAAACAGATAGCCCTCGAGCCACTCACGCGCGTCATCCAGACGGTCGTTGCGCCCGATGCGATCTAACAGCACCCGGACTTCGTCGTCCGAAAAACCGAACCATCGATCACACCAACTCGACAGCGGCGTCGCCGACCGATAGGAAACCCCACGTTGGGACAACGCAAGCTCGGCAGGACCGGGGCGCTCGCCCATAAGGCACGTCAATCGCAACGAGTCGCCGGCGTCGGCAATGGTGTCAAACAACATCCGGCTGAGCGACTCTAGGAAATCCACGCCACCGTCGTCCTTAGCGTCCAAACCATTTGGACACACCACGTCGTAGTCGTCTATCAGAAGAACAACCTGCTCATCGAAAGCTGTCTGGAGCAGCTTAATAAGCACGCCAAGCGCCGCATCGATCTCCCTATCGCTGGCCACCCCACGCGCCGCCCTCTCGATAAGACGAACCTCACGTCTTGACAGATCAGGTGCGGCAAGCAGCGGCAGCAATCGGGCGCACTCGTTCGCGACAGCGCTGCGAATAGCCGCCGCAGCATCGGCGTCGCGCCTCGCAGCGGCAGCAGAAAAATCGAGCAAGATGACGGGATAGCACGCGTACTCATCACGAAAGCGACCACCGCCCGCCTGCCAAATCTGGGTGCCGACGAACGGGCTTCGATCCGGCCGTCGGTGATCAGATCGTTCCAAATAGCATTTGAGCATCGATAAATTCATGCTCTTGCCAAAACCCTTGGGCCGACAGCAAAGCGCAACAGGTGCTTCACTGTCCAATATATCGGCAATAAACATAGTCTTATCGACGAGTAAACACCGATTGATTGCATCGGAAAAGTCGTGTGCATCAACCGGTAGAGCTGCACTATCCGCATGATTGAGCAACCGTGCACCAAACGCATGAGTAAAACCACAATTCACCTGTTCAGACACCGTAAACTCTCCTTCTAACGCAGCACGATGCCCATTGTAGCGAGCGGGTAGAGCGCAACAATATCGACATGCAAACGTTTCGGGCAGCGGTAGCAACAGACCCCCGAGGGGGCATAACAAATCGTTGCACAACAAAAAAGGGGCCCGATGCCGCCGCACCGGACCCCGTCCCAAACTCTTATAGAAAACGATCTGGAAGATTACTCCTCCAAGCCGTCCTCCCCAGAAGCCTTCTTCTGCTGATCGAGCTTATGCTTACCACTTACGATAGACGTAGCGCCCAGTGTGGCCAAGCTCGCGCTGGCAAGGCTCGCCATCACAATCAGATCGCCCGTCTTGGGCATGTTACCGCCCGAAGACTTGGTAGTTGTAGTCGTCGTGGTAGTAGTGGTCACCGTCTTGGAGCCATTTTGCTCTTGGCTCTGGTTGTCGGCACCGCTCTTGTCGCCGTCTCCGGACTGTTTCTTTTCGCCTCCGGTCTTGCTCTTGTCCTTCTCCTCAGATTCAGACTTCTTATCCTCGTCCTTCTCCTGAGCGGACTTGCCGCTCTTCTCCTCAGAGCTAGAACCCTTATCGGATTCGGTCTTCTCGGAAGACTCGTCCTTGGAGTCGCCCTTTGCGGCCTCGGTCTTTTCCGTGGAAACCTGATCAGAGTTGTCCTTGTTCTGGGTCGAGCCATTATTGACGCCAGCCATCAGCGAAGAGCCCAGCGTAGAACCAAGCTGCACGGAGAAAGAAGGCTTCTTGTCCGGCGAAGCAACGGGGGCGTCCGGCACCTTATTCGAGTCGTCCTTGGAAGCATCGGAATCAGGTGTTGCATCAGAGCCAGAGCCGTTGTTAGAGCCGGTGTCAGCGGACGAATCGCTCGAGCCGGTGGATGAGTTAGAGGTGCCAGCACCGGTCGAACCAGAAGCGTCGCCATCCGTATTGCCGGCAGAGCTTGAAGACAAATCGCCCGCAGCAGAGCCGTTCGAATCGGAGCCGTTCGAGGTGGAACCGTCGTTGGCAATGCCACCAGCAGAGCCATCACCGTCAGCATCGGTCGAGGGCGCATCCATCCTGTCATCATTGGCATCGTCGCTCGAGCCGTCATTCGAATCAGGCGTCGGCGAGGGCGTAGGCTCAGGCTGCACGGGCGACGCAGCGGCAGCGGCCTCGTCCTCGGCGATATAAACCAAACAGTCCTTCAGCTCGTTGCGGTAGCGGTTCTTCCAGCCCTCATGATACTGGGGCTGGCTCGAATACTTGGTCGCCACGTTATTAACCACGCTGTTGGAAAGCGCCGTCACAAACTCGCGATCAGTCATACCGTTAGAAAGATTCGCCCAGCGGAAAAAGTCCCTGCAGCCACCGGTGCCGCACATGTTGGTGATGCTCCACACCATGCCCTTGACGCAGTCGGCGCGGCCCGAAATATCAATACCCAAGCCGCTCTTGAGCCACGCCTCGGTCACCGCATAGTACGAGTTGTACGCATAGGCATCTTGAAGTGCTGAGAACTCAACAGGGTCGGTGTTGTAAGCACCCTGGAAAGCCTCCTGCGCGATACGGCCCAGGTCGGTGAGCTGACCGTTCTCGGACATGGCATTGCTCGTGTTGGAAATCTCGCTGCCGCGATCAATCGCATCCTTGAGCATGCTGTATTTTTCGGGGTTGTAGTTGTAGGCCTGCTTCATAAACGGAATGAGCGACCATCGACGGTCGAACTGGTAATAGCCCAGCGCGTTATAACCGTCGCCATACGAAAAGCCCTGGTTGTAGTTGCCATGGCTCTCGTACTTGGTAAAGTACTTCATCTCGGGGGTCACGTTAACAAACGAAACGCCCTGGACCGACCTCAGCACGCCCGAGAAGGACTGCTGGGTATAGAGACCCTTATCGATATCGGTGGCATCCGAGGCAACGCCCGGCGTGGGCTCCTCGGCGGCGGCGGGCGCGGGTGCGGTAACGGCGCCAAACGAAAGCGCCAGCGTCAGGCCCGCGACAATCGCGGAATGCTTGGGCTGCATAAGATCCTCCCTGCATTGGTGTAGTTAAAGTGCAGTTTGCAAAGATAAAAATAAGTATTGCAGCTCGCCCGTTGTTGCACAACAACCCCTCGGTAAACGGCAACAACCCTCCGCGAAATCTTAAGGAATTGCGCCCGGGCTACAGCTTAATGTCAAAGTTAATTTCAGGAACGGCGGCCAGGTCGGCCAGTGTTACGCCGTCGACGTACTTTTCGATCACGTCGTCCAGACCGCGCCAGAACTTGACGGTCGAGCAAAGATCGCTGCGGGTGCAGCTGTTGTCGATGCCGTCGCACGCCACGGGTGCCGTGCTGCCCTCGACAGCGCGCAGGATGTCGCCAGCACGCACCTCGGCCGGGTCCTTGGCCATCATGTAGCCACCGCCCTTGCCGCGCACACTCTTAAGCAGGCCAGCCTTCATAAGTGGACGAACCAGCTGTTCCAGATACTTCTGCGAAATGCGCTCGCGGTCGGCAACCTCGCGCAGAGCAATCTTGCCCTCGGCGTCACCGAGCGCCGCGATATAGATCATCAGCCGGAGGGCATAGCGGCCCTTGGAAGAAATGAGCATACCTACCCTCCCATCGCATCTGGGACAACATAACCAGGTTAGTTTGTCCCAAATCTTAAGTAAGTGGGACAAACACAACAGGTTATTTTGTCCCACATCTAGAAAAGTCGAGTGGATTAGTCGGGTTTTCCCTTGACTAACGCCGAACCCATAGTAACTTTATTCCGAGAAGATTCCTAGGGTTTAGTACACCTATGAGTACACCATATACAGAGAGGGACAGTATGAGCGCAAATCCGCTGCTTTCCATCGAAGGTCTGACCGCCTCCGTGGACGAGAAGACCATCCTTCACAACGTCAACCTCAACGTCGCCGCCGGCGAGACCCACGTGCTGATGGGACCCAACGGCGCCGGCAAGTCCACCCTCGGCCACCTGGTCATGGGCGACCCCGTCTACACGGTCAACGACGGCCGTATCGTCTTTGACGGCCAAGATATCACCGAGCTCACCACCGACAAGCGCTCGCGCGCCGGCCTGTTCCTGAGCTTCCAGGCCCCGGTCGAAATCCCGGGCGTGCCGCTGTCGAGCTTTTTGCGCGCCGGCATCGCCGGCCGCCCCGGCCTGGAGATGAAGGGCAAGGAGTTCCGCCGTCGCGTCAAGGAGCTCGCGGCCGAGCTCAACATGGACACCGCCTACCTCAACCGCGAGCTGGGCGTGGGCTTCTCGGGCGGCGAGAAGAAGAAGGTCGAGATGCTCCAGCTCCTGCTGCTGCAGCCCAAGCTCGCCATCCTCGACGAGACCGACTCGGGCCTGGACGTCGACGCGCTTTCCACCGTCAGCCACGGCATGGACGCCTACCGCAAGAGCTGCGACGGTTCCATGCTCATCATCACGCACAACACGCGCATCCTGGAACACCTGGATGTCGACCGCGTCCACGTTATGGTCAAGGGCCACATCGTGCGCGAGGACGACGCCTCGCTCATCCCCTGGATCGACAAGAACGGCTTTGAAACCTTCGAGCGCGAGGCCGCCGAGCAACGCGCCCAGGCCGAGTCCGCCGCTGCCGAGCAGCAGGCGTAAAGGGGCGACGCAATGACCAAGAACCGCACCGAGGTCGCGGACATCGACCGCAGCCTCTACGACTTCACCTATGGCGAGGAGGGATTCGAGCGCCTCGACGCCGGCATTACGCCCGACATCGTGCGCGAGATCAGCGCCAAGAAGGACGAGCCGCAGTGGATGCTCGACCTGCGCCTCAAGTCCCTCAAGATCTTCAACCGCTTCCCCGATCCGACGTGGGGCCCCTCCATCGAGGGCCTGGACATGGACAACATCGTCACCTATGTCAAGCCCAACACCGACCAAAAGCACGACTGGGAGTCGGTGCCCGACGACATCAAGAACACCTTTGAGCGCCTGGGCATTCCCGAGGCCGAGCGCAGCTACCTGGCGGGCGTCGGCGCGCAGTACGACTCCGAGCTCGTTTACCACAACATGCAGGACACCGCGTCCAAGATGGGTATCGTCTACTCCGGCATTGAGGAGGCCCTGCACGACCCGCAGTGGGAGCCGCTCATCCACGAGAAGTTTATGACGCTCATCCCGCCCACCGACCACAAGTTTGCGGCCCTGCACGGCGCCGTATGGTCGGGCGGCTCGTTTGTCTACGTGCCCAAGGGCACCAAGCTCGACTTCCCGCTGCAGAGCTACTTCCGCCTCAACGCCAAGGGTGCCGGCCAGTTTGAGCACACGCTCATCATCGTCGAGGACGATGCCGACCTGCACTTCATTGAGGGTTGCTCCGCGCCCAAGTACAACGTGGCCAACCTCCACGCCGGCGCCGTCGAGCTCTTTGTGGGCAAGCGTGCTCACCTGCGCTACTCGACCATCGAGAACTGGTCCAAGAACATGTACAACCTCAACACCAAGCGTGCGCGCGTGGACGAGGACGGCGACATCGAGTGGATCAGCGGCTCCTTCGGCAGCCACGTGGGCTACCTCTACCCCATGAGCGTGCTCAACGGCCGCCGCGCCCGGTCGAGCTTTACCGGCATCACCTTTGCCGGCGCCGGTCAGAACCTCGATACCGGCTGCAAGGTCGTGCTCAACGCGCCCGAGACCTCGGCAACCGTCGAGACCAAGGGCATCTCCAAGAGTGGCGGCATTCAGACCTTCCGCAGCTCTATTGTGGCGACACCCAAGGCCGAGGGCTCCAAGGCAACCGTGAGCTGCCAGTCGCTGATGCTCGACGACCAAAGCCGCTCCGACACTATTCCGGCCATGGACATCCGCGCCAAGAACGTCGACATCGGCCACGAGGCCACCATCGGCCGCATCGGCGACGATAAGGTGTTCTACCTGATGAGCCGCGGTATCTCGGAGGAAGAAGCCCGTACCATGATCGTCAACGGCTTTGCCAACCCGGTCTCCAAGGAGCTGCCGCTGGAGTACGCCGTCGAAATGAACAACCTGATCAAGCTCGAGATGGAAGGAGCGATCGGATAATGAAACAGGAAACCAACACCGCTGCTACCACGCTCGAGCAGGTCAACGCTATGCCGGCCGCCACTTGGGGCTGGCTCAAGATGAACCAGACCAAGCTCGAGCTTTCGGACGAACTTGCCGCCGCTCCCGCCGAGGCCGTTGAGGTCGAGGGCTTGGAAGAGCAGTTTGCTGGCGTGGCAGACGCGTTCGACGCCGCCATGGACGCCATGGCCGAGCGCTTCCCCGAGCGCCGCGCCTCCGCCCCCGGCGACGCCGCCGACCGCGCCCGCATCACGCCCGAAACCGAGCTCGACGTGCCCGCCACCTCCGTCTACCAGGCCGGTGCCATTAAGCTGGAGGAGGAGCTCTCCCCCGCTGAGGCCTTCGAAACCGGCATGGGCGAGGCTGCCTACGCCTACTTGGCCGAGCACGCCACCAAGCGCGTCGTCATCGATGTGCCCGCATACAAGCACGCGACGGTTGCCGTGCGTGTGAGCGGTGTCGATGCCGCCGCGGCCATCGCCGCCATCGACGTCGTCGCCCGTCCCCAGTCGACGCTCGACCTGCAGATCGCCCTGGACTCCCCCGTTGCCGGCGAGGGCGTCGTGGGCTCCGTGCTACGCGTGTGCGCCCACGAGTACGCCACCGTCAACGTGGCCTACACGCAGACGCTCGACGATAGCTGGATCGCGCTCGACGACACCGGCCTGTTCCTGGACGAGGGCGCGCGCGTCAACGTGCAGCACACCGTCTTGGGTGCTGGCGCCAGCGCCACCGGCCTTGCCGGCGACCTGCTGGGCGATACCGCCAAGGTCACCATCGATACCGATTACCTGGGCGCCCGCGAGCAGGTGCGCGACTTTAACTACGAGCTGCGCCACCGCGGTCGCAAGACCGAGTGCGAGATCGACGCCAACGGCGTGCTGACCGGCACGTCCAAGAAGGTCTACCGCGGCACCATCGACCTCGTGCACGGCTGCAAGGGTGCAACCGGCACCGAGCGCGAAACGGTGCTTTTGGCCAACAAGGGCGTCGACAACAAGACCGTCCCCGTCATCCTCTGCGACGAGGACGACGTCGCCGGCAACCACGGCGCCACCATCGGTCACGTCCGCGACGAGCAGCTGTTCTATCTCGCCTGCCGCGGTCTTGACCAAAACGCCGCCGAGGACCTGTTCATCCGCGCCAAGCTGGAGGACGCTGCGCTTTCCGCGACCGACGAGCGCACCCGCGCCGCCGTCGTCCGCTTGGGCAACAACCTGATCGACAACTTTGAGGAGGAGCTCGCATGATTGACACCGAGCACGTTAAATGCGACACCTGTACCGCACCGGAGCCTATGGAGCTCGACGCCAGCGACGAGGCTTCGCGCGGCTGGCCCACCGTGGACATCGAGACCAACCCCTACAAGGGCCAGTTCCCGCTGTTCCAGCAGCACCCCGAGATCGCTTTCCTCGATAGCGCCGCCACCGCGCAGCGCCCTGCCCGTGTGCTCGACGCCGAACGCGACTTCTACCAGCGCATGAACGCCAACCCCCTGCGCGGCCTGTACTCGCTGTCCGTCGAGGCCACCGACGCCATCGCGAAGGTCCGCCAGCAGATCGCTGACCTCATCGGCGCCTCACAGGCCAACGAGGTCGTCTTCACCCGCAACACGAGCGAGTCGCTCAACCTGGTCGCTAAGAGCTTTGCGCCCACAGTGCTCGAACCGGGCGACGAGGTCGTCATCACCATCATGGAGCACCACTCCAACCTGATTCCGTGGCAGCAGGTCTGCCGCGAGACCGGCGCCAAGCTCGTCTACCTCTACCCCACCAAGACCGGCCAGCTCACCACCGAGGAGGTTCTTGCCAAGGTGGGTCCCAAGACCAAGATCCTAGCCGTGGGACAGGTCTCCAACGTGCTGGGCGTCGAGAACCCGGTCAAGAACCTCGGCAAACTCGTGCACAAGCACGGCGGCTACCTGGTCGTCGACGGCGCGCAGTCGCTGCCGCACATGCCGGTCGATGTGGCCGACCTGGGCGCCGACTTCTTTGCCTTTAGCGCGCACAAGGCCATGGGCCCCATGGGCATCGGCGTGCTGTGGGGCAAAATGGACCTGCTCAACGCCATGCCGCCCATGCTCACCGGCGGCGAGATGATCGACTCGGTCACCGAGCAGGACGCCGTCTGGGCGCCCGTCCCCGAGAAATTCGAGGCCGGCACGCAGGACGCCGCCGGCATCTTCGCCACGGGTGCGGCACTCGACTACCTGGTTAACACGGTGGGTTACGAGAACATCCAGGCCCGCGAGCAGGCACTAGTCCACTATCTGATGGGCGAACTCATGCAGCTCGACTTTGTCCGGATCATCGGCTCCATCTATTGGGATAACCACCACGGCGTTGTGAGCTTTAACGTCAAGGGTATCCACCCCCACGATGTCGCGAGCATCATGGACATGGACGGCGTCTGCATCCGCGCCGGTCACCACTGCGCGCAGCCGCTGCTCACCTGGCTGGGCGTCGAGAACCTTGCCTGCTGCCGCGCCAGCGTAGCCTTCTACAACGACAAGGCCGACATCGACAAGTTCATCGCCGGCCTGCATCACGTTTGGAGCACGTTCAATGGGTAATCTGTACACCTCCACCACATTTATGGAGCACAACTCGCACCCCGACTACAAGTACGAGATGGACGCCCCCACGCACGAGCACAACGGCATCAACCCCAGCTGCGGAGACGAGCTCACCTTGCAGCTGCGTGTCGAGAACGGCGTGATCGAGGAGGCCTCCTTTACCGGCCACGGCTGCGCCATCAGTCAGGCCAGCGCCGACATCATGGCCGACCTCATCACCGGCGAGACGGTCGAGGAAGCGCGTCGCTTGGCAGGGCTCTTCCTCGCCATGATCCGCGGCGAACAGCTCTCCGAGGAGGACCTGGAAGATCTGGACGAGGCCGCCCAGCTCCAGGACATCTCGCACATGCCCGCCCGCGTCAAATGCGCCGAGCTCGCCTGGCGCACCCTCGACGGCATGCTCGAGGGGCAAGCAAACCAGTAGCGTATGCCCCGAATCCAAGGTTTTTGATTGCCGAGCCGCCCGATACGGGCGGCTCTGTTTTTTCTAATGAGCGCGAACGCACAAAGTCCGCGCGTCCGGCACCCCGTCTGTCATTTACCACACAGCCAGACGCGAACACGGGCGTTTTCCACAGCACCAAAGGCTTGCGGCAGGGCCACGAGCACGCCTAGCATCGTCCCATGCCCCATCCAGCTGGGCTCCGATTCGCTTCGCGCCTGCTGCAGACGGGTCCCATAGGGAGCGGCGTGCATTTTTGCGAGTATTCAGCACGCCAAGCTGTGTGTATACGCATCGAAAGCGTTAATCAACGTCTCCAGGCGCATATATAGTGCGTTTTAGAACAAGCATCTTGGTCTCAGGGGCGCAAACATGAGCTTCGGGAGCGCATCGGCAGGCATAAATAGCTTCGGGGCCCGTATGTTGCAAAATTGCGACGGTAGTGGCAGCACCGCGATGCTGAAAACTCCGTTTTTTGCACGGCGCAGATGGGGGTAGGCACGGGCAAACCCGGACTGAGCCCTTATTTTATGCAAGATGGCGATTGTTCTATGCATATTAAGAAGTGCAGTTACCGCACCAAGCTTTTGAACGCTTGTTGCGGCGTATAGACGACCCCATCTGCGGTGTACAGGCGACCCTACATCACGTTTCCGCCAGTCCGCATCGCCGTCCGCGCGCGGGCACGCACAATACGAGAGACGGTACTTTTGCCAATCCCGGTATAGCGCTCAATCTGGCGCACCGTGAAACCGGCATCGTGTAATCCAACAATAACGGTATCGCGCCGCGCCGGCGGTGCGGCTTTAACCCCGCGGAGCGGAACCCCGAGACTCTTCGCCATCTTGTCGGCAAAGGCGTGGCGTTCCCATTCCGTCTCTTTCATATCGCACAGCGCTGGCTCACTGCCGTCGGGCGTCGAAAGCGAATAGGCAATAAAGCCCTCGGCAGAACCAAAAAGCTCAAGCACGCAAGAAGGGTCGGAAAATCCCCTCGTCGTATCGTTGTCATACGCTCGCAGATACTCGGCAAAGCTGCTCCAGGGATAACGCTCAATCAGGGCGATACCCGCCTCCTGCGGATTAGCGTGAACATAGCGAATGGCGGCCATTAGATAACGGTCGGTATCGAGCGAGCGCCGGTCAAAACGGTTCTGGAACAGATGGCCTGTGCGCCCCGTGCGTTTATTGAACCGCCGCGCGTACGTCAAAAGCAGCCGGTGCATGGCTGCGCTCATCGCGTCCTCGTAATCTGCAAGCACCAAATGCACGTGATTGCCCATAAGGCACCAGGCAATAACCGTCACACCCTCCTCGCGGCAGCAGTCGCGCATCAGCTCCAAAAACTCCCACCGGTCTTCATCGCCCTCAAAGATGAGCTGCTTGCCCATACCGCGGGCACAGACATGGTAAAAGCCGGTAACCGTTCTCCAAACGCGCTGCATGGCGCTCCCTTCGCCGGGATCTGCTTGCCATCCAATACAGCACGATTGAAGCGTGCCATCAAAACATTCACGCAAAACAATACACTCGCGCGGCCAAAGGCAGTAAACGGGCGGCGAACGGCACCATTGCAACAGGTCAGCCCCTACAACGCTTACAAGAGCTGACCAAAAGCTTGCCCAAGACGGACCCCCTCTACGGAAGTTCGCGACCACAGAACATAGAGTTAAAACGCTTCAATTGAAAGTTCCGCGCTTCTCGCTACGAAAACTGAGCCGTTCGCCGAATATTCCGTGCATTTCGCGGTATTATAGGGGCTGCATGTCATGTCCCTTTCGAAGGGTCGCCCGGCAATCGCCAGCCACGACCCCCAGACGGGACGCCAACACGATAGAGAGGAGAGGCATGCAGTACTCACAGGAAGTGGAGAACATGTGCCCCGTTGCCAAGGGTGCATACCACGGCCCCGCACCCATCCCCGAGGAGGGCAAGTGGGTCCAGGCTAAGGAGATTTCCGACATCTCCGGTCTTACGCACGGTGTGGGTTGGTGCGCACCTCAGCAGGGCGCCTGCAAGCTCACGCTGAACGTCAAGGACGGCATCATCGAGGAGGCCCTCGTTGAGACCATCGGCTGCTCGGGCATGACCCACTCTGCCGCCATGGCTTCCGAGATCCTTCCCGGTAAGACCATCCTCGAGGCCCTCAACACCGACCTCGTCTGCGACGCCATCAACGTTGCTATGCGCGAGATCTTCCTGCAGATCGTTTACGGCCGCAGCCAGACCGCGTTCTCCGAGGGCGGCCTGCCCGTGGGCGCCTCCCTCGACGACCTCGGCAAGGGCCTTCGCTCTCAGGTCGGCACCATGTTCGGCACCAAGGCCAAGGGCGCTCGTTACCTCGAGCTCGCTCAGGGCTACGTCACCCGCATGGCTCTCAACGACAAGAACGAGATCATCGCGTTCGAGTTCCTGAACCTCGGTAAGTTCACCGACGCCGTCAAGGCCGGCAAGACCCCCGAGGAGGCCATCGCTGGCGCTATGGGCCACTATGGTCAGTGGGAGAACGCTGCCAAGTACATCGACCCGCGCACCGACGAGGAGACTCACTCCGTCGCCAGCGTGTTCCCGGTTCACGAGTAGAAAGGGAGGGAAATAACTATGACTGTTACGTTCGAAGGTTACGAGCGCCGCGCTGACAAGATCAACAAGTGCCTCGCCGACAACGGCATCGCCTCCCTCGAGGAAGCTCTGCAGATCTGCACCGACAAGGGCTTCAACCCGCGTGAGATCGTCAACAACACCCAGTCCATCGCCTTCCAGAACGCTGAGTGGGCCTACACCCTCGGCTGCGCTCTCGCTGTCAAGCGTGGCGCCAAGTCCGCTTCTGAGGCTGCCGCCATCATCGGCGAGGGCATCCAGGCCTTCACCGTTCCCGGCTCCGTCGCCGAGGACCGCAAGGTCGGTCTGGGCCACGGCAACCTGGGCGCTATGCTGCTCTCCGACGACACCGAGTGCTTCGCCTTCCTGGCTGGCCACGAGTCCTTCGCTGCTGCTGAGGGTGCTATCGGCCTGGCTCTGAACGCCAACAAGGCTCGTAAGAAGCCGCTGCGCGTTATCCTCAACGGTCTGGGCAAGGACGCTGCTCAGATCATCGCCCGCATCAACGGCTTCACCTATGTGAAGACCCAGTTCGACTACTACACGGGCGAGCTCAAGGTCGTCGAGACCATCCCCTACTCCGATGGTCCCCGCGCTGCCGTTAACTGCTACGGCTCCGACGACGTCCGCGAGGGCGTTGCCATCATGTGGCACGAGAACGTCGACATATCGATCACCGGTAACTCCACCAACCCCACGCGCTTCCAGCACCCCGTCGCTGGCACCTACAAGAAGGAGCGCCTCGAGGCTGGCAAGAAGTACTTCTCCGTCGCTTCTGGTGGCGGCACTGGCCGTACCCTGCACCCGGACAACATGGGCGCCGGCCCTGCCTCTTACGGCATGACCGACACCATGGGCCGTATGCACTCCGACGCCCAGTTCGCCGGTTCTTCCTCCGTGCCTGCGCACGTCGACATGATGGGTCTCATCGGCATGGGCAACAACCCCATGGTCGGTGCCACCGTCGCCTGCGCTGTCGCCGTCGAGGAGGCCCTCAAGGCCTAATCGCGCCCGCGCGATGCTCACATAGTTGAGCTTTGGAGCCGCTACCCACCCGGGTAGCGGCTCTTTTTGTTTGCGCTGTCGCAGGATAGCTAATGCCGATATATCAGTTGGGGCGAAATACGAGATGTGATGAGATGGAGCGTCAGAGCGTCCACGACGCCCACCTGTCATATTTGCCCTTTACCGATTTGCCGAGTCTTTGCGGCCCCATTGCCGATCACCCGTGCGACAATGCGCCGGACGAGAAAGGAATCCGATGGAATCGACTGATGTACTGGTAATTGGATCTGGCATTGCGGGCCTTTGCGCCGCCTTCGAAGCGGCACGCACGGGCGCAACCGTCGCTGTGGCAAGCGCCGGCAAGACTATGAGTGGATCGAGCTTTTTCCCGGGCACCTGGGGTCTGGGCCTTATTGGCCCCGTCGACGAGGGCGACGAGCAGGACCTCATCGACACCATCCAGGCCGTCGGCGGCGGTGCTGCCGACCCTACGCTCGTCCATACGTTTGTCCACGGTATTCCTCAGGCCATCCAATGGCTCGAGCAGGATCTAGGTGTTGAGCTCCAGCGTCCGCAAAGTGCCGAAAGCGCCCAGCAGAAGCAGTTTATCCCCTGCTTTGACCATAAGACGCGTATGTGGCGCGGCCTCACCCGCAAGCCGCTTGAGGACGCGTGTACGGCCCAGATCGAGTCTCTCGGCATTCGCCTGCTCCCCCGCCACGAACTTATCGACCTTGTTGAGGACACAATCGGAAAGATTACCGGCGCCGTGCTCTACGACCGCGCAAACGAGCATCTCGTGCCTATGGCAGCCAAGGCCACTATCATCGCTGCGGGCGGCACGGGTGGCCTGTTCGAGCGAAGCCTCACTTCCGCTGATGTGCTCAGCTCCTCGCAGGCCATCGCGCTGGCGCACGGCGCAACACTTACTAATATAGAGTTCATGCAGATGATGCCCGGCTTCATCGAGCCCAAGCGCAACCTGGTCTTCAACGAGAAAACCTGGCGCTACGTACATGTAGACCAGCCGGTAGATATTGCCGACGACAAGCTGGACGACCTGCTCGAGCAGCGCTCTGGATATGGTCCCTTCACGTCACGCTTGGCCTCCCGCGCTATCGATCTCGTCATCGATCAGACAGGTGTCGAAGGACTGGCGCTCCACTACGACTTCCCTCGCGAGGATGTCCCAGAGTTTGTGCAGACCTTTGCCACCTGGCTGCAAGACGAGCACGGCATCGCCCCGACTGACGAGATGCGCGTTGCGATGTATGCCCACGCCGCTAACGGCGGTATCAAGATCGACATGACCGCGTACACGGGCATTGAGGGCCTCTTCGCCTGCGGTGAGGCAACAGGCGGCATGCACGGCGCCGACCGCATCGGCGGCTTGTCAAGCGCCAACGGCATCGTGTTTGGGCGCATCGCGGGCGCATCGGCAGCCCAAGCAGCGCTGGACGCTCCCGAGGCGGCCGCTCCGATGGATATCGCCCTCCCTCAGTATGGCATTGCCACAACAGATGCCGAACGCCTGACACACAGCCTTAAGCACACGATGAGTACCTATTGCATGATCAACAGGACCGAAGCAGGTCTATCCAAGGCTCTTCAACAGCTTGAAAGCCTGCAAGACGAGGCAACGGCGCTGAGCAAGCCGCATGCCAATGACAGCGAGATCGCAGCCCTCGCCCGCCTGCAATCGCAGAATCAGCTGGCAACGGAGATGGTCAAAGCCATGCGCAAGCGGACCGAAAGCCTGGGTTCGCACTATCGATCGAATTAAACTGGACACCTATCTAGAGCAGAGCACAACTAATCGATATCTATGGGCCCCGTGACCTCGAAGTGGCACGGGGCCCATTCGTGTCCGCACGGCAGCGTATCCTTATTCTGAGTACAGAGCGGGCAAAGCGCGCATAGACAATAGATCAGCGAGGAGGAGATATGGACAGTAGAGATATCGAGAAGTGGCGTGTCGAACTTGATAGCTACGCCAATGTGGAAGACGGCGTTGAGTATTGGCTCGCACGCGATTTAATGGAGCCCATGGGATACACTCGATGGGAGAACTTCGCCGAAGTTGTTAAGAGGGCAAAAGTCTCGTGCGAAACAAACAAAACTCCAGTTGATTCCCATTTTCGTGACACCACGAAAATGATAACTGCCGGTGTCGCCGCTCGCGCGGTTAAAGACTACAAGCTTACGCGCTATGCATGCTATTTAATCGCCCAAAACGGAGATTCAAACAAGCAAGAAATCGCGCTCGCACAGGCGTACTTCGCCGTGCAGACGCGCCGGTTTTACTGATCCCCAGGGTAGACTCGATCTGTGAAAGTGGCTGTGCCCTTTCGGGTTCGACCCCATGCAAGGTCAACAAAAAAGCGACCAGCCGAAGCCAGTCGCTTTAACATGCTTTGGCGGGCCGTCAGGGGGTCAGCCTGCTTTGCAGGCGGCCGCTGCGGCGCTTCGCGCCTTGCGCGCTGCGCTGGTAAATGCTCACGCATTTCCTCAGCTCCGCGCCCCGACGGGTTCGACCCCATGAAAGGTCAACAAAAAAAGACGGCCAACCTTCGTTGACCGTCTTAATCATCTTTGGGTGGGCCGTCAGGGGGTCGAACCCTGGACCTTGGGATTAAGAGTCCCCTGCTCTACCAACTGAGCTAACGACCCAAAGCTAAAGTCCGTTGAAGCGGACTTTAGAGGAGATATCGTGTGGTGGGCCGTCAGGGGGTCGAACCCTGGACCTTGGGATTAAGAGTCCCCTGCTCTACCAACTGAGCT
>CABRCR010000056.1:0-5805 GCA_902469435.1 uncultured Collinsella sp. | reverse complement strand
TGCTCCGCTGGTATATAACAGGCTCTCCGTCAAGGTCGTCTTACCTGCGTCTACATGAGCAAGAATGCCAATATTGATGATTTTCATATGATTGTCCTCCATACAAGGCCCAGAAGGGCGCAAAAATCCCCAGCGACAAATACTTTTACCGCTGGGGATGATAGGTAGGACACACATGAAAACTGCGGCCAAGGCTGGCCGTTGTCTATCACGATATGAAATGAAAAGGCAAAAGTATTCTTAAATTGGGTACAAAAACCAAGCCCTCTCCTTGAGGACGTTTGTCTTTGTTCCCATTATCAAATTTTATTTAAGTATACCTTGCCGCATATTGATAAACTCCTTTGCTTGGATTTTTATAGTATAGCATATCAAATTCCCAAAAGCAACCCTGTTAAGATAAATTTTTTCTGTCACTGCACCCCAAGACGTGCGACCTATATAACATATCGACAAAAAAGACCGCCGGCGCGGGGCGGCGCCGACGGTTGCGAGAGAATATCGATTGTTGGCTGTTAAGCAGCGACGGCCTCGTAGACCGTGGCGCCCGAGAAGCTGTCGTGCAGGCTCTTGCCGCAGATCCAAGGCAGCTCGACGACCTCGCAGACCGTGTTGACCAGCTCGGAGCAGTCAGTAAAGTGGCCCTTATCGTTGAGGGCCTCGCAATCCTGAACACGCCAATAGCCATCGGTGTGCGTAATGTAGTACTCGTGATCGTTGATCGACACGAAAGCGCGCGTCTTGGAACGCAACAGCTTCAGAAATCCTTCGAAGTCGGTCTCGACGACATCTCCAGCCTGGAACATGATGTTACCTCCTGGCCCGGCGCCACCATGGCGCGTTGATAAACGTTGGTACTCCTTTAGTAAAACCTTTATCAGGGCTTATGCGCGCATCATTTAGGCAAATGGTAAAAACCGCAGGGTAGACGGGATAAAACGTTTAATCATCCCACCGGTTTGTCACATTCTGGCTGAAGTTTTATGCAAACCAACTTTTCCACTTGGTAGCTTGCATTTTTTGGGGCCGACGGCGCGATTACGGTTTTGGTTCGGCGGGTAAGAACGAGGCATCGCAACCAACATCAGGAGGACACATGGAGACCATCGAGGCGCTCATCCATCGCCGCAGCTGCCGCAAATACAGCGATCGCCCTGTCGAGGCCGAGAAGCTCGCACGCATTATCGAAGCCGGTCAGTATGCGCCGAGCGGCATGGGACGCCAGCCGGTCACGTTCGTCGCCGTCACCGACCCCGCAACCGTCGAGCGCCTCTCGCAGCTCAACGCCCAGGTTATGGGTAGCGAGGGAGATCCCTTCTACGGCGCCAAGACCGTTGTGGTGGTGCTCGTCGACCGCAGCGTGCCCACGCATCTGGAAGACGGCTCGCTCGCCATGGGCAACTTGCTCAACGCCGCCTATGCACTGGGTGTCGATTCGTGCTGGATTCACCGCGCGCACGAGGTCTTTGACTCGCCCGAGGGCCTGGAGCTGCTGGCCAGCTGGGACCTGCCCGCCGACGGCAGCCTGCGCGGTGTCGGTCACTGCATTCTGGGCTATGCCGAAGACACGCTACCCGAGCCCAAACCCCGCCGCGACAACGTGGTGTATGTAAAGTAATTAGTCCCGCCGTTCTAACGAACGGCGGACCCGCTCGCAACTTATCTTGCCGGTGGAGTTGTCGTCGTTTCGTTCGTGTGGGTCGTTTCGGCGCCGTCGCCCTGTTCGCCGTCGTCCTTTTGAGCGTCGGCGATGGTGGAGGCTGCCGCAACGATACCGCGCTGGGGCGCGACGCCCGTCTGGGTCTGAGCGCCCTCGACAATTTCTGTGCCTGCATGCGCGAGCTCGGGCGATTTAAACACTGCGTCCAAGTTGGCGCCGCCGCCGGCGTAGCCAAGCGCAGCGAGTGCGATGATGATCACCGCAATGACGACCGCGATCGGAACATAACGATGCCAACCAGCCGGATTGAGTCCGCTGCGACGAGCCGCCCCGCGGCTGATGTAACCGAGCGTGCCGTCGTGCTTGAGCTTTGAGCCCACCACGCACTTGCGGCCCCACAACGAGGACTCTGCCTGCATGGCCAAGCGGGCGCTTGCCGAAGGATAACCGTATTTAGTGCGCTTGAACGAACCATCAAACCCCGAGGCGTGTTTGCCCCACGTCACCGATGTCGTGCGTCGGTTGACCGGTGCGGCGCTCCGCCTTCTGCGGCTCGGTTTTGTAGTCTCAGCCATACGCCCCCGCACGCCGTAACCAAATCGAAACAATAACGCTTTGGACTGTAGCACACGCGTCGCGCGCGGTCACGGGCGCCTCGCTCAACGGTCATCGTCCTTCAGCAAGCGCCACAGCGTTGTTCGGCTTATGCCCAGCACCTCCGCCGCACGGGTTCGGTTGCCGTGGAGATGATCTACAACCAGATGCGCGATATCTCGCTCGGTATCGGCCAACGGTCGCAGGATATACAGGTCGCTTTCGAGTGTCGGGGCGCCAAAGGTTGCGGTCTTAATCACGTCCTCTTGGGCTAGCACTTCCTCCGCCACAGCGCGATCCACCGTGCCCGTCCCCACCAATATATACAGTCGTTCCGAGACCTCGCGGAGCTGCAGATAGTTGCGCGGCCAGCGGTAAGCATCGAGCGCCTTCGTCGCCGCGGCAGACAGCGTGGGCGCTGCCGTCCCAAATGCACCAGCGAGATATTCCAAATAGCGCGCAACCTTCGTCGACGCGGCTCCCTGCTCGACGATTGCCGGCGCCACGCTCACCGCACAGGCGAAGCGCTCGGTCACAAAGGCGGCTTGATCACTTTCGCTGCCGCCCGGCATGTCATTCGCCGTCAGCACCACATGGCAGCGCGTCGCCAACGCGGTGTCGGCCATCGTGGAAACGAGCTCGCGAAGGCGCTGGGGGCCAACCGCATTCCAGCCCGCAATGCAAAGTGTCAGCCCCGTTTGGAACAACGGCGATTCGGCGCTTTTGAGCACGTGGCGCCAACCGCGATCGGTAAGCTCATCGAGCGCGACGGAAACAAAGGGCTGATCGGCAAAAGGACCGTCCAGATAGAGGCGCTTGGCTATCTCGACCTGACCCGCCCCCAGCTCGCCCTCGAGCATAAGGGGCACGCCGCGCGCGTAGCTCTCGGCGACCGGCGCAGCCACCGAGGCCGCCCCCTCAACGATGCCGTACGCGCTCGATTCGTAGCGGGCCTCAACTTCGTCGGCGTTGAGCCACTCGATGCCCGAATGCGCCGCGGCACCGCGCACCTCGCGGACCACAACGACCCAAAGCCTCCCGCCCTCTTTGTCGGTGGGGCGAACGGTCAGGCTCAGGCGCGCACCCGCACGTCCCATAACCAGACGCGCGCCGTCTCCTATACGGTCGAGGCGCTCAGCGACAAAAGCCGCCACATCCCACTCAAGCGCCGCGTCATTCATGGTCGAAATCGCGACGTCCCCCCGCGCATCGATTGCCAATGCCGAGGCCCCGGCAGCAGCCAGGGCCTCGGTCAAGATGTTCAGCTTGGCAACGCTATCCATGATTTGCCCCTGTCCGCGGCGACATGCAACCGCCGACGGTCGCACGACCGAGTGTTTCAAAATTGAACGATATTGCTCACCAAACACTATAGGGCAGAGAGCGCCGTCCTGCGAGTATAGGTGTTGCCCCGCATCGCCATCCTGGCGGGGCGATAAGAGCTCTTCGGGACTTATAAACCTGCGGACAAGCCATACCCGCAAGAGCTCCTATCGCTCCACCGCAGGCATGCGCTCACCAGCAGCCAACACGCAAACTGGCTACTTCTCTACCAGATTCCCAGCACGTGCTGCATTCCCAAGCTCATGCACGCAATGCCAATCCAACAGCAAAAGCCCAGCGCGATGGGCTTGCCGCCCTTTTTGACCAGCTCGACGATATCGGTATTAAAGCCAATAGCCGCCATGGCCATCACGATAAAGAACTTCGAAAGCTCCTTGATGGGCGCCGTAATGGACGCGGGAAGCTGAAGCACCGTGGTGATTACGCTCGCCAGCACAAAGAACAGCACAAACATGGGAAACGCGCGTTTAAGCGAGAACGTGCTTTTGGCGTCGCCGCCGGCCTTGCGCGCCAGATGCATCTGCCAGCATGCGAGAACCAACGTAATGGGAATAATGGCCAGCGTCCTGGTGAGCTTGACCACCGTGGCGCTCTCGAGCACATTGGCGCCGGGATGCATGCTGTCCCAGGCGCTCGCCGCAGCCGTTACGGACGAAGTGTCGTTGATGGCGGTGCCGGCAAACAGGCCAAAGCCCTCGTTGGTCAGCCCGAGCATGCCGCCGAGCGTCGGAAACACGAGCGCCGCGATAACGTTAAACAGGAAGATGACCGAAATAGCCTGGGCAATCTCGCGATCGTCGGCATCGATGACGGGTGCGGTCGCGGCGATGGCAGAACCGCCGCAAATCGACGAACCCACACCCACAAGCGTCGCGATCTTGCTCGGCACGTTCATGACGTGGCAGAGCACGAAGGCGACAACAAGCGAGGTCGAGATCGTCGCCACGATAATCGGCAGCGACTGGGCGCCCTTGGACAGAATCTGCGAGAGGTTCATGCCAAAGCCAAGCAGGATAACCGCGTATTGCAAGACCTTTTTAGACGTATAGGTAACGCCGGCGGCGAGCTGTTCGCGACGATTCTTGGGAAAGACGAGCGCCAGAACCATGCCAAAGAGGATGGCAAATACCGGCCCGCCGACCACCTCAATTTGTTTGCCGAGCAACGTCGCGGGGATAGCGATGGTCAGGCAGAACAAGACACCCTTCCAGCGCTCGCGTACGATATTCGCCAGTTGCATATGGGATTCCTTCTTTCTCTTTCACGTTTGCGACGGCTTATGATACGGCAACATTGAGCGCAGCCTTGCGCAAACAAAGACTAAGATGCCGCAATCGTTCTTGGGCAACAGCCGAATTACCCACCGCGGAAAGCTGATTCGCGGCATAATTAACAACTGACATATGAGTTTGATAGAACAGTTGCGAGGCGCTATGGAAGAATCGATGCACGTCGGCGAGCAGGAAACGAGCCTACAGGACCAGTCCTACCACACCATTCGACGCAAGATCGTCTATCTGGACTACAAGCCGGGCGAAAAGCTGGGCGTCAAGCAACTTTGCGACGACCTGGATATGGGGCGCACGCCCGTGCGCGAGGCTTTGGTTCGCTTGGCGCAGGAAGGCCTGGTGCGCACCGTGCCCCAGAGCGGCACCTACGTCTCACCCATCAACCTCACCCTTGCCGAGAGTGCCTGCTACATTCGCGAGCACCTGGAAAAGCAGGTAATTGTGGAGTGCTGTGCGCGCGCCACGTCGGCCGGCATCGAGCAGCTCGACCGCGCCATCGCGCTGCAGGAAAAGGCCACGGCCGAAGAGGATCGCATCGGCTTCTTTTTGAGCGACAACCTCATGCATCACATGATTTTTAGCATCGCATGCCGCAGCACTGTGTGGTCGTGGCTCGAGGAGACCAATGCCGACCTGGAGCGCTTCCGCTGGCTGCGCGCCGCCACGCAGGTTCTCGACAATCAGGACATCGTGAACGAGCACAAGCAGATTCGCCGCGCTATCGCCGGTCGCGACCCCATCGAAGCGAGCTTTTTGGTCAGCAAGCACCTGCACATGATGTTCCGCAACCAAACCGAGGTTCTGGACCAGTTCCCCGAGTACTTCGAGACCAGCAAGCTCCGCTAACCTGTCAAAACCACCACAAAGGGGACAGGCGCCTTTGTGGTGGTTTCTCCGCACAAAAAGGCCCGGCTCCGC